>NZ_JAFCVN010000002.1:613619-763297 GCF_049897065.1 Pseudomonas sp. DWP2-2 | reverse complement strand
CGTGGGAGCTTGCTCCCGCTGGACTGCGTAGCAGTCCCATTTTTGGGGCCGCTTCGCGCCCCAGCGGGAGCAAGCTCCCTCGCCACAGTTACCGATTCTGTCTTAACTGACTGGCATTAACCCTCAGGCCGCCTTTTGTCATTGCGCGTATTGCTTGCTCAACCCCGGCGGCACGCCTTGCACGTTGGTCTCTTCCCATGGCCCGTTGGGGCTGATGGAGCGGCTCCAGCCGTTGCTCCAACGGTAGTAAGTGCGCTGGCGGTAGAAGGTATCAGGCTGATCGTCGAGCACGTACACCTGCATCTTGCCGTCCCAGTGGCTGGCGGCGCCCGGCGGTGGAGCAAAGGTCGGCGACTTGCTTGGCAGGGGTTTGGCCGGTGGCGTCACCGGGCCGGAAGGTTTGGTGCTGGGCTTGGTGTTCGGCTGGGTCGAGGGGCCAGACGGTGGAATAGTCGGGCCGGTCGGCGCCGGAGGTGGGCGGTGGACCGCACAGGCGCTCAGGCCGAGTACCAGGCTGAGCAAGGTGATGCGTGCAAATGCGGTCATGGGTGTGTCCTCAGAATTACTGGTCCGGAGTGTCGATGGTCAGTTGCTGCAACGCAGTGGTGCTGCTGCCCAACGGTTGGCTGCGGCCGATCCATTCGCCAGTGGTCGGTTGGCCGGCCCGGGATATGCGCGCAACCAGTTGGACTTCGGGGAAGTTGGACAGTTTCAACTGCGGCATCATCGCGTCGGCATCGCCCAGTTCGACGGTGACCGGCAATGCGTCGACGGTAACACGCTTGGCAGCCAAGGGCGCCGGGGGGCCGTTTACGGCGCGGGCAAAGATGAACACGCTGTCGCCTGGCAGGACGTTGGCCTTCACTTCGGCAGATAAGTCCACCCGCACGGTCAGTAGCGCCTTGGGCGCCTGGGCGACGCTGCCACCGCTCTCCTTGAGCTTCTCTGCCGCGCGATCAATCCCGCCTTGCAGGGCGACACGGGAATTGTCTTCTGGCGGCAGTTGCGCGAGCAGGCGGTTCCAGTAGTCGATGGCTTCCTGATAACGCTGGCCCTCAAAGGCAGCGATACCCAACAGGCCAAGACTGGTGACTTCCTTGGGATCGAGCTTCAAGGCTTCGTCGGTCAGCGCCTGAACCTGAGGCGACCATTGTTTGTTGTCAGCAAAGTACTGCGCCTGGGCCCATTGCCCGAGCAGTTCCGGTTGGCGCCCGGCCAACGCAACCGTACGTTCAAAGACTTTGGCGGCATCGCCGGCACGGTCCTGGGCCATATAGGCGCGCCCAAGGAAGTACAAACCTTCTGCCGAATCCGGTTGTGCAGCGGCGGCGCGTTCCAGGCGACGGGTCATGTCGGCCATGGACACCGGCGGTTGGGAAAACTCACGGGTCAGTTCAACCTTGTCGCTCGCGCCATAATGCAGGTACAGCGCCACGCCCAGCACAGGCACCAGAAACGCCGCCAAAAACGGCAGCGGTTTGCCTAACCGCGATTCGCGGGGTTTTTCCACACCTTCGGTGTCGGCCAGCAACTCGCGGGCCGCTTCGGCGCGGCCGGTATCAAGTTGCGCGGTATTCAACACACCTTCGTCCTGCTGCGCTTGCAGCTCGGCGACGCGTTCCTGGTACAGCGCCACGTTCAACGCGGTGCGATCCTCTTCACGCTGGGCACGACGGCCACGCAACACAGGGATCAACAGGAAACTCAGGGCAATCAGTAGCAGCAAACCGGCTGCGAGCCAGAAATCAATCATCAGTCTTGGTGTCCAGCAATTGGTCGAGGCGTTTACGCTCTTCAGGGGACAGCGCATCGGCGCCATCAATCGGTGCGACACGGCGCCGACGCACGATCACGGCCATCACCACCACACCGGCCAGCAGCAGCCCGGCCGGGCCAAACCACAGCAGCGCGGTCTTGCCGGTGAGTGCCGGTTTGTAGCGTACGAAATCACCGTAGCGGTCGACCATGAAGTCGATGATCTGCTGGTCGTCCTTGCCCTCCCCCAGCATGCGGAAAATCTCTCTGCGCAGGTCGGTGGCGATCGGGGCGTTGGAGTCGGCGATGTCCTGATTCTGGCATTTGGGGCAGCGCAGTTCCTTGGTCAGGTCGCGGAAACGCTCACGCTGCGCGTCGTTGGCGAATTCATAGGTGTCGATGGCGGCGTGGGCCACGCCGGCCAGGCCCAGGGCTAAAACGGCAGCGGTCAACCAACGCTTCATGGCTTGGCCTCATCGACCAGGGCCTGGTACTTGGCGGCCAGTTGCTCACGCCACACCGTTTCGTCGATCACGCCGACGTACTTGTCGCGGATCACACCTTTGGCGTCGATGAAGAAAGTTTCCGGCGCGCCGTACACACCCAGGTTCAATCCCAGGTTGCCGTCTTCGTCGCGGATATCCAGCTGGTACGGGTTATGAAATTCCGCCAACCACTTCACGGCCGCCGCATTGTCGTCCTTGTAGTTGATGCCGTAGATCACCACGCCCTTCTCGGCCAACTTGTTCAGCACCGGGTGTTCGACGCGGCAAGAGATGCACCAGGTGGCCCACACGTTGACCAGGGCCGGCTTGCCCTGCAAGTCTGCCTGGGTCAGGGTCTTGTCACCCTGCACCGTTGGCAGGTTGAAGGCGGGGAACGGCTTGCCGATCATCGCCGAAGGCAGCTCGGCAGGGTCCAGGTACAACCCGCGATACAGGAACACCGCCACCAGCAGGAACAACGCCAGCGGCACAACCATCAACCAACGCTTCATACCGCAGCTCCCGAAAGGCCAAGCGCTTCACGCACCCGGCTCTTGACCTTGACCCGATAGCGCCGGTCCAGCGCTGCGAGCAACCCGCCGAACCCGGTGAGCAAACCGCCGAACCAGATCCAGCGCACGAAGGGTTTGACATGCACGCGCACGGCCCAGGCCCCGTCGCCCAAGGGTTCACCGAGGGCCACATACAGGTCACGGGTGAAACCGGCGTCGATCCCAGCCTCGGTCATCATCGAACTTTGCACGGTGTACAGGCGTTTCTCCGGGTGCAGCACGGCGATTTCCTTGCCATTGCGCACTACGCGCACCGTGCCTTTGTCGGAGGTGAAGTTCGGCCCTTCGAAGTGCTTGGCACCTTCGAAGATGAAGTGGTAACCGGCCAGGTCCATGGACTCGCCCGGCGCCAGGCGCAGGTCGCGCTCGGCGCTGTTCTGGCTGGACAGCACCACCCCAAGGGCGCACACCGCAATACCAATGTGGGCGATCTGCATGCCCCAATAGCTGCGGGTCAGAGTGGGCAGGCCTTTGATCAGGCCTTTGTGGCGCGTCTTGTCGACGATGTCCCGCGCCCCCGCGAGCAACACCCAGGCTGCCAGCAGGAACGTCGCGAGTACCGCCCAATTGAAGTCGCCGTAGGCGAAACCGGCGATCACCGCCAGGGCCACGCTGCCGAGCAGCACCGGCATCAGCATGCCCACCAGCCATTTCACCGGGGTGTCTTTCCAGCGCACCAGCACGCCGACCGCCATCACCACCATCAACAGGCCCATCAGCGGGATGAACAACGCATTGAAGTACGGCGGCCCCACGGACAGCTTGGCGCCGCTCAAGGCGTCCAGCACCAGCGGGTAGAGGGTGCCGAGCAGGATCATCGACGCGGCTACCACCAGCACCAGGTTATTGCCCAACAACAGGGTTTCCCGCGACCACAGGTTGAAACCGACCTGGCTTTTGACCACCGGCGCGCGCAAGGCAAACAGGGTGAGCGAGCCGCCGACGACAAACAGCAGGAAGATCAGGATGAACACGCCGCGCTCAGGGTCTGAGGCAAACGCATGCACCGAGGTCAGCACGCCCGAGCGCACCAGGAAAGTGCCGAGCAGGCTGAGAGAAAACGCCGCGATGGCGAGCAGTACCGTCCAGCTCTTGAACACGCCACGTTTTTCGGTGACGGCCAGGGAGTGAATCAGCGCGGTACCCACCAGCCACGGCATGAAGGAGGCGTTTTCCACTGGGTCCCAGAACCACCAGCCGCCCCAGCCGAGTTCGTAGTAAGCCCACCATGAGCCCAGGGTGATACCGATACCTAGGAAGGCCCAGGCAACGATGGTCCATGGCCGTGACCAGCGCGCCCAGGCGGCGTCGAGACGACCGCCGAGCAAGGCGGCGATGGCAAACGCGAAGGCCACGGAGAACCCCACATAACCCATGTAGAGCATCGGCGGGTGCACGATCAGGCCGATATCCTGCAGCAACGGGTTGAGGTCGTGACCGTCCACCGGGATCTGCGGCAGGATGCGGGTGAACGGGTTGGAGGTCATGATCAGGAACAGCAGGAAGCCGATGCTGATCATGCCCATCACCGCCAGCACCCTCGCCAGCATCACTTGCGGCAATTGGCGCGAGAACACCGAGACGGCGAAGGTCCAGCCGCCGAGGATCAAGGCCCACAACAGCAATGAACCTTCGTGGGCACCCCACACGGCGCTGAACTTGTAGTACCAGGGCAAAGCGCTGTTGGAGTTGTTGGCAACGTAGGCGACCGAAAAATCGTCGGTCATGAAGGCGTAGGTCAGGCACCCAAAGGCGAACAGCAAGAAGGCAAACTGGCCCCAGGCGGCCGGCTGCGCCAGGCTCATCCACAGGCGGTCGCCGCGCCAGGCACCGAGCAAGGGCACCACGGCCTGGACCACGGCAAAGCACAGCGCGAGGATCATCGCCAACTGGCCCAGCTCCGGAATAAACAGTGCGGACGTCATGGCTCAGCCCTCCTTGACTTGGGTGGCGGGAGCGGTTTGGCCGCTGTCTTTCAAGGCTTTGGTGACCTCGGGCGGCATGTATTTTTCATCGTGCTTGGCCAGCACTTCGTCAGCCACTACCACGCCATCGGCGTTGAGCTTGCCCAAGGCGACAATGCCCTGGCCTTCCCGGAACAGGTCCGGGAGGATGCCGCGATAGGTGATGGTCACGGCCTTGTTGAAATCGGTGACGACGAAGGTCACGTCCAACGAATCGCCGGAACGCTTCAACGAGCCCTGCTCTACCATGCCGCCAGCGCGGATGCGCGTATCGACCGGTGCCTCGCCATTGGCGATCTGGGTGGGCGTGTAGAACAGGTTGATGTTCTGCTGCAGGGCACTCAGGGCCAGGGTCACGGCAATGCCGACGCCGGCCAGGATGGCAAGGATGATCAACAGACGCTTTCTACGCAGCGGATTCACTTTTCGGTCTCCCGGCGCAGACGTCGCGCCTCTTGTTGCAGGTAACGCTTGCGGGCCAGGATCGGCGCGGCGACGTTGAGGGCCAGCACCGCCAGGCAGATGCCATAGGCCGTCCAGACATACAGGCCGTGGTGGCCCATGGCGAGAAAATCACTGAAAGAAGCAAAACTCATCCACGTGCTCCCAGGCAGCTTTGCACTTCGGCCTTTACCCAACTGGTACGGGCTTCACGCTTGAGCACTTCAAGGCGCATGCGCAGCAGCAATACGGCGCCGAAGAAACAGTAGAAGCCCAGCACCATCAGCAGCAACGGCGCCCACATTTCCACGGGCATCGCCGGTTTTTCGGTGAGGGTGAAGGTGGCGCCCTGGTGCAGGGTGTTCCACCACTCCACCGAGTACTTGATGATCGGGATGTTGATCACGCCGACAATCGCCAGCACCGCGCAAGCCTTGGCGGCGCTGTCACGGTTGCTGATGGCGTTGCCCAAGGCAATCAGGCCGAAATACAGGAACAGCAGGATCAGCATCGAGGTCAGGCGCGCATCCCACACCCACCATGAGCCCCAGGTCGGCTTGCCCCAGATCGCACCGGTCACCAGCGCCACGGCGGTCATCCACGCACCGATGGGCGCGGCGCATTGCAGGGCTACATCGGCCAGCTTCATCTTCCATACCAGGCCGACGACACCGCACACCGCCAGCATCACATAGCAGGACTGGGCCAGCATCGCGGCAGGTACGTGGATATAGATGATGCGAAAGCTGTTGCCTTGCTGATAGTCCGGCGGCGCAAAGGCCAGGCCCCAGACCAGGCCGGTGCCGATCAGCAGGATGGCGGCGATACTCAACCACGGCAGCAGCTTGCCACTGATGCCATAAAACCATTTGGGCGAGCCGAGCTTGTGAAACCAGGTCCAGTTCATTGCTGTTTCCATCACGGTGCTTTTCGTCGTGGCGAAAAGCTCAGGGTCTTTACTGACTCAGCGTCATTGACGCCGGGTCAGACCTCATTATTCACCAACGCTGATTTTCAGGCCGGCGGCTATAGCAAAAGGTGTCAGGGTTACCGCCAGGGCGGCCAGGCTACCCAGCCACAAGAGATAACCGGTCGCCGGCATGCCCATGAGCGCGGCTTGCAACGCGCCACTCCCCAGGATCAACACCGGGATATACAGAGGCAGAATCAACAGCGCCAGCAACAGCCCGCCCCGTTTCAAGCCGACGGTCAACGCTGCGCCCACCGCCCCCAACAGGCTGAGCACCGGCGTGCCGAGTAACAAAGACAGGAGCAGCACCGGCAGGCATTCAACGGGCAACCCAAGCATCATGGCAAGCAGTGGCGAGAGCAAGACTAGCGCCAAGCCGGAAAAAACCCAGTGTGCCAGCACCTTGGCCAGTACCAGAAGTGGCAACGGGTGCGACGAAAGGACCCACTGCTCCAGGGAACCGTCTTCGAAATCACTGCGAAACAGCCCGTCCAGCGAGAGCAGAACCGATAAAAGCGCGGCGACCCACACCAGTCCTGGGGACAAGGTTTGCAACAGTTTAGTCTCCGGACCAACCGCCAGCGGGAACAGCGCGATCACGATGGCAAAGAACACCAGCGGGTTGGCCAGTTCGGCGGGGCGACGGCACAACAGCCGGGCTTCGCGGGCGACCAACAGGGCGAACACACTCATAGCGACCACCGCCCCAGGTCCAGCTCACGGTAGCCAGCAGGCATACGCGCCAAGGTGTGGTGGGTGGTGAGCACCACCAGGCCGCCTTGCTCGCAGTGCTGGGCCAGGTGTGCTTCGAGTTGAACCACGCCTTGTTTGTCGAGGGCGGTGAAAGGTTCGTCGAGAATCCACAACGGCGGGCTGGGCAAGTACAAGCGGGCCAAGGCCACGCGGCGCTGCTGGCCGGCGGACAGGGTGTGGCAGGGAACGTCCTCAAAGCCCTTGAGGCCCACCGCGGCCAGGGCCTGCCAGATGGCGTCACGGGAAGCAGGATGATGCAGGGCGCTGAGCCAACTGAGGTTTTCTTCAGCAGTGAGTACGTCTTTGATGCCGGCGGCGTGGCCGATCCAGATCAGGTTGCGCGCCAGCTCGCTACGCTGTTCGTTCAAGGGCTTGCCGTTGAGATGCACCACGCCGGCCGTCGGCTGCATCAGCCCGGCCAGCAGGCGCAGCAGGCTGGTCTTGCCGCTGCCATTGGGGCCACTGATTTGCACCATGTCCCCACCCGTCAGCCGCAGGTCGAGTTGCTCGAACAGCAGGCGCAGGTCGCGTTCACAGGCAAGCGCTACGGCTTCAAGAAGAGGGCTGGTCAAAAGATCGCGGGCCTTTACGGTTCAAGTCGGCGGTGCAGCGGCCGTTATAGAGAGATGCACAATAACGGCTTTGGCGACCGATTTTAGAGAGCTGGATCAAATAGTTGTGAGGTTTTTACCGCTCTCTTTGCAGACGGGCGGCATTATACATGCGATGCCCTACTCTAAAGAGGGCAATTTCCCCAGAGACGATGCGCACGATGACCGGCGAGATCAACCTTCCTCCACTGCCGCCAACCTCCGCACCCGGGCCCACTCCGCTGCCTGGGGCCGGCGCATTGCTCAAACTGCTGGAGCCGCAGGCCGGGTTGATCGACCCGGGGAAAACCGTGAACGCTGAGGTCATCGCGCTTAAACAAGGCGGCGAGGCCTTTCAGTTACTGCTCAAACTGACCCTCGAAGGCGGTCGCCAGGCGCTGGTGCAGGCCAGCAGTGCCCAGCCCTTGCCTCTGGGCAGCAATGTGGCGGTGAGCCAGACGCCTGCGGGCAACCTGGCCCTTACCTTGCAGCAAGCCATGAGTGCCAACGTGGCCGCTCTCACTCGCCTCGACACCCACCAGATGCCGGTGGGTACGTTGTTGCAAGCCAAGGTGCTGACCACGCAGATGCTGCCCCAGGGCACGGCACAACCGGCGATCTATCGCTCGCTGGTGAGTGTGCTCAATAACGCCCTGGCCGGTGCCACCCTGACCTTGGAAAGCCCTCAACCGCTAAGGGTGGGCAGCTTGCTCAGTGCTGTGGTGCAGAACGCGCAGACCCTGAACTTCGTACCGCTAAGCGGCCTGAAGGACCAACTGGCCGTGACGCAGCAACTTGCCACTCAGCAAAGTCGCCAAGGCTCGCTGGATGCGGTGTTCACCGCCTTGCAAAACCTGCCCCGTGGCGACAGCACATCGGCCGAACTGCGGGCCGCCGCCGAGCGATTGTTGGCGGCCTTGCCCGATCTGGCACAGGTCAGCAATCCCAAGGTGCTGGCCCAGGTAGTGCAGAACAGCGGCGCCTTTCTGGAAGCCAAACTGCTCGCCGGCCAGAACCCGCAAATCCCACCGTTGGACATGAAAGGCGCGCTGTTACGCCTGGTCGCAGACCTGCTGCCCGCCCTGCCCGCCAGCACCAACCTGAATGCGATCCTCGCCGCCAATACCCTGGCCCAGGTGTTGCCGCACTTTGTGCGCAGCCCGCTGAACACCCTCGGCCAGGTCGGCGCCCGGCAGATACCCGCCGGCTTCCCGCTGCCCGAAAGACTGATGGCAAAACTGGAAGGTGAAGGCGACCTGGAAAACCTGCTACGCCTGGCCGCCGGGGCGATCTCGCGCTTGCAGAGCCATCAACTGTCGAGCCTGGAACAGACCGGCACCACCGCCGACGGACGCCTGCAAACGACCTGGCAGTTGGAGATTCCCATGCGCACCCTGCAAGACATCGTGCCGTTGCAGGTCAAGTTCCAACGCGAGGAGCCCGCGCCAGACAAGGACCAGCCCGAGCGCAAGGATAAAAAAGACCCGAAACAAATGCTTTGGCGCGTCGAACTGGCCTTTGACATGGAGCCGCTGGGGCCGTTGCAAGTTCAGGCGCAGCTGTCTCAGGGCAAACTGTCCAGCCAGCTATGGGCCAGCCGCCCTTTCACGGCCAGCCTGATCGAAAGCCACTTGGGCAACCTGCGTGAGCGCCTGGTCTCATCCGGGCTCAACGTCGGCGACCTGGATTGCCATCTGGGCACCCCGCCACGCGGGCCAAAAACCGGACTGGAGCAACGCTGGGTGGACGAAACCGCATGAAAAACGCCGACCCGCCCCGCCAGGCCATCGCCCTCAAGTACGACGGCCAACAGGCCCCTACTCTGACAGCCAAAGGCGATGATGCCCTGGCCGAAGCCATCCTCAAGCTGGCACGGGAGAATGAAGTACCGATCTATGAAAACGCCGAGTTGGTGAAGCTGCTGGCGCGCATGGAACTGGGGGACAGCATTCCGGAAGAGTTGTACCGCACGATTGCCGAGATCATTGCGTTTGCCTGGACGTTGAAGGGCAAGTTCCCGGCCGGCTACGACCCGGAGGCGGGGCCGGTGGAGCGGGATGTCACTGAGCAGGGTGACGATTACTGATTGCTCATAGGGCACATACACATCCAAATGTGAGAGCCTGCTTGGCTGCGATAGCCATCGGTACCTACACAACTTCGGCGCGACGCTGGATCTGTGGCGAGGGAGCTTGCTCCCGTGACGGCCTACCAACCGACGCAAATCTCCCTGACGCACCACGATCCAAATGTGGGAGCGCGGGGCGGCAGGTAAATAAGCGTCGGCTGGTCGGTCGTCACGGGAGCGAGCTCCCTCGCCACAGGTTTTGCGTCGTTCAGAGGTTGTGTAAATACCTATGGCTATCGCAGGCCAACCAGCTCCCACATTTTTAGCGCGCGGTCAGTTAAGGACTTCGCTCAAAGGAATGAAGTTGACCCGGTCGCCGATGGCCAGCGTGGTCCCTTCCAGCACCTCCACAAAGCCTTCAGCCCACGCCGCACTGCGCAGCACCCCGGAGCTTTGGTTGCGGTAGATGATCGCCTTGCCCTGTTCGATCCGCCCGCGCAGGTACTCGCGGCGGTTGCCGGGCTTGGGCCAGACGAACCCTGCCGGCACTTCGAAGCGCAGCGGCTGCACCTCCTGCACCCCTTGACGGCGCAGCAGATACGGGCGCGCCAGCAGCGCAAAAGTCACCAGGGTCGAGGCCGGGTTTCCCGGCAGGCCGATCACCGGCACGCCACGAAAATGCCCGAAGGTCAGCGGCTTGCCCGGTTTGATCGCCAGCTTCCACAGCGCCAGCTCACCCTCTTCCCGTAAGGCAATGCCAAGGAAGTCCGCTTCGCCCACCGACACACCGCCGGTCGAGAGGATCAGGTCAACGCTGCCCAGCCCCGCCAGGCGCGCGCGGGTCTGTTCCAGATCATCCGGTAGAATCCCGGCATCAATCACTTCGCAGCCCATGCGCACCAGCCAACTGCACAGCACGCGACGGTTGCTGTTGTAGATCTGCCCAGGGCCGAGCGGCAACCCTGGCTCGATCAGTTCGTCGCCGGTCGACAACACGGCCACGCGTACGCGCCGCACCACCTCGAGTCGATCACGTCCAAGAGACGCGGCCAAACCGAGTTCGATAGGGCCCAGGCGGGTGCCGGCACTGAGTACGGTCTCGCCGACCGTGGTCTCTTGGCCCTGAGGCCGGATGTTGTCGCCCATCTGCAATGGCTCGGTGAAACTCACGCGCTGGTCGGTATGCACCACGGCGTTTTCCTGCATCTGCACGCAGTCAGCGCCTTGGGGCACCGGCGCGCCGGTAAAGATGCGTGCACAGGTGCCGGCCGCCAAGGGTTCAGGGGCAGTGCCGGCGAAAATCCGCTGGCTCACCACCAAGGGCTCGCCGGTCCAATCCGCCAGGCGCACGGCGTAGCCGTCCATGGCACTGTTGGGCCACGGTGGCAGGTCGAGTGTGGAGATCAGGTCCAGGGCCAATACCCGGCCATCACACTCAGCCAGAGGCAGTACTTCCTGCTCGCGGATCGGCGCGGCGGCTGCCATGTCGAGCAAACGCTGCAGGGCTGCTTCCACCGGCATCAGGACGCCGGTCTTGCCGGGCTTATCCACGGGATTCACAAGGTTCGGCCAGCTTCAGATGCGGAACGAAGTTGCATGGGCGGTGACGGTTATCCAACTGCTCGGCGAGGATGCCGTCCCAACCGGTGCGCACGGCATTGGTGGACCCTGGCAGGCAGCACACAAGAGTGCCATTGGCCAACCCCGCCAAGGCGCGCGATTGCACGGTGGAGGTGCCGATATCGGCCACGGAGATCTGGCGGAACAGCTCGCCAAAACCATCGACCTGCTTGTCGAGCAGGCAGCTCACTGCTTCAGGGGTACTGTCGCGACCGGTGAAGCCGGTGCCGCCGGTAATCAGCACCACCTGCACCACGTCTTCGGCGATCCAGTGGGCCACCTGGGCGCGAATCTTGTAAAGGTCGTCCTTGAGCAGCACGCGCTCGGCCAGGCGGTGGCCGGCGGCGGCAAGACGATCGACGAAGACCTGGCCGGAGGTGTCGGTCTCCAGGGTGCGGGTGTCGCTGACCGTCAATACAGCAATATTCAGGGGTACAAAGGGCGCATCGGCCTTGGCTTTCATGGCACGGTCCGGTTGTCGAAGGAACAGCCCGATGTTATATCACAGGCCCCTGTTTCCCTGCCGCAGCGCAACCACCATGACGTTTGAATTTTCTTCCCTGCCGTGTTCGATCCTGTTGCTGGCCGGTGGTCGCGGCCAACGCATGGGCGGGCAGGACAAAGGGCTGCTGGAATGGCAAGGTCAGCCCTTGATCGCCCACCTGCACCAGTTGGCCCGGCCGCTCACCGATGACCTGATCATCTCGTGCAACCGCAACCATGAACGCTACGCGCTCTATGCCGACCAACAGGTGAGCGATGACAACCCGGACTTCCCCGGCCCGCTGGCAGGTATCCGTGCAGGACTCTTCGCCGCACGCCATGAGCATCTGCTGATATTGCCTTGCGATGTGCCGCAGATCGATGCGCGACTGCTCGCCGACCTGCGTGCGACCGCACGACGCAATCGGCAGCTACCGGTGATGGTGCGCCAGGGTGACTTCTGGGAACCCTTGCTGTGCGTCATCCCCACTCGCCTGAAAAACCAGGTGGAACAGGCGTGGCAAGCGGGGGAGCGCAGCCCGCGCAAGCTGTGGCTGCAACTGGGTGCCGTGGCGCTGGAATGTCCGGCCGATGACCCGCGCCTGGCCAATCTTAATACGCCCGAGCTGTTGCACCCCGGGGCTGGCATGTCAGAATGAACCCTGCACAAGGAACTTTGCCGGCGTCCCGTACGTCACAAGGTCAGCAATTTAAAAGTATTCTCTCGGAGACAAACTCATGACTCAACGGACCATCGCCGCTCTCATGCTTGCACTGGGCCTCGCCACCCTCGCCGGTTGCGCTTCGCCAACAGTGATCACCCTGAATGACGGTCGCGAAATCCAGGCCGTCGACACCCCGAAGTACGATGAAGATTCGGGCTTCTACGAATTCGAACAACTGGACGGCAAGCACACCCGTATCAATAAAGATCAGGTTCGCACCGTTAAAGACCTGTAAGCCTCAGCGCTTGCACACAAGGCCCGCCTAGCGCGGGCCTTGTTGTTCCTGGGGTTTACCAGTCCAGGGTGATCTGGCTGCGAAAGCTGCGTTGTTCACCGCTTACCGGGTCGATAAAGCGCACGCCCTGGGCCAGTAGCTTGAGTGGCTTGGCGTAATCGTCCTCGGCATCCTTGATCACTTCGGGGTAGAACGGGTCATTACAGATGCTCGCCCCGAGCGCCGTCATATGCACGCGCAGCTGGTGCTTCTTGCCGGTCACCGGGAACAGGCCGTAGCGCCATAGATCAGCGTTTTTCTCGCGCACCTCTACCGCCGTCTCGGTGTTGCTGGCACCCGGCCCTTCCTGCATGCGAAAGAAAGGTTCGCCATCCACCAAACGGCTTTTGTGCACCAACGGGAAGCTGAGGTGCGGCAAGGCCGGAGCGATGGCTTCATAGAATTTGTCGATACGTCGCGTGGGAAACAATTGCTGATAGGCCGAACGGCTGTGCGGGTTGGCGGAGAACAGCACCAACCCCGCCGTATGTCGGTCGATGCGATGCAGGGGCACCAGGGCGGGATTGTCCAGGCGCCGGATCAAGCGTCGCAACAAGGTGTGCTCGACGTACTCGCCAGCGGGTGTCACTGGCAGGAAATGCGGTTTGTCCGCCACCACCAGGTGCTCATCCGCGTACAGGATGTTTTCCAGCACCGGAATCACTTTCTCGTTGGGCACTTCGCGAAAGTAATAGATGCACAAGCCTTCCTTGTAGCCCAGGCCCAGGCTGATCGGGCTGCCATTGACATCCAGCACCCGGCCGCGGGCAATGCGGTCCAACCATTGTTCGCGGCCGATGGCCGGAAAGTGTGCGCACAGGCAATCGAGCACCGTCACCCAGGAGCCCGGCGGCAAGTACAGGGTGCTGGCTTGGTGCTGGGAGGGGGAAAAAATGGAAGTGGACATGCCGACGCTCAAAGCCTGGAAAACAGGCGGGCATTATCGCCCATGGCGCGCGATTGCCTAGGGCCTATCTCAGGCCTTGGCCAGTTGAGCTCGCAGCACCGGCGAGGCGCTTGCCGCCTCGGTGAATTCCTTGAGCCAGCGCAGCACGTCCACCGCTTCCCAACGACCCGGGTCATACAACGCGTAGAGCAACCCCTGATAACCCACCACATCCAGCTGCTTGTGATAACCGGCGCGCTGGAACAGCGCCTCGATTTCCGCGAAGCAGGTGTTGAAATGCACTTTGTTAAACGGCGTCTTGCCTTCCGTGACCAGGCCATCGAGGCGCAGTTCGTTCACCGCGTCACGCACCACATCGGCGGACATGCGATTGACGCTGCTTTTAAGTTGTTCAACATTCACCACGGGCGTTCCCTCTATTCAATCGCTGTACGAATATACAGTAACTTAATATTTGGAAAGCCGCCATCGCATAAATCTCAGCGCAGGAAGGTAACCACCTGCGCGGTGTCGAACGGCCAGTCCAGTTCCGCCCCGGTGTCCGTGCGGCGAAGCACCGGAATCCGCAGGCCGTAGACGTCTGTCAGGTCCTCCGGATCGGCGATATCCACCAACTCCACCAACAACCCGTGCTCGACGAGCGGCATGACTTCGGCTTCGGCAATCTCACACAGATGGCAACCCAGGGTGCCGAACAGCTGGCATTCAGGAAGCATGATGAAAAGACTCGAACAAGAAACGAACGTCCATTCTAATCCCAACAAGCCCCTGTAGGAGCGAGCTTGCTCGCGAAAAACTCCCGCGCGCCGCGTTCACTCAGGAACCCCGCGTTATCGTTGACGTTTTTCGCGAGCAAGCTCGCTCCTACGGTGCAAAAAGCCTGATCCAGATCACCATGGCCTATAACTGATTCAGCGATTCTTGCGGCTTTTTGCCGCTCGCCCCGCAACGGAGATGCCTGTGTTCGCCAACCTGCTGATTATTCTGGCCTCATCCCTGGTGGTGATTGCACTGTTTCGCCGGCTGCAGCTGCCGCCCGTGCTGGGCTACCTGTGCGTAGGCCTGGCAGTGGGCCCCACCGCGCTGGACTGGGTCAATGACAACGAAGACCTGCCGGACCTGGCCGAGATGGGTGTGGTGTTCCTGCTGTTTTCCCTGGGGCTTGAGTTTTCCCTGTCGAGAATGTTGGCGCTGCGCAGCGTGGTATTTGGCCTGGGCAGCCTGCAAGTGCTGGGGTGCGGGGCATTGCTGGGCGCGTTATTGATGAGCTTTGGCCTCGCACCTGGCGTCGCGTTGTTACTTGGCGCAGGGCTGGCGTTATCGTCCACCGCCATTGTCAGCAAGGAGTTGACCAGCCTGGGTGAAGTCTTCAGCAGTCATGGGCAGAATGCGATCGGCGTGTTGCTGTTCCAGGATGTCGTAGCGGTGTTGCTGCTGACATTGGTACCGGTATTTGCCGGCAGCAGCGACCAAGCCTGGTACTGGGCGCTGCCGCTGACCTTGGGCAAGACCGTGGTGCTGTTCGTGGGCCTGTTGTTCGCCAGCCGCTGGTTGCTGCCGCGCCTGTTCCGTGAAGTCGCCGCGTCTCATTCGGCGGAACTGTTTGTGCTGCTGGCGCTGGTGATTGTCTTGCTCACCGCTTGGCTCACCCACCTGCTGGGCCTGTCCCCTGCCCTCGGTGCATTCCTGGCCGGCATGCTGCTGGGGGAAAGTCATTACCGACACCAGATCGAAGCCGATATCCGCCCGTTTCGCGACATCCTGCTGGGGCTGTTTTTTGTCAGCATCGGCATGCTCATCGATCTGCAGTTGTTCGTCAGCCACAGCCTGTTGATCCTCGGCCTGACGCTCACGCTGATGCTGGTCAAAGGCAGCGTCGTCGCGGCGCTGGTCAAGTGGCGTAACAGTGACACCGAAACAGCCTGGCGCAGCGGTCTGGCGCTGGCCCAGGGCGGCGAGTTTTGTTTTGCGCTGATGGCGCAGATGCAGCAGAGCCGGTTGATTCCCGATGAGTTCAACGGCCTGCTACTGGCTGCCACCTTCTGCTCGATGCTGCTGACACCGCTGCTGTTACGTGCGGCACCGGCCATCGCGCTGCGCCTGCATCGCAAGCCCAACCAGCAAGTGCAACTGGAACACATCACCGCGCTCAACGCTCAATTGCACGGACACGTGGTGATTTGCGGGTATGGCCGGGTAGGCCAGTCCATCGGGCGCTTTATGCGCCGCGAACAACAGGCTTTTATCGCCCTGGATGATGACCCCGAACGGGTGCAGGAAGCCGCCGCCGAGGACAGCAGTGTGCATTACGGCGACTGCCGCCGTGGTGCATTGCTCAGCGCCGTCGGCCTGGAACGGGCGCGGTTGGCGGTGATCGCGGTGGACAACAGCGATGTCGCCCTGGTGGTGCTCAAGGAGGCGCGGCAGATCAACCCAGACGTGCCGATCCTGGTGCGCACACGCGATGACAGCCAGTTGGCTGAACTCAAGGCCGCGGGCGCCAGCGAGGTGGTGCCCGAGTTGCTGGAGTCGAGCCTGATGCTCGCCGCCCACGCCCTGATCCTGCTGGGCCTGCCGGACCAACAGGTGCAGGCGCGAGTGAATGAAGTACGGCGCAACCACTATCGCCTGCTGCACGGTTTCTACCCACCGCCACACACTGACGAAGACGCGCCGATCAGTCCTGACTGACCGCGCCGATCTTGTGGATCGACAGGTCCGCACCGTAATACTCCTGTTCCTGGCTCAAGCGCAGCCCTTGCACGCGCTTGATCACGCCGTACACCAGCAAGCCGCCGCCAAATGCTACCGCCACGCCCAGCCCGGTGCCGATCAACTGGCTGATCAGGCTCACGCCGCCCAGTCCACCCAGGGCAGCCTGCCCGAAGATGCCGCAGGCAATGCCGCCCCACACGCCACACAAGCCATGCAACGGCCACACGCCCAGCACGTCGTCGATCTTCCAGCGCACCTGGGCAGCGATAAAGCACCCCACGAACAAGCCGCCAGCGACCACGCCCGTGACCAGCGCGCCCACCGGATGCATCAGGTCGGAACCGGCGCAGATTGCCACCAACCCGGCCAAAGGACCGTTGTGCAGAAAACCGGGATCGTTACGGCCAATTACCAGGGCAGCCACGGTGCCGCCGACCATGGCCATCAGCGAATTGACGGCCACCAGACCACTGACGCCATTGAGGGTTTGCGCGCTCATCACGTTAAAGCCGAACCAGCCCACGATCAGAATCCACGAGCCCAGCGCCAGGAAAGGAATGCTCGACGGCGCAAACGCCACCAGGCGCCCTTCACGATAACGCCCATTGCGCGGGCCCAGCAGCAACACCGCCGCCAGCGCCAGCCAGCCGCCCATGGCGTGAACCACCACGGAACCGGCAAAGTCGTGGAAGCTGGCGCCAAAGGTTGCGAGCAGCCATGCTTGCAGGCCAAGGTTGCCGTTCCATACCAGGCCTTCGAAGAACGGGTAGATAAACGCCACGATCAGCGCGGTGGCACACAGCTGCGGGGCAAACTTCGCACGCTCGGCAATCCCGCCGGAAATAATTGCCGGAATCGCCGCGGCAAACGTCAGCAGGAAGAAAAACTTCACCAGGCCGTAGCCATGATCGGCGCTGATCACCGCGGCCGGTTGCAGGAAGCTCACACCGTAGGAGATCCAATAGCCTATAAAGAAATAGGCCAGCGTTGAAATCGCGAAATCACTGAGGATTTTCGACAAGGCGTTGACTTGGTTCTTCTGCCGTACCGTGCCAACTTCAAGGAAGGCAAAGCCGGCGTGCATGGCCAGCACCATGACCGCGCCAATCAGAATGAACAAGGTATTGGAGCTGTGGACGAGGGTGTCCACCGCGCTTTGCAAGTTTTCCATGGAGGTTGGCAGGCCTGCATCAAGGCAAAAAGCACCAAAGCGGTTCAAGCCAGGGTTAAGCGCACTAAATTGGCACCGCCGGCTCCGCCTTTCTTCAGAGGGCGTGAACCGCTTTAGCGCAGCGATCAACACAACAGGCCGTTGCCGAAAGGGTTTTTCCGCGAAATTAAGTGATTTAGGGTAAGGTTTTCCAAGGTTTTCACCTCGACCGCCCGGATTCAGCGCAGGCTCCAAGGCCTGCGCACCAAGGCAAAGCAAAAGCTGTACCACACAATTGCAATGAACCTTCAGCGAACGCCGCGACTCGAAACCACACGTACAGATCAGCTACCCACGGAGATAACCATGGCCGGTAAAACAGCAAAGACTGCTCAAGAGATACTGATGGAGGATTTTCAAACCCTGGTCAGCGATACCGAAAAGCTGCTGGACGACACTGCCGTGCTGGCCGGTGACCAGGCTGACGAGCTGCGCACCAAGATCCACGAGAGCCTGCTCAAGGCCCGCGAGACCCTGCAACTGACCGAAGACTCATTGCGCGAGCGCGGCCAGGCGGCAATCACCGCCACCGAAGACTACGTGCAAGCCAACCCATGGCAGTCAGTCGGCATTGCTGCCGGCGTAGGCTTTTTGATCGGTCTATTGGCTACAAGGCGCTAACCATGTCTATCGGCGAATCCAGCTCATCCACGAGCGCACATTCCTCAGCAAGCGGTTCAACTTCCCGACGCCTGGGCGCAGCTGTGCTGGGCTTGCTGCACAGTCATGTCGAGTTGTTCGGCATTGAATTACAAGAGCAAAAGGCCCGTACCGTCAGCCTGTTGCTGTTTGCCGGCCTGGCGTTGGTGTTTGCCCTGCTGTTGCTGGTGGGGTTGTCGACGCTGGTGATGATCCTGGTGTGGGACACGGGCTACCGCCTGACCGGCATCATCTGCCTCTGCGTGTTCTACAGCCTGGCCGCTGCGTTCTGCGGTGTGCGCTTGAAGGCGGCGGTATTCGATGAGTCAACGCCCTTCCACGCCACGCTTGAAGAACTGGCCAATGACCGGGAGCGCCTGCTGCCATGAGCATGACTGAGATCCCGCAAAATACTTCTCGCCGGGAAATGCGCAAAGCCTTGATTCGCCTGCGCATGGAAATGCACCGCCAGGAAATCCGTCATGAGTCCCAACAACTCATGGCGCCCCTGCACAAAATGCGCAACATGCGCCACAACTGGCAGGACAGCCTGGGCATCAAGCACGCGCCGTTGTGGGGCGTGGCGGCGGTTACGCTGATGGGCTTCTTTACCGGCAAGGGCGCCAAGGGCGGCAGTATCAGCAGCATCACGCGCCTGGTGCGGCTGGGTGCCGGCTTGATCCCCCTGATCAAGTTGGCCATGCAAGGCTCTTCGCGCAAAAGCTGACCCTCGTGAGCCGATGACCGCAATGACCAGACACCTGCTGGTCATTGCGGTTTTTTGCGCTGCCTGTTAATTGATACCGACGCGGCCGACCGCTGGATTCGCCTGCCCTTGAAGGCCGAACCGGGAAGCTGGAACTGTCATTCACACTACGGAGAGCCTGCGCCTTGGATTGGCCCACCCTGCTAACCCGCGAACGTCTTGGAAAACCCCTGCACAGCCCTGAAGAACTGGGCCGCAGCCCCTTCCACAAAGATCACGACCGCATTATTTTCTCCGGCGCATTCCGGCGCCTGGGACGCAAGACCCAAGTGCATCCGGTTTCGAGCAACGACCATATCCACACACGCTTGACCCACTCCCTGGAAGTCAGCTGCGTGGGGCGCTCACTCGGCATGCGCGTGGGCGAAACCCTGCGCAGCGCCCTGCCCGACTGGTGCGACCCCAGCGACCTGGGCATGGTGGTGCAATCGGCCTGCCTGGCCCATGACATCGGCAACCCGCCATTCGGGCATTCCGGCGAAGACGCCATTCGCCACTGGTTCCAACAGGCCGCCGGGCGAGGTTGGCTGGATGGCATGAGCAGCGCCGAACGCAATGACTTCCTTAACTTCGAAGGCAATGCCCAGGGCTTTCGGGTACTCACCCAACTTGAATACCACCAGTTCGACGGCGGCACGCGGCTGACCTACGCCACCTTGGGCACGTACCTCAAATACCCCTGGACTGCCCGTCACGCCGACTCGCTGGGCTACAAGAAACACAAGTTCGGCTGTTACCAGAGCGAGTTGCCAATTCTTGAGCAGATCGCCCACAAGCTTGGCTTGCCCCAGTTAGAGGAACAACGGTGGGCGCGTCACCCGCTCGTCTACCTGATGGAGGCAGCCGACGACATCTGCTACGCGTTGATCGACCTGGAAGATGGCCTGGAAATGGAGCTTCTGCAGTACAGCGAAGTGGAGTCGTTGTTGCTCGACCTGGTCGGTGATGACCTGCCACAAACCTATCGCCAGCTGGGCCCATTGGACTCTCGCCGACGCAAGCTGGCGATCCTGCGTGGCAAAGCCATCGAGCACCTGACCAATGCGGCTGCGCAGGCGTTTGTCGAACAGCAGGACGCCCTGCTGGCCGGCACGCTGCAGGGAGACCTGGTGGAGCATATGCACGGCCCGGCAAAGCGCTGCGTGCTGGATGCCAAAGACATGGCGCGCAAGAAAATTTTCCAGGACAAGCGCAAGACATTGCATGAAATCGGCGCTTACACCACCTTGGAAATCCTGCTGAACGCGTTCTGCGGCGCGGCCCTTGAACAACATGGCGGGCGAACACCGTCGTTCAAGAATCGGCGCATTCTCGATTTGCTGGGCAACAGCGCGCCGGACCCCGCCTGGCCACTGCACGCCTCGTTCCTGCGAATGATCGACTTCATTGCCGGTATGACCGACAGCTACGCCACCGAAATGGCACGGGAAATGACTGGGCGTTCCAGCCCTCAGTAACGCTTGCATCCGACCGCCTGTTCCCTGAAACGAATTGCCCTACGATGGGAACAGAGCGGACTGATCGAATTCGTACAAGCATCCGAAGAATAATCACGCGTTCCCAACCGACCGAGCAATTCTACTGCCCCCATCGACGCTTGCCTCACTGTGTGCTTTCTATGCCCAGATACTCTCTTCGTATTCTTTTGGTGGAGGATCACCCGTTTCAACTTCTGGCCACCCAATGCCTGCTCAACAGCTTCGGCTTCGATCAACTGACTGCGGTGGAAAACGCAGAGCAGGCCATACGCACAATGAGCCAGTCCGAACATCCCTTTGACCTGATGTTGTGCGACCAATGCCTGCCCGACCTGCCCGGACTTGAACTAGTGGAAATCGCCAGCCGTCGGCGCTTCATTACCAGCGCTATTCTGTTAAGCGGGTTACCCACGCCAGAACTGATGAGCCTGACAAAACAAGCCTCGCAACGAAGTCTTCCGCTTCTTGGCTATTTATCAAAACCGTTGAACAAGGACGAACTTGAAAAGTTAATCGGCTTAACTTTTACCCCCCCTACGTAGGACTTTAAACATCTTCTTCGACGAAATACGCTACGAAGCCCGCCGTAAAAACTCAAGCCTATCACCATGCCACGATTGCGTTTGAAACGCTCACATGCTCTGTCACGACTACCCATCAACTTGTAGGCGTATACCTTTTTAATTGTAGGAACTTTCCTGTTTTGCATCTACTGCTCGTGCGCTTCATGCCGTGCCCTTATCTTCTGAGCTAATGTGCCCGCTTTATTTGCACCTGCATGGAATGTGATTATGAACTCAGTTTTTATTATCGATGACCACCCCGTTATCCGGCTTGCTATTCGAATGTTGCTGGAGCACGAAGGTTACAAGGTCGTCGGCGAAACAGACAACGGGTGCGATGCCATACAAATGGTCCGTGAGTGCCTTCCAGACTTGGTGATTCTGGATATCAGCATCCCGAAACTCGACGGTCTCGAGGTGCTCTGCCGATTCAATGCCATGAACACCTCCATGAAGACCCTGGTGCTCACGGCCCAGTGCCCGACGCTATTTGCTACGCGGTGCATGCGCTCGGGCGCCGAAGGCTACGTGTGCAAGGAGGGTGACCTGAGCGAATTGCTGAGCGCCATTCGCGCTGTCCTGTCCGGCTACAACTACTTCCCCAGCCAGGCATTGAGTGGCCCCGGAGCCGAAGGCATGGATGTCCAGGAGCTGGAACTGTTCAAGTCAGTTAATGACCGAGAGTTGATGGTCCTGCAACTTTTTGCGCAAGGTCGCACTAACAAGGAAATTGCCAAAGGTATGTTTTTAAGCAACAAGACGGTCAGTACTTATAAAAAGAGACTCATGCAGAAACTCAAAGCCAAATCCTTGGTAGAACTCATCGAGATGGCAAAACGAAACGCGCTAGTGTGAGAAAGCGGATGCCCAGGCGTATAAAGGACTATCTGATTATATTAAGTGCCGGTTTGTACTTCAGCACTACCGTGCTGGCGGAGCACCAAACCAGCCCGGAACGTTTCACCCTCTTGAGTCGTGCGGGAGCTGTTCAACTGGACACTCATTTTGACAAGGCCCAGCGCCAGTGGCTGCAGAACAAACGTGAACTCACGCTGGGGACATCCACACCTGATTACCCGCCCTTCGACCTCACTTCCAGCGGCCATGACTACGAAGGCCTTACCGCCGACTACGCAGGATTACTAGCCAAGGCACTCTCCCTGCCAATCAATGTGATGCGCTACCCCTCCCGAGCGGCGGCCATTCGCGCCCTGGAAGACGGGGAAATTGACCTGCTGGGCTCCTCAAACGGGTTTGAAGCTGCGACGCCAAATCTTATCCTCTCCGAACCTTATGCCGTGGACCAGCCGGTGCTGGTCACGCGCGAGGGAGAAACCCGCAGCCTCAGCGAAGGCCTCGATGGGCTGCGCCTGAGCCTTGTCTATCACTACCTGCCGCTCAATGAGGTGGAGAAGCTGTACCCCAAGGCGAGCATCCGCGCCTACCCGTCCTATCAGAATGCCTTGAATGCAGTGGCCTTCGATCAGGCGGATGTGTTTCTCGGTGACACCATTTCCACCCATTACATGATCAACAAGGGCTATCTCAAGAACATTCGCATGGCCAACTTCGGCAAACATGAAGCTTATGGTTTCAGTTTTGCCACGCGCCAGGACAACCGGATGCTCCTCAGCATTGTCGATTCAGCCCTGGCCTCAGTGCCCATCAACGAAAGGGACAGTATTGCCAAGCGCTGGAGCGCCGGCAGCGACATCCTGCTGACCGACAAGAAGCTGCAACTGACCCAGCGCGAAGAGCGCTGGCTCAAAGAGCATCCGGTGGTCACCGTGGTCGTCAACGAAACTTTCGCGCCCCTGACGTTCTTCGATGCAGACGGCAACTTTCGCGGCATCACCGCCGACTTGCTGGAGTTGATTCGCTTGCGCACCGGCCTGCGTTTTTCGGTGCAGCGCGGGCGCGATGTCAGCGCGATGATCGACCAGGTCGCGACCCAGAAAGTCGATATGATCGGTGCCATCGTGCCCAGCAACGAACGAGATTCGCAGCTTAATTTCAGCCGCCCCTACCTGGAAAACTCCTATGTATTGTTGACACGCAGAGAGCAAGGTGCCCCCTCGAACATGGAGCAGATGGCAGGAAAGCGTCTGGCAATCACCCGAGGCAACCCACTGGCCGCGACCTTGAGCAAAGACTTCCCGCAGGTTCAACTGGTGGAAACCAGTGATACGTTCAGAGCATCGGAGCTGCTAGCACAGGGACAAGTGGATGGGGCAGTGAATACCTTGGTGATCGCCAACTATTTCCTGTCATCCCAGGTCTTCCAGGATAAATTGCAAATAAGCGCCAGCATCGGCACGACCCCAGCGACCTTCTCTCTTGCTACCTCGCGCCAAGCCACGGAGTTGAGCTCGATACTCGACAAGGCGCTGCTCAGCATTGCCCCGGATGAAATGGGCGTAATCAACAGTCGCTGGCGTGGCTACACCGCCGCATCGGACAGCTACTGGCGTAATTACCATCAACTGATCGCGCGAATCATCATCGGCACCGGGCTGTTGCTGTTGATATCCCTAGCCTGGAACGCCTACATGCGTCGCCAGATCAAGCATCGAAAAATGGCCGAACGTGCCCTCAACGATCAGTTCGAGTTCATGCGTGCACTGGTCAATGAGACGCCCCATCCGATCTACGTGCGCGACCGCAATGGGTTGTTGCAGACCTGTAACGACAGCTACCTGCAGGTGTTCGACGTCAAGCGCGAAGAGGTGATCGGCAAAAGCGTGACCCAGATGACCATGGCGCTGGCGTCGGAGGCAGCCCAGTATCATGCTGACTATCTGCGTGTGGTGGCCGAGGGTAACCCGCTGATCCTCGATCGCAGCCTGCATATCCACGACAAGAAACTGACCATCTATCACTGGATCCTTCCCTACCGCGACTCTACGGGTGAAGTCCAGGGCATCATCGGTGGCTGGATCGATATCAGTGACCGACGCCAGCTATTCGATGAACTACGCGCTGCCAAGGAGCGCGCCGACGAAGCCAACCGCGCCAAGAGCACGTTCCTGGCTACCATGAGCCACGAGATTCGTACCCCGATGAACGCTGTGATCGGCATGCTCGAACTGACGCTCAAGCGCGCCGACCAAGGACACCTTGACCGTCCGGCGATCGAGGTGGCGTACAACTCGGCCAGAGACCTGCTGGAGCTGATCGGTGACATTCTCGACATCGCGCGTATCGAGTCCGGCCGCCTCAGCCTGGCGCCGGAGCGCGTCAACCTGCGGGAGGTAATTGAATCAGTGGTGCGCGTCTTCGACGGTCTCGCACGGCAGAAAACCCTCAGCCTGCTGCTGGAGTTCAAACCCGACCTGAACGATATCGAGGTGCTGATAGACCCGCTGCGCTTCAAGCAGGTGCTATCGAACCTTGTGAGCAACGCGATCAAGTTCACCGAACAAGGGCAGGTCAAGATCAAGGTCGAGCTGCAGCCTACCCAGGCCCCGGAGCAGATCGAGCTGAAACTGGTGGTGGAAGACACCGGCATCGGCATCAGCCGGGATGACCAACAGCGCCTGTTCGAACCCTTTGCCCAGGCGGACAACTCCGGGCAACTGGCGCGCAGTGGCGCGGGCCTGGGTCTGGTGATCTGCCGCAGCCTGTGCGCGATGATGGGCGGCCAATTGAGCCTGAGCAGCGTGCCCATGGTCGGCACCCAGGTGCACGTCAACCTGAGCATGCCTCGCCTGCAAGCGATCCAGGCGGTGGGTGAACACACGCCGCCAACGCCGGCCACCGCACGGGTGCTTAACGTACTGGTGGTAGACGACCATCCGGCGAATCGCCTGCTGATGTGCCAGCAATTGGGCTACCTGGGGCATAAATTCATCGCTGCCGAGCACGGAGCCGCAGGGTTCCAGGCCTGGCGTAAAGAGCATTTCGACCTGGTAATTGCCGACTGCAACATGCCCATCATGAATGGCTACGAACTGAGTCGTTCAATCCGTGAATATGAGCAACGCGAACAATTGGTGCCCTGCGTGGTACTGGGCTTTACCGCCAACGCCCAGCCGGAGGAAAGGCAACGGTGCGTGCAAGCCGGCATGGATGACTGCCTGTTCAAACCCATCAGCCTTACCGTATTAGAGCGCCAACTGGCACATATCGCCCCTGAAGCCGTGCCCCAACGGCTGGACCTCGAATGCCTGGAAGCGCTGACCGGCGGTGATCCACAGTTGAGTCGACGCTTGCTGGAGGAGCTGCTGAGCAGCAGCCTTCACGACCGCAAGGTCCTTATCGAACTGCGGGATCGACACGCGCCCCCCTCGGACATCATTGAGCAAGCCCACAAGATCAAGGGTGCCGCCCGCATCGTTCAAGCCCATTCGTTGGCGGGGCAATGCGAAGCCTTGGAGCAAACCTGTTCTCGCAATGAGGAGTGGGCCGTGATCGAAAGCGGCATCAGGGCCCTGGAACAGCTCATGCTGGAATTGGAGAAGATGCTGCGGGTTCAACTCGATGAACTGCAAGCCCCATAGCACCAGGGCCCGTCGTGGCGGGAGCGAGCAAATGCGCTCCTACCGCGACCAGCATAAGTACCCACCGCTTCAGCAGTCGGTCAACTGCAGGAAAATCTCCGCCAGCCGCTCAATCCCCTCCTGGTCCTGAGGGGTAAAGCGGCCCAGCAATGGGCTGTCGAGGTCAAGGACACCAATCAGTTGGCCGTCCTTGACCAATGGCACCACCAATTCACTGTTCGAAGCGCTGTCGCAGGCGATATGGCCTGGGAACGCGTGCACGTCCTCCACGCGCTGGGTTTTCCGTGAGGCCGCAGCCGCACCACACACGCCGCGACCAAACGGAATGCGCACACAGGCGATCTGCCCCTGAAAGGGCCCAAGCACCAGCTCTTCGTTACGATTGAGATAAAAGCCAGCCCAGTTCAAGTCATCCAACTGGTTGAACAGGAACGCGGAAAACTGCGCACTGTTGGCAATAAAATCGCGCTCATCAGCCAGCAATGACTCCAGTTGCGCGCAGAGCATGGCATAGCCATCAAGGCCGCTGCCGGCCTGTTGTAAATCGATCATGGTTGACGTTCCAGCAATTTAAGACCCACCCAGTAACGGGCGAATTGGTAGGCGCACCGGCCATTGCGGTTGCCGCGCCCAGTGGCCCAACGCACCGCGAGAACGTCAAGCTGCTCATCGCGTTGCCACTGCAAGCCGGCCTTGCTGGCCAACTCACCGATCCAGTGTTCCACCACATCCAGGAAATGCTCCTGGGTAAAGGGGTAGAAGGACAACCACAAGCCAAAACGATCCGACAAGGCGATCTTGTCTTCAACCGCCTCGCTCGGGTGCAATTCGCCGTCCACGCGTTTCCAGTTGTCATTGTCGCTCTGGTTTTCCGGCACAAGGTGGCGACGGTTGGACGTGGCGTACAGCAGCACGTTTTCCGGCGCCTGTTCCAGGGAACCATCCAGCACGCTCTTGAGCACGCGATAGTCACCTTCGCCGGCCTCGAACGATAGGTCATCGCAAAACAAAATGAAGCGTTGTGGTAGCTTGACCAGTTGCTCGACCACCCGCGGCAGGTCAGCCAGGTGGTCACGCTCGATCTCGATAAGACGCAGGCCGGCGTTGGCGTGCTGGGCGAGCAAGGCCCGGACCATGGAAGACTTGCCGGTGCCACGCGAACCCCATAACAGGGCGTGGTTGGCGGGTAACCCATCAAGGAACTGTTGGGTGTTGCGCGCCAGTTGTTCACGTTGTTTGTCGACACCGATCAGGTCCGACAGGCGCATGTCCAGGCTCACTTCCAACGGTAACAGGAAGCCATTGCGACCTTCGCGCTGCCAGCGGGCGGCCAGGCATTGGTGCCAGTCGATCGCCTGACGTGGGGCGGGTAACAACGGTTCCAGGCGAGCCAGCACCGCATCGGCGCGCTCAAGAAAGGCATTCAATCGAGAATCCACAGCTATTCCTCTGGCAACTTCTTGCAAAAGATGGCGTATTGGCAACCCTGCGGCAAACTGTAGGGCTGCATCAAACAAACGATTCATGCCGGGCGAGCCAAAGCTTGTGGATGTTCAGCTATGCTTGCCGGGCGAAGGGAAACGCTAAGTGGTTCAACACTCGATGGATATCAAGTTCGCCCACCGCTTGTCTTATAAACAAGCCAGATTAACTGTGCTGGTCGGTTTCGTCTTGGGAACCCTGCTCAGTCTGATCCAAATCGGCATTGATTATGCCAGTGAAGACGCATCCATCAACCGTGAAATACGCTCACTGATTGAAATCAGCCATAACCCGGCGTCAAGAATCGCCTACAACATCGATGCCGAACTCGCCCAGGAACTGACCTTGGGCCTGCTGCACTCCCCCGCCATCATCCGCGCGCAGTTGATCGACAACAATGGCGTGGTGCTGGCCGACGTCAACCGTCCGCGCAAGGAAAGCAACTATCGGCCGGTCAGCGATTTTCTGTTTGGTGCCAATCGCCAATTCGAAGACCGACTGTTTCTCAGCCATATGCCCAACGACTCCCTTGGTGTGCTACGCCTGGACGTCGATACTTATGCCTTTGGCAGCCGTTTCCTGCATCGCGCCGAGATCACTCTGCTCAACGGCTTCGCCCGCAGCCTGCTGCTCACCGGGATTTTGCTCGGCCTGTTCTACGTAATGCTCACCCAACCGCTGGTGCGCATTATCCGCGAGCTGAGCACACGCAAACAGGCGCGCCTGGATTGCCCACCGGGGCATGAACACGATGAAATCGGCGTGCTGGTCAGCGTCGCCAACCAACAATTCGAAAACATGGAAACCGAGATCCAGCAACGGCGCCATGCCGAAGATCGCCTCACGGAGTATTTGGGGCAACTGGAAAATATCGTTTCTGCGCGCACCCTCGAACTCAAGGCCAGCAACCAACGCTTGAGCCAGTCCAACGATGAGCTGGAGGCGGCGAAAATGACTGCGCTGGGCATGGCTCAGGCACGGGCAGCATTCCTGGCCAATATGAGCCATGAAATTCGTACGCCGCTCAATGGGTTGCTGGGCATGATTGCCCTCTCACTGGATAGCCCGCTGACCGCCGAACAGCGCCAGCAACTGTCCATTGCCCATGACTCAGGCAAAGTGCTGGTGGAGTTGCTCAACGATATTCTTGACCTGTCCAAGTTCGACGCCGGCCAGCTGGAACTGGAGCATATCCCGTTCGACCTGGGCTCATTGGTGGAAGATACCGCCAACCTGCTCTCGCAAAATGCCGCTCCGAGCGTGGAGCTGACCTGCCTGATCGACCCGCAATTTCCCGCCCAGGTGGTCGGCGACCCTACCCGTGTGCGGCAGATCGTCAGCAACTTGCTCTCCAACGCCTTGAAGTTCACCCGCTTTGGCCGCGTCGATGTGCGTCTGCGCGCCCTAGAAGGCCGGGTCAGCATTGAAGTGTGCGATACCGGCATTGGCATCGCCCAGGAAGCCCAGGTGAAAATCTTCCAGCCGTTCACCCAGGCCGGCGCTGGCATTACCCGCCAGTTTGGCGGGACGGGATTGGGCCTGGCGTTGACTCATAACCTGTGCGAAGCCATGCAAGGCCGCTTGAGTATCAGCTCGGAGGTGGGCTTTGGCAGCCAGTTCTGCGCCGACCTCCCACTGCCCGCGCATTTGCCTGCCATGCGCTATGCACCGCTCACGGGCGAGGTGATCGCCATCACCAACGCCGGCGGCGGGCTGACGGAGCTGCTCACCACGCTATTGCCCTCTTGGGGGCTGACACCGCGCTGCTATTCCCAGGACGATGATTTGAGCGGGCTGGCGCCCGACCTGTTGATCACCGACTGCCCTGAATGCTTGTTCCGCTTGCGCCCGGGCATCAGCGCGCCGATTCTGCTGGTTACCGCCTATGGTAACTTTTTGCCCAGCGAAGAAGTCACGGCCCTGGCGCCGCTGCAGCAACAAGCGCGCCCATTGAGCCGCAACGCGCTGTACCAGATCCTGCAACGCAACCTGCGCAGCGGCGCGCAACTGGTGCTCGACCCGGTCCAGATAGAAACCGCACCGCTTGCGCACCGCGCGCGCATCCTGCTGGTGGAGGACAACGCGGTCAATCAACTGGTGGCCAAGGGCATGCTCAGCAAGCTCGGGTGTGAGGTGATCGTCGCGGCCCATGGCGGCGAAGCCCTCAAGCTTCTGGAGGACCAGCGCTTCGACTTGGTGTTGATGGACTGCAACATGCCTGTGATGGATGGCTATGAGGCCAGCCGACAAATTCGCCGGAGCGGGCGTTGGCCGGACTTGCCCATTGTTGCCTTGACCGCCAACGCGATGGCCGAAGAACGCGAGCGTTGCCGGGCCGCTGGAATGAACGATTACCTGGCCAAGCCGTTTCGCCGTGAAGAACTCAACGCCTTACTGGAACTGTGGGTACCGAAGACAACCAGCCTCTGATGGGTACCCGCAATATTGCGGTCATTTGAGCAGGGCTTCAATCTCCTGGGTCAAGTCCTGGGGCTTGGTGGTTGGCGCAAAACGCTTGACCTGCTTGCCATCACGGCCGATGAGAAACTTGGTGAAGTTCCACTTGATGTTCTTGGAACCCAGCAGCCCCGGGGCCTGTTTTTTCAACTGCACAAACAACGGGTGGGCATCGCTGCCATTGACGTCGATTTTCTTGAACAGCGGAAAACTGACACCAAAGTTCAGCTCGCAGAACTCGGATATCGCGCCTTCATTGCCGGGTTCCTGCTTGCCGAACTGGTTGCAGGGAAAGCCGAGCACCACTAGGCCCTGGTCCTTGTATTGCTGCCAAAGTTGCTCGAGGCCCTTGTACTGCGGTGTGAAGCCGCATTTGCTCGCGGTGTTGACCACCAGAATGGCCTTGCCGGCAAAGTCGGCCAAGGTCTTTTGCTCACCCTTGATGGTGGTGCAAGGGATGCTCAGCAGGGAGTCGCTCATGGCAATGCCTCAAGTCAGGGAAAGAACAGCCTTATTTGTAGGAGCGAGCTTGCTCGCGAAAAACTATCAGACGCCGCGTTCATTCAGGAAACCCGCCCTATCGTTGACGTTTTTCGCGAGCAAGCTCGCTCCTACAGGGACCATGCAAGCCTAGCGCGGCACCAGCTCCAGGCATACCGAATTGATGCAGTAGCGCAGGCCCGTCGGCGGGGGGCCGTCCGGGAACACATGCCCCAAGTGTGCATCACACTTGGCGCAGGTGACTTCGGTGCGAATCATGCCGTGGCTGACATCGCGGATCTCGACCATCGCGCTGTCGGCGATCGGCTCATAGAAGCTGGGCCAGCCACAGCCGGAATCAAACTTTGCCTTGGAATCGAACAGCGGCTCGTTGCAGCAGATGCAGTGGTAGACGCCGTCGGTCTTGGTGGCGTTGTACTTGCCGCTGAACGGTCGCTCGGTACCCTTGAGACGGCACACGTTGTACTGCTCCGGATCGAGCATCGCCTTCCATTCATCTACAGTTTTCTGCAACTTATCCATCGGTACACCTCGGCAACTGAAAAACCCTGATCTGTGTCTTTTCCATGGATCAGGCGGCACGTATGATTGCGCCTCTTCAAAACGCCAGTCTGGCACCCGCGCCATCGGCATTCAAACGTATTTATGGGTGCGGGCCGTGCAGGCTTCACCCTACGGTAGTGCCTACGCCGTCGGGATCGTTCATTTTCAGGATCACATCGCCATGCAGGTCAGCAAATCGAACAAGCTCGCCAACGTCTGCTATGACATTCGCGGCCCGGTGCTCAAGCACGCCAAACGCCTGGAAGAGGAAGGCCATCGCATCCTCAAGCTGAACATTGGCAACCCGGCGCCGTTTGGTTTCGAAGCGCCGGACGAAATCCTTCAGGATGTGATCCGCAACCTGCCGACCGCCCAGGGTTACAGCGACTCCAAGGGCCTGTTCAGCGCGCGCAAGGCGGTGATGCAGTACTACCAGCAGAAGCAGGTCGAAGGCGTCGGCATCGAGGACATCTACCTGGGCAACGGCGTGTCCGAGCTGATCGTGATGTCCATGCAGGCGTTGCTCAACAATGGCGATGAAGTCCTGGTGCCAGCCCCGGATTACCCGCTGTGGACCGCCGCCGTGACCTTGGCGGGCGGCCACCCGGTGCATTACCTGTGTGATGAGGGCGCCGACTGGTTCCCGGACCTGGCCGACATCAAGGCCAAGATCACGCCCAACACCAAGGCCCTGGTGATCATCAACCCGAACAACCCCACTGGCGCCGTGTACTCCAGGGAAGTATTGCTGGGCATGCTGGAACTGGCGCGTCAGCACAACCTGGTGGTGTTCTCCGACGAGATCTACGACAAGATCCTCTACGATGACGCCGTGCATATCTGCACCGCCTCCCTGGCCCCGGACCTGCTGTGCCTGACCTTCAATGGCCTGTCCAAGTCCTACCGCGTGGCGGGTTTCCGCTCCGGCTGGATCGCCATCTCCGGCCCCAAGCACAATGCGCAAAGCTACATCGAAGGCATCGACATGCTGGCCAACATGCGCCTGTGCGCCAACGTACCGAGCCAGCACGCGATCCAGACCGCCCTCGGCGGCTACCAGAGCATCAACGACCTGATCCTGCCCCAAGGTCGCCTGCTGGAGCAACGTAACCGCACTTGGGAGCTGCTCAACGCTATCCCCGGCGTGAGCTGTGTGAAGCCCATGGGCGCGCTTTACGCGTTCCCGCGGATCGACCCGAAAGTCTGCCCGATCCTCAACGACGAGAAGTTCGTGCTCGACCTGCTGCTGTCAGAAAAACTGCTGGTCGTGCAAGGTACCGCCTTCAACTGGCCATGGCCGGATCACTTCCGCGTGGTGACATTGCCACGTGTGGATGACCTGGAGATGGCGATTGGTCGCATCGGTAACTTCCTGAAGTCCTATCGCCAGTAAGGCAATTGAAGCTGTACGACTCACAAAGGGTCGTACAGCGATTATCTGGCAACACTTCTGTGTCACTTACTTGCGGTTGTACTTCATTTGGCCCCTGCCTATGACGTGCCCCCTATAATCACGGGGCGACAGGGTAGCATCGGGTCGAGCAAGGCTGACAATACAGGTCGGAAAATCCCTTCAAGGCCCTACGCCAACGGTGTAGGACACAGTTTGAAATAGTCCCCCGGTTGAATCACCCCATGCCGCACCTTATATACCCCGCAGTGAGCGACATATTAAGCATGAGGAGAATTCTACAACCATGATGCGCATCCTGCTGTTCTTGGCCACTAACCTGGCAGTCGTACTGATTGCCAGCGTCACCCTGAGCCTTTTTGGCTTCAACGGGTTCATGGCGGCCAATGGGGTTGATCTGAACCTCAATCAGCTGCTGATTTTCTGTGCAGTCTTTGGTTTTGCCGGTTCGCTGTTCTCGCTGTTCATCTCCAAGTGGATGGCAAAGATGAGCACCAGCACCCAGATCATCACGCAACCACGCACTCGCCATGAACAATGGCTGATGCAAACCGTGGAGCAGTTGTCTCAAGAAGCAGGCATCAAAATGCCCGAAGTCGGGATTTTCCCGGCTTATGAGGCCAACGCCTTTGCGACCGGCTGGAACAAGAACGACGCGCTGGTGGCCGTGAGCCAGGGCCTGCTGGAGCGGTTTTCGCCCGACGAAGTCAAGGCGGTGCTGGCCCACGAGATCGGTCACGTGGCCAACGGTGACATGGTCACCCTGGCGCTGGTACAGGGCGTGGTGAACACCTTCGTGATGTTCTTTGCGCGGATCATCGGCAACTTCGTCGACAAGGTCATCTTCAAGAACGAAGAAGGCCGTGGTATTGCCTACTTCGTGGCGACCATTTTCGCCGAGCTGGTCCTGGGCTTCCTGGCCAGCGCCATCGTGATGTGGTTCTCGCGCAAACGCGAGTTCCGCGCAGATGAAGCCGGCGCACGCCTGGCGGGCACCAGCGCAATGATCGGCGCGCTGCAACGCTTGCGCTCCGAACAGGGCCTGCCGGTGCATATGCCCGACAGCCTGACCGCCTTCGGCATCAACGGCGGCATCAAGCAGGGCCTGGCTCGCCTGTTCATGAGCCACCCGCCGCTGGAAGAGCGGATTGACGCACTGCGTCGCCGGGGCTGATAGCCGGATGACTCAACAAGGGGGCGATCTGATCGCCCCTTTTTTGTGCCTGCTGATTTCACCGCTCTCTGTAGGAGCGAGCTTGCTCGCAAAAAACTCGCAGGCGCCGCGTTCATTTAGCAAGCACGCGTTATCGTTGACGTCTTTCGCGAGCAAGAACTAGGCGTCCCCCTCGCTCCTACAAAAGGAAAAACCCTTTTAGCGCCTGGTCAGCCGATAAGCACGCTCTTCAAGGCGAGCAACACCGTCCTGCAGGAACTTTCCGCTCTCCCTCAGGATGTCCCGCTCCTCCAGCCGCTCCAACGCCCAATGCAGTGCAAATAGCACCTGCACCTCCTCGTCCGTGACAGCAAAGGGTGGGCCGGCCTTCTGCCCTTGGTCGTAATCGAGGGTAATCAGCAAACCCTGGCAGCCTGAGGGCAGCAAGGCATTCAGATGCTCTGCGTATCGCGCGCGCATCAGTGGCGGCAATGCTATCAACGCTGCGCGGTCATAAACGGCGCTGCAACCGGCCAGCGCCCCGGCATCGAGGCTAAAGAAATCGCCACACCACAGCTCGATCATGCTGGCCTGGTAGACCTTGAAGGCGCCCTGCTGACTGATGTGCGGCACAAGCTCCTGCTCGCTGAAGAACGCCTCAACCGCCTGCTCCGACAGCTCCACGCCCATTACCGGGTACCCCTGGCTCTTGAGCCATACCAAGTCCAGGCTTTTGCCACACAACGGTACCAGCACCTTTGCCCCCTCGGGCAACCCCAGCACGGGCCAGTGCCGTTGCAAATAGGGATTGACCTCGCGCTGATGGAAGCCGATCTGATTGCTCGCCCAGCGGTCCTGCCAAAATTCAGGCTGCATGAATCACTCCGAAAATTCGATCAAAAGGCGCTAAAACTTATATTAGATTTAGATCGATGATCTGATTGAAGATGACTCCATCTTAACCCTCAGGACCCTGCTCATGCTCCCCAGCCTGTTTATCTCCCACGGCTCGCCCATGCTGGCCTTGCAACCCGGTGCCAGCGGTCCTGCGCTGCAGCGCCTGGCTGCCGAACTGCCACGGCCCAAAGCCATTGTGGTGGTGTCGGCGCATTGGGAAAGCCCGGACCTGCTGGTCAGCGGCAGTGCTGCCCCCGAAACCTGGCACGACTTCGGTGGCTTTCCGCGCGAGCTGTTTGCGGTGCAATACCCCGCGCCGGGTGACCCGCAGTTGGCCAGTGAGATCGTCGAACTGCTGCACGCCGACGGCCTGGCTGCACGTATTGACGAGCAACGCCCCTTCGACCACGGCACCTGGGTCCCGCTGTCGCTAATGTACCCGGCAGCGGACATCCCGGTGGTACAAGTGTCCTTGCCCAGCCGCCTGGGCCCGGCTTTGCAGACTCGAGTCGGGCATGCACTCGCGAGCCTGCGCGAACAGGGTGTGCTGCTGATCGGCTCCGGCAGCATCACCCACAACCTGGGCGAACTGGATTGGCGCGCCGGGCCGGAGACGATTACATCGTGGGCCCGGGAATTTCGTGACTGGGTGGTCGACAGACTCGCGGCCAATGATGACGCCGCCTTGCATGACTATCGCCGCCAGGCGCCACATGCCGTGCGCAGCCATCCCAGCGATGAACATTTGCTGCCGCTGTACTTTGCGCGGGGTGCGGGCGCAGATTTCAGCGTGGCGCACCAAGGCTTCACACTGGGTGCCTTGGGCATGGATATCTATCGCTTTGGCTGAAACCGTTATACCTGTGGGAGCTGGCTTGCCTGCTCTCACAGTTGATCGCGTCGGAGCCTAAAACATGAGGCGAAAAAAAATCCCCGAACCAGTCGGGGATTTTTTATGTGCGATCAATCAGCCCAAGGGCGGATCAATCTTCGCGGTAGCGACGCAGCTTGAGCTGCTTACCGGCAACGCGAGTGTCTTTCAGCTTGGCCAGCAGTTTTTCCAGGCCGTCTTCCGGCAACTCCACCAGGGAGAAGCTATCACGCACCTGGATGCGACCGATGGCTTCACGTGCCAGGCCACCCTCGTTGAGGATAGCGCCCAGCAGGTTCTTGGCAGCGATACCATCACGCGCACCCAGCGCGGTACGGCAACGAGCACGGCCTTCAGCCAATGGCACTGGAGCACGACGCTCACGGTCACCACGGTCTGGACGGTCACCGGAACGCTCTGGACGATCACCGCGTGGCGCGCTGTTCGGAACCAGTGGACGTTCTTTTTCGATGGCTGCCAGGGTCAGGGCCTGACCATTGGTAGCTTTGCGCAGCAGGGCTGCAGCCAGGGCACGCGGGGTGCAACCGATATCGGCGGTCAGGCGGTCCAGCAGGTCGCCGTGGGTCGATTCAGCGTCAGCCACCAGTGGCGCCAGGCTGTTGGTCAGTTTCTTGATGCGCGCATCGAGAACGGCCTGGGCATCCGGCAGGCGGACTTCGGCAACTTTCTGGCCGGTAACACGCTCGATCACTTGCAGCATGCGGCGCTCACGTGGAGTCACCAGCAGCAATGCACGACCTTCGCGACCGGCACGGCCAGTACGGCCGATACGGTGAACGTAGGACTCTGGATCGTAAGGCATGTCAACGTTGAACACGTGGGTGATACGTGGAACGTCGAGGCCACGGGCAGCAACGTCGGTCGCCACAACGATGTCCAGACGGCCATCCTTGAGGGAGTCGATCACGCGCTCACGCTGGTTCTGGGCAATGTCACCGTTCAGCGCAGCGGCTTTGTAGCCTTTGGCTTCCAGGGCGCTGGCCAGGTCCAGGGTCGCTTGCTTGGTGCGCACGAACATGATCAGGGCGTCGAAGTCTTCGACTTCCAGCAGGCTCAATACAGCCGAGGTCTTCTGGTCAGCGTGAACCAACAGGTGAGCCTGTTCGATCGCGGTAACGGTTTGGGTCTTGGTCTGGATCTTCACGTGCTCCGGATCGCGCAGATGGCGTTCGGCAATGGCACGGATGGACTGCGGCAGGGTAGCCGAGAACAGTACGGTCTGACGGGTCGCTGGCAGCGCCTTGAAGATGACTTCCAGGTCATCCATGAAGCCCAGCTTCAACATTTCGTCAGCTTCGTCCAGAACCAGGTGGTTCACGGTCGACAGGACTTTTTCATCACGACGCAGGTGGTCGCACAGACGGCCCGGAGTGGCGACAACGATCTGTGCGCCATTGCGGATTGCCTTGAGTTGTGGGCCCATAGGCGCGCCGCCGTAAACGGCCACAACAGTTACACCCGGCATTTGCTTGGCGTAGGTTTCAAAGGCGGTTGCTACTTGCAGCGCCAACTCACGGGTTGGCGCCAGGATCAGGGCTTGCGGCTCGCGCTTGGCAGGATCGATGCAATGCAGAATAGGCAGGGCGAACGCGGCGGTTTTACCGGTACCGGTTTGCGCCTGGCCAATCATGTCCTTACCGGCCATGATGATCGGGATCGATTGCTGCTGAATCGCCGAAGGTTCTTCGTAGCCGGTCGCTGCGACGGCTGCAAGAATATTCGGGTTAAGATTAAAAGCGGCGAAGCCGCCGGTTTCCTGGGTCATGGGTCTGCCTCTAAGTGCATCCGCAAAGACCCATGCTCCAAAGCTGCGCATGCCGTGTTGAGACTCAAGAGTCGCCCTGGCTGCTTTGTCGGCGGGGATTTGCGAAAACGAATGAATGAAAAAGATTCGTCAAGGAAGAGTCCGCTGTGCGGACGTGCAGCCGAAGCTGACTTCGGGGAATTGCGCTACCTAAACGCGGCCCGGTTAAAGGCCGGCGCGCACTATACCGGAAATAGCTGAAAAAGGGAGCTTTTTTTATCGCCAGGCGCCGATAAACCGCACTGGGTCACGCGCTTTGCAGATCCATGCGCCAGGGTCTATTTTTCAAAGGCCCGGCCCTGTTGGTTATCGAGCTTAAACGGTTCACCCACCCATTGAGACCCTTTGGTCTGAAACCTCACCTGCGCCCCGAGGGCACACCCGATGAATCAAGCCAGCAGTAGCCGTGTCAGCCGCGCACTTGAGGGCCATGTTCTATTGCTAGGCCTGGACCGCGTGGCCAAGCGCAACGCCTTTGACCTGGATTTGCTCAATGAACTGAGCCTGGCCTATGGCGAATTTGATCGAAACGATGACGCACGGGTGGCCGTGGTGTTTGCCCATGGCGATCACTTCACCGCAGGACTGGACCTGGCCAATGTCAGCGGCGTAATGGCCGGCGGCTGGCAACCGCCGCTGGGAGGGTGCGACCCGTGGGGGGTGTTTGCCGGCCCGCGCGTGAGCAAGCCGGTGATCGTCGCCGCCCAAGGTTACTGCCTGACCATTGGTATCGAGTTGATGCTGGCGGCGGATATCAACCTCTGCGCCAGCAATACCCGCTTCGCCCAGATGGAGGTGCAACGCGGCATCTTTCCGTTTGGCGGCGCGACATTGCGCTTTCATCAGATTGCCGGCTGGGGCAATGCGATGCGTTGGCTGCTCACCGGCGACGAATTCGACGCCCATGAGGCCCTGCGCCTGGGGTTGGTGCAGGAAGTGATAGCCAGTGAAGACCTGTTGCCCCGTGCCATTGAATTGGCCAACCGCATTGCCCGCCAGGCGCCGCTGGGTGTGCAGGCAACGTTGATGTCGGCACGCCTGGCGCGCATGGAGGGTGAGGCCGTCGCAGCCGCCGCGCTGCCGCCCATGGTGGATAAACTGCTCAACAGTGAGGACGCCAAGGAGGGTGTTCGGGCGATGGTCGAGAAGCGGCCCGGGGTGTTCAAGGGGATTTGAACAAACTGAATTAGCCGTCGCCAGTGAGAGCCTCTTCGCGGGTAAGCCCGCTCCCACAGGGGATTGCATTTCAACACAGAGTGCAACTCGACTGTGGGCTTGCCCGCGAAAGCGTCCGAACTGACAACTAAGTTGCTGGCCGAATCGCCTTGATCAACGGCTGCAACGAATACCCCAATCGCGGCGCCAAGGCTTCGGCGCGGGCTGACAGCGCATCCAGGTCCAGCACCTGATCCAGCTCCGAAGGCACCAATAGAATCACATTGCCCTCCTTCACCGGCAGCTCCCAGTAATGCCGGTGGTACAACCCACGCAGCAACGCCGCCCCCAGCGGCTTGCCGTCATCGGTGGCCCACTGGTTGATCACCAGCCAGCCGCCGGGGTTGAGTTTCTTCTGACAGTTTTCCAGGAAGGTCCAGGCCAGATGCCCCACGCCCGGGCCGACATCGGTGTAGAGGTCGACGAAAATCAAATCGGCCGATTCAGCACTGTCGAGCAATTGCAGCGCGTCACCAATGCGGATGTACAAGCGCGGATCGTCATCCAGCCCCAGATATTCAATCGCCAGGCGCGGCACATCGGGGCGCAGCTCAATGGCTTCGACATCCTCCAGCGCCAGGAACTTGAGGCATGCCTGGGTCAACGTGCCCGCGCCCAGGCCGAGGAACAACGCACTTTCCGGCTGTTCATGGCACAACGCGCCGATCAGCATCGCGCGGGTGTAGTCGTACTCCAGCCAGCTCGGGTCAGCAGTGAACACACAGCTTTGCTCGATGGCGTCGCCAAATTCGAGAAAGCGGTAATCAGCCACTTCAAGCACACGGATCATGCCGAATTCATCATGGACTTCGGCCAGCAGGCGCTCGACACGCTCCTCGCTCATCACTACTCCTAAAGGGTTTACCGCACGACAAAGGCGCGATTGTCGGCCAAGCGGCAACCACAGGTCACGCACTAATTGCTGCTAACATTGACGCCCTAACATCCACCTGCAAACGAGTTCATGATGAGCCACCCCTGGAGTCCCGATAGCTGGCGAGCCCTGCCGATCCAGCAGCAACCCCGATACCCGGACGCCGCGCACTTGGAGCAAGTGGAGCAGAGCCTGGCGAGCTACCCGCCTCTGGTGTTTGCCGGCGAAGCCCGCGAATTGCGCCGTCAGTTTGCCGAAGTGACCCAGGGTCGTGCCTTCCTGCTGCAAGGTGGCGATTGCGCCGAGAGCTTCGCCGAGTTTTCCGCCGCGAAGATCCGCGACACCTTCAAGGTGCTGCTGCAGATGGCCATTGTCATGACCTTCGCCGCCGGTTGCCCGGTGGTGAAAGTCGGGCGCATGGCCGGCCAGTTCGCCAAGCCACGTTCGGCCAACGATGAAACCATCGACGGCATCACCCTGCCCGCCTACCGTGGCGATATCGTCAACGGCATCGGCTTCGACGAAAAAAGCCGCGTGCCAGACCCGGACCGCCTGTTGCAGTCCTACCACCAGTCCACCGCCACCCTCAACCTGCTGCGCGCCTTTGCCCAGGGCGGTTTTGCCGACCTGCACCAAGTGCACAAGTGGAACCTGGATTTCATCGCCAACTCCGCCCTCGCCGAAAAGTACAGCCAACTGGCCGACCGCATCGACGAAACCCTGGCCTTCATGCGCGCCTGTGGCATGGACAGCTCGCCGCAATTGCGCGAAACCAGCTTTTTCACCGCCCACGAAGCGTTACTGCTCAACTATGAACAAGCCTTCGTGCGCCGCGACAGCCTGACCAACGATTACTACGACTGCTCGGCGCATATGCTGTGGATCGGCGACCGTACCCGTCAATTGGACGGCGCCCATGTCGAGTTCCTGCGCGGGGTGAACAACCCGATCGGCGTGAAAGTCGGACTGAGCATGAACCCGGAGGACCTGATCCGCCTGATCGACATCCTCAACCCGGATAACGACCCTGGCCGCCTCAACCTCATTGCCCGTATGGGTGCAGGCAAGGTCGGCGACCATTTGCCCAACCTGATCCGTGCCGTGCAGCGCGAGGGCAAGCAGGTGCTGTGGAGTTGCGACCCAATGCACGGCAATACCATCAAGGCCAGCAGTGGCTACAAGACCCGCGACTTTGCGCAGATCCTTGGCGAAGTGAAGGATTTTTTCCAGGTGCACCAGGCAGAAGGCAGCTATGCCGGCGGGATCCATATCGAGATGACCGGGCAGAACGTCACCGAGTGCATCGGCGGCGCACGACCGATCACCGAAGATGGCCTGTCAGACCGCTACCACACCCATTGCGACCCACGGATGAATGCCGATCAGTCGCTGGAGTTGGCGTTCCTGATTGCCGAGACCTTGAAACAGGTAAAGCGCTGACGTTTTATCGACGGGGATGACGCCATCGCGGGCAAGCCCGGCTCCCACATTTGAACGCGTTTCTCTGTGGGAGCCGGGCTTGCCCGCGATAGGGGCCTTAAAGGCTGACATCCCGGTTCAGCATCGCAGCCCTCAACCGGGCAGCACTGGGCCGCTGGCAATTGAGCTGGATCTGTTCCAGCCCTAGCCAGTCGGCCATCTTTCGCAGGTTCAAGGCCAGCGCCAACATACCTTCCTCATCCAGCCCAGGTTCTTCCTCGTGCACGGCATGCACGGCCAGGCGCCCATGGGCACGCTCGGCCCGCAGGTCGACGCGTGCGGCAATGCGTTCGTTGTGGAGAAACGGCAGGACGTAATAGCCGTACACGCGTCTTTCTTGCGGCGTGTAGATCTCCAGGCGATAGCGAAAGTCGAACAAGCGCTCGGTGCGGCTGCGCTCCCATATCAGCGAATCGAACGGCGACAACAATGCACTGGCCGGCACGTTGCGCGGCAGTTTGGGCACCGCCAGGCAATACGCTGGTTGTTTCCAGCCCCGCACCTGGCACGCCAGCAGTTGCCCATCCTCAACCAGCTCGGCCAAGCGGTTGCGGCTGTCGGCGGGGTCGAGGCGAAAATAATCGCGCAGGTCTTTTTCAGTGGCGACACCCAATGCAGTCGCACTGTGCAACAGCAAGCCACGCTGCGCTTCACCTTCACTCATGGAGACCCTGAGCACCTCTGCGGGAATAACACGCTCGGGCAGATCATAAAGCCGCTCAAACCCTCGACGACCGGCAACCGTGACCAGGCCAGCGGCGAAGAGCCATTCCAGCGCGTGCTTTTCATCACTCCAATCCCACCAGGGACCGGCACGCTCCTCGCGGGTCGACAAGCTACCCGCCCCCACGGCGCCCTGCTGTTCGACGGTGCGCAACACGCGCTGGATCGTCGCCTGCTGTTCACGGCCAAAACGTGCCATCTGCGAATAGATCCCCTGCCCTTGCCGGGCGCGCTCCATACGCCAACCCATCAGCGGGTACAGCGCCAAGGGCAGCAGCGACGCCTCATGCCCCCAGTATTCAAACAGAGAACGCCGCCGCCCCAGGCTCCAGGCCGCCTGCTCAAGAATCGATGGGGAATAAGAACCAAGGCGGGAAAACACGGGCAGGTAGTGGGAACGCACCAGCGCATTGACCGAGTCGATCTGTAAAACGCCCAGGCGCTCGATCAAGCGGTTGAGGTGCGTGGCCTTTATCTGTGCAGGCGCCTGGCGCCCGGAAAACCCCTGGGCAGCCAGCGCCATGCGTCGAGCTTGCTTGAGTGAAATACACAGGTCGGCGGGCATGGCGATCTCCATTGAGGCTCGCGCCCTACCCTACTGCATCCGGGCTTATTTTCGCAGCGGGTCTTCCCAGAAATGCCGATGGCTTTCCTGCGCGACGTCGGCGCGATTGAGCCCGATGTCCTTGAGTGCGTCATCGCTCAGGGTCGCCAGCATCTGCCGCTCCTGATGCAACAGCTGCCAACGCGCGAATGTGTGAAAAAGCCCAGCAAACAGCCAGTTATCCGTCGATATGAAACCTTTTTGACCTTTCATCTTCTCGCCCTCCAGTGGGGATGACGACAGTGTGTGCCTGGCATTATGATCAATCCAACGAATGTTTCTTATGCATTACATCTCGGAGATTGATCAATTGTCCGCCTATCCCAGCATCGACACAGACGTGCTGCGCACCTTCGTCGCCATTGCCGACCAGGGCGGTTTCACCCGTGCCGGCGAGACGGTCAATCGCACTCAATCGGCGGTCAGCATGCAGATGAAGCGTCTGGAAGAAGACGTGTTGGAGCGCAAACTGTTCGAGCGCGATGGCCGGCAGGTACGGCTCACACCCGAAGGCCAGGTGCTGCTGGGTTATGCGCGGCGCATCCTGAAATTGCACAGTGAAGTGTTCAATACCCTGCGCGAGCCGCATATGGTGGGATTGGTGCGCATCGGCACGCCGGATGACTATGTGATGCGCTTTCTGCCAGGGATCCTGAAACAGTTCTCCAAAGCCTACCCACTGATTCAAATCGAAATGCACTGCGAAGCATCGACCGTATTGATGCAACGGCGGGACTTGGCGCTGACCGTGATCAGCCGCGAGCCCGGCAATGATCTGGGTGAGTTGTTGCGTACCGAACGCATGGTATGGGCAGCATCACCGTGCTTTTGTGTGGAGGAGCACGATGCCCTGCCTCTGGCGGTGTCCGGCGACGAGTGCCTGTACACCCATTGGGCACGTGCGGCATTGGACGCGGCCGGGCGAGATTATCGCCTGGCCTATCACAGCTCTAACGGAGCAGCGATCCTGGCGGTGGTGAGTGCGGGCCTGGCGGCGATGGTCAGCATGGAAAGCCTGGTCACCGACGACCTGCGAGTGCTCGGCAGCGACGAAGGCTTCCCGACTTTGCCGTCGATGAACCTGCGCTTGCTGCGTAACCCGCAGATGACCTCGCCGATCACCGAGTGCCTGGCGGACTACATCGTCGAAGGCTTCAAACTTTAAAGGTAAGCATCACCGCGCACACCACCAAAAAGCCACAGAACAGGCCGCGCAACAGGCGCTCCGGCAAGGCATGAGCCACTTTCACGCCCCAACTGATACTCAGCAGGCCACCCACCGCCAGCGGTAGGCCGATCATCCAGTCCACCTCGTGGTGCCAGGCATAGGTGACCAGGGTCACACCGGTACTGGGCAACGCCAATGCCAACGACAACCCTTGGGCAACCACTTGAGTAGTGCCGAACACACTGGTGAGTACCGGTGTGGCCACCACCGCGCCGCCGACCCCGAACAGCCCGCCCATGGAGCCGGATGCCGCGCCCAAGACGCCAAGCCAGGGCCAGGAATAACGCATTTGCGTGGTGGGCGGCGCGTTGCGGGTAAACATGCGCAGCAGGTTGTAGGCAGACAGCGCCACCAAGAACGCAATAAAACCAATGCGCATGGCGCCCGCATCCAGCCCCACCGCCCAGATCGATCCCAGCCAGGCAAAGCAAAAGCCGGTCACACCCAAGGGTAAGGCGTGACGCAACTCGATGCGGTTACGTTGGTGATAGCGCCACAGGGCGAGCATCACGTTCGGCACGACCATGACCAAAGCGGTGCCCTGGGCAATTTGCTGATCCAGCCCGAACAACACGCCGAGTACCGGGATAGCAATCAGCCCGCCGCCGATGCCAAACAGCCCACCCACGGTGCCCAACGCCGCACCCAATGCCAAGTACATCACTAGATCCCACACCGCTCGCTACTCCGCAATTCCAAGTTTTGCATGCTACGCAGTCGGCTCTGGCGCGGAAACGCACAGCAACGCACAATGGCTGTGCCAATCTCGCATAAGCGTCGAGCCATGAACCCCAACACCTTGACCGACCAACTCAGCCTGTTTCTGGATGTGCTGGAAGCCGGCAGCTTTTCCGCCGCCGCGCGCCGCCATCCGCTGACACCTTCCGCCGTGGCCCGGCGCATCGACAGCCTGGAAAGCTCCGTGGGTAGCCGCCTGTTCCAACGCAGCACCCATGCGGTGGTGCCCACCTCGGCGGGCCTGGCCTTTGCCGAGCGGGCACGACGGATTGTCAACGAGTTGCAGCTGGCGCGGGCTGAAGCGGTCTCGCTGAGCCATGCGCCGGAGGGGTTGATCCGGGTCGATGCGCCCGCAGCATTCGGCCGCCGGCATCTGGCGCCGGTCATTGCGGACTTTTTAAACCTGTACCCAGGACTGGACGTGCACCTGCACTTGATCGACAGCTTTGTCGATATGCAGGGCGCGCATCTGGGCAAGGTCGATCTGGTTCTGCGCGCTGGGCATATTGTCGATACCCGGCTGGTCGCTACGCCGTTGGCGAGCATTGTGCGTATCGCCTGCGCCAGCCCCGCGTACCTGAAAAGCCGTGGCACGCCGGCCCATCCTCGAGAGCTGAGCGAACATGATGGCCTGGACTGGGACGGGCTGGCGCCAATGTTCGCCTGGCGCTTCGAACTGGACGGGCGTCGCACCACCTATCGCCCCCGGCGCATCCGCATGAGCGCCAACAATGCCGAAGCCCTGCTTTCGGGTGCACTGGCCGGGCTGGGCATCGCTCATCTGCCGACCTGGTTGGCCAGTGAATACCTGGTACGCGGTGAGCTGTTGCCGCTGTTTTGTGAAGACGGTTTGCCGAGCCCGGAAACCGCCGGCATTTATGCGCTGCGCCTGGAGCAACAGCCCAATGCGCGCAGCCGATTGTTGCTTGAATATCTTAAATCCCGTTTCAGCCCGGTGCCGCCTTGGGATCTGGCATTGCAAAGTGGCTTGGTCTGACGCCTCCGGCAAGAATTACCTGGCGCATTAAAGATTTGCCCGCTAGATTCCAGCCCAGACATGCTTATTCGAGACGCTACCATGAGCAAAAACCCTGATCCTTGCGAATCGCTGTTGCTGGACAACCAGCTGTGCTTCGCCCTGCACTCTACTTCATTGCTGATGACCAAGGTCTACAAGCCGCTGCTCCAAGCCATCGGCCTGACCTATCCGCAATACCTGGCCATGATGGTGCTGTGGGAAGAGGATGAATTGACCGTCAGCGAAATCAGCAGCCGCCTGCTGACGGACCCAGGCTCCATGACGCCACTGCTCAAGCGCCTGGAAGCCGAGGGCCTGCTCAGCCGTACCCGCAGCCGCGAAGATGAACGAGTGGTAGTCGTGGAACTGACCGACACCGGGCGCGCCTTGCAGGAGAAGGCCAAGGATGTTCCGCAATGCATCCTGGGCGCCAGCGGGATGGCGCTGGAGCAATTGCGCAAGCTGCAAGGAGACCTGATCGCGTTGCGCGCCAATCTGCAAACCAGCCTCTGACGCAACACACACCTAAAAAGTGGGAGCTGGTTTGCCTGCGATGGCCATAGGTATCTACACAACTTCGGCACGACGCTAAATCTGTGTCGAGGGAGCTTGCTCCCGTGACGGCCTGGCAGCCGACACAGATATAACTGATGCCCCGCGATCCAAGGTGGGAGCTGGCTTGCCTGCGAAGACGGCCTGACAGTCAACACAGTTGGACCGTGTACATATCCATTCCTGCGGTAACGGCCACTTAGGGTTCCGCTTTTACAGCGGCTCACTTTTGAAAAGCCGGAATGCCGGCCCAGACAAAAGTAAGCAAAACGCTCTTGCCCCACCACTCGGCACCTCGCCCAGGCTCGGTGTGCCTGTAATCCGCCAGCGTGGTTTAACGGGCGCCTAAGATCAAAAGCAGATCAAGATAAAGAGCGGCTCGCTTCGCATCGTGGTTACCGTTGAGCTAACAGAGTTATGTAGATACCTATGCTGGGATTGCGGTACATCAGTCAACAATGCATTGACTGACACACCGCAATCGCAGGCAAGCCAGCTCACACTTTTTGCTCTGCGGTGCCCTCAATTTTTTCAATCAGCCAAAAAACTGAAAAATTAACTTGCGCACTAAACATTAGCGCTATACATTCGCCTCACCAACTACTTAGCGCGCAAATGTTTAGCGCTAAACATACAGAGGAACGCCCCATGCAAACGCTCTATACCGCAGTAGCCACCGCCACTGGCGGCCGTGATGGTCGCGCCGTTTCCAGCGACAATATCCTCGACGTCAAACTGTCGACTCCCAAGGAGTTGGGTGGCGCCGGTGGCCAGGCCACTAACCCCGAGCAATTGTTTGCTGCCGGCTACTCCGCCTGCTTTATCGGCGCACTGAAATTCGTTGCCAGCCAGACCAAACGCAAAATCCCGGATGACGCTTCGATCACCGCCCACGTTGGCATCGGCCAGATCCCTGGCGGCTTCGGCCTGGATATCGACCTGCATGTCAGCCTGCCGGGCCTGGCCCAGGATGACGCGCAAAGCCTGGTCGACGCCGCGCACCAGGTCTGCCCGTACTCCAACGCCACCCGTGGCAACGTTGATGTGCGCTTGCATGTAACGGTCTGAAAAACAGACGCCCATGAAAAAGCCCGACTCAAAGTCGGGCTTTTTTCGTATCGCCGGGGCCAGAATTACTTCTTGGCGCGACCTTTGTACGAACCACCTTCACGGGTGTCGATCTCGATCATGTCGCCGATTTCGATGAAGTCTGCAACGCTCAGCTCGGTACCGTTCTTCAGTTTGGCAGGCTTCATCACCTTGCCGGAAGTGTCACCGCGAGCGGAACCTTCGGTGTAGTCAACCTGACGCACGATGGTGGTCGGCAGCTCTACGGAAACCAGGCGATCTTCGAAGAAGATAGCTTCGCAGACGTCTTCCATGCCTTCTTCGATGAACGGCAGAACGGCTTCGATATCTTCAGCGTTCAGCTCGTACATGGTGTAGTCGGTAGTGTCCATGAACGTGTAGGTGTCGCCGCTGATGAAGGACAGGGTCGCTTCTTTGCGGTCGAGGATTACGTCGTCCAGTTTGTCATCGGCGCTGTAGACGATCTCGGTCTTGTAACCGGTCAGCAGGTTCTTCAGCTTGGTCTTCATGATTGCGCTGTTACGACCAGACTTGGTGAACTCAGCTTTCTGAACCAGCCAAGGGTCGTTTTCGAGACGGATCACTGTACCGGGTTTCAGTTCTTTACCAGTTTTCATTGCGTATATCCGAAATTTGGATGGGATTGACAAAAATCAAGGTGGCGTATCATATCCAACTTTCATAAAACTGTACCAGCGCCGTCGCAAGATCGGCCTGCAAGCCTTGTTCCAGACACCACTTCTCAGCGTGCTGGGTGACCTCGGGCCAGTGTTCCAGCAGCATTTTCCAGGACTGTGCCATATCGCCATCAGCGTTCCAGGCTTGCCAAAGCGTGACGACGGCAGCCTTGGCGGCCGGTGAAAGTGCAGCAGTGTACAGTTCCAGGAAGGCATCGAGCTTGTCCAGGTGGATGTCTTCGTCCTGGCGGTAAATGTGCCATAGCATTGGCCTCCCCGCCCACTGGGCACGCACGAACGAGTCTTCGCCCCGTACGGCGTTGAATTCGCAGCACCATAGCAATCGGTCATATTGCTCCTGACGCACGAATGCAATGACCTGAACGGTCAGCGCGCCGCGCACCTGAATGTCTCCCGCCGACAAACTGCTCACCCCCAGCCAGCATTGCACATCCCCCAGAATGCGCCCTTCCGGCACCAGCAAGTGCGTCCCACGCCCATCGGCTGCCAGCACGTCCAGCCAGCCGGCCAAGCCATCATTCTCATAGGCAAACAGCGACATCAAACGCGCGCCGGCCGTCGGAGCAACGCCCAGGCTTTGCAGGAACTGTTGCTGCGCGGCGGCGTCCTGTTGAAACGCCTGGCGTCGCTCCAACAAGCCGGCTTCACGCAACAGGCCGCCGGTGCCAGGGCGAAACCCGGGGAAGAAAAAGTATTTCTGCACGCCTTTGTACTTCACCGAAGGCAAGCGATGACAACCCACCACCCAGTCTTCAGCGCTGAGGTAATCCAGGTTCATCCACAATGGCGCACGCTCTCGCTCGGCCATGCAGTCCATGTACTCAGGCGGTAGCTGGCAGGCGAACGCAGCAATAACCACATCGGCCGGGTGCGCGCCTGGCCATTCGGCCGGCCAGTGACGCACTTCGACGCCCTCTTGCCATTGCTGGCCCACCTGCACATCAATGTCCGGGCACATGCGTTCGAAGGCGCGCAGGTCATCGACCCACAAGCGCACGTCACAGCCATGCTCCACCACCAACTGCCGGGCCAAGCGCCAGGTCACGCCGATGTCGCCGTAGTTGTCGACGACACTGCAAAAAATATCCCAGCGGGCTTTCATTCCGGGCTCCATCGATCAAAGGTTCGATTGTCCGCATAAATGCGTGGATGCAGAAGGCTTGATCGCGATTATTCTGCACGGAGGCTGTGCGACAATCACCGTCATGCCGTCAATGCCTGCCAGGAGGCTCTTATGTCTGACCGTCCGTCATCGCTGCTCAAACTCTGCATCGCGATTGCCGCAGGCGTGTGGCTAGGGTTTATCGCCATTGCGCTGACCACCTGGCTGGCGTCTCGCTACCTGTTCCCCCAGAGCCTGGCGCCGGTGGCACAGGCGGTTCAGCAATTGGGCAAACCGGCGATGGTTGAGCCGCAGCCACCGAACCGTCTGTTCGAACAGTACCAACAAAACCTGCAAAAACAGGAACAACAACAGGCCCTGGACCAGGCCCGTAGCAACGCGCGTAACCTGTCCAACCCCAAATGCCAGTTCTGGCTGCAACAAGACCAGAATGCCCCCAATGAAAAGACGCGGGCCAATGTCCTGCAATTCTGCGATTGATGCCAGATACCGCCATGAATAAACACGCCGTGCTCCAGTTGATCCTGGAAAAGCTCACCGTCGACCTCGACATCGTCCAACGCGCCGCGCAGACCGCCTACGAAACCGCGACCCACGAAGAAAACATTGCCGAGAACAAATACGACACCCTCGGCCTGGAGGCTTCGTACCTGGCCACCGGGCAGGCCCGGCGAGTGCAGGAGATCAAGCAATCGCTGGTGCTGTGCCAGCAACTGCAGCTACGTGCATACGATGATCGACGCGGGATAGAGATCGGCACGCTGGTGGGCCTGGAAGACGAGGACGGTCGTCAGCAATGGCTGTTCCTGGCGCCGGATGCAGCGGGTTTGAAAGTGGATGTGGTCGGGCAACCGGTGACCGTCATCACGCCGCGCTCGCCGTTGGGCAAAGGCCTGTTGGGCAAGCGTATCGATGAAGAGGTGGAGATTCTGGTGGCCGGCGCTCGGCAGCACTTTACGGTTACCGAGGCCAGATAACCTACACCCCTGTAGGAGCGAGCTTGCTCGCGAAGAAACGCAAGGGCGCTGCATGCTACCTGGCGCCCCGCGTTAACGTTGGCGATCTTCGCGAGCAAGCTCGCTCCTACAGGGTCATCGCGGTCAGTGGACGGGCAATTCAACGCCGTCGAACAACTCTTCCAGCTCTTGCTTGTTGTGGCACTGGATCGCCTTGGCCATCACTTCACGGGTCAGGTGCGGTGCGAACTTCTCGATGAAGTCGCACATGAAGCCGCGCAGGAAGGTGCCGCGGCGGAAACCGATCTTGGTCACGCTGGACTCGAACAGTTCGCTGGCATCCAGCACCACCAGGTCTTTGTCCAGGTTGGTGTCGACCGCCATCTTGGCGACGATCCCGACGCCCAGGCCCAGGCGAACATAGGTCTTGATCACGTCGGCATCGGCAGCGGTGAACACCACCTTGGGCGTGAGGCCGCGATGGCTGAACGCTTCGTCGAGCTTGGAACGGCCGGTAAAGCCGAACACGTAGGTCACGATCGGGTATTCAGCCAAGGCTTCCAGGGTCAGCTTCGGCAGCTTGGCCAAAGGGTGCCCCTGGGGCACAACCACGCAGCGGTTCCAACGGTAGCAGGGCATCATTACCAGGTCGCCGAACAATTCCAGGGCCTCGGTGGCGATGGCAAAATCGACGGTGCCGTCAGCGGCCATTTCGGCAATCTGCATCGGCGAACCCTGGTGCATGTGCAGCGCTACGTCCGGGTATTGCTTGATGAAATCACGGATCACCGGCGGCAATGCATAGCGCGCCTGGGTGTGAGTGGTGGCGATCGACAAGGTGCCTTTCTTCTCGTTGGAGAACTCCTGGGCGATCTGCTTGATGCTTTCGACTTTACGCAGGATCTCGCCGGCGGTGGTGATGATGCGCTCGCCGGCTGGAGTGACGCGGGTCAAGTGTTTGCCGCTGCGTGCGAAGACTTCGACGCCCAACTCGTCTTCGAGCAGGCGGATCTGCTTGCTGATACCAGGCTGCGAGGTATAGAGGCTTTGAGCGGTAGCGGAAACGTTGAGGTCGTGGTGCGCCACTTCCCAGATGTAGCGCAGTTGTTGAAGCTTCATATGAATCCCTCAAAGCAGATAGACGCCACGGGTATCAGCGACGGTATATAACTATATTAAAGGTTTAACGGATAAATCTAGAACTTTTTATCGTTTTTACCGATCAACTATCGTCACTGCGCCGACGCTGCAGCGACGGCACCAGGTAAACCGGCACCGGGGACAACTGCAACACCCGTGCGGCGGTACGCCCAAGGGGGACGGCCACGCCGGTTGCCTGGCTATGACTGCCTACGACCAGCAAGTCGACGGACAGTTTTCGCAACTGGTCGAGAATCACCTCGCAAGGGTCCCCCTGGATAACCTTGACCGAGCGAATCCATTGCAGGTCCTGCTCCCCTTCCTCCCACTCCTCGCGAAAGCTGTCCAGCACGCGCTGTTCAATCGTCGCCATCACCGTGCTCAGCCCCTTGCTCTGCCATTCGCTCAAGGCGGTTTCATCAAGGTAGCTCTGCAACACCGATTCGGCGAACAAGCCAATGGGCTCGACCACGTGGATCACATACAGGTCAGCCTTGAACGTTCGCGCCAGCGCCACTGCATGTTGCATCACATAGGGTGCATACAGACCGAGGTCCGTGGCAAACAGCATCGAGCGAATCATAAAACCTCCTGGACTGCCAGGATGGCGGGAATTGAATGAGCTTAGCAGCTAGCTCTCGGTCTGGATTCTCAACTCATTGCTGATGCCATGGGGCACGTGCCCGGTGGCCACTACCTCCCTGGCTTTCTCGCAATGGCCGGCCTGGTCATCGAAAAACACATCGGCGGCAAAGGCTTCCAGAAACGCGGATTTTTCCAGGCCACCGAGGAACAGCGACTCGTCCAGGCGGATATCCCACTCGCGCAACGTGCGGATCACGCGTTCATGGGACGGTGCCGAACGTGCGGTGACCAACGCGGTACGGATCGGGCAGGCCTCATCGGCAAACTCGCGTTGCAACAGGTTCAGTGCCGCCAGGAAGCCCTTGAACGGACCGCCGTGCAAAGGCTGGCGCGCCGACTCTCGCTCGCTGGCCTGGAAGGCTGCCAGCCCGCCGGCCTGGTAGACACGCTCGGACTCATCGGAGAACAGCACGGCATCGCCATCGAATGCGATGCGCAGCTCTTCGCTGGAAGCGCGGCGCGGGCCGCCGGACAAAATCGTCGCGGCCGCAAACCCGGCATCGAGGGCACTGCGCACATCTTCAGCATGGGTGGAGAGAAACAGATGACAACCGAAGGCGGCCAAATAGGGATAGGGACTACGCCCGCCTACGAAAGCGGCGCGGGAAATATCCAGGCCGTAATGCTGGATCGAGTTGAACACCCGCAGCCCGGTATCGGCACTGTTGCGCGACACCAACACCACCTCGACCCGCGCACGCCCCAGGCTGGCATTCAGGCTCAGCAGCTTCTTGACCAGCGGGAAGGCATCGCCAGGCTCGAGGGTTTCTTCCTCGTGCTCGATCTGGTATTTGCGGTAAGCCTCGACCCCTTCAGCCAGATAAACCTTGTGGCTGTCACTCAGGTCGAACAGCGCTCGTGAGGAAATCGCCAGCACCAGTTTGTCAGCCAATCCCTTCACCATGGTAGTTCCCCCCAATCAGCGGTTGTGCCGATCAATAAAACTCAAGGCCTGATAGAGCGCCTGCATGCGTGGCAGTTCGCAACCGGCCGCTTTGGCAGCGGCCAAGGGGCGGGCGTAGATGGCCGCCAGCTCCAGCGGCCGCTTGTGCAGATGGTCGTGGTACATGCTGGGCAGGTAGTCGTCCATGGTTTCTGTCATGGCGAACATCTGCCCAGCGTAACTGGCAGGAATTTCATGCCCGCAGGCATGAGCGCCCTGCACCACCTCGGCCATCAGCGCCTGGATCAACTCGCGGCTGGACTCATCGGCCATCATGGCCGTGGTGCCCGTGCCCAGCAACACAGAGAGGCCGTTGAACGGCACGTTCCAGACCAGCTTGTGCCAACGCGCCAGATGCACATTGGCCATGGCCTGGGACTCGATGCCAGCTTGATGAAACAGCCCGGCACCGGCTTCGACAATCGCCTGTTGCTGCACCTCGTCGTTGGCCGCCGCGCCACTGTGATAGCCCAGGTTGACCCGGCCCAGCGCCTGATGCTCGACCACACCGGGGGCCGAGCGATGCACACCGATGTAGCACAGGCCGCCCAACAGATGCAGCGACGGCGGCAGGTGTTCACGCAGGCTGTCTTCCACATCGAGGCCGTTTTGCAAGAGCACCACTTTGGCGTCCGGCGCCGCCACCTGGGCGATGGTTGGCGCCAGGTCCACATTGCCGGTGGACTTGGTGCCCACCAGTAGCCAGTCGCACGGCGGCATGTCGGCGGCGCTGGCATAGGCCTGCACCGGATGCAGGTGCAGTTGCCCATGCACCGTACTGTTGACGTGCAGGCCATGCCTGCTCACCGCGGCATATTCGCTGCGCAACAGGAAATGCACATCGAAGCCGGCACGCGCCAGCATCAGTCCGTAGTAACCACCAATGGCACCGGTACCGATAATGCCAATGCGTGGCGACGGGGCTGCAACTGCTGTCATGGCAAATCCTCTGGTATTCGATTGAGCGCCTGGTTTACGCATTCGGCGAGGTCGGATGCTGTAAGACGTGCCTGTAATTGCCCAAGGAATTGACCCTCGCACACCAAGAACAACGCCGGCAAATGAAAGATCTGGTAGCGTTCCACCGCACCGCCGTTGTGCCCGGCATCCACCCAGCACACGCGGTCCACCGGCAAGTGCCAGCCAGGCAACTGCTGGCGTGCCCAGCGGCAACTGGCACAACCGACACTGGTGAACACTACCAGCGAAATACCTGGCAATCCCAGCAATTGCTGGTCAATATCCAGGTCGGTCAATTCCAGTTCCTTCACTATACTGCTGCCATTGCCGTCAACTGGACGGCGCTCGGAGTCCGTGTACATGGGTCGTTTTTTACCTCACCCTGATGATGTCGCTGTCGAGTTGATCCAACGTCCCTCTCCCGCCCTGCCCCGCCAACGCCTGCATACTATCGGCCGCGGCGGCGTCGCCTGCAATTGGCCACGTGCCTGGCGCGCCGGCACGGCGGTTGATCTGCATATCCCTTCCCTGGGGCCCAGCGCCCGTTATCCGGGCTATGTCGCCTGGTGCCGCAAAGTCGAACAGGGCTATCGCATCGGTATTTGCTTTACCGATGAACACGCCTTGTTCGGTGCGCGAATGGGTGAGCAAGTGTGCCAGATCGAGCGTTACTGCCGCCTGCACGAAGATGCCGAGCCAACGCCTGCGCAACTTGAAGCCATGGCCCGTGACTGGGTGTCGCGCCATGCTGGCGAGTTCTCCCATGAGGCGATTGTGTAGCCAGCGCTGGATTAAACCGGGCTTTGCCCATTGTCGCGGGCCCGTGTTACGCGCTAAGGTTCCTCCCCCCTGCATTCAAATCATGCTGTGCCCGCCGCACGGGGATAGCTGGCGGCCGGCACCCGTGACCCTGGCGAGTAACACGATGGCTGATTTACCGATCAATGACCTTAACGTTGAATCCAACGAGACCCTGATCACCCCCGATCAGCTCAAGCGCGAAATCCCCCTGAGCGACGCTGCCCTGCAGACCGTCACCAAGGGCCGCGAAGTCATCCGTGACATTCTCGACGGCACCGACCACCGCCTGTTCGTGGTGATCGGGCCCTGCTCTATCCACGACCTCAAGGCCGCCCACGAATATGCCGAGCGCCTCAAGGTGCTGGCGGCAGAGGTGTCCGACACCTTGTACCTGGTCATGCGCGTGTATTTCGAGAAACCGCGTACCACCGTCGGCTGGAAAGGCTTGATCAACGACCCATACCTGGACGACTCCTTCAAAATCCAGGATGGCTTGCACATCGGTCGCAAGCTGCTGCTGGACCTGGCTGAAATGGGCCTGCCCACCGCAACCGAAGCCCTCGACCCGATCTCCCCGCAATACCTGCAGGACCTGATCAGCTGGTCGGCCATCGGCGCACGTACCACCGAATCCCAGACCCACCGCGAAATGGCGTCCGGCCTGTCCTCGGCCGTAGGCTTCAAGAACGGCACCGACGGCGGCCTGACCGTGGCGATCAATGCGCTGCAATCAGTCTCCAGCCCTCACCGTTTCCTGGGTATCAACCAGGAAGGCGGCGTGTCCATCGTGACGACCAAGGGCAACGCCTACGGTCACGTGGTGCTGCGTGGCGGCAATGGCAAGCCCAACTATGACTCGGTCAGCGTCGCATTGTGCGAACAGGCACTGAACAAGGCCAAGATCAAGCCAAACATCATGGTTGACTGCAGCCACGCCAACTCCAACAAAGACCCGGCGTTGCAGCCGCTGGTGATGGAGAACGTTGCCAACCAGATCCTGGAGGGCAACCAGTCGATCATCGGCTTGATGGTCGAGAGCCATTTGAACTGGGGTTGCCAGGCAATTCCAAAAGACTTGGCCGATTTGCAATACGGCGTGTCGATCACCGATGCCTGCATCGACTGGTCGGCCACTGAGACCACCCTGCGCAGCATGCATGCCAAACTCAAGGACGTGTTGCCCCAGCGCAAACGCACCTGAGCCAATACCTGTTTCGCGCACACAAAAACGCCGGGCCAAGCCCGGCGTTTTTTATTGGCAACTGGTCAGTTACAACTTCGCAGCATGGCGCTGGTGGCGCTCCATATAGCGTTCGACATAGGAGCATGAGGGGATCACCGTGTAGCCAGCCTCTTCGGCAAACTTCAAGGCTTCCTCGGTCAATGCAGCCGCAATGCCTCGCCCCCGCAGTGCGTTGGGCACGAAGGTGCGATAGATATCCAGGGTCTGCTTCCCGAGGTCCATGTAGGTCAGGTAGGCACGATGACCGTCCACATTGGTCTCGAACTGATGACCAGCCTGGTCATGGTGGATGGACAACGCCTCGCTCATCACTACTCCTCGCGGGTCTGAATTAACGACCCTACCTTACCGATGTTTTTCCGGCGAAGGAACATCTACGCCACCCCGTGCCGGTTTCGACAGCGAGAAAACCGTGAGCGCTCACAACCAGCACATAGGGAATAGTAGGCACCAATCCTGAAATTGCTCAAGGCGCACTCGTCATCCCCTGCCGCTGGTGGATATAGAAAGGGCCTCGATCAACCGGTGACCGATAGCCTGAACATTGCCGGCAGTTGAACCTTGAGACGAACTGGCGCACTTAAAGTCACCTCTAGATGCGCGAAAGATGCCTTGCGCAGTAAAGCCAAGCGCAACCAAAGTGCCCCGCTTCGTTATATAAAATTTCATCTGTTTACAAGGCTTAACACATGCGGGCCGGCCCTTTCAGCCTGGATCCAATGTTCGTCGAGGTGCAAAAATCTGGACAGTTTTCATACAGACCGCCAAAAGATTAGCCAAAATAGATTCAGCACAAGAATTTTTTTTGCTTCTTGCGCAACGTCAGTTTACTTACTACAAGTAATGGGTAGTATGTACGCCGGCTATTAGCTCACTCTGAGAAAGTAGCCATTAAATTGAAAGTCCTTGAAGGGGAACACGATGAACAACGTTCTGAAATTCTCTGCTCTGGCTCTGGCCGCAGTTCTGGCTACCGGTTGCAGCAGCGTCTCCAAAGAAACCGAAGCTCGTCTGACTGCAACTGAAGACGCAGCAGCTCGCTCCCAGGCCCGTGCAGACGAAGCCTACCGTAAAGCTGATGAAGCTCTGGCTGCTGCTCAAAAAGCACAACAGACTGCTGACGAAGCTAACGAGCGCGCTCTGCGCATGCTTGAAAAAGCAAGCCGCAAGTAATAATCCTTCGGGGTTGTTATCAAGCCGATCCATTTATGGGTCGGCTTTTTTTTGCCTTTGATTTGGCATGTGGGAGCGGGCTTGCTCGCGAAAGCGGTGGATCAGTCAACATCAATGTTTGCTGGGCCGACGTCTTCGCGAGCAAGCCCGCTCCCACAGGGATATTCGCTCAGGCTTATTATTGAAGATCGAGCGGGGTGCTGGACGCCACAGGTGCGCCGCCTGGCACTCCAATTTCAGTCGGCAAGCCATCCTCGGCGGCGACCACATCACGCACCTGGTCCCAGTTGACGCGCAGGTTATTGGACAGGTCTTCGCGCTTGAGCAACGCATTGATGACAGCGGTGTGCTTGTCGACCACCGATGGCGTACCGTCATCGTTCAACGGCGTGTGAGCCTCAAGGTAAACCTTGCCACCACTGCTGCCGAACTTGTACGCGTCATTGATGATGCGCACTGACGTGCCTACCGGCACCATGCCCGCCATTTCCAACACGTTGTTATTGAACATGCGGAAGCAGCCGTGGCTGGTGCGCGTGCCGATACCAAACTTCATGTTGGAGCCGTGAATCAGGTAACCCGGCGTGCCCAGGGTGAACTTGAAGGGCCCCAGCGGGTTGTCCGGGCCGGCAGGCACCACGTTGGGCAGCGGGTCACCGTTGGCGGCGTGTTCGGCCTTGATCGAGGCCGGTGGCGTCCAGGTCGGGTTCGGCGTCTTGGCGATGATACTGGTATGGGCGATCGGCGAACCCCAGCCTTCCCGGCCAATGCCCAGGGGGAAGGTATAGACGACGTTTTGGCCTTTTGGATAGTAGTAGAGCCGGTATTCCGCCAGGTTGATCACAATGCCTTCCCGCGGCCCGGGCGGCAGGATAAAGCGTGTCGGCAGCACAATCTCGGTGCCCGCCCCCGGCAACCAGGCATCGACACCCGGGTTGGCCGCAACCATTTCCGAATAGCCCAGGTCGTAGGTGGTGCCAAGGTCGGCAAAGGTGTCTTCGTACTTGGCCTTGATCACTTGGACCTGGCCAACAATGTCCTCACCGGGCGGCGGCAAGGGCAACTGCAAGGCCGCCGCCGAACCCGCCGCACAAAGCGCAGCAAGAGACAGGCAGCAGGTGACGACGGAAAGGCGCGACAACATCCGGAAAATCCTTCGCAAGACGACGGGTGGGGAAAAATTGATTGTATACGGCTTCGCAGTGCCAAGCTTCAAGCTGTTTTACAGCTCGAAGCGCAGCTCCGGCCAGATCGGCGGAGTGCCGCGCTTTTGCGATTCGAGAATTGCCCGGCATAACGGGCAGAGTCGCTGGTCTTGGAAAATCGAGCGGTTGACCGATGACCAGCGTGGCTGTGCCGGCAATAGAGTGCCGCAGAGCGTGCGATCGATCGAGCCGCCCAGTTCCAATTGACGCGCCACCAAATGCACCCGCACTTCCTGGCAGGCGAACAGGTCCAGCTGCTCGTCCGGCTCGATCAGTTGGTAGTTAAACAGGGACCAGGCAGGGCGCGACATCGAGGGCTCCAAATCGGGGGGGCGCCACCTTAGCCGAAAGCCTGCCGGTAGAAAAGCGTCATAACAGCGGTTTTAGCGTTGGCCAGACATTTTCCAGCAACTTGTCTTGCGCCGCGACTGCCGGGTGTAGCCCGTCAGCCTGCATCAACTCCGGATGGCCACCCACGCCCTCGAGGAAAAACGGCACAAACGGCACCTTTTCTTTCTGTGCCACATCACCGAATACCTTGGCAAAGGCTTCGACATAGCGCTTGCCGTAATTGGGCGGAATCTGCATGCCCAACAGCAGCACCTTGGCGCCGCTGTCCCGGGACTGCTGGATCATCGAAGCAAGATTTTGTTGCAATTGCGCAGGCGGCTGGCCGCGCAACCCATCGTTGCCACCCAACTCGATCACCACAACGTCGGGTTTGTGCGTTGCAAGCGCCGCGGGCAGCCGCGCGAGGCCTCCCGCGCTGGTGTCGCCACTGATGGAAGCATTGACCACTTTATCGTCAAAACCCTCCTGCTTGAGCCGTTGCTCCAGCAACGCAACCCACCCTTTGCGGGTATCCAGGCCGAAACCGGCACTGATACTATCGCCAACGATCAGGACTGTACCCGCCGCTGCGTTCTGGGCCATGCACATCAAGGCCAGGCCAGCACTCAAAAACCACACTCGCATCGGATTCTCCATGGGCGCAAGCATTCTCACCGCGCGAAACCTTAGCAAAGTGGTTCCCAGCGCGGAAGGTGAACTGACTATCCTGCACGAACTGAGCCTGGAACTGAACAAGGGCGATAGCCTGGCTATCGTCGGTAGCTCCGGTTCCGGCAAATCCACGCTACTGGGCCTGCTGGCCGGCCTCGACTTGCCCAGCAGCGGCGAAGTCACCCTGGCCGGGCAAGCCCTGAGCACCCTCGACGAAGACCAGCGCGCACGCATCCGTGCCGAACATGTGGGCTTCGTATTCCAATCCTTCCAATTGCTCGACAGCTTGAATGCACTGGAAAACGTGATGCTGCCGCTGGAGCTGGACGGTCGCCAGGACGCCCGCGAGCGAGCCAAACACCTGCTGGAGCGCGTAGGCCTGGGCCAGCGCCTGACCCACTCGCCCCGTCAGCTGTCCGGTGGCGAACAACAACGCGTGGCGATAGCCCGCGCGTTTGCCGCCGAACCGGACGTGCTGTTTGCCGACGAGCCCACCGGCAACCTCGACAGCCACACTGGCGAGCGCATCAGCGATCTGCTGTTCGAGTTGAATAAAGAGAGCGGTACGACCCTGGTACTGGTCACCCACGACGAGCGCCTGGCCCACCGTTGCCGACGCCTGATCCGCCTTGAAGCCGGCCTGATGGTCGCGCCCCTGGAGCCTTGATGGCACGTTTGCCGCTATTGCGTCTGTTCAGCCTTGCCATGCGTCAGTTACTGCGCGATGCCCGCGCCGGCGAATTGCGCGTGCTGTTCTTTGCCCTGCTGGTGGCCGTGGCTGCCAGCACCGCCATCGGCTACTTTGGTGCACGCCTCAACGGCGCCATGCTGCTGCGCGCCACCGAATTCCTCGGCGCCGACCTGGTGCTCGAAGGCAGCTCGCCGGCCCGGCCCGAGCAAATCAAATCCGGGACCGAACTGGGCCTGGATCACGCTCGTATCGTGGAGTTCTCCAGCGTTATCGCCACCGATAATGGCATCCAGCTCTCCAGCATCAAGGCGGTCAACGAGCAGTACCCCTTGCGCGGCGAGCTTAAAAGCAGCACCGAGCCATTCGGTACGCAAACCCCTGGCGGTGGTCCCAAACCCGGTGACGCCTGGGTGGAAGCACGATTGCTGACGGCGCTGGGCCTGAAAATCGGCGACAGCATCGATGTCGGCATGAAGACCCTGCGCCTGGCGCGCATCCTGACCTACGAGCCCGACCGGGCCGGGAACTTCTACAGCCTCACGCCCAGGGTCATGATCAACCTGGCGGACCTGGACGCCACCGGTGTCGTCCAGCCAGGCAGCCGTGTGAGCTACCGCGAACTATGGCGTGCGCCACAAGGCAGCACTGCGCTGCAAACCTATCGCGACCTGGTCAAACCGGGCCTGGCTGCCAACCAGCGGCTGCAGGACTCCCGAGATGGCAACCAGCAAATCGGCGGCGCGCTGGGCAAGGCCGAACGTTACCTGAACATGGCCAGCCTGGTGGCCGTGCTGCTGGCTGGCGTGGCCGTGGCGCTGTCGGCCAACCGCTTCGCCAGTCGACGTTTCGATGCCAGCGCGTTGTTGCGCTGCCTGGGCCTGTCGCGCCGTGAAGCCATGCTGCTGTTCAGCCTGCAACTGAGCGTGCTGGGCTTGCTGGCGAGCCTGGCCGGCGTCCTGCTCGGCTGGCTGGCGCAATTTGGCTTGTTCTACTTCCTGCACGACCTGTTGCCCGCCGACGTACCGCCAGGCGGGTTGCTGCCGGCTGTTGCCGGGATCGGCACCGGGCTGGTCGCCCTCGCCGGCTTCGCCCTCCCACCGCTGGCCGCACTGGGCCGGGTACCGCCGCTGCGGGTATTGCGCCGCGATTTGCTGCCTATTCCTTCAAGTACTTGGATGGTCTACGGTGCGGCACTGTTTGCCTTGGGCCTGATCATGTGGCGCCTGAGCCTGGACCTGGTATTGACCTTCGCATTACTCGGCGGCGGTGTAGTCGCTGCGCTGCTCCTGGGTGGCTTGCTGCTGTTGTTGCTACAGAACCTGCGGCGGTTACTGGCTCGCGCCTCCCTGCCATGGCGCCTGGGCCTGGGCCAATTGTTGCGTCACCCGTTGGCGGCAGCGGGCCAATCCCTGGCCTTTGGCTTGATCCTGTTGTCCATGGGGTTGATCGCGCTGTTGCGGGGCGAATTGCTCGACACCTGGCAAAACCAGTTGCCCAAGGATGCGCCCAACTACTTCGCCCTGAATATCCTGCCAGCCGACAAGGACGCCTTTGGCGCCCGCCTGCTGGACGTCCAGGCACAAGCAGCGCCGCTCTACCCGGTGGTGCCAGGGCGCCTGATCAGCATCAATGGCGAACCCGTGCAGGAGATTGTCAGCAAGGACTCCAGTGGCGACCGTGCCACTCAACGTGACCTGAGCCTGACTTGGGCGGACGACTTGCCAGCGGGTAACGTCCTGACGGCAGGTACCTGGTGGTCGGCGCAACCCACTGACGGGGTTCCTGGCGTGTCGGTGGAAGCCAAAGTGGCCGAGAGCTTGAAGCTCAAGCTCAACGACCATCTGTTGTTCACCATCGGCGGGGAAAACCGTGAAGCGCGGGTCACCAGCCTGCGCACCATCAACTGGGATAACTTCCAGCCCAACTTCTTCATGATTTTCCAACCGGGCACTTTGAAGGATCTGCCCGCGACCTACCTCACCAGCTTCTACTTGGCTCCCGGCCATGACCAACAGATCGTCGACCTGTCACGGGCCTTCCCGGCGGTCACTATCCTGCAGGTCGAGGCCCTGCTGGAGCAGTTGCGCAGCATCCTTGCCCAAGTAACGCTGGCAGTCGAATACGTGCTGTTGTTTGTCCTCGCGTCGGGCATGGCGGTGTTGTTCTCTGGCCTGCAGGCCACCCTGGATGAACGAATCCGCCAAGGTGCATTGCTACGCGCCTTGGGTGCCGAGCGTAAGTTGCTGGTCAAGGCCCGACGCATTGAGTTCGGCCTGCTGGGCGCCGTCAGTGGCTTGTTGGCGGCACTGGGCACCGAACTGGTGACCTGGGTGCTGTACCGCTATGCATTTGACCTGGCGTGGCACCCCCACCCGTGGTTGTTACTGCTGCCCGTAATCGGTGCCTTGCTGATTGGCGCTGCCGGGGTATTCGGCACGCGCCGCGCACTGAATGCCAGCCCGCTGACCGTTCTGCGCGAAAGCTGACCCCCGATGGCGCGTACTCTACCAAGGGTACGTGCCATCAGGCCGGCTTTACATATTCGATCTTGGTGATCCACCAGCACACCTCTCCGCCTGGGGTCTGTACGACTGCCTCGTCATCCACCTCCTTGCGCAGCAGGGCCCGTGCCATGGGTGAGTCGATGGAGATGTAATCCATACGGTCGTAGATCTCGTCATAACCCACGATGCGAAAACGCTTGGCCTCGCCCTGTTCGTTTTCGATTTCGACCCATGCGCCGAAAAACACCTTTCCCTCCTGCTCGGGCATGTACTCCACCACCCGCATGTCTTCCAGGCGTTTGCGCAGGTAACGCACCCGTCGGTCGATCTCGCGCAGCAGCTTCTTGTTGTACTGGTAATCGGCGTTTTCACTGCGATCTCCCAGGGAGGCTGCCCAGGTCACTTTACGCGTGGTATCCGGACGTTTTTCACGCCATAGGTAATCCAGCTCTTTTTTCAGCGCTTCATGACCCTCTTTGGTAATCAGCTTGGTACTCAAACGCTCACATCCCCAGGCAATGTCTAATGGTGCCGATACGCCAGGGCATCATGCCCAGGCAGCGGCTGGCTGGGACTGATGATAAATGAACCCTGGAAAGTATCCAGGCCGGCGCCCCCTGTAACCTCACCCATGGCCCTCCAGGACTTGATCCAACTCAAGCAGCATGCCCTGCATGCGCTGGCGCATGCCGGACAGCTGCAACATCATCATTGTCAGTTTTTCGGCTTTCTGACTGACCTCCAACCCCTGCTTCTGCAAATAGGTATGGCGCTGCTCAAGTTCACGGCCTTTTTCATCCAGTTGGCTCTGCTGCTGTTGCAGGGACGCCTGCCACTGTTCAAGCATCTGCTCTTTCTCGAGGACGGCGCATTTTTTTTGCGTCAACTCTTGGGCGACCTTGGCCAGATTGCTCAGCGCGCTGTCCATTTCAAGCAAAGAGGTATGCTCCAGGTGGGCAGGCGGGTCCAAGTGGTCGGGCTCGGGTGGCTCCAGCCGCAGGTTGTTTGGCTCAAACTGGCTGTCATTTTGTTCATCCGGGACAGGCGGCGCACTGGTCTTGACCTGCAACTGCGGTATCGCGGCCAGCGACTGCGCCGGCTCTTCAAAGGTGTCTTCATCCACAGGCTGCGGCACAGCCGTGGGTGCGCGCGGATTTCGGGGCGGCGCAACCATTTGCGACGAAAAGCGAATGGACGGCACGATCACTGCGCTGCTTTCGATCGCAGGCAACGCCGGCGCAGACATACCCAAGGTGATCACCTTCATGACCAATGTCTTCTTGATGATCACCGAGTGATGATCCTCGGGCCTGGCAGGCGGCAGCCGGCAGCCCTTCAAGTCAATAAAGTGAAAGGGAACCTCAGCGTCGCCAATCGAGCTTGCCTTCGAACCTGACGCGGCCGCCATCATCAGGATCTGCTTGAAGACCTGCATCGCTGATTGCAGGTCCTCTTTTGAATCAACCCCCCCCAGAAAATAGCGTTCGAGCTTTTTACGTAATACCGCGATATAGACCCGGGAGTGACCGGGTTCGGTCTCCTCATCCAGGCTATACACGAGAAAGTTGGACCCGGTTTGCGTGACAGCGAACCCACACAGCAACGCGCCGTTAACGGGCGCGTCTTCGTCGTTACGTTCAAGAACAAGAGTACGTAGAAGCATCATGGCAATCAGACCTCATTACAAAAGAAAAAACCTTATATAAACACCAGATAAACATCCGAGCTTTAATAAGTCTTCCAAACAAAACAATTGTTTCAGCGAATTATCGAGCCGAACGTAGGATTCTTCTTATTAGTTACGTCTCGCGTTCCCAAGCCACTTTATTGAACGTACCCTTTTTAAAGCTCTCTCCCATACGGCCGGCACCTCTCACACGCCCTGCAAAACTTATTCGGTAAAAATATGATCGAGATAAGCAACTTGACAAAACAGCTGGGCAAAAAAAGCGTTATCACCAACCTCTCCTTCTGCGCCCAGCGCCAGGAGTGTGTGGCCCTGCTGGGAGAGAGTGGTGCAGGAAAAACAGCACTGCTGAGTTTGATTGCCGGGGCAATCAAACCTACTTCAGGACAAATCACTATCCAAGGCTTCAGTACCCAGACCCATTCACTCCAAGCCAAAAAAGTCGTTGGCTATCAACTCCAGGAAGGCCTCAATCATCACAGGATGTCCGTCAGGCATATGCTCAATTTTATTGCCGCTATTCGCGGTTTGAGCGGTGTTGAAAAGCGCAGTCGAGTCGAGCAAGTAGTCACGCGACTGGAACTGCTGCCCGTGCTCAACTGCCCGATCGATGTGCTTCCACTTGGCTTGAAGCGCAGAGTCGCAATGGCCCAGGCACTCCTGCACTCCCCAAGCCTGCTTCTGCTGGATGAGCCTACGGAGGGACTATGCCCTGATCAACGGCTCAAGTTCAGGGCACTCATCCAATCCCTGACCGAGGAAATGACGATCATCATCGCCTCCCGCCGTTATCAAGAGTTAGCGGATACCTGCACCCGTGCCTTGGTCATCGCCGACGGCCGCCTGGTGGCCGACGCTTCACTGCCGGATTTGCAACGCAGTTCCCGGCATTTCCAAGCGGTGACCCTGGCGGCGGACACCCCGCTGGATTTGCTGGCGCTTGCCGTATTACCTGGCGTCGCAGGCATCGAAGAAGACCGGCATGCCCCCGGCAAGGTGACTGTTCTGGCCATGCCCGGACACTCCATCTTCCCTTCAATCAACGCGCTCATCACCCACCGTGGCTGGAACATAACGTCAATGAATCTGGAGCCGGGTCGCCTGAACGATGTCGTTCACCATCTGAGCCATGAGGTAAATCCTTGAGACTGCTAGCCATCATTTTCAAACGACAACTCGCCAGCTTTGCCTCGTCACCGAGCACTTATCTGAGTGTGGCGGTTTTTCTCGTGCTGGGTGCGACGCTGGGGTTGCACAGCCATCACTGGCTGGAACAAAACAGCAGCGATTTGCAGGCGTTCTTCGAACTGCATCCTTGGCTCTATCTGCTACTGGTACCGATTTTATCGACGCAGTTATGGTCAGACGAATCCAATACCGGCTTTTGCGACACATTGAAATCCTTACCCGTCACTCCGACGCAGCGAGTGGTTGGAAAGTTTATGGCGGCATGGATCGTCTGTGGCATCGCTTTGATGCTTAATTTCCCTTGGGTGATGGCTGTCAATTACCTTGGCACCCCCGACAATACCGTTATCGCATCACAGTTCTTCGCCAGTTGGTTATTGGCGGGAAGCTATCTCTCTGTAGGTTGCTTTGCCTGTGTGCTGACGAACCAACGCGTTATGATTTCCCTCTTGACGCTGTGCTTGTTGCTGGCCGCCAGTGGGATATCTTCAATGTTGGATGCACTGGAACAGCAGACCCCCATATGGATTATCGACAGTTTGATATCCCTTGATCCGATTTCCCGCTTCAGCGCGATGGATAACGGCAAGTTGACATTGCATGACTGCCTGTACTTCATAAGCATGATCTTGGCTTTTCTGTTTGCGACCACCCTCACACTCAACTACAGAAACAGCTGACATAGGAACGCCACTGATGGGATCCGCTTTTCGCGCGGGTATGACATTGATCGTCATATCACTACTGTTTCTGGCATTCAATTTAGTCTGGGTACCCAAACTGCCAACTGTCCGTTGGGACTTTTCCCAAGAAAACACCCACACCCTATCGCCATCGGCGCGGCAATTACTCGTTTCACTTGAAAGCCAACTGGACTTATATTTCTTCAACACCCTCAATGCACCGCAAAAAAAACCGGTATTGAAACGTTATGGCCGGCGCGTGGAAGACTTGCTCAAGGAATTCGAAAAAGCTGCCAACGGCATGATCAACTTACATATTATCAACCCCACCCCGTTCTCTGAGGACGCCTATAAAGCCAGCTTGTTTGGCCTTGATGACACACAAGGATTCCTTGGCCTTATCGGTACGCGTGCCGGCCAGGGCGCCCAACGCATCCAAGCGTTCAGCCCTGAGCATGAATCATTGCTCGAGTATGAAATCAGCCACCTGATCTACAAGTTGATGCACCCTGATCGCCCCACTGTTGGCCTACTGTCGGGACTGCCCTTGGACAAATCGGCCGGTGGGTTACTGGAGTTGATGCGCGAGCAATTCAGTGTGGTGGAATTGGCAGCGAACATCACCCAAGTACCGCCCTCCATGAACACACTGATGGTTGTACAGCCACACGCTCTATCTGGTCGAGCCCTATATGCCCTTGAGCAATGGGTACTCAAAGGCGGCAAGCTGATGATGTTCATCGACCCGGTGAGCGAGATAGGCGCCGACGCCATATCCACAAACGCCAGGCTGGATGCGCTGCTGACCGCATGGGGTATCCAGATGCCTGCGGACAAGTTGCTGGTCGATAATCTTTATGCCTCATCAGCAACGCCCGGCACCGGAATGCCCGCGGTACTGCACCCGGCCAGGCTACATCTGCCAAGGCAGGCAATGACCAGGACGGATATCAGCACCTGGGGACTGCATTCGGTCATCGTATCGAGCAGCGGCGCGCTCTCCTTGGCCCCCAAAAGCCGCTCGCTGTTGACCCCGCTTCTGCTGAGCTCACGCCAATCGGCATTGGTGGACGCAGAACGCTTTGCTTCCGCTACTACGTTCGATTCACTCATAGATGAATCAGCGACTTCAGGGCAGCGTCATGTCATCGCCGCCCGCCTTGACGGGCCCGCTTATTCAGCGTTTCCCGACGGCCTGGAGGGCCAGCCGCCCGGGCTGCAGAGGGCAGAACAGATCCAGATGGTGATCGTGGCCGACACCGACTTGCTCGCGGACACGCTCAACAACGCCCTACCCAACGGCAACGCGCAGTTTGTATTGAACACTTTGGATAATCTGGCGGCGCCCGAGGCACTCAGAAATATTCAATCCCGTGTGATGCGCCAACCACTGCACAGGCTAGAACACATGCGCGACGAAGCCGCACAGGCTTATCGCAAAAGTGCGACTGCGATGGAGCGACGACTTGAGCAGACAGAACAAGCATGGCGCAGGTTGAACCCACCCCACACCAGCCTCATGACTCAAGCGGTGGATACCACTACCCAGTTGCAGGCACTCAACAAAGAGCGCCTGCAATTGCCCATCGAGTTGCAGGCGCTCAAGACCCAGGCATACGCCCCGCTGCTGCGTTTCGAACGATATCTGCAATGGCTGATGGTCGCCACGATACCGCTGCTGCTGTGCCTGATTGCCTGGGTACTTTTCCTATACCAGCGAAGGCGTCGAACATTTACGTTGGCGGCCTATCACCACTCGCTCAGCGACGGGTAATCAGGCCTTGGCGGGCAATGCGTGTCAGTTGATGGATCACCTCAACGGCGTTGCTGGCATTCGGTGCCTGGATCACTGCCAGGTCGAAACTATCGCTGGCAAAACGGGCCAGGGAATCGCCGTCTTCAACAAACTGGATCAGGAACGCCGAAGGTCGACCGGAACGGCGTGGCCAGCCGTCCAGATAACGCAGCAGCGTCGGCTGGTGCTTACCGCCCAGAAGGATTTTCGGATTGCGTTGAGTCAGGTCCGCGGTGATCGGGGCCAGGCGTATGAGAGGGCGTAGTGCATTCATCGTGTCGTGTCTCTGCCTCAAAAGTCTGCGGGCAGGTGAGAGGCAACACCGAACCAGCGCTTTAGCGGTATTTCGAAGAACGCCCTGCGTGAGCAAGCGTGCTTCTGTCGGGCTGCATTGAGTCCCAGTGGCGCCCCGCAATTAGCTGTTTAAATCGGCGCATGAGCAGCATCCTAGAGAAGCCGGTGGGGCAGTGTCAAGAATCCCGGGCAACGAAAAGGCCCGCATCAGCGGGCCTTCTGTACAGCTTGCTAAACGATCAGTGAGTGATCGCGCGGTCGACAGACAATTTGCCCGCACCTTCCAACAACACCGCCAACGCGCCGCCGAGCAACGCCAGTGCGAACTCATAACCGTTGTTGGCCATGAACAGCCCGTTGTGGATGTGTACAGAGAAAATCGCCACCAGTGTCAGGAAGGTCAGGCCCAATGCGGCAGGGCGAACCAACAAACCGATGATCAGGGCCAGGCCGGCGAAGAACTCGGTACCGCCCGACAGCAGCGCCATCAGCGTGCCCGGCGCCAGGCCGATGCTTTCCATCCATTGTGCGGTGCCCGCCAGGCCACCACCGCCAAACCAGCCGAAGAGTTTTTGCGAACCGTGGGCAGCGAAGATGATGCCGACGAAAATTCGCAGAATAGTCAGGCCATAACCGGCGCGAGTGGACAGTACACGGGTAATCATTGGGCTCATGGGGGTAAATCCTTTTCCAGGTAGGGGTTGGTTGGCCGCTATATTAATCAGTTTAAACAATGATAAAAGCCAAAATATTGCCTAATTGACATCTAAAAATTCGATTATTTACGCGATGCAATTTTAGCCGCGGGCGGCTCCAAGGACTCCCGCTGCCGATCGAACGCCAAATAATACTTGTTGACGCTATTAACATAGCTGACGCCGCCCATCCCTACCTGCTCCATGGCAATGCGTTCAACCTGGAAGAACCACTGATTGGGGTTAAGCCCACGGCGCTTGGCCTCGGTGCGCATGCCCTGTACTCGCTCCGGCCCCATGTTGTACGCCGCTAGCATAAAGGCCATGCGCTCACGCTCATTGAGCTTGGGGCTGGCGAAAAACTTGCGGCGGATCATCGCCAGGTAACGTGCCCCCGCTTGCACATTATTGTCGAGCGTCTCGATATTGTTGACCCCCACCCGTTGGGCCGCCGACGGCGTGATCTGCATCAGGCCGGTAGGGCCGCCGCTGTTGCGTGCGCCTGGGTCCAGGGAAGACTCCTTGAACGCCAACGCCGCCAGGTTCAGCCAGTCCATACCTTGCTCACGTGCATGTTTTTGCAGGACCGGGCGCAGTTTTTCCAGGCGCTGGCGGTCAGCCCGCGCCAACGGGTTACGGACCTGGTAGAGGCGTCGATAGATACGCTGGAATGCCACATCCTGGTCGGAAGGCGTGTGATAGGTCTTGAGAAACCGATCAATGCTGGCGCGCAGCATCGAGGCATCCTGGCGCACAAACCAGAACTCGTCGCCCGGCTCGCTGATCACCACCTGCTTGTCAAAGCGCAACTTGGGCAGAATTTTCGACCAGCGTTGGGCAATGGGTTTTTCCACGATCGTCAGGTGAAAAATCCCGGCCTGCACCATCTCCAGGACGTCTTCCACCGCCAGGCTGGGGTCAACCCATTCGACTTTCACGGGGGGGCGCTTGTGCAGAGCCAGTTTTTGATTGACCTGACTGATGGCATCCGCCGCCGCACTGCCCGTGGTCAGCGTCAGCGTGCGACCTGACAGTTGCTCCAGCCTGGTAAAGCGTCGTTCACCCTTGACGCCCACCAGCCACAACGGCACATCGCTGACAATCGGGTCGCTGGCGCTGACCTTGTGCACGCCCTTCACGTCCAGCAACTCACCGGGCGCCACCAGGTCGCCCTCGCCACGGGCCAGCGCGCCGAGTAACTGGTCCTTGGCCTTGGGGATGATCTTGAGATTGATGGCCTGCCCATCACGGGCATGGCCATTGAGGTACTGCTCGAAGGCACGCAACCGATGGTATTCGACACCGATGGCCTGGCCCTGCACTTCACCGGAACTGTTGCGGCTCTGGTTGACCAATACGCGCAGAGTGCGGCTGGAGCGAATTTGCGCGAGGTCGCGGACCTTGCCGGGCTTGGCCACTTGCAGCGGCCCATCCAGACGTGCGACCGCCGCCATGGGCAGCAGCAACGTCAGGCACAACATAAGCAACGCCGAGGGTCGGATCATCCGCTCTCCGAAAAGAAAACTGGCCAGCACCTTCGCGAATAACGACGTGCTGGTGGTCAGAAACAGAGCGCTTTATGCGCTGGCAAGGCGTGCAACGGCGCCACGGTGGTAGGCAATCGGCCCACCACAATGTCGCTTGCGACGTTCAAAGACAGCGTTAACGCGTTGTAGTTCTTGGTTTTTCTTATCAATCTACAGCTCTGATATGCTTTCCGGCCGCAGGCGGAGATAGCACCATGCAACTCATTGATATTGGCGTCAACCTGACCAACCCCAGTTTCGACGAGAGGCACACGGCCGTTCTCGAACGCGCTTACGCCGCTGGCGTGCAGCAATTGGTACTCACCGGCACCAGCGTCGAGGGCAGCGAACAGGCCCTGCAACTGTGTGTAAAGCTCGACGAAAGCGGCCAGCGCCTGTTCAGCACCGCCGGTATTCACCCTCACTCTGCCAGCGACTGGAACAGCGACAGCGCCCAACGCCTGCGCAGCTTGCTGGGCGACAGCCGAGTGCGCGCCGTGGGTGAATGCGGGCTGGATTTCAACCGGGACTTCTCCCCTCGCCCCCAGCAGGAAAAAGTCCTCGAAGAACACCTCGCCCTGGCCGTCGAGCTGCAACTGCCGGTGTTTCTCCATGAGCGCGATGCCAACCAGCGTCTGCTGGAGATCCTCAAGGACTACCGCGACCACCTGCCAGCCGCCGTGGTGCACTGCTTCACTGGCGAACAGGCAGCACTGTTCAGCTACCTGGACCTGGATTTGCACATTGGCATCACGGGTTGGATCTGCGACGAACGCCGTGGCACCCACCTGCATTCACTGGTCAGGGATATTCCCCGAGGCCGTCTGATGCTGGAAAGCGATGCGCCCTATCTGCTACCACGCACCCTGCGCCCCAAGCCGAAGAATGGTCGCAATGAACCGGCTTACCTGCCCGAAGTACTGCGCGAAGTGGCCTTGCACCGTAACGAAACAATGGAAGACCTGGCGCTGCACAGCACCGCGTGCGCCCGGCGCTTTTTCGGCTTGCCTGCCATCGATTGATGCGGCGCATTGACCCATATCAAAAGCGCTGTTCTGAATAGCGGCACAATAATGGCACCTTGCCAATACCGTTTCCGCTATCAGAGAAAACCTTCCATGGGTGCCTGGCTTAGCAATATCTCGCTCAAATACAAATTCTGGGCCGTCAATGCGGTCGCCTTCATCACCACCCTGCTGCTGGTGCTGTACGCGGTACAGCTGGAACAACAGGCGCGTAGCCAGGCGTCACAGGCATCGGCCCAGGCTCAGGGACGCTTGCTAAGCGCCTGGCCAGCCGACAGAACCTTGCCCACTGGTGAGCACTGGCTCGCATTTTCCAAAGGCCAGATCCCCCAGGACCTGCCCGCCCTGAACACTGCCAACGGCTGGACTGAACTCAACCCTATGCCGTTGTTCGGTGAAAACCCGCTGATCGGCGCCGAGGTGATCAGCCGGGCCGACGGCCAGCAGGTCGCAGTCCTCGCCTACGCGCCGAGCCTGAGCCAGGTGTTCAGTGAACGCTTCGCCAATTACGCCGTTGCCGTGGCAGTCCTGATGCTGGCCATGCTCGGCGCCTCGCAGTTGTTGATCCGCTTCCTGCTCAGTCAGCTCAACACCCTCAAGGATGTAATGCTGCACGTTGAAAAAACTGGTGACCTGTCGGCGCGGGTGCCGTTGGCCTGCAAGGATGAAGTCGGCCAGATGGCCAGCGCCTTCAACGCCATGCAAGCCGGTTACCAGCGCGTGGTCAATACCGTGGCACGCACCGCCCGGCAACTGGACGACGGCGCCGCACGCCTGGCCAGCAGCATGAACGAGGTGCAACACGGCATGCTGGGCCAGCAAAGCGAAACCGACCAGGCCGCCACCGCCATCAACGAAATGACCGCCACCGTCTACCACATCGCCCAGCACGCGGGCGCCACCCGTGACTTGTCGCAGTCCGCCGACACCCTCGCCGGCAGCGGCCAGGCAGTGGTCACCCGGGTACAGCATTCGATCGCCGGGCTGTCCAGTGGGGTACAGCAGACCGCCGAAATGATCCAGAAACTGGCCGAAGACAGCCAGAAAATCAACGGCGTGGTCGGTGTGATCCACAGCATCGCCGAACAGACCAACCTGCTTGCCCTCAATGCCGCCATCGAAGCCGCCCGCGCCGGGGAAATGGGTCGCGGTTTCGCGGTAGTCGCCGACGAAGTGCGCAACCTGGCCAAGCGTGTGCAAAGCTCCACCGACGAAATCACTCGCATGGTCTCGGCGCTGCAAGCCGGCACCCGCGACGCCGTGGACTTCATGCAGGAAAGCTCATTCAAGGCCGATGACTGCGTCCAGCAGGCCCAGGAAGCTGGTGTGGCCTTGGCTGAAATCACCGGGGCCGTGGCACAGATGCGCGAAAGCAACACCCAGATCGCCGTGGCCGCCGAGCAGCAAAGCCATGTTGCCGAAGAGATGAACCGCGCCGTGGTGAGCATTCGCGATGTGACCGAAAACACCGTACATCAAACCGTGGCATCGGCGACTACCAGCAATGAACTGGCGACGTTGGCCGGGGAGTTGAGCAAGGCGATTGGGCAGTTGAAGTTGTAAGACTGTTCCAGCTGTAATCCGACTCCTACGACCAAGCCTCGGTTTAACTGAAGTTAAGACGAAATTTCCTCGCTATTTTCGCGCATAACGCCGACTTCTTTTACCTGACAACCGCTGCAAAGTCCCTCGCCTGATCAAACAGTGCGAGGGATTGCAGATGCTGGTGTTCGTTAGAGCCCTGATGAATGGGACTGTCTCTTGATCTCGGTGCTGGCCAACCTGATGCTGGTGCCGATGGATCCCGAAGCGCCGAAGGTTGAGCGCGTATTCGCGGACTTCCGCACCTGCCTGAATACCTTTGATAAGTGGACCGACAGCTTTTTAAGTGGTTCGGCACTTAGCGTGGAGCAGGTGTTCAAGGTTGGGGAAGACGTCGCACTGGTCGCGCCGATCTCTTCCGACAAACCCAGCCGCACCGTCGCTCAATGCAAAGCCCAGGGTGGGCTGACGCTGGTGCATCTGTTCGAAAGCACGCAGTTCGTGCCTATCGGCAACACGCCCGTGAGGCTGCAAGCCGTTGCACAGGACGGCAGCCCGGTAGGCGCGCCACTGCATCGGACCATTGGCCCCAGCGGCATTCTTGAAGTCAGCGACTGTACCCGCGACCAACAGTACGAAATCACCTTTTACCCCAACGTTTCCAAGGCTCACGTCCAGGCGCTGTATGCGTCCTATGAGTCTGTGATCGCCGGGCTGGAAGCGGATTTGCGCACGGCATGGGCCGAGTATTTCAAGCCTCGATGGGCAGACTTTGCCAAAGCGCCGGCTTACAAGCGCAGTGCCTTACAGGGCATGGCCTTTGCTGCCGGGCTGGGCAACGCGCTTTATAACCTGTGGGACAACATCACCGAGCTGTACGACCTGCTCGCGAACCTCAAGACCAACAGCGAAACGTTGCTGAAATACCTGTCCGAGGCCGAGCTGAATGCGCTGCTCAAGCTGGGCAAAGACACGCTGGCCAAGGGGTTGCTGGTACTCAGTGATGAGCCGCTGTTGTTTATCTACCTGTCGGCGCTGGTGGCCTGGGTACGCATGCTGCCGCCACCCGACATGTACGAACTGCTGGGTGAAATCACCGGCGAAGTCTTGATCAATCTGTTGCTGATCTGGGCCACGCGAGGCATTGGGGTCCAGCTGCGCCTGGGCGCTCAGGTGCTTAGTGGCGTCAAGTCCGGGCGGGCGCGGGCGTTGTTGGAATTGCTGGCCAAGCAGGTGGCGGGGCCTCGGTTGGAAACCCATGTGGAGGCGGCCAAGCCGGTGTTGCTGAGCAGTGCGGCGACGCCGATTAAGACGGTGCCGGCTGTGCCGTTGAAGGCGGGCGATACGCTAGTTTCGAACCCGGTGCCGATGGTGCGCGGCAAGACCCAGCGCACGACGTTGGTCCGTCAGGAGCCTGTCGATGATGTGCCGGCTGTGGCGTCGAACCCGAAGGGGGATGCGGCGGCGCCAGCGGATAAAACCGTCACCCACGGTTGCCCGGTGTCGATGGTCACCGGCGAGGAATTGCTGACCCTTACCGACGGCGCGCTGGATGGGATCTTGCCGTTTGAGTGGACGCGGTTGTACCGCACCAGTGCGGTGGAAGTCGAGTGTGGGTTGGGGTTTGGCTGGAGCCATGCGCTGGCTCATCGGCTGGTGGTGTCGGGCGATTCGGTGGTGTGGACCGACCATGAGAACCGCTCGACCACCCTGCCCTTGCCGACTTCAGCTCGACCGGCAATCACCAATAGCCTGGCGGAAGCGGCGATCTACTTGGGTTCGGCGCCTGATGAACTGGTGCTGGCCCAAGCCTCGCGTTTCTACCACTTTCGCGACGGTGTGCTGACAACCATCAGCGATGCGTATGACAACCGTCTGCGCATTTGCCGTGATCGCTCAGGACGGATTGAGCGGCTGGATAACGGTGCTGGTCGCTCGTTGCTGTTGCGTTATGAGTTGGATCGCATCGTTGCGGTGGACTACCAGGTGCATCGCGCCAAAGGGCGTGATCCCTACGTGTGGGAAACCGAACAGAACCTTGTTTCCTACGCCTATGACGAACACGGACGACTGGTTTGCGCGACCAATGCTGTCGGGGAAAGCGAGCGTTATCGGTACGACGATCAGCACGTCATTCTCGAGCGGCAGTTGGCCGGAGGCGCGAGTTTCTATTGGGAATGGGAACACGCGGGCAAGGCGGCGCGCTGCGTTCGGCATTGGGCGAGTTTTTCGCAGATGGACACGCGCTATGCCTGGGGCGATGACGGGCGTGTCACGGTGCATAACGCCGATGGTAGCCAGGAGGTGTATGTCCATGACCAGCGGGCGCGGCTGGTGCAGAGGATTGATCCGGACGGCGCCACGCACTTTAAATCCTACGACGACCAGGGCCGGCTGACCGTCGAGCAAGACCCGATGGGCGCGGTGACGGCCTATCAGTACGACGATGCCGGGCGCTTGGTCGCGCTGTTTCCGGGGGATGATGAGCCAACGTCCTACGAGCATGACAACGGTTTTGTACGGGTTGTCAGGCGTGGGGAGGCGGTCTGGAAATACGAGCGTAATGAACAAGGCGATGTTACGCGTAGGACCGATCCCGATGGAGAGGTTACTGACTACAGCTACAACAAGCACGGGCAACTGACTGGAGTTTGGTACCCGGATCACAGTTGCCATCGACTGGTGTGGAACGAACGCGGGCAGTTGCTTGAGGAGCAATTGCCCAATGGTGGGATCAAGCGTTATCGCTATGACGATCTGGGACGGCAAGTTGCCTGTGAGGATGAGCATGGTGCGCTGACGCACTATCACTGGGACTGCGTCGGCAGGTTGATTCGTCTTGTATTGCCAGGCGGTGGTTGTAGGGAGTTCAGCTACAACCCCTACGGCAAAATCATCGCCGAACGCGACGAACTCGGCCACGTCACCCGCTATGAATACGCCGATGGCCTGCACCTGATCAGCCGCCGTCTCAACGCCGACGGCACCCAGGTCAAGTACCGCTACGACAACGCTCGGCTATTGCTCACCGAGATCGAAAACGAAGCCGGCGAAACCTACCAACTCGACTACCACCCCAACGGCCTGATCCAGCAGGAAACCGGCTTCGACGGCCAACGTACCGCCTACGTCTACGACCTCAACGGCAACCTGCTGGAGAAGACCGAATACGGCGACGATAACAGTCAGCTAATCACCCGTTACGAGCGCGACCACGCCGGTCGCCTCGTCCGAAAAACCCTGCCCGATGCCAGCGTTGTCGACTATGCCTACGACCGTCAGGGCAACCTCCTTAGCGTCGAGGACGGCCACTGGGCGCTGGCCTACGAATACGACCGCCAAAACCGCCTCACCGCCGAACACCAGGGCTGGGGCACCCTGCGCTACGGCTACGACGCCTGCGGGCAACTGAAAAACCTGTGCCTGCCGGACAATAACCGCGTCACCTTCAACCACGACAAAGGCGGCCACCTAGCCACCGTCGAGCTCAACGGTGAAGTACTCACCTCACATCTATTCAAGAGCGGCCGAGAACATCAGCGCCAGCAAGGCCAACTCCTCAACCACTACCACTACGACGACCAGAATCGTCTGCACGCCCACGCCGTTACGCAGCAGCAAAACTATTTCTACCAACGCCAATACGACTACGACAAAAGCGGCAACCTTACCCGCCTGCTCGACACCCGCAAAGGCGAACACCTTTACCGCTACGACCCGCTAAACCGCCTGACCCACGCCGATCACTCCCAGGACGTACAGGAGCGCTTCGCCCACAACCCGGCCGGCAACCTGCTGATGCAAGACCGCCCCGGCCCGGACATCGTCGCGGCCAACCGCCTGATGATCCAGGGCGACCGGCACTATGACTACGACGCCTTCGGCAACCTCATCCGCGAACGACGCGGCAAGGGCCAGCAACTCGTCACAGAGTACCGCTACGACTGCCAGCACCGGTTGGTCGGGGTTACAACACCCAACGGCCAAACCGCCAGCTATCGCTATGACCCGTTTGGGCGGCGCATCAGCAAAACCGTGGACGACAAAACCACAGAGTTTTTCTGGCAAGGCGACAAGCTGATTGCCGAACACCATGCAGAGCGCCATCGCAGCTATCTCTACGAACCCGACAGCTTCCGCCCCTTGGCCCTGTTGGAAGGTTTCGGCCCAAAAGAAACCAAGCCCTACCACTACCAACTCGACCACCTCGGCACCCCGCAGGAACTGACCAGCCCCGAGGGCAAAATCGTCTGGTCCGCCCACTACCGCGCCTACGGCCAGATCGCCCGGCTCGACGTAGGCAACATTGACAACCCGCTGCGCTTTCAAGGGCAGTATTTCGATGCGGAAAGCGGACTGCACTACAACCGCCATCGCTACTACAATCCGGATATTGGTCGCTATCTGACGCCGGATCCGGTGAAGTTGGCGGGTGGGATCAATGGCTACCAGTACGTGCCCAATCCGACAGGGTGGGTAGACCCGCTAGGCTTGAATTCATGCCCAGGCGATGATGGGTGTAAAAAGCAAACGAGTGCTGACGATCCATCCTACAAATCGAGCGTGGATGATGGACAGCCTTCAGCTCCTCTTGTTCACGGAGTAGACGCAACCTTCTTAAATAGAACACACAGCATTGAAGGGAAGCGGTCAACCAAGCGTGTGGAAGAAATTGCTCGCAGTATGCGAAACGACGGATACGATAAAAATACGCCAATAGACGTTTTTGAGTATAACGAGCAACGCTATATTGTTGATGGGCACCACCGAGCTGCCGCTGCAAGACAAACAAAGACGCCAGTCACCATAAAACTAATCCAGAATATAGGTGACCATAACAGCTCGTTCAACAGCACCCAGGACGTAATAGACGCTTCAAATGCAGTAGGACTGGATAGACTGGAAAGGCCTAGACGATGAGAGCTCAGACGCTAGAACATTTGATCACAGAATACTTGGAGCAAGTAAAAAAGGCTACCGACTTACTTGAGCAAGTGTTTGGAACCAAAAATATCATTGGTCTGTGGCGATCCAAAAAAATCCCGCAGCGTGGGACGGTCGCTGCAAATGTCACCTACGAGCTGCACGGTATTGGTTGCAGTGTTTACTTATCTGAAATATGTGTCGACTTTGATTACGGCCCGGACGATAGGGTCGACGGTTTCGACTCGTGGAGGCTGTATATGTACGCATGCGAAACACCCAGCAAGTACAAAAAATATACAGATAAACAAGCCTTGGAACGTGAGTTCAATGCGTACCTAAAAAAGGGCAAAGCCAAGAAAATCGAAGGGTCCACATCTAATTTGTACTTCATACAGTCTTGATGCCGTTCAGGTAAATCTCCTTACCCTAGACACTCTGAATATCGAATATGGGATGGGACTTGACCTCGATAACTGTGAACCAGCCAATGCATGTGCAAACTGACCCAACAACATCGGAGGTAAGCCTTGGTGCCGATCAGTCAAGCGAACGCAATACTCAAAGCAACGAAGATCAAAAGTGGGAGCTGGCTTGCCTGCGAAAGCGGTAGTGCAGTAACAGAGGCAGTGACTGACACACCGCCTTCGCGGGCAAGCCCGCTCCCACAGGGGATCTGCGCTTAACAGACTGGAATCCTTCCCACATTCACACCCGAGGAGCCAAAAGAGGCCATATACTGCTCCAACTGGTTCCTGTCAGCCGGTCCAGAATAGGTGTCCCCTGATGAGTTACCTGGAAGACGAAATAGACGAAGCCTGTAATGCGCTGAACCTCGACGCTGGAAAGCTTGATTCGAGCGAACTCAACTTGTTGATAAGCTCTCTGACGAGAAAATTCTTCAAAGCGCAGAGCAATGTGCTTGATCCCATCGAACTAAACGAGAAAAGCACCGAACACAACCCTGACTTTTGGAAGGAGATGCCGCATCGCATTAGCGGGAATGGCCTGGTTCTGCTGGTATTTGACTCAGCGTATAGCGCCTGGAGAATGGAAAACGCTCGAGTGCTAGCCTCTGTGTTAGGCGAAACCACCGGATATCCGTTTTGGATAACCGATAAAGAGCTGACGTTCTTGGTACACATGGATGATCATGACTGTGTCATTTGGGCATGAGGGTCACTCCGCCTAAATTGCAGCCTATGACCCCCATAGCCAGCCCCAATTCGCCACCTCGCCCACCTCAACCTAAACTCTGTTCAAGTTGTTTCAACGGACAGAGGATTCACCACCATGGGCAAACGTCACCCCAACCTCCCCGCCTGGCAATGGCGTCAGTACCCACAGAACCATCAGCACCCAACCAACCTGGCGTTGCACCTGATTGCCGTGCCGCTGTTTATCGTCGGTTTCCTGCTGATCGTGTCGGGCGTGTTCAGCCTTAGTCTGGCCAGCTTCGCCGTCGGCGTGATTGGTATTGTCGCGGGCCTGGCGTTGCAGCGTCACGGCCATAGCCTGGAAGCCCAGGCCAGTGAGCCGTTCAGTGATCGCAAAGATGCGGTGCAGCGCCTGGTGGTCGAGCAGTTCGTGACCTTCCCGCGCTTTGTGCTCAGCGGTGGCTGGTGGCGGGCCTGGCGGCAGCGGCACCACCACTGACCGGCGGGTTCAGGCGAACACCACCACGGTCTGGCGGCTGAGGGCGATCAACTCGCCGGTCGGGCTCCACAAGGCAGCGGCAGCGTGGCCATAGCCGTCGCGGGCGTGTTCGATGTTGACGTGGTACTGGCACCAGTCGAGCGTAGTCAGGTCTTGCAGCGGCTGGATGAACTCGATGGTCCAGGTCAGGGTGCTGCCCGGCGCGGGCTTTTTCAGGTGTGGCAGCAACGCCGGTGGCCAGGCGTCGACCAGGGCGAGGATATGCGCCTCGGTCAGTGGCTCCTCTTTCACATCCCCCCGCAACCGTACCCAGCCGCCCATGTCGCGGGATTTATTGCCGGTAAACGGCAGGCCACCGACACTCCAGCGCATTGCCAAATGACGCATGAATTCGGGGGTAACACCCTTGATATAGGGCAGTTCTTGGCACTCATCCCAATGTTTGAATACCGGTGGCGGCTCACTTGCCACGTCAATTTCGGAGGGGCGAGAGGCGCCAAAACTGGCCTGGACCAGGGTCGCCACTTCACCGTTCTGCACCACGCGCCCGAGCAACTGGCTGACCGCCTTGCCTTCGCGCAGCACTTCGACTTGATAGCTGGCAGGTACATCCGGCGCTACCGGGCCGACAAAGGTGATGGCCAGCGAGCGCAGCGGTCGGTCCGCCGGCACCTGGGCGCGCAGCGCCTCGTACTGCAAGGCAGCGACCAGCCCGCCAAAGGTAGCCCGACCCTGGGCCCATTCGGCAGGGATGGTGACATCCAGCGGATTGCTACGGGCAGCGTCGAGCAAATCACTAAAGCGCATGGCGACCTCACATCAAGAAAATCCTGGAGGAATCTTAACCATCGAATTGCACAGGCACAGCGCCCATTCCAGCCAAAAACCGGACCGGTTTAAAAACACTCGGCGCTGAGCGTGTCCAGCACGCGATCGGCCTTGCCTTGCGCCTTGAGCATGGTGCGCTGCCACACCGCTACGCAGGGTTGCAGGTCCGGCTCGTGCCCGGCCTGGGCCAGCCACTGCCAACAGTCATGCCAGTCACCCAGCGCGCTCTGGGCTTTCTTCAAGTGCGACAGGGCCTTGGGGGGTAATTTGTCCAGCTCGGGATACGCCTCGGCGGCATAGCGCACGCGCTTGATCAGCAACCGTAGTCGATGACGGTCATGATCGGGATCCTTCAGCGCCTCATCGAGTCTCTGCGATTGCTTGGCCAGGCGTTTCTGGATGCGCGGGCGCAAGCCCTTGAGCAGTTTCTGATGCTGGGACGCGCGGATAAACCGTGGGAACGCATCCAGAATCAGCAGCAAGTGCGCCAACTCCGGGCTTTGCGCCACCTGGCGATAAGCCTCGGGCTGCAGACGCAGGCGTCGATCAGCCGCGTCGTGATGACCGTGCTGATGCAAATACGCCGCCAGCACCTCTCGGTCGCGTAGCGGCGTAGTCAGTTGGCCAACCGTGCTGGCGGCCAATTCAAGCTGTTCGACACCGGGCAGCCCGCGCAAAGGGCGCAACAGGCTGCGCAGGCGGCGTACCGTGGTGCGCAAATCATGCAAGGCTTCATCGTCAGTGACGGCGGCGAGGCGAGCCTGGCAGCTCAGTAACCCTACTTCCAGGCCAATGACCTGAGCGACTAACTGATTGACCAACGCTGACATCCTGCCCTCACTTTCCGATGAAAAATCCTATCCGCCGCAGGGTCATCGCCCGGCGCGAGACTCACGAATGTAGAACCGCGCCTTTTCGGCCTTGTTGGAGCAACCCTCGAACGCTTCAAACTGCTGCTGAGTCTTGGCGCCAGTCAACAGCGACAAAGCCTTGGAGTAGCTGACAGTGCCAGCAAAACCTTCGGCCTTGGCCAGGTCCAGCTCTTTCCAGGCGGCGTCCAATTGCGAGCCACAGCTGTCGCGATACGCGGTTTTCCCGGCACAGCCAGCCAAGGCCAACACGATCACAGGCACACAGATCCAGGCTTTCATTGATGACACCTCAAATATACAAATTCAGTCGTAGCCTGTAGACGTTGCCTACAGGGAAAAGTGCCTTGTCCTTAGCCTGAAATCAGTAGTACCTATTGCCAGAGCATACCCGAGGCTGATCGCCAGCCTGGAAAAATATTGCGCGCTGTCAGCAAGGATTGAAGCAGGCCCCTTGATGGGTGCATTGTGGGCCCCTGTTTTGCGAAGGATCTGGCCATGAAGAAACGTGTTGCCTTAGTGCTGGGCTCCGGTGGGGCCAGGGGCTACGCCCATATCGGGGTGATCGAAGAAATCGAACGACGCGGCTATGACATCGCCTGTATCGCCGGCTGTTCCATGGGCGCCGTGGTGGGTGGAATCTACGCCGCCGGCAAGCTCGACGAGTACCGCAACTGGATCGAAAGCCTGGACTACCTCGACGTATTGCGCCTGGTAGATGTGAGCTTTCGCCTGGGAGCGATTCGCGGTGAGAAGGTGTTCGGGCAAATCCGCAAGATTGTCGGCGATATCAATATCGAGGAGCTGCGCATCCCCTACACCGCCGTCGCCACCGACCTCACCAACCAACAGGAGATCTGGTTTCAGGAAGGCTGCCTGCACCAGGCCATGCGCGCCTCAGCGGCCATCCCCAGCCTGTTCACACCGGTGATGCAGGGCAACCGCATGCTGGTGGACGGCGGCCTGCTCAACCCGCTGCCCATCGTTCCGGTGGTGTCGAGCCATTGCGACTTGATCATTGCGGTCAACCTCAATGCCACCAACCAGAAACACTACCAATTGCCGGTGATTCCGCGCCCGCCGGCGTTCAAGAGCCGCTTCAACAGCCTGGCCAAGTCACTGGGCTCCCACCTGCCATTTCGCCGCAAGCAGGCCGAGCAGTTGATGAAGCTGGAACAAGAAGCCTTGCAGGCCCAGGCCGCCGAAATCAACCCGTGGCTGGAGTCTGCCGAACCCGAAGCCCAGCAACCTGCCGCTGCGCCCGAGAAAGCCGGTGCACCGAAGTCGGCCACCGGCTCGTTCATCATCGACAACGTCGGGCCTGCCTCGTTGCTGGATCTGATCAACCAGAGTTTCGAGGTGATGCAAACCTCATTGGCACAGTACAAGATCGCTGGGTATCCGCCCGATGTGCTGATCAACGTGCCGAAGCGGGTGTGCCGCTTTTTCGAGTTCTATAAAGCGCCGGAATTGATCGCTTTGGGGCGGGAGATTGCCAGTGATACGTTGGATCGGTATGAGAGTGAGCAGAGTTGAGCGTGTAAGTGTTGCGGATGGCCTCATCGCGGGCAAGCCCGGCTCCCACAGGGAAATGCATTTCAGCTGTGGGAGCTGGCTTGCCTGCGATGGCGCCAGCACAGGCACCAAACGTTCAGGCACTTAGCAACCGATACCCCACCCCCGCCTCAGTCACGATAAACCGTGGCTGGGTCGGGTCATCCGCCAGCTTCTGGCGCAAGTGCCCCACCACGATCCGCAGGTAGTGGCTGTCCTCGGTATGGGTTGGCCCCCAGATGTCCTTGAGCAGTTGCTGTTGGGTAATCACCCGCCCCGGGTGGCGTGCCAACTGCGCCAGCACTGCGTATTCCTTGCGGGTCAGCGCCACTTCGGCACCGTCCAGCAAAACGCGGCGATAGGCCAGGTCGACCGTCAGCGGGCCAAAACTCAAGGCGGCTTCCTGGGCCTCTCCGGCCGGTGCCTGGCGCAACAGCGCACGCACACGGGCAAGAAACTCCTGGATGCCGAACGGTTTGGTCACGTAGTCATTGGCGCCACCGTCGAGGGCCTCGACCTTCTGACCTTCGCTGGCCCGCACCGACAGCACCAGCACCGGCACCGTGGACCATTCGCGAAACTCGCGCAGCACCTGTTGGCCGTCCATGTCGGGCAGGCCCAGGTCGAGTACCAGCAGATCCGGTTTGCTCAAGGCCGCTTGGGCCAGGCCTTCGTTGCCGGTGCCGGCTTCGATTACCTTATAGCCTTGGGAAGCCAGGCTGATGCGCAGGAATTTGCGGATCTGCGGTTCGTCATCAATGACAAGAATCGTCGCGGTCTGGCTCATGGTGTCTCATTAAAACCCATTAAAAAATCACCCTCTCTGTAGGAGCGAGCTTGCTCGCGAAAAACCTCTAGGCAACGCGTGCATTCAGGAAGCCATCATTATCGTTAACGACCTTCGCGAGCAAGCTCGCTCCTACAAGGTTTACTCCAAGGCAGGTTGTGTGGGCAGCGGTAAAAACAAGGTGATGCAGGTGCCCCGCCCGTCAATGCCATCGGCCACGCTGATATGCCCACCGTGCGCACCGACCATGCCCTGGCAGATCGCCAAGCCGAGGCCGGTGCCCTGCCCGCCTCGATCACCGCGGGCAGCGGTGTAGAACATGTCGAAGATCTTCGCACGCTCCTCCTCGGGAATCCCTGGCCCTTCATCCGCTACGGCAAAAAACAACTGCTCATCCTGCACGCCCGCGCGCAACTGCAAGCGGCCCTGGGGCGGCGAAAACCGTGCGGCGTTTTCCAACACATTGACCAGGGCCTGCTCAATCAGCGCCGCATGCACATACAACAAGGGCAGTTCCGGCGGCACATCGGTGCTCATCTGCAACGGCGCCAGCACGGCGCGCAATCGCCCAAGGGCACTGCCGACAATATCGCCGGGCGACACCCAATCGCGTGCCAGTTTCAGCGCACCGTGGCCCAGGCGTGTCATGTCCAGCAGATTCTGGATATAACGGTCGAGGCGCTCGGCCTCATCGCGAGTGCCTTCGAGCAATTCGCGGCGATCCTCCAGCGGGATGGCTTCACCCAGGGCCAGCAGGCTGTCAATGCTGCCGCGCATGGACGTCAATGGCGTGCGCAAGTCGTGGGACACCGACGCGAGCAAAGCGCTGCGCAGTTGTTCGGTTTCGCCGTGCAGGCGCGCCGATTCCAGCTCCTGCCCCAGTTGTGCCCGCGCCAGCGCCTGGGCCAGCGGTTGGCTCAACGCGGTGAGTAAGCGACGACGTTGCCCGCTCAATTCCAGGCCAGGCTTGGCACTGACACCCAGCAACCCCAAGGGCCCCTCTTCACCCGACAGCGGCCACCACCACCAACGCCCAAACGGCAAGGTGCCGGTGCCCATGCCGGCCGGCTGATCATGCTGCCAGGCCCAGTCGGCGGCGGCGCGTTCTGCTTCGGTAAGGGTCAACGAGCCACCGGTCTCGACCTTCCAGCCTCCCTGTCCATCGCGATTGACCAGGCACAGGTCGAGTTCGTTCCAACCTTGCAGATGGTGGGCGGCGGCGCTGATGACGGCTTGGCGGTCGGTGGCAGCGGTGAGCTTGCGCGACAGGTCGAGCAGTTCGCTGGTTTCTTCCTGGGTATCGCGCAACGCCTGCAACTGGCGGCGCTGGCGTGCGGCGAGGTTGCCGGTCAACGCTGCCATCAACAGGAAGAACAACAGGGTCAACACGTCTTCTTCGCGCTGGATGGCGAAGGAAAAATTCGGCGGAATAAACAGAAAATCGTAAGTCAAAAACGACAGTGCCGCACACACCAGGGACGGCCCCAGGCTGCTGCGCACCGCCACCAACAGCACGGCGGCAAGAAACACCAGCGAGATGTTCGGCAGCGCCAACGCGCTGGACACGGCCCAGGCCACTGCGGCAGCGGCGAGGGTCGCCACCACCGCCAAGGCGTAATCGAACCACACCAACCCGCGCATCTCCGGCAGGCGTGGCGGTGCAGGCATGTCATCGCTGTCGAGGACGTTGATTTCCAAGCCGCGGGCATTGCGCAACAGGCGTGCCGCCAAGCCGCCACCGAACAGGCGCCGCCGCCAGCGCATCCGTGACTGCCCCACCAGCACTAAACTGGCACGGCGTTCGGCGGCGTGCTGGATGAGGGTCTTGGCCACTTCCCCGGCGCGCAGCAACACCACTTCCCCGCCCAGCCGCTCTGCCAGTTGCTGGGCGTTTTGCAGGCGCAGGCGCGATTGCTCATCCCGCGCACGGCCGTTGTCGATGTGCACCAGGCTCCAGGGCAAATGCCGACGCTGGGCCACGCGGCAGGCATGGCGCACCAGTCGTTCGGCTTGCGCATCGCCATCCACACCGACCAACAGGCGCCCACGCACTGCCGGCGCGGCCTGACCGAGTTGGCGGTAGCCCTGGGCCAGGTCATCGTCGACGTGGGCGGCGGCAGTTTGCATGGCCAGCTCGCGCAGGGCCATGAGGTTGGTCTGGGTGAAAAACGCATCGATGGCCGCACGCGCCTGCTCCGGCACATACACCTTGCCGTCACGCAGACGCTCAAGCAGCTCGCGGGATGGCAAGTCGATCAGCAGCAGTTCGTCGGCCTCTTGCAGCACCCAGTCCGGCAAGGTTTCGCGCACTTGCACGCCAGTGATGCCACGCACCTGGTCATTGAGGCTTTCCAGGTGCTGGACGTTGACCGTGGTGAATACGTTGATGCCGGCCGCGAGCAGTTCCTGGATGTCTTGCCAGCGTTTTTCATGACGGCTGCCAGGGGCGTTGCTGTGGGCCAGTTCATCGACCAGCACCAGTTTTGGCTTGGCGGCGAGCAGGCCGTCGAGGTCCATTTCTTCGAGCATCACGCCACGGTATTCGCTGCGCAACAACGGTTGTTGCGGCAGGCCGCTGAGCAAGGCTTCGGTCTCGGCGCGGCCATGGGTTTCGACCACCCCAGCGATCAGGCGCACGCCTTGGCGCAGTTGGGTATGGGCCGCCTGGAGCATGGCGTAGGTCTTGCCGACACCGGGCGCGGCGCCGAGGAAAACTTTGAGCCGGCCACGGCCGTCCCGGGGCAGATCGGCTAACAGGGCATCGGCGCGGCCGGCGTCGCTCATGCTCGGGGGTTCCTTCAGGTATTGATAGAGAGTCTTCAAGGCCGCCATCGCGGGCAAGCCCGGCTCCCACAGTGGAATGCATTCCAAATGTGGGAGCCGGGCTTGCCCGCGATGGCGATCGCCTGGCTTACAACGCTTCCAAAGCCATGTTCAAGGCCAGTACGTTTACTACAGGCGGGCCTACCAGAGGGCTTTCGATGTGCTCATCCAGCAACCGCTGCAAGGTCGACACCGGCATATTTCGCGCCGCCGCCACTCGCGCCAGTTGATAGGCAATCGCCTGCGGTGGCAAGTGTGGATCAAGGCCGCTGCCGGAGGTTGTCAGCGAGGCCAATGGCACCGGGCCCTGGCCCGGTACTGACTGCTTGCTGGCCTCTTCGACTATGCGAGTGGCCAAGGCCGGATTGCTCGGGCCCAGGTTACTGGCACTGCTGGACACTGTGGCAAAAGCACCGGCTGACGGGCGTGGGTGAAACCAGCGGTCACCAGTAAAGTCCTGGGCGATCAGGATGGAGCCACGCACCTTGCCGCTGGCGTCGCGCACCAGGCTGCCATTGGCTTGATCGGGGAAGGCCACTTGGGCCACGCCAGTGACTACCAGCGGGTAGGCCACGCCGGTGATCAGGGTCATGAGTACCAGCAAGCTCAGGGCTGGGCGGATGATGTTGGACATTTCAGACTCCTCAATTCAGTGGTGCGGTGGGACGCGGAGCGTCCGGGGTGGCATTCCCACGCGGAGCGTGGGAACGATCAGCGGCCAGGTCAAACCAGGTGCAGCGCGGTCAGCAACATGTCGATGGCCTTGATCCCCACGAACGGCACCAACAGTCCGCCCAGCCCGTAGATCAGCAGATTGCGCCGCAACAACGCCGCCGCACTCGCGGCCTGCACGCGCACGCCGCGCAGGGCCAACGGGATCAGCACCACGATAATCAGCGCGTTGAACACGATGGCCGATAGGATCGCGCTCTGCGGGCTCTGCAAGTGCATGATGTTGAGCACGCCCAGTTGCGGGTAGATCGAGGCGAACAGCGCCGGCAGGATCGCGAAGTACTTGGCCACGTCGTTGGCGATGGAAAAGGTCGTCAGCGCGCCGCGAGTCACCAGCAACTCCTTGCCGATCTGCACCACGTCCAGCAGCTTGGTCGGGTCGCTGTCGAGGTCGACCATGTTGGCGGCTTCGCGCGCAGCCTGGGTGCCGTCGTTCATCGCCATGCCGACGTCAGCCTGGGCCAGCGCCGGGGCGTCGTTGGCGCCGTCGCCGCACATCGCAACCAGGCGACCATCGTTCTGCTCATGGCGAATACGCGCGAGTTTCTTCTCTGGCGTGGCTTCGGCCAGCACATCGTCCACACCCGCTTCAGCGGCAATCGCGGCGGCGGTCAGCGGGTTGTCGCCAGTGACCATCACGGTGCGAATCCCCAACTTGCGCAACTCGGCAAAACGCTCACGAATACCTGGCTTGACCACGTCTTTGAGATGGATCGCCCCCAGTAACTTGCCATCGGCGCACACCAGCAAGGGCGTGCCGCCGCTTTGGGCGATCTTGTCGATTTCCCGCGACAACGCAGGCAGCAGGTCGCTACGTTGCTGGCCGATAAACGCCAGCAGCGAGTCCACCGCGCCTTTACGGAACACACGGCCCTGATAGTCGACACCGGACAAACGGGTCTCGGCGCTGAAGGGCACGGCGGTCAACGCATCCAGGCTCGGCTCGGCCTGGGGGTGCAAGGCGCGCAGGTATTCAACGATGGACTTGCCTTCCGCCGTGTCATCGGCCAGGGACGCCAGCAACGCGCCTTCGGCCAATTCGCGGCCACTGACACCAGGTGCAGCGACCACGGCCGAGCAACGACGGTTGCCGAAGGTGATGGTGCCGGTCTTGTCCAGCAGTAACACATGCACGTCCCCCGCCGCTTCCACGGCGCGGCCGGACTTGGCAATCACGTTGAGGCGTACCAGGCGGTCCATGCCGGCAATCCCGATGGCCGACAACAGGCCGCCAATGGTGGTGGGAATCAGCGTCACCAGCAGTGCGACCAGGAACACCAGCGGCAAGCTGCCATTGGCAAAGTGGGCGAACGGCTGCAGGGTCACGACCACCAGCAGAAAGATCAGGGTCAGGCCGATCAGCAGGATATCCAGCGCGACTTCGTTGGGGGTTTTCTGGCGTTTGGCGCCTTCCACCAGCGCGATCATGCGGTCCAGGGTGGACTCGCCCGGGTTGGCGGTGATGCGGATGAGCAGCCAGTCCGACACCAGCCGCGTGTTGCCGGTGACGGCCGAACGGTCGCCGCCAGACTCGCGGATCACCGGGGCGGATTCGCCGGTGATCGCTGCTTCGTTGACTGCCGCAATACCTTCGACGACCTCGCCGTCACCGGGGATCATTTCCCCGGCGGCAACACGAACTACATCGCCTTTGCGCAGGCTGGTGGCCGGCACCACCTTGAAGCTGCCATCGGCTTCCTGGCGTCGGGCGCTCAAGCCTTCGCTGCCAGCCTTGAGGCTGTCGGCGCGGGCCTTTCCGCGGCCTTCGGCCAGGGCTTCGGCGAAGTTGGCGAACAGCACGGTGAACCACAGCCACACGGCGATTTGCACCGCTACAAAAGTGGGCACGGTGGTGTCGGGCACAAAGCACAACACGGTGGTGAGGATGGCGGTCAGCTCCACCACCAGCATCACTGGCGAGCGTTGCAGTTGGCGTGGGTCCAGCTTGACGAACGCCTGGACCAGCGCCGGGCGCCACAGGGCCGAGATGGCGGTTTTGGCAGGCTCCAGGGGTTTGACCGGGGCCGCGTTTTTTGCAGGCATATTCATTTTCATATCCCTTAACTAGAAGCCCATGCTCAAGTGTTCAGCGATGGGGCCCAACGCCAGCGTCGGCAGGAAAGTCAGGCCGCCCACCAGCAAAATGGTCACGGTCAACAAGGTCACGAACAGCGCGCCATGGGTGGGGAAGCTGTTCTGGCCAATCGGTGCGGTCTTCTTCATCGCCAGGCTGCCGGCCAGGGCCAGTACCGGGAGGATGTAGCCAAAGCGGCCGATCAACATGCCCAGGCCGAGCATCAGGTTATGGAATGGGGTATTGGCGCCGAGGCCGGCAAACGCCGAACCGTTGTTGGCACTGGCCGAGGTATAGGCGTAGAGCAACTGGCTGAAGCCATGGGGGCCAGGGTTGCTGATGGCACCTGCCGGGCCGGGCAGGCTGGCGGCGATGGCACTCAAGACCAATACGCCGACCGGCATAACCAGCAGAGTCACCACCAGCAATTGCACTTCCTTGGCCTGGAGTTTCTTGCCCAGGTATTCGGGGGTGCGGCCGATCATCAAGCCGGCGAGGAACACCGCGATCAACACGTTGAGCAACATGCCGTACATACCGGCACCCACGCCGCCGAAGATCACTTCGCCGACCATCATGTTCACCAGCGCGACCATCCCACTCAGGGGGCTGAGGCTGTCCTGCATGCCATTGACCGAACCGTTGGACGCCGCAGTGGTGGTCACCGACCACAGCACGGTACCGGTGGTGCCGAAGCGTGTTTCCTTGCCTTCCAACGGTGCGGTTTGCTCCACCGCCGGGTTGTTCAGGGTTGGATTGGGCTGGTACTCGGACCACAGCGACGTCGCGCCGCCGATCAGGAACAACGCCAGCATGCACGCGAGGATCGCCCGGCTCTGACGCAGGTCTTTGACGTAATGGCCGAAGGTAAACACCAACGCTACCGGGATCAGGATGATCGAGGCCACTTCAAACAGGTTGGCCCAGGCTGTCGGGTCTTCAAACGGATGCGCCGAGTTCACGCCGAAGAAGCCACCGCCGTTGGTGCCCAGTTGCTTGATCGCAATCTGGCTCGCGGCCGGCCCCAGGGGAATCACCTGATCCACGCCTTGCAGCGTGACCGCATCAACATAGTGGGCGAAGGTTTGCGGTACGCCCTGCCACACCAGAAACAGCGCGAGCACCAGGCACAACGGCAGCAGGCCGTAGAGGGTGGCGCGGGTCATGTCGACCCAGAAGTTGCCCAGGGTCTGGGCAGATTTGCGCCCGATCCCACGGCACAAGGCGACCAGGACGGCGAGACCGGTCGCCGCACTGACGAAGTTCTGCACCGTGAGGCCGGCCATCTGACTTAGATAACTTAGGGACGCTTCGCCGCTGTAGTTCTGCCAGTTGGTATTGGTCATGAAACTGACGGCGGTGTTGAACGCCAGGGTCCATTCCTGGCCCGGCAGTTTTTGCGGGTTCAGTGGCAGGGAGCCCTGGAATAACAGGATCGAGAACAACAACAAGAAGCCCGCCAGGTTGAATGCGAGCAAGGCCAGCATGTATTTCTGCCAGCTCTGCTCCTGCTGCGCATCCACGCCCGAGAGGCGATAACAGGCTTTCTCGACAGGCCCAAGTACCGGGGTGAGGCAAGTGCGCTGGCCTTCCATCACCTTGTAGTAGAACCGCCCCAAAAAGGGTGCCGGCACCAGTACCACGGCAAAGAAGGCGATGATCAGCCAATAGTCATAACTGTGCATAGCCCGCTCCTAGTTCCGATCCGCGCGTAACAGCGCAACCAGCAGATAAATGAACAGCGCCACGGCCAATAGCAGTGACACTCCGTCCAGAACGCTCATGGAAATTTCCCCGTCTTGCGGCGATTGCCGCGTGTGGGGGCATTGTCCGCAGGAGCGGTGTAAAGGAACGAGAGCGAGGGGCCGGGTGGGGCGTAAAGATGGCGTAAAGAGTGGGTTTAGCGGGGTTTACAGCGGGGTTTGCCGTGGCTGGGGGGGCCTCTTCGCGGGCAAGCCCGGCTCCCACATTCGACTGCGTTCTTTCAGTTAAAACTCGGTCAAGTGTGGGAGCGGGCTTGCCCGCGAAAGCGCCCGCCAAGGCACCACCGCACTTATGTGGTGCAACTCATGCCGCATTCAAACGCCAAACCGTCCCTTCGGCGACATAGGCATTGCTTTACGACATAGTTCTGAGGCTTGGCATAGCCACTGCAACACCTTGAATCATTCCAAACAGTTCAAGGAGCGCAGCACAATGAACACACAACTCAAACCCACATTGGGTACCTTGCATCTATGGGGCATTGCCGTGGGGCTGGTGATCTCCGGCGAGTATTTCGGCTGGAGCTACGGCTGGGGCGTCGCCGGTACCTTGGGCTTTCTGGTGACCTCGTTGATGGTCGCCGCGATGTACACCTGCTTCATCTTCAGCTTCACCGAACTGACCACTGCGATTCCCCACGCAGGAGGCCCCTTTGCCTACAGCCGTCGCGCCTTCGGTGAGAAAGGCGGCTTGATTGCCGGCTTGGCCACCTTGATCGAGTTCGTCTTCGCCCCGCCCGCGATTGCCCTGGCCATTGGTGCGTACCTGAACGTGCAGTTCCCGGCACTCGACCCCAAGCACGCCGCCGTCGGCGCTTATATCGTGTTCATGGGCCTGAATATCCTCGGGGTGAAACTCGCCGCCACCTTTGAGTTGGTCGTCTGCGTGCTCGCCGTCGCCGAACTGCTGGTGTTCATGGGGGTGGTCGCACCGGCGTTCAGCTTCAGCCACTTCGCCCTCAACGGCTGGGCCGGTTCCGACACCTTCGGCGCCCCGGCAATTGCCGGGATGTTTGCCGCCATCCCCTTCGCCATCTGGTTCTTCCTCGCCATCGAAGGCGCGGCCATGGCCGCCGAAGAAGCCAAGGACCCCAAGCGCACCATTCCAAAAGCCTACATCAGCGGCATCCTCACCCTGGTGATCCTGGCCATGGGCGTGATGTTCTTCGCCGGTGGTGTGGGTGACTGGCGCACCCTCTCGAACATCAACGACCCACTGCCCCAAGCGATGAAAACCGTGGTGGGTGACAGCTCCGGCTGGTTGCACATGCTGGTATGGATTGGCCTGTTCGGCCTGGTGGCAAGCTTCCACGGCATCATCCTCGGCTACTCGCGCCAGTTCTTCGCCCTGGCCCGTGCCGGTTACCTGCCGTCTTTCCTGGCCAAACTCTCACGTTTCCAGACACCGCACCGGGCCATCCTCGCCGGCGGCGTGGTGGGTATCGCCGCCATCTACAGCGACGGCCTGATCAACCTGGGCGGCATGACCCTGACCGCCGCGATGATTACCATGGCGGTGTTCGGTGCCATCGTCATGTACATCATGAGCATGCTCAGCCTGTTCAAACTGCGTAAGACCGAGCCGTTGCTGGAACGCACCTTCCGCGCGCCGGGCTACCCCATCGTGCCGGGTATTGCGCTGGTGCTGGCGGTGGTATGCCTGGTGGCAATGGCCTGGTTCAATGCCTTGATCGGGCTGATCTTCCTGGGCTTCATGGCGGTGGGCTTCATCTACTTCCAGCTGACCGCACAAGACCGTGTCGATGCGCCGGCAGATGCGATGTTGACCGGACAATAGCGCCTATGAGGCAGAACGGGCCTACACTGAACTACTCAGAAAGCCCGTGACTCAAAGCAGTCATTACCGTGGGAAACTTTCCCACGGACATCTGCCTCAAGGAGAGCCTTATGCCGTGGTATGCGTGGTTGATTATGGTAGTCGCGATCGGGTCGATCGTCGGAGGGCTGATGATGCTGCGCGACAGCGCCAACAAAGTCGAACTCACCGACGAACAACGCAAACGCGTGGCCGAGCGCAATGCGCAGGCGGATGCCAAGGATGCGCAAGACAGATAAATCGCGTGTAACCCCGTGGCGAGGGAGCTTGCTCCCGCTGGGCTGCGAAGCAGCCCCCTACTCCCACTTCGCCTTGGCAATATGCAACCCATGTTGCCCCTTATAGGCGGCACGCTCCGGCTGGCTCCAGCCACTGAGCAACTCATCCTCCAGCCTATAGATCTCAACCCCTAACGGACGACACACCGTCAACGGGTCCTGCGCCTCCGGCCCCCACATGGGCAGCGACAAATCCCCGCCAGGGCACGTCGACAACGCACACAGCAAATCAATCTCGGCAAAGAACTCCAGGTAATCGCCCTTCTGCGCCGGACAGGCCTTCATAAAGTACATGTCATCGTGATTGAGCCCGGTGCACTGGAAAATATTCAACACGTCATGCACATCGAACTCCGTCAGTCCGTGGGGCAATACCGCACGGGTCAGGTTCGAGTGGCAATGGTGATGAAAGTCCTCACCGGTCAACATACGGTTCACATAGGGGTCGCACCGCGTGCCCAACAAATCATGCAAACGCCCACCGTGCTCATCAATGCCGTAGCTGGCCAGGCTGTCATCGGTGATCGTGACCAAGGGCCTTAAAAAGGGCAGGTTCGACCACAACCGATCATGGGTGCTGACATGAGCGCCTTGCAGCTGACGAGTGCGCGCAGCCCACAAACGTTCGCGCGGATCGTTGGCGTTCCAGACATTAAAGTCCCCCACCTGCGGCCCCACCGGCGTGGTCACACGAAACACATGCCCGGCCGGCACCTTCCACGCCCTCCCCGTGCGGATCGGCACCTCGAACTGTTCGATCAACGTGCGCTGGCTTTTCTGATCACGAATACGCTCATAGAACGCCGTATCCACCTGCAATGCTGAGCCTTTGCTGACCTGGTACGCGGCCGGGTAGTCTTTGTACATGGGGCAATCCTCTATCAAGGGTGATCAAACAGGGCGAGGGAAAGGTGTTCTGAATCGTCCAGGTACAGGCTCATCGCCTCGCTGGCGGCCTGGGTTTGGTTGCGGGTTAGCAGTGTGTATATCTCATGGTCACGCTCCAGCCAGGGCGACTGGAAACGCTGCTCGTCAGGCGCGGCGCAGAACACCAGACGCAACTGAGCAATCACCTGAGCGAAAAACTCGTCGAACAATGGGCTGCCCATCAAGGCGACGATCTGCTGGTGGAACATAAGACTGTGGGTGGCCACGGCTCGCCAATCTTCGCGCTCCCGGGCCAAGTGGGTGGCGTCAATGGCGCTTTGCATACGCGTCGATTGGACGTCCGTCAGCGGCCCGCTCTGGGCAATCGCCTGCAACTCCAGGGTGCGGCGGACGACAAAGAGGTCACGCACTTCCGCCCGCACCAAGCGCCGAACCATCACGCCCTTGTTGCGGACATAGCGAGTAAGGCCCTCCTGGCCCAGACGATGCAGCGCCTCGCGAATCGTATTGCGGGATGCGTTGTAGGCTTTGACCAGGTCCACCTCGATCAGCGGCATGCCTGGTAACAGCCGGCCGCCTATGATGTCGGCGCGGAGTTCCAGGGCGATTTGGTCGGCTAAAGATAAAGTGAGTGTCATCGTTACCTCAAGATTGTTGAACAATCACTAAGTAAGAGGTAACCACGTTTCGTGCCAATGCTGCCTGCGAATTACCAGGCGCTAGGTCCGATAAAGAAAAGGCCGGTCAATGACCGGCCTTCTGCGCTTTTATTACATCTTCAATCAATAACCAACCTGTCGCGATTCTTCTCCAGCAGTGCCTTGCCGATGCCTTTTACTTCCAGTAACTCATCCACCGCTGTAAACGGGCCGTTGCTTTCGCGATAGGCGATAATTGCCTTCGCCTTGGAAGCACCAATGCCGAATAGATCGCGACGCAGGGTCTCGGCGTCGGCGGCGTTGAGGTTGACCTTGGTGGATTGCTCGGTCTTGGTCATTTGGGTGGAGATGGAGGTTGGAGGTTCCGGCTTGATGGACGGCGCGGCAGTGGTGGCGACGGAGAGGCTGGTGAGGAAGGCGAAGATGAGGGACGAGATGTAGAGGTTTTGCATTGGTGACGCTCCATGATATCGGTGAGGGAAAGCAGCTTTTCCGAAGCTGCTTTTCTAACTTAGGCGAATGTTGGAGCATGTCAAAAGCCCGTGAGTAACAGAGTATGAATGACGCCTAATAGATGATTTTCACAACGGTTCATGGCCCAATGATAAAGTTGCACCTGATTGTGAGACTCTGACCAAGGACTGCACGGTGAAAAAGCAATATTTAAACCTGATCGGATTGGCACTTTTCATCCTGTCGATGGTATCGGTTTTCTCGTTTTATCCCGGTGCGATGACATGGGACAGCATGGAGCAGCTCAGACAAGCGAGAGCCGGAGAATACAGCGATTGGCAACCGCCCACGATGGCTTACGTATGGAGTTGGTTATTGCCCTTTACAGATGGTCCGGGAGGGATGTTCCTATTGCAGTGCAGTCTGCTATGGGCAACCGCGCTGATTTTATATAAAGCTTGCATTAGAGAGGAATACTCCTATGGCATGCTTTTCTTGCTGATTCCTATTGTCCCATGGATCATGAACTTCGAATTTACCCTCTGGAAAGATGTGGCCATGGCTTACTCCTGGGGCTTGGCTACTGCAATCTGCTTATATTATAGAGATTGTCAAAAATTCCCCAAGGCTGCTGCGCTGCTTGTCTCAGTATTATTTTTGTACGGCGCGCTAGTGCGAACCAACTCTTTAAGCGCCGGGATCTTTCTGCTGCCATTCTTGATCAACTCAATTTTAAAAATCCATACCATCAAGAGCACAATATTTTTTATATTCATCAGTGGCGCGATAATTGGTCTGGCGCATTTATGCGTTACCCCCTTGATTGGGGCGAAAAAAGCCAATTCAGTTAGTTATGTGATGTTCGATGATATCGTTGCACTCAAGGTCAGAGGCGTCGAAGTGCCTGTAAGCTTTTTGAGTCCAGACGACATGAATGCCATCAAACAGTGTGAGTACCTGAATGTTCATGAAGTGGGCGCCGCCTTTTGTCTGAGCAATGAAAAATTCACCGATATCACCCAAGCGCATTACCAGGAACTCAAAGAAGCGTGGACCCGGTATGTACCGCGGAATATTCTGACGTATGGAGAATTCCGATTGAATGCTTTTTTGAATTTCATACGCTCGCCCTCCCTCCCTCCTTATTACCCTACTGAATTTCGTGTCATGAATCAGCCGTATGAGCCCAATGCAGGAACCAGATCGGTCTCGTCGATAGAAAAACTTACCGCTGGTTACGTTACAACCTCGATAGAAATACTTCCCGAGCTCTTCAAACCTTATAGCTGGCTTATCATATCCATACTATTGATTGGCGCATTTCAACTCAGCCGACAGTGCAGGGCACATTCACTCTGGCTTTTACCCATGTCGGGGCTTTCCTACACGACAAGCTATCTACTCATCACACCAGCCAGCGATCTGCGGTACGCCTACTGGATGATTTTTATAGCCACTCTTTCAATCGTTCTATTCATAAATATCCACTTTAAAAAACCGGCCACATCCAGTTGAGTCGAAAGCTGAACTTCCCCTCGGCCCACGATATTTCTTGCAACAGAGCTAAGGAGCGCTGCCGGTATAGCCTGCGGCAGCCCCGATTCGAGAACGAGTGCTCATCCAAGCCAAAAGCTCTCTTCACGTACCCATCGTGAAGGCTTCAGCACGAGCACGGATCCGGTAGGGTCGGTGAAGGCTAGCGACTCATAGCGTCAAACCACATCGAGGTCGACATACCTCGTGATCGAACGGCCTGCACGTAGGACAGATACCATCCTCATATGATTTAATACGTCACTACTTAGACCGAATTCAGCGTTCGGTAGTGTTTCCAGGACAAATGCAGATAACTCTGCCTGAACCAAAAAACCAAAAAAATGGACAGTTAGTGATGCAAAATTATCAGACTCACGGAATTGGCATTGTTAATATTGGTAAAAACTGCTCGATAGGCAATAACGTAAAATTCATCTTCAAGACCAACAGAACGCTAACCCTGGGCGACTATGTCACCTTGGGCGATGGTGTAAAAGTCATCATTGAAGACGGTGATGTATCGATTGATGATTGGACCACCCTACACTCGGACTGCCTTGTATTAAGTACAAAGGGTGTATCGATAGGACAACACTGCTGGTTTGGCCAAAACTGTGTGATTGATGGCACAGGCGGCCTGACGATCGGCAATGGCGTTAGAGTCGGCATGTATTCGCAAATTTGGACGCACATAGCCGCAGGTGAACAGATTGAAGGCTGTCTCTTCTACTCCGCCGACCCGGTAGTCATCCAGGACAATGTCTGGTTAGTGGGCTCATGCACTGTCGGCTCTGGTGTCACGATTGGTAAGAGGGCCGTGTGTCTCAGCGGCTCGAACATTATCAAGTCAGTGCCAGAAAATGTCACGGTTGCCGGCGCCCCCGCCAAAGTCAAAGAGCATATCAATGCTTACACGCACAAGTCGCTGGATGAGAAATTTGAAATGCTTCGCGGTTGGATCAAGGACTTCTGCGATGAATCCAACCATGCTTTCGCGTTCAAAAACGAAGACAACGAAAAGCTGACAATTCATTCAACCAGCGACTTGAACGACCAGATAATTATGTTCAAGTACACTGAAAGCTACAGCGCTGCGGCTAATCAAGAATTCAAATCCAAAGCGTGCATCGAAACCAAAACCTACACCAAAGGATTTACGCTATCCGAAGAAAGGGTGATGCGTTACCTGTCCGGCAACAAAGCACGTTTTCTAAGGGATTAACTAAAGCCGGCGTGCTTATCACCGTCCAGTGATAAGCACCGGCTTCACCCCGACACAGACCACCGAGCCAGCCACATAAACGTTACATTCCGATTCGTCCTCATCAGGCGAACTGCCCACATGAAAAAACCATGGCATATCGGCCTGCTAACGCGGATTGTAATTGCCAAAACATGACTTAAACAATATCGTCAAGACAGACAGATTCCCCCTCACACTGCTAATTTTTGTCGGTACTTCACCCTTAGGGTATCGCCGCACGGTAGGCAACTCAGCACAACGATATCCCAACCTTGGGGCCCGACATGACAGGTAAGCGAGTAATTCATACGTGATAAAGACATCACGGAACACAGCCAACCTGGAATCCAATAGCATTTTCCGGCTATACGCCCGAAAGCCCTGAGTCGTGTCAGTCCACTTGAACCCCGAGAACATGCTCAACATCGGAGCATGGATAAAGCGGATGGCAAAGTCTCTTGATTTGGGGGTATTTTCAGCCACGCCCCCTGCAACGAATCGCGAAGCTTGTACAAAATCAACGCCCTGCTCCAGCGCTGCTATAAAGCGCGGAATGGCTTCTGGATCATCTTTATCATTACCATCGATGGTAACGATGCCCTCATAACCCTGATCGAGCGCAAAGGAGTAGGCGCAACGAAGCTGTGCACTAAGTTTTCCTGCTGCTGTCTTGACCAATAGCCCCCGCACGCCAAGCGGCTTCAACTCGTGCAACTTCAGGGAACCGTCCGTGGTGCCGCCATCGACAATGATGATGTCAGCAATATTCTCGACGTGAAGTACGGACATCCTCGCGAGTAAATTTTTAATTCGTTCACCTTCGTTAATGACAGGGATTACGACGCACCAGGAGTGTTGGCGTCCAAGCCAGAGTGGGGTGTCATGCGCTGGCACTTCCCATGTTGCGCGAACGGCAGCAATATCCGAAAGGATCATTTGGGTTTCCATCAAGTCACGCGAGCTGTGATCAGCCCGACGCCGGCGATTATCAGTACGATTCCGACCGCTGTGGTCCAGTGGAAGGATTCACGAAAAAAAACAACCGAAAACACAGCAACGGTCGCAATCGCTCCAGCCGTCAGGACCGGGTGGGCAACATTCATCGGGAGCCGCGCCAATGCCGCTGCGTAAAGAACAAAGGCCCCACCATACAAACCGAGCCCTAGCCAAAATGGCCAATTACTCAACGCGCTCATGGGGTCGCTGGGGGACGGAAACTTACGTGGTGGAGTCATGGCCATCTTCACCAATACGCTTGCTGACGCATTGCAGAGAATACCAAGAATGAGAATGAGCCATTTCATATTCATACACTGACCCCACGGTAACGAAGAGTGGCTACCTGGATAGCGCGTTTAATCGACTCTAAATGTGGCTCATTCCCAGTTGCTACCATTTCGATGGACACGAGATGAGCCGGCAGGTAGCGCCCCAGTGCAGCGGCCATTGCCACATGGTCAGTACTGCCATCGCCCAAGGGTAAAAGATTCGGCTCGCTGGCATGCACATGCCCAATCAATTGAGCACAATCTGCCAGGACTTCCAGCGGATCTTCCTGGTTAATCGCGAGTGCGCCTGTGTCAAATTGCATACGAATAGAAGGATGCGCAACAGCACGAACCACTCTGGCAGTCTCAACACTGGTGGTCATAAAGTTCGCGCCGTAACACGCAGGGTTGGGTTCCAGGCAGAGTGTCACGCCGCACGCCTGAGCGAGATCGCCCAACTCACGAAAAAAGGGAATCGCAATGTCCAGCGCCTCTTGATCATTCAGCCCACTGCGATCCCGATTCTTCGGTGAGCCAAAAACTATTCGCGTCCCGCCCAAGCCTGCACCGATTCGACATATTGCGGCCAAGTGTGTAAGCAGATCCGCCCGGCTCCGAGCACTACCAAAGATATTCAGCCCCTTCGTACCAAACAACAGCGCCTGCATACCGGTGATTTCGACTCCTCGCTCAGCCCACCAAGCTTTGACTTGAGCGATATCTTCCCCTGTCGCTTTGGTAAGTTCAGGAAAATACTTTCCAGGGGCAATATCTATCGCATCCACCGAGAACTGCTGAAGCAAGGCAGCGACGGCCTCATCCTCGCAAATGTCCCACGCAATGTTGGATATAGCCAACCTCATGCCTTCAACCCTGTTTCAGGTTTAATCGTGCGGGACTCAGACTGCGCGTATGCCCTGACCGCCAGGATTGTTTCGCGAACACTATTTTGATAGAAGCCAGCAGAATCGAATACGTGAGCGTATTTGGTACGCAAGTCATACGACGCAGGCGAATGGCTCAAGGTATTGGTAAAAGGCAGACCAAAACCTTGCAGCGAGATCTGCTCCACACTGACGGGTGCCGCCGTCAGGTGGACCAACTTGAGCTTGGCATCAAGCGCTGTTTGGATGTCATGCCAGAGGTTAACCATGGGATAAAATTGGAAAACGCCACGGCTGTCAATTGTGTGAAGGTTGTTGTCATTCAAAAAATCAAAAATCACGTTCTTACGTAGCCCCGGGCCTACGAGTCCCGGCAAACGCACAACAAGACAATTCGAAAAATATTTCTCAACAAATATTTCCAATTTCCGGCGATGCAAACCGTAAGCGTGCAAACCTGATTCATCTACAGAGGCATCCTCATCGACCCCTATAGGGTGCTTGAAAACATCTACCGTACTAATCAAAATAAAGGTCTTGCATTTTATGGTTTTAAGATGACCAATCAATGTCTCAATTTTCTTGAGGTCATCTTCAGGTTCCCGGTTAGCGAGCCATTTTTGCGCGGAGGCAGCCGCACACACGACGGTATCGAATGACTGATGATCGATGTCACCGATATTCGTTGAGCGGTACAACGACGCGAAGGCAGTTTGCTTGAGGAGTGTGCCCCCTACATACCCAGAATATCCAATTAGCGCGCTACGCATCCGTACCTCCAGACATCGACGTGGTTTGATCGCTGCCGGTGAAGAAACTCTCAGCATCCAGCTTTTCAAGCACGTCATAAATATTGTCGATTTTACCACCCAGCACTGAGTAGGCGCCTGGCAAACCGGTGTGTTTCTCAAATAGAATCGGCCTTCCGTCGTCGCCTTCATTCTTCAGCAAAACGGTTTTAACCTCAAATAATGAGTCAACATGTTTGGCTTTTAACACTTCAGGGATATAGCGACCTACGTCCCTGAGCATCTTATCAACGCGCGTGGCACGATCATATTGGCCAAGTTTCTGATAAGGATCTAGCCCTTGCAGATCATTCCAATGAAGGTGCGGTGTATAGCGCACATGAGACAATGTATGGAGCCCACGTGCGGGAAACGGCATCATAGAAAAGAACGGACCGTCCATGACTGTAACACCCACATTTTCAAGTGCGGGCGGCATCTGGAGCAGGGCCATTTCTGTAATCTCTTGTTTTAGGCCTAAACCGACGCCTGGAAAGTCTCCGCCAAATTGGTTTAGCCCGCTATAGGTACAGTTGAATACATAGCGGCAGGAAAAGGCTTGCTGCTCTCCCTGCGCCAGGTCGACTACCACCTCCAGTGGTGCCAGCCGCCCCTTTGAAATAGCCACGACGCGGGTTTGATAGTGAACCTGCACACCACTCTCTTTAAGTTCTCGCGAAGCCCAAATGGAAAGTTGCGAGGTGTCAAATGCGCACTCATTGACCCAATATACTTGCTCAATCAATCGAGGTTCAAACAACGCACGTAAAGAAGGCTCAGCCGGTTTGATCCCTGCACCGATCTCTCGGCAAAACCGTTCAAACTGTTTAGCCGTAACTTTGGAGTTGCGTCGGGCAATAGCATAGAGCTTGGTGAAGTCTTGCTTTATGGCGAGCGGCCAATCCCGAACAAATTTCGGCAAGTTTACTCGACTGCGATAGGCAGTGGTAAAACTGCGCGGGTAATGGTAGCCGTTATGGACGCGTGCCTGGTTATTATAAGACGCACGCATCAATAACGCCGATTCGCGCTCAATTAGTAAAATACGCTTGAATCCCCGTTGTCTGGCCAGATAAATAGCGATAGCAGCGCCGTAGAACCCACCCCCGATGACTACCGCATCGTGGCATATTTCGCCTTTGTTAAGCCCCGACATCAGGCACGGTCACTGGTCGGAATTTCCTTATCCGCCGACTCTGATGCCCACTCTTCAACATTCAACTTTTCACAACGGGTCATCCGCGCACTGGTGAACTCTTGCGCAACATGATAAAGCGGCCCCTCGTTCGACAGGCTTGCCATGTTTAGAATGTATTCACCCAACACCAACAACACCAGAGAGATGAGAAAGAACATGCCAGATTGTTGCAATGAGAGACTGATCCAACCTGGAGCAACATCAGTTTTTAAAATGCCCACGGCAATGACGTAGATGCAGTACAGCAGGTTTGCAACGGCCCCAAACAGCGAGAGAGACGTGACCAATCGCATTGGAGCGCGCGTAGTCGAAATCAGCAAGCGCATGCCGCGATCAATGCTTTCACCCAGGCGTTTACGCTGTGAGGTTTGCGGGGGAGAACTGTAATTCAAATAAGCTTTGGCAAAACCACCCGTTGCGGGTAAGTGCCTATAGGTCATTACAGGCTGCGGATGCTGAAGAATGAAATTGATTACTCGTTTGCTCAAAATGCGATACTGCGGCGCCTCTCTGGCCAGATGCACGCCATTGAACCGATTGTAAAGGCTATGGAAAACAGAATTAGCCGCACGGTACATTGGCCCCTGCGCCGGCTTCATCGCGTTATTCGCAAATACAACATCAGCGCCGCTAAGCGCCTGATCAAGCATAGTCGGGATAAAAGCTACATCATCGGCTAACGGGTCAACTACAACGACGAAATCTCCCAGTGCGTTTTCCAGGCCAACCCAAAATGCGGTGTCCGTATCCACTTCCTTGGTTAGCGCATATACCTGCAGATTCGCGAGTCCATTTTCAGCCGTGAGTCCTTTCAATATCGACACGCTGTCATCGTCGGAGGCGTTATCCACCACAATCAATTCATAGTCCGCGACAGTATCAGCAATGATAAGCGCTGCATCAGCGAGAATTCTCTCGACACTGGCCGACTGATTTCGTGCCACGAACACGACAGACAAAAAACAGGGGAAATAATCCATGCTTGCTCTCAAAAGCTAATGCCGAAGCCGAGATCTAAAGGGACGACTAATCCGCCCTCCACCAGCGTGTCCGAGATGGCCGCATACCATGGCCATCGCTTTCGGCCTGGGCGCATCACCTCAGCTCACTTGAGCTTCATTCTACGCTGCTGGTGAACCCAATCGACGATATCGCCATCCGGCGCATAACCGCTTACGGTCTCGCGTAGCAATTGGCGTACCTTAGCGTAGTCATGCACTTCTATCGCGGAAAGCAGATCTCTGAGGACCCCTTTCAGTAGATCCCATTCGAGATAGTCTTCAGAAGCACTCATAATCATTGGATGCTGGGTGGGGGCAACGTTATCGCCAATCAACAGCTCTTCATAGAGTTTCTCGCCTGGCCGAAGCCCACTGAACTCAATAGAAATATCACCATGCGGGTTTTTCTCGGAACGAACACTAAGCCCAGAAAGATTGATCATCTTTTCAGCCAACTCCACGATTTTGACCGGTTCGCCCATATCCAGAACGAACACGTCGCCGCCCAAGCCCATCGATCCTGCCTGAATGACAAGTTGCGCAGCTTCGGGAATGGTCATGAAGTATCGAGTAATTTTCGGATGCGTCACTGTCAGGGGGCCACCTGACTTGATCTGTTTGTGAAAAAGCGGAATGACTGAGCCTGAAGAACCCAATACATTGCCGAAACGTACCATCGTGAAGCGCGTTTTGTTAGGCATGCCTACAGCCGCTAAATCACCGTGCAATTGCGGATTATCTTCACGACTAAGCGCCTGGAGTATCAGCTCGGCCAACCGCTTTGTACTGCCCATCACGTTAGTAGGACGCACCGCTTTGTCCGTTGAAATGAGTACGAAGTTTTGGACTTCCGCCTTGAGTGCCGCCTGCGCCGCACTCAGAGTACCCATCACATTGTTGAGTATGCCTTCAGCGATATTGTGCTCGACCATCGGCACATGTTTATAGGCCGCAGCGTGATAGACGGTATTTACGTTCCAAGACTTCATGAGGTTGAACAGCTGACCTTCGTTGCGCACCGACCCTAAAATCGGAAGCAACAATACAGACAGCGACTCACGGGAGACCCGCTGCTCCAGCTCGGAAACAATACTGTATAAGTTGAACTCGCTGTGTTCAAACAACAACAGTGTAGACGGACGCAGCGCCAGTATCTGCCGGCACAACTCAGACCCTATCGAGCCGCCCGCGCCGGTCACGAGCACTACTTGACCTTTGATACAATGTTCGAGCAATTCCCCTTGGGCAGGAACCGCGTCACGTCCCAGCAAGTCGGCAATATCCACCTCTTGGATATCATCGACCTTAACCCGTCCGCTGGCGAGATCCATAAATCCCGGAACACTACGAACATGCAACGGAAAGCCCTCCAGAAACCCCAGGATTTCCCGGCGACGGGCTCTGTTAGATGACGGGATAGCCAAAAGAATTTCTTGGGCACCCGTTGCGTCAATCATCCTCTGGATGTGTTTGGACTTATAAACCTGCAAGCCGGAAATAACACGATCGGAAATGCTGACATCGTCGTCAATAAAGGCGACAGGCCGCATCACACGCCCCATCCGCAATGCCGCAACCAACTGATTACCCGCGGCGCCTGCGCCATAAATTGCAACCCGTGGCAGGCCATTGTCGCGACTGGTAAATGGCACATGCTGAGCAGCAGAGAACCAGTCGCCCAGGAAGAACTGCCGCATGGCGAGTCTCAACCCTCCGACCATGATCAGGCTCAACCACCAGTAATTGAAGATAATAGAACGAGGCACGACGTTTTGGTGGTTGCTGTACCAGTACACAACGACACCCAATATCAGCGCTGACAGGCTCACGGCTTTGACAATAGCTATCAGCGCATCATTGCCAAAGTAACGCATAACCGCTCTGTACATGCCAAACCGTACATAGAGCGGTATAGCGACAATCGGCGCACACAGGAAAAGCCAGGTATGGGCAACCAAGGGGTTAACAAAATCCTCTACACCCAATCGTACAATGAACGACAGCCAGAGCGCAGTCCATACAAGTAATACATCTACGGAAACTTGAATAAGCCGTTTTTGCCGCCGTGGCAGATCAACTAAAAATGCACGAACCCTATCCATACCTACCTCTGAAGCACCGCATTGTTCAAAAAAACAGTCGCTTGATCTTTCAAATACGCTCCATCCTATCGACAGAGCAACAAATGTTATTCGCTGGCTTCCAACGCACCCGCCCTGAACCTCCAGGCTAACAATATCAACGGCGTATACGCGATGATCAACGCGACAATGCCATCAAGCTGTTTAGTCGCGACCAAGCAAGCTAAAGGCAATAACCACAGAATGTTAATGAGGGCAACAGCTACAGTTACAGGAATATGCGATCTAAACTCGCGTGAGGCGAATTGATAGGCATGGCTGCGATGCGCCTCATATAGTTTGTCACCGCGCAGGGTACGCCGACACAGTGTGAAAGTGGCATCAACAATAAACACGCCCAGAAGAATCAACCACCCCCAGAAAAGGTCAAACGACATCCAAGCTCCCTGTATCGCCAAGACACCCAAGGATATGCCAAGGAAGCCGCTGCCAGCATCGCCCATGAAAATTCGTGCTTTGGGAAAGTTCCAATACAAGAAGCCAGCCACCGCAAAACCAAGAAGCAATGGCACCCAGGCGATGATGGGCGTCGCGCAGAGCCAGTAGAGCAAGGCTGCGCCGAAGCAGGTGGTGATGGCCTCAACACTTGCCAGGCCATCAATTCCATCCATGAAATTGTAAAGGTTGAGCATCCATACCAGGTAAAACGCAGCCAGTATGTGGGCGAACCAACCTAAATCCACCACATAGCCAAAAGCCTCAACAGGGGGTAGGCCGTGACTCCATATCAGCACCCAGACAGCAGCGGTGAAATGGCTCAATAATCGCCAGCGGGCTGGAATATGCCCATGGTCATCGAGGAAACCGACGATCGCAACCAGCAGGCCGGCGCCGAATAGCGCCATGAATGCGTCAAAAGAAAGTACATCCCCGATCCAGAGGACGGGAAGGAACGCGAGAAAGCTCAAGACGATCGCTACCCCCCCTCCCCGCGGAGTTGGGACAACATGAGAGCTACGACCATTCGGAAGATCAATGAGATTGTTGTTAAGAGCGTAGCGGCGCAGCGCTCCTGTGAGCACCAACGCCAAAATCAAAATGGCAGGAAACAACCAAAATAATGTCATTCAAATTTACTCTCGAGATAAGCGTTGGCCGTTTTTTTGAGGGACGCATCGAGAGTGACAGGAGGCAACCAACCCAATAGCTGATGATTTTTCGAAATGTCCACTTGCAGTGAACCGAAGAGTCGGGTTGCTACCCCTTTCTTGCCAACAAGCGTGGCCAAAAACATCAATAATTTTACTGGAAACGGGACCAACACCGCCTTAGTTCCAACCGAATGCGCGACCTTGCGTAAAAGCTCTGTGGTGGACACGTCATTGCCATCACTCACCAAAAAAATCTGGTTGGCTGCGGCAGGATGCACCATACAGGTTTTGATCAAGTCGACCAAATTGTCCAAAGCAACAAGGCTGCGTTTATTATTGACCGAACCCAGCGGCAACGGAATGGAAACTCCCTTCGCCAGGAACGCCATCATATTGCGGAAATTCGCCTTCACACCTGGCCCGTAAACGAGAACCGGTCTGATGATCACAATGTCCATGCCGGTACTCTTGGAAAGGGCCAACAAACCATTTTCGGCTTCCAGCTTGGAAATGCCGTACGGGTCTACCGGGCATGGAGAGTCATTTGCCGTAAAAGGCCTGCCGGGGAGCGTGAACTCGCCGTTTACCTTGATTGAGCTGATAAATACGAAGCGCCGCACCCCGGAAGCCGCAGCTTGGCGCGCCAGGTTCAACGTACCGTCCACGTTGACCTTACGAAACTCTGCCAAAGGATCTGCGCTGTTATCGTTCATCACATGCACGCGAGCAGCGGCATGAACAACTACATCAACATCCTGGGCGAGAGATTCCCAGCGGGCATCACCACCCAGATCGCCCATGGTGATGTACTCGACATCAGGGTGCTCGGCCACACCGATATTGCGAGCGCAGGCGCGTACCTGATAGCTTGCGCTACCAACCAGAGAGTCCAAAAGCGCCCGCCCCACAAAGCCGGAAACGCCCGTCAGGAGCACGACTTTCTTAGTGCCTTCCATAATCCACCAGACCTATAATACAAAAAGTTCAAACGAGATAAGTCATCAAACGCTGATTAACAACGCCAGCGTCAAATTTCTCCTGCGCCATCGCATGGCTTGCCAACCCCATTTGGACTATATCGTCTGGGTGTCTGATGAAATGGATCATCTTGTCAGAGAGTTCTTCCGCAGACCAAGGTGCAACCAAGTAACCGTTGACCCCGTCCACCACAGTGTCCCTACAACCGGGCACATTCGTAGTCAGGATCGCACGGCCAATTGCCATTGCTTCCTGAGTGCTCCGGGGGACGCCTTCACGATAATAAGACGGGAGAACAAAGACACTGGCACCGGAGACCCAGCCAACAACATCAGACACGTGCCCCGGATGCTCAATCACGCCTTCCATCTTCAGTCGCTCTAAATCGTGCGCCTTTAGTCCACCTGGATTCGACTCGTCAATCCCCCCAAGCATCACGAATCGCGCCTCGGGAAATTGTTCTTTCACAATCCGCGCCGACTCGATAAATATATGCACCCCCTTTTCCGCCAAGAGTCGCCCGACAAATATGAAGCTCACGGGAGACACGGGAGGTCGGGAATAGGGGTAGTCACTCAATTTCAAGCCGATTCCGCCGAGCACTGAAATCTTATTGACCTTCAGACGATACTTATCAACCAAGTCAATCTGGTCATCTTTGTTCAAGAGGATCAATTGCTCAAGAAACGGAAACGCCATTCGATAAAGTGAAACTTGAACCCACTTTAACAGCTTGCGTTTAAACCCCATCCCCTCAGGGAGCTCCGTAAATACGTAGCCGAGGCCTTCCAACATTCCAACCCTGCGTTTGACACCTGCCAACACAGCCGCGAAAGTACCGAATATCACAGGCTTTGCAAAATATGAAAAAACCATGTCTGGCGCGATGGAGCGAAGAATTCTGGATAATTTCAGCGTCGAGGCAAGGTCATTTAACGGGTTTAATCCTGCCCTGCTAATGTGATAATCCATTGGAATGCCGCCCAACGCCCTGACGCCCTCGCGACTTGCACTGTCGTAGTCCAGAGCGAATGCGTAAACAACGTGGCCTTGCTCCGTCATCGCACGGATTAGATCAGCACGAAAGCCCAACACACAGGCAGCAGTAGTTCCTATCAAAGCAATTTTCATTTGGACTGATATCCATCCGGGTTGCTCTGTAACCATCTCCAAGTATCCCGCATCATATCCTCAAGGTCTAATTCCGCACGCCACCCTAGTTCTCTCAACGCCTTCGAGGGGTCAGACCAACATTCGGCAATATCTCCCGGCCTGCGCTCACAGATTTTCTGGGGGACTTCCACTCCTGACACTTTTTCAAATGCAGCGATCACTTGCAAGACAGAATAGCCCACGCCGGTGCCTAAGTTCCAAGCATGTAACCCAGTCTTCTCTGCTATATACCGCAATGCGCTAATGTGGCCGTTCGCCAAATCAGCAACATGAATGTAATCGCGCACGCCCGTTCCATCACACGTTGGATAATCATTACCGTAGATGGACAAATAGGGCAGCTTACCGGTTACTACTTTACTGATATACGGCAGTAAATTATTAGGCGTGCCATTCGGGTTTTCCCCAATCAGCCCGCTGGGATGAGCCCCCACCGGGTTGAAGTACCGAAGTGTCGCTATCGCCCATCGATCATCGGCGCGAACCAGGTCTTCGAGTACCTGCTCAACGATAAGCTTGGAACGACCATAGGGGCTTTTGGGCGCACCAACGGGATATTGCTCAGAGATAGGCATGACTTCTGGCTCGCCATACACTGTTGCCGACGAACTGAACACAAGCCTGAACACGCCCGCTGCCGCCATGGCAGAAAATAGTGAAAGGCTGCCCGCAACATTGGTTTGGTAGTATGCAAGGGGGTCTTTAACGCTATCCCCAACAGCTTTCAACCCAGCAAAATGGATTACGGCATCGAATTTATGCTCGCGAAAAAGCGTCGCGAGGAGTGCCTCGTCCAGAATGTCGCCGAGGACAAATAATGGCTCGCGTCCAGCTATCTGGGCAATCCGAACCAAGGAGACCTCGGAGCTATTAGCCAGGTTGTCAAGCACGACAACGTCCCAACCGACGCCCAGTAACTCGACCACCGTATGAGATGCTATGTAGCCAGCACCTCCAGTTACTAATATCTTCACAACTTCGTCTCCAACGGCCCTTCACGACCGCATGAATATAAAATGATCGAGAGCCAGATACACGCTCTGCTGCTGTTCACTAGATGCAGAATGAGGCTGCCTCTCTAATCTCCATTGGGAAAGCCGATAAAATGATAAGGCATGAACGGAGAGGGCCCAATACCCTCCTCGGCTACAAAATTCCTGTAGCCACTCGCCGCGCTCAAAACGCCCGCCATAATGAAGGCGAGTTTGATTGTTGTGTCAAATTTCAAGGCCAGACGGCTATAGGTCAAGAGAATCGCAACGGGAAAGGCGAAGGATATCAAATCCAAAAATCGCAAACCGGCATATGACACCGCTGACACCAACCAAAAAGAAATGGTGAAACCAGCGCCTAACACTATGAGTTTGGTTTTTTCCGCATTTGGAAGTTTTGAAAAGAACAACGCTGCCACGAACAGCAATAATACCCCGACCTTACTCAGGCCCGACAGCGGATTTGGAGACTCTGAATCCTGATAAGACAGCAATTTGGCGAGAAAGTAGTCACCATTCAAACTCAGTAAAAACAACAATGCACATACTACAAACGGGACAACCAAGACATTACTTGTCTTCAGCCAACGAGACCACGATGCCCAGATAAACAGCAACGACACCAGAGACGAGTAGTGAAACAACAGGGCAGATACCGCCAGCACCATTCCAGATTTATACCTAAGCTGACGCACGTTCTGCGTGGCCAGCAACAGCAACATTGCCGCCAGTCCAATTCGTAACCCGTTCATGCTGTACTGATAAACAAAGGTCGGCAAAATATAGGCGATGAGCAAAAAACGTTCGTTCTTGTCGGCACGACCCAAGTATAGAAACAACATCGCAAAAATCAGAAAGCTGAGCACCCTCACTGCGATGACGCCTGAGTCTGAAACAGACAATAACGCTTTACCCAATAATACGAAACCCGGCTCCATGCCACCCCAGACATAGTCTGCCGAAAAGCCTTCAACGATCAACTCGTAGTTGGCCGTGTCTGTGCCTACGGCACCGCGCATGACCGAAAACACCATAAATACAATCAAAGATATTGCGATAAACAGGCGCGTCCTGTTACCCGCCAACCCGGTCAGGAAAAACATGAGATACAGTATGCCCCAGCCAATTAGATATATCATCCCAGGCTTGATCCCAACTTAATCTTAAGCACTCTGCGTATATAACGCATGACCGACCACCCTTTTAGGAGACACCGACGGACAGATCCAATTCGACCCTCACGAAAAAGATGGTCATAGACATCCAGCTCCCCCTTTTCCATTGCCCACATATTACTGCTCAGTCCGGCATGCCCATAAATGGGCTTGTGGCAAAACGTCAAGGGCAACTCAAATGAATAGCCGCGAGCGCCACTACCCAGCAACTCGCACCACAGCAGGTAGTCCTCGCAGAACCTCTTATCCGTTGAAAAACGAAAAGCCACATCTTTCTTGATCATGACCGAGGGCGTTGAAAATCTATTGGATTTCAATAAAGCCGGGAAGGTAACTTGATAGAATCCTGCCTGCGAAGCGTTATAAACTTGATGCGGCATCGACTCCGAACTCAGCGTCTCACAGATCTGTCCGGTTAGCGTCACCTCTGGATTTTCCAGCATCCAGCCATACTGAAGCTCGATTTTCTGTGGGTGCCAACTATCATCGGAGTCTAGAAACGCAATATAGGGCTGCGACGCCATTTCCCATGCCGTGTTGCGAGCCGCTGCGGGTCCTGCGTTTTTTTCCAACGCGCAAACCCGCACCCAGTCCTCCGGGTACTCTGTGACCAATGACTGAAGAAAGTCTAGAGTGCCGTCCGGACTTGCGTCGTCGACCAGCAATACCTCGGCCGGTCTCAGCGTCTGGGCAAACACTGAATCAAGCGCACGCCGAATTGTTCCCTTGCAGCGATAACAAGGAATCACAACGCTCACGTTAGCAGACGTGGCGCTACGGGCGCCCTTTTCACACAGCATGTTCTGGCTCACACCTTCGTAATTATGAAGTAACAGAAGTTCACGAATTTGACTCAGGAAAATTGATCTTCGAGCCGCGCGCATCTAAGACTTCACGTAGTTTTTCGCTGCCGATCAACGTGTTGTTGAGCTGATCAAAAACCTCGACATTCTTCTCGACGTATCGTGCACGAACCCGGTTAATTATCCTTGACAAGCCCCATACAAATTCTGAACACACTGAAAATACTAACTGTGCAGTAATCTTCAGAACACCAAATTCTGCGCAAGCTGCCTTCAGGGAAGCCAATGTATATTTATACGAGCCTGGAAAGTAAACGAAACACTTCAATAACAACCTGCCAAAATTCGGATTCAGGCTCTTACCGCCTTGGGACTGAACTCTCTCGACGGCCTTAAGCAAAGAATACGACCACACCGTGGGAACCGAATAAAATTCGGGTATTCGGGCATCCCACACCAAGTTTTTGAACGGCGCAATATGAGCATTATCTCTTAACGCTCCGTAGTGCCCGCCCGTTACGCTCTTGCCTGAAGTACTTTGACCCGAGGCGCCTGGTACGATGACCGGATAATCGACCAGCACGCACGAGGTGGACTCAGTGGCGATCAGCAATGAACTGTAGATATCAGGACTGACGCCGCCAAACAGCGCGCCGTACTTCCCCTCAATCCTCTTGGCCAATGTGTTTGAAATCATACCTGCATACGCTCGCGGCATACCAAATACGCCACCGCCAAAATTATCCAGAGCGTAATTGACCGACGCTTTGACGTCGTGTCGAACCACATCACCTGTGAACGGGCTCATGTGCAGCGTGCCAAAATAAGAATCGCCACGGGTTGAATGTTTGAAATCATCCCAGTAGTACAGCGCAGGAAAATTGAATTTCAGCGCATCAACATCGTGTTTTTTAGCCCAATGGGCAACATCAATTATTTCCTTCGCGACGAAATCATCATCGCCGATGAAAACTAAATAATCACCATCTGCCGACTGCAACCCAAGGTTGAAGTTATCGACCACACTGATGCCCTCAGTCGAACGAACCAACTTCAAGCGTGTTTCTGGATATAGACCTTTAAAGGCTTCTGATATTTCGTCAACCGGGCTTGAGTCACAAACCACTACTTGAATTTCTTCCGACAAATCCAATATAGATCGGATTGACGGAATCGCGTAGCGCGCCCGATTATGCGTAGGGATAATGACACTCAGAATGCTCATACTATTGACCAAGACTGTGCTGAATATAGGACAATGTCATGAGCAACTTCTTAATATCTTCGCCTTTCAGCAATTCTGTATTGTGCGACGTATAGTCGTCGATTGCGTTTGCCTCTGGCTGACCTTCAATAATAAATTTATCATAGTTCAGGTCGCGGTTATCCGCCGGAATTCGATAGTAACGTCCCATGTCTTTGGCTTTGGCCATTTCTTCTCGAGACACCAAAGACTCATAGAGTTTTTCGCCGTGTCGAGTACCAATAATATTAACCGGCACGTGGCTATCAAAAAGCTCCTTCAACGCGTTCGTCAGATCACCGATGGTACTGGCCGGCGCCTTCTGCACGAAGATATCACCCTGCTCGCCATGTTCGAACGCATGCAATACCAAGTCCACGGAGTCTTCAAGACTCATGAGGAACCGGGTCATGTTCGGGTCAGTCACCGTGAGAGGGACACCCGCTTTGATTTTATCCACGAACAACGGAATGACCGAGCCACGGGAGGCCATTACATTACCGTAACGGGTTGCGCACAACACTGGGCCGCCGTCGCGGACTGTCCGCGACTTTGCGATCAATACCTTCTCGCCCATCGCCTTGGAAATACCCATAGCGTTGATAGGGTAGACCGCTTTATCTGTACTCAGCAGAACAACGCGTTGTACTTTGTTATCAATCGCCGCATTGAGTACGTTCTCTGTACCGATGATATTGGTCAATACAGCTTCCATCGGGTAAAACTCACAAGACGGCACTTGCTTCAGTGCGGCAGCATGAAATACGTAATCGACCCCGGCCATTGCGCGACTGATGCTCTCGTAATTTCTCACATCGCCAATGTGAAATTTCACCTTGGGATTGTTCAGTGCAATCCGCATGTCTTCCTGCTTCTTCTCATCGCGACTGAACACGATGATCTCCTTAACCGCAGTGTCGAGAAAACGCTTCAGGACAGTATTACCGAATGAGCCTGTGCCACCGGTGATCATCAAAACCTTATTGTCAAACATACCTTCACCAATCAAACCAAGAAGAAAAACAGCAGCGCTACCACCGCTACAAACAACATCACTGCTGAAGACACCAATAGCGCCGAAACTCTCGCGTAGCCTTTTACATCCGGCAGGGTCATCGCCCTGCCCCACGAAACCATAGTCGATGACGCATGATAGGCCGAGTACACATAACAGATCGCTTTTACGTCGCCAGCGGAGGCGGCCAATATCGTCATGACCAGCGTAGCGATCGTCAATAAGCCTGACATGGTCGCCTGAAACCTGAAGTCTTTGGCATAGATTAACAGGCTATAAGGGATAAATCCGAAAGCCCCGATCGCAACACCGGGTAAAAGTATCGCGAGATAGGCTGAAATCAGCTCGTTATTAGCACCTGGCCCCACCCAAAGCGTGATGAGAGGTTCACGGAACCACCAGAGTACAAAGGTCGGTAGCGCGGTCACTACGAAGACCGAGATGGTGAACCTGATAATTATCTTACGCGCGTCACTGCGCACTCCGCTCGCTGCTGTACGCAGCATGATCGGTTGAAAATACTGGCTGACTGGCCCTGCGAGAATCGAAATCGGGGCCATGCAAAGCAAGCTGGCGAGGTAATAGGGCGCGACACTGGCAGCAGAAGTAAAAAATGAGATGATTGGTTTGTCGAGCTGCGTCACCGCGGCACCCGCCGCAGAGAAGATAACCAGCGCACCACCCGCCTTCGTGAGGTTGAATGCTTCAGAAAAAGATGGCCAATCAGCCTTTTGGACCCCGAGTGATGTGTCCGACAGATCTTTTATCAAGATCAGTCGAGACACCCACCAATGAATAATCGTAGTTACCAGTTGGGTGTATATGAACACATCCAGAGTCGCTGAAAACACGTACATTGCAATGACAGTTAAGGCTGCTCTTAGCGACACACCTATCACCTGCAAAGCGCTACCCGATATATATTGCCTGTTGGCGATCAGCATCGAATAGTAAAGGTTTTGCAGCACCAAAAACCAAAACAGTAGGACTACCGCAACGATCGCCCCCCAGCTGATGCCCAGCTCAGTAATAAACAGCTTGACGCCCACTGCAACAAAAAACAAAAACCCATAAAATCCAGCGAGACTAAGCTCCGCACTTCTAAGCAACTTGATTAAGGGGGATTTATCTTTGTCTGATACAGAAACCTCCCTTCCCAGCAGCGTTGACATCCCCAAGTCCATCATCACCAGAAGGGCTTGAAAGGACAGAATCACCGCGATGCTGCCAAACTGACTCGCACCGAGCATACGGCTATAAATAGGTAAAAAAACAAAAGCTACCAATAGGCTGGACGATCGCCCAGCGTACAGCATCAGCATCCTGCTAATAACGGACATATTCATCATTTCGCACAATCGGTCATAGTATCCGCAGGGCCTCTCAGTGCGCCCTTCAAAGACGCTGTGACCGTCAGCAAGTCATCCTCATCGAGCCACCAACCACATGGCACACCTATTATATGATGCTGAAGGAAATCGGTGTTCGGCAGATATTGCGGCGCCGCGTCAAACCCACTGTAGATATCGTTTCTTTGATGAATACTTGAAACCATGACTCCGGACTGCTTGAGCCGGCAAATCACTTCATCTCTATTTTCAACAAAAAACAGTAACACCCAATAGGCGGATTGATCACCCTCCAATACAGGCACAGGTGTCAAACCGTCCATATCCCTAGTTAACTCCAGCAACGCTTTGGCATTAGACTGTGTAGCTGCCTGCCGGGACTGCAAGGATGTCATTTGAGCATATCCCAAAGCCGCGCACATATTATTCAGCGTCATGCTCCAGCCAATTTCTGGCACATCCGAGCTGCTATTTATCTCGCCAATAGCTGATCGGAAAGTGCCGAAGTCGATACCAAAGCGCCGTAGTTTGCGGGCTCTTTTCGCCATGTCAATACTTCGGCATGCCAGCGCGCCACCTTCAGTGGTATTGATCTGTCGGTTTGGATAAAACGAATAAATGGCAAAGTCACCATAAGCGCCAACCGGTAGCGAAGCGTGCATAGCAGACAAAGCGTTATCACAGTCTTCTATCAAGACAAGATTATGCTTCTTGCATATTTCTGCTATTTCACGGGCTGGCCCAGGATAGCCAGCAACATGATATAGAATAACAGCTCTAGTCTTTGGCGTGATCTTCGATTCGAGGTCTGCAACGTCCATGGTAACCGAGCGCGGGCTAACATCCACCCAGACAGGAACCGCTTTACTCTGTGCAATTGCTGAGTTGGTGGAGAGACAGGCAAACGCCGTGGTGAGCACCTCATCCCCATCCTTTACACCAGCCAAATACAGAGCAAGATATAAAGCCGTCGTCATATCGATGGTGGAAACTACATGGGGCAAGCCGGCAATTTTTTCCAACTCGGACTCAAACTTTGCCACCCACTCTCCGCCCGCGATTCTCCCGGAACGTAAAACTTCCACAGCAGCTTGTTCCATTTCAGGAAGCATGACCGAGTTATACAGAGGGACGTTGTTGAGCATAGTCAAATCTCTAATCAGCCGCGTTTCAAGGCCGTAACAATTTTCTCACGATCCTCATCCGAGACCCACCAACCGCAAGGTACATGAATCAATTTTTTATAGAAAGCGTCCAATTGTGGCATCGGCCTCACGAACTCTTTGAATACCGAATGAAAGTGATTGGGACGGTGCAACTTCGACGCCATTACGCTCTCTTCAGCCAAGATACGCTCAACATCATCCGAATCATCCGCTAGTAGCGTATAAAGCCAGTAGGCAGACTGTGCATTGGCTTCATACTTAGCTGGCTGAAGTCCAGGGATATTCTGTAATGCCTGATCCAGGTATCGGCCGTTAGCCTGATGCCGCTTCAACAGTGGCGTTATATATTCAAGTTGCTTGAGCCCGATAACGGCCGCCACGTTATGCATGTTGTATTTATAACCCACACGCGTTATATCGACTTCGGTGCGAGGAACGCCCTTGGCCAATCCAAACCAACGCAAGCGACGCGCCTCTGCAATTTTCGCAGCATCCTTCACCACCAAGGCACCGCCGTCCACGGTGGTCATGTGCTTGATCGCCTGAAAGGAGAAGATCGAATAATCACCAATCGTTCCAATGGACTGATTTCCATAAGACGCTCCCAGTGCATGGGCGCAATCTTCTATCAGACAAAGCCCGTGACGATCGGCTATGGATCGCAGCTCAGTCAACCGCGCAGGATATCCGGCATAATGGACAACACAAATAGCTTTTGTATTCTCTGTAATCAGGGCTTCCACAGCTGAGGGGTCAAGATTACCTGTCAGACTGTCAACGTCTGCGAAAATTGGCTTGGCACCGATTTGTAGAATCGTCGTATTCGTCGGCTCAGCCGTCATTGAGGTGGTGATGACCTCATCCCCAGGCTCGATCCCGCCAAGCAGCATAGCCAAGTGCAAGGCGGCCGTACCGCTGCTCGTGGCGACTACGTTCTGGAGACCAAACAATTGCGCAAATGCCGCTTCGAATTGATAAACAAACTCGCCCTCTCCAATCATTCCGCTATAGAGCACCGCTTCCAAGGCGGGCATCAGTACCTCTTTGGGAGGCATTGCGACCTTAACAATAGGTAACATTGGAAGACTACTAGACATTCATTTAGATCCGATCAATAAGTTTAATAGGGTGCACTTTCAAGGGACGGCTTGTTAACCACTTGATCATTCGAACCGCTCCCGGCACAAGATCAACTCTGAAGCCTCTTTTAGTCAACTCCGCCACCAATGTACTCTGTGCGCAGACATTGATGACCCAAGGCTCTGCCATAACAGCCTGGATCAAACTCGCCACCTGCGAGTCCTCCCCTTGCCACTCGGCCAAGGTTACGCGATTTGCTCCGCCTAAAAGAATCAACTCAGCGCATTCGCTTTTAATCCGTTTCCCATGTAAAGCAAACGGCGGAAGACCACGTTCTCGGTCGTGCGTATCCGAGCCAGGCCAGTCGCTCGTTACGTATTCAATATTTTCAGCACACTCGCTAGGGAGATAGATCGACCCTATTGAGTCTCGCTCGTCAAAACGGAAGCCATGCCGGTCGTAGATGCCTGGTTTCTGAGTCCAGAGCACCAATGCGGATAGACCATTATGCATAGCATGGTCCATCGCAGCCGACATCAATTCAACACTCAAGCCTGCCCCCCTCCACTCCTCATGTACGCAGACTAAGCCGATCAGTCCTACCGACTCACCGGTGGGTAGCTCAATTACCCTGATAATCAGAGCGGCTATGGCAGACTCCAGGTTGGAGGGGTCTCTGATTTCAAGGCAAGTCACTTCCCGATCATTTTCCAACCAGGGAAAATGAACCTGCAAGCTAACCCCACGGCCACGAGAGGAAAAGAAAACATCCCAGAATAGCGCTCGGGCAGCCTCAGAGGCCCCAGCACGCGCGATCACATCAGACATTATGAGTGCCCGACCTTTGAGTGACGATCGGCCACTCCACAAGCGTCGCCAGCCAGATAAACTTCACAGGCAGCACATTCGACACCATTCTCGCTCCCTCAAAAACTGCTTAGAGAATTCCCCTGACCATTCTCAACGTTTAAACATCAAGAGTGATAGCAAGCGGTATCCAATTTTGAACCAACACTCAGTGTAGCGGGTGAAAAAAACAGTCAAATTTACTGATCGGGTGCCATTTGATAGAAGTTTAAACAGGAGCCGACCAAACCTGCACAGGGACGGTGCCAGGCCAGCAAGCGTAAAGCGCGCCCGAAACAGAGCAAAATGCGATGATCTCGGCCTGTCGGATTGGATACGACGCGAACGAGCGAGTTCCGAAACCAAACCAAAAAGTCGCTCTCACCCTCACAATTGCTCAGTGACTTTAATGCCTGGCATTGCTCGCCCCTCTCTACAGTGCTTACGGCACTATTTTTCTCGGCTCGCAATCGACAGTTGGGCGCCCGCAAGTGAGCTTGACGCACGCAGCCTATTCCGCGAGTTAATCCCTGAGGTTTCGAAAAGATAACGGCCCAACACTACTACCAATCCTAACAGGAGGCCAAGTGCCAGGCCTGCAAGAATGATCAGTGTCTTTTTAGGCCGAATTGGCGCCAAAGGCTCCAGTGCTCGTTTATCCACCGTCACCAGCTTGAGCCGGCTTATGTCGATACTGAGTGCGGACAGGCGGGCCTCTTCGGCCCTGAGAGACTCCACACCACCTAGAAAAATATCTTCATTATCGCGCCGGCCCAATACTTCTGCCTCGCGGTTAGCCTGCAGCAGTTGAAGCTCTTTTGCGATCTGGGCAATTCGACCATCGGTAAAATCATCAGACTTACGCTGCGCCAACGCTGAGCGCTCAGCCTCGAGAGCTTCGACACCCATGAAGTACAACGGAATCTGCTGATTATTGATTTCAGTACGCATGGTCCCAGTCGAACTGGCTCGATCCGAGTCGCCAAGCGATGAGGGCGTAGTAGGCTTGCGTATCCCAAGTGACTTGGCAATGCCGATCGCCTCCGTAAGCTGTGCGATACGATCCCCACGCAACGCCTTTAGCTGCGCACGCAAAGCCTTGAGCTCATCCTGCAATTGCGCGCGGCGCAAATTATCAGTCTCTCGCAAAGCCGCAATCTTGGCCTCTTTTCCAATTTGGTAACTGGAACGAGCAGCCTCCAACTTGCCCTTGAGCTCACTCAAGCGATTTTTAACGATTACACGCAGATCGCCAGCAATTTGGTCTCGCTCAGTGGCGATGGCGTAATCAACAAAACCGTTGATAATCGCGACACCATCAACCCCCTGCGGGTATGTCATCTCGACGCCAATAAAGGAACTGAGAGCATCTACCTTTTTTGGATCAGTGAGAATAAGACGAATGGAGTTGCGATTAAACTCTTCGAAGCTTTGCTCCAACGTTCTGCCGGGGCGCTCAAACGCCTGAAAGAGCTTTGGATTGGAACGGAAAAACCCCAACCGGGTGTCGTAGGACTCCAGAGAAGCCCCCACCCTGATGAGTGCTGCACTAGGCGGCAGTTGATAAATTTCCGAGCGATTAAGCGCGTCGAGTTCGTTGATCGCAGCAGGTCGCAGCACGCTGCTGACCTCATACTCCGGAACCACTGAATAGGCATAAAAGCCAGCCAGCAACCCAAAAACAATGGACGCGCCTAAAATTAATTTCTTATGCAGCCAGGCAGCGCGCAAGAGTTGCGCAAGATCAATTTCGTCGGACGGGGGTACCGGCGGAGCGCGGAAGCTACTACTCACAACAAAAACCTGCCTTCAAAGAGAAACTGCGGGCTCGTTATGCAGACAAGATTGTGTGTACTTTTATTTTAGTTGGATGACCGCTAAAAACTCAGCGTCTCTGCCAAATTTTTAGCGCACAAAATGCCCGTTATCGAGAACAGATTCCATTTTGCCATCTCCCAGCCATAATACAAGTCTTGAATTCCTATAGGAACTTTCCTAAAATTCGAAAGAAAAATCGCTTTAGCCCTCTCCCAGACACAAACATGAAAAAAATTCTAAATCAGCCCCACGCCATTCAATAAAATGGACACGCACGCCTCCTCCCTTGATTCAGCATCCCGATCAAATGCAGCGTGAAAAGCTTTGTGGAAGATATTTATCTGACAGGCGGTAAAAGCTGCAGCCTACAAAGCCGGTGAACGAGCTAGTGACAATCCACTCTAAACCCGCTCTGCCCTCATCGCCCCGCCTCTTCTACCGCGGATGAAGATAGCAATCAGCGGCCCAATCAACATCCCCAAAATCAAAGCCACCACCACAAACACCGCCACCGGCATCTGCGCAGTACTCCACCCCAGGAATGACAGCGCAACACCCTGCTGGTTCTCCAGCACAAATGCCAGAACCACCAAAGCCGCAAGCACCGCAATCAACACCGCAACAACGCGCTTAACCCCACGCATGCCCTTCTCCTTACTCAAAAAAACTCAGACGCCTTCTTCCTCTTCTTCGTTCACCCGATCGCGCAATTCCTTGCCCGGTTTGAAGTGGGGAACGAATTTGCCGTCGAGGCTGACGGATTGGCCGGTTTTTGGGTTGCGGCCTACGCGCGGTGCGCGGTAGTGCAGGGAGAAGCTGCCGAAGCCGCGGATTTCGATGCGATCTCCGGTGGCCAGGCATTGGGACATTTGCTCAAGCATGGTCTTGATAGCCAGCTCCACATCCTTGGATGAGAGCAGCCCTTGATGGGTGACAATTCGTTCGATCAACTCCGACTTCGTCATATTTTTCCCTTCTTTTTCAAGCAGCTAGGAAAAGCGCTCCGAAGGTTTTAGCATGAGTTGATGAATTTGAACAGCCCATGTATCAACTTATGTGAGGCTGAATAAACACGCTCAGCGAGCGGTCAACCCCTTACTTACAGATCACCAACATGGTCCGCGTCACCGCGCCAGCAGGGTTCCAGCCGAACAGGTAGTCGCCCTCTTCGTCCTCCGCATCACTGGAGCGGGTAATGACCTTATAGCCCTGCATCTTGCACTCACGGGCGGCGCGTTTTTCGCATTTTTCCCACTTGTTACCCAAGCCAGAGCAGTCGATCTCGATGCCGCTGACGCCACGCTTGGCGTGGGTCTTGGCGCTGGTAGAGGAGCAGCCTGCAAGCGCCAGCAAAGCGAATACTACGATAATTCTGTTCATTCAAACCCTTATTGAGTCAGCAACGCGAAATAGCCGTTTTTAAAACTATAGTCAGTTCTGACATTGGGCTGAACACCTTCGTTCGGTGCAGTTGCTTCATCAAATTTCAGGCACAAAAAAGGGCGACCGAGGTCGCCCTTTTTCTACAGCTTTACAGAACTTAGTTCTGCTTAGCCATTGCCTGGCGCAGCAGTGCCGCCATGGTGGTGTCAGCAGCAGCTTCCGGAGCAGCTTCTTTCAGGCTCTGGATAGCTTCTTTCTCTTCCACTTCGTCCTTCGACTTGATGGAGAGCTGAATCACGCGGCTCTTGCGGTCAACGCTGATGATCTTGGCTTCTACTTCCTGGCCTTCTTTCAGAACGTTGCGCGCGTCTTCAACGCGGTCACGGCTGATTTCGGAGGCTTTCAGAGTCGCTTCGATATCGTCGGCCAGAACGATGATGGCGCCTTTGGCGTCAACTTCTTTCACAGTGCCTTTAACGATGGCGCCTTTGTCGTTCTCTTGAACGTACTCGGAGAACGGATCGCTTTCCAGTTGCTTAATACCCAGGGAGATGCGCTCGCGCTCTGGGTCAACCGACAGGATAACGGTGTCCAGCTCGTCGCCCTTCTTGAAACGACGAACAGCTTCTTCGCCAACTTCGTTCCAGGAGATGTCGGACAGGTGAACCAGGCCGTCGATGCCGCCGTCCAGACCAATGAAGATACCGAAATCGGTGATCGACTTGATGGTGCCGGAGATTTTATCGCCCTTGTTGAACTGGCCAGAGAAATCTTCCCATGGGTTAGATTTGCACTGCTTGATGCCCAGGGAGATACGACGACGCTCTTCGTCGATGTCCAGAACCATAACTTCCACTTCGTCGCCGACTTGTACGACTTTCGAAGGGTGGATGTTCTTGTTGGTCCAGTCCATTTCGGAAACGTGTACCAGGCCTTCCACGCCTTCTTCCAGCTCTGCGAAGCAGCCGTAGTCGGTCAGGTTGGTAACACGCGCGGTTACGCGAGTGCTTTCTGGGTAACGAGCCTTGATAGCAACCCATGGATCTTCGCCCAGCTGCTTCAAGCCCAGGGAAACGCGGTTACGCTCACGATCGTACTTCAGAACCTTGACATCGATCTCGTCGCCAACGTTGACGATTTCGGAAGGATGCTTGATACGCTTCCAAGCCATGTCGGTAATGTGCAGCAGGCCATCGACGCCACCCAGATCGACGAATGCGCCGTAATCGGTGAGGTTCTTGACGATACCTTTGACTTGTTGGCCTTCCTGCAGGGATTCCAGCAGAGCTTCACGCTCGGCGGAGTTCTCTGCTTCCAGCACGCTGCGACGGGAAACGACAACGTTGTTGCGCTTCTGGTCGAGCTTGATGACTTTGAATTCGAGTTCTTTGCCTTCCAGGTGCGTGGTGTCGCGCACTGGACGAACGTCGACCAAAGAACCTGGCAGGAACGCACGGATGCCGTTAACGTCGACAGTGAAGCCGCCTTTAACCTTACCGTTGATAACGCCCTTGACCACTTCTTCAGCTGCGAAGGCTGCTTCGAGAACAATCCAGCATTCAGCGCGCTTGGCTTTTTCACGGGACAGCTTGGTTTCACCGAAACCGTCTTCAACCGAGTCCAGAGCAACGTGAACTTCGTCACCGACATTGATAGTCAGGTCACCAGCATCGTTGTAGAACTGTTCCAGCGGGATCAGAGCTTCAGACTTCAGACCAGCGTGAACGGTTACCCAGCGAGCTTGGTAATCGATATCAACGATAACACCGGTGATGATGGAGCCTGCCTGAAGGTTCAGGGTTTTTAGGCTTTCTTCAAAGAGTTCCGCAAAGCTTTCGCTCATTTTAATTCCTGTTGATAAGGGCGAAGAATACGCCCATCTCCACACCCCAGACGGTGTGGGTCAGTTTCAGTTAAAAGAAGCCACCGCAGGACTATGACTGGTCCCCTGCGGCCTTCTTGATCACCCGGCGATATCGCGAATGGCGATTTCACTCATGATGCGTTCCAGCACCTGCTCGATGGACAGCTCCGTGGAATCCAGCTGTATGGCGTCAGCCGCCGGTTTGAGCGGGGCTACCGCACGCTGGGTATCACGCTCATCGCGTGCACGGATCTCATCTAGCAGACTCGACAGACTAACACCATCGACTTTGCCCTTCAACTGCAAGTAACGGCGGCGTGCCCGCTCCTCGGCGCTGGCGGTCAGGAAAATCTTCAGCGGCGCCTCGGGAAACACCACCGTGCCCATGTCGCGGCCATCGGCCACCAGGCCCGGCGCCTCCTGGAATGCGCGCTGGCGCTGCAGCAGCGCCTCGCGCACGGCGGGCAGCGCAGCCACTTGGGAGGCGCCCGCGCCGATACTCTCGGTGCGAATCACATCGCTGACTTCATCACCTTCCAGAATGATGCGCTGCAACTGACCCTCGGTCGCCGCAATGAACTGCACATCCAGATGGGCGGCAAGCTTCGTCAGCAATTCTTCGTTGGTCAGGTCAACACCATGGTTGTGCGCAGCAAACGCCAGCAGGCGGTACAGCGCGCCAGAATCCAGCAGGCACCAACCCAGGCGCTTGGCCAGAATGCCAGCGATTGTGCCTTTGCCCGAGCCACTAGGCCCGTCGATGGTAATCACCGGTGCTTTGATATTCACAATTGAGCCTCTTGGGCAACACGGATGCCGACTTGGGCACACAGTGTCAGAAAGTTCGGAAAAGACGTAGCAACATTGGCGCAGTCAAGGATACGAATAGGCGCCATCGCCCGCAGGGAAGCCACACTGAACGCCATGGCAATCCGGTGATCGCCATGGGCATGCACTTCACCGCCGCCCATCGGGCCACCGTCAATGATAATCCCATCAGGCGTGGGTTCACACTTCACGCCCAGGGCCAACAGACCGTCGGCCATCACCTGGATACGATCGGACTCCTTGAGCCGCAACTCCTCGGCACCGCGCAAAACGGTGCGACCTTGAGCGCAGGCTGCGGCAATAAACAGCACAGGGAACTCATCAATCGCCAACGGCACCAGGGCCTCTGGAATTTCGATGCCCTTGAGCGCGGCGGCACGCACACGTAAATCCGCAACCGGCTCGCCGCCCACCTCGCGCTGATTTTCGAGGGCGATATCAGCCCCCATCAGCCGCAGGATATCGATTACCCCGGTGCGGGTCGGGTTGATACCGACATGCTCCAGCAGCAGCTCGGAGCCCTCGGCAATCGAGGCCGCCACCAGGAAAAACGCCGAAGACGAAATATCCCCCGGCACTTCAATACGCGTAGCGGTCAACCCATGCCCCGACGCCAGCGACGCCGTCGCGCCCTGCACCGCCACCGGGTAACCAAAGCCGCGCAGCATGCGCTCGGTATGGTCGCGGGTCGGTGCGGGCTCGGTCACCGAGGTTTTACCCTCAGCGTACAACCCCGCCAACAACAGGCAGGATTTCACCTGGGCACTGGCCATGGGCAGTACATAGTTCAAGCCTTTGAGCGACTGCCCACCACGAATGCTCAGTGGCGGACGCCCGTCCGGCCCCGTCTCGATGATTGCGCCCATTTCCCGCAGCGGCTTGGCTACGCGGTTCATCGGGCGCTTGGACAGCGAGGCATCGCCGGTCAGCACGCTTTCGAAGCGCTGCGCCGCCAATACACCGGCCAACAGGCGCATCGATGTGCCGGAATTACCCACATAGATCGGCCCCGGCGCAGCCTTCAGGCCATGCAGGCCGACACCGTGAATGGTCACGCGCCCATGGTGCGGGCCCTCGATCACCACGCCCATGTCGCGAAAGGCCTGCAAGGTCGCCAGGGCATCTTCACCCTCAAGGAAGCCCTCCACCTCGGTCACACCTTCGGCCAACGACCCCAGCATGATCGAGCGATGAGAGATCGACTTGTCACCCGGCACGCGGATGCGCCCGCTCAAGCGGCCACCCGGGCTGGCGATGAAGGTCAAGTCATCGGTGCTCACTGCGGTTTCCATGTAGGCCCGGCGCGCGAGGATCTTGCTGAAATGTTCACGCGCCACCCGCGCACGGGTGAACACGCCCAGCAGTTGATGGCCGTCTCCCGCATCCACCGCATCGCGCAAGGCGTCGAGGTCACTGCGGAAGGTGTCCAGAGTGCGCAACACCGCTTCGCGATTGGCGAGGAAGATGTCGTGCCACATCACCGGATCGCTGCCGGCAATCCGCGTGAAATCGCGGAAGCCGCCGGCGGCGTAGCGGAATATCTCGAGGTTCTCGTTGCGCTTGGCCAGCGAATCCACCAGGCCAAATGCCAACAGATGCGGCAAGTGGCTGGTCGCTGCCAACACTTCGTCGTGACGCTCGACCTGCATATGCTCTACATCCGCGCCCAGCTCGCGCCAGAGACGATCCACCACTGCCAACGCCGTGGGATCGGTTTGCGCAAGCGGCGTCAGGATCACCTTATGCCGACGGAACAGCTGCGCATTGGATGCCTCTACCCCGCTCTGCTCGGACCCAGCGATTGGATGGCCCGGCACAAAGCGCGGCGGCATCCCACCAAACGCCAATCGTGCCGCACGCACCACGTTGCCTTTGGCGCTGCCCACATCGGTAAGAATCGCTTGCCCGAGGTCCATACCAGCCACTACCGCCAGCAATTTCTCCATGGCAAGGATCGGCACGGCGAGCTGGATCACATCCGCGCCCTGGCACGCAACGGCCAGGTCCGCTTCACAGCGGTCCACCACGCCCAACTCCACCGCCAACGTGCGCGACTGCGGGTCGAGGTCCACGCCCACCACTTCGCCACACAGCCCGCTTTCACGCAGGCCCTTGGCGAAGGAGCCACCGATCAACCCCAGGCCGACCACCACCAGGCGACCGATCATAGGCACAGCAGGTTGCAATGCAGTGACATCAACCACGGGCCAGAACCTTGGCCAACGCCTCAAGGAAGCGGCTGTTCTCAGCCGGCAGACCGATGGTGATACGCAGATGGTTCGGCATGCCGTAGTTGGCCACCGGGCGCACGATCACGCCCTCGCGCAGCAAGCCCTGGAACACCGGCGCAGCCAACTGGCCGAGGTCGACGCAGATGAAGTTGCCCTTGGACGGAATCCAGCCCAGGCCCAGCTCACGAAAGCCTTCCTGCAATTGCAGCATGCCGCTTTCGTTGAGACGACGGCCTTCTTCCAGGTATTCGGCATCCTTCACCGCCGCACAGGCGGCCGCCAGGGCCAGGCTGTTGACGTTGAACGGCTGGCGCACGCGGTTCAGCACATCGGCTACCACGGGCGTGGACAAGCCATAACCGACCCGCAACGACGCCAGGCCATAAGCCTTGGAGAACGTACGCGACACCAGCAGGTTCGGGTAGGCCGCGAGGAAATCCAGGCCATCGGGCAGGTCGCTGCCTTCGGCGTACTCGATGTAGGCTTCGTCCAGCACGACCAGCACATGCTCCGGCACGTCCTGCAGGAATTCGTTCAGTGCCTGCTCGTCAAACCAGGTGCCGGTCGGGTTGTTCGGGTTGGCGATAAACACCACGCGAGTCTGGGCATCGATGGCCGCCAGCATCGCCGGCAGGTCGTGGCCCCACTCCTTGGCAGGAATCACCCGAGCATCCGCCCCCACCGCCTGGGTCACGATCGGATAGACCGCAAACGCGTGCTCGCTGAACACCGCATTCAAGCCTGGCGCCAGGTAAGCACGGCCGACCAGTTCAAGGATGTCGTTGGAGCCATTGCCCAGGGTTACCTGGTTCAGCTCGACCCGGCACTTGTCCGCCAGCAAAGACTTGAGCGCAAAACCGTTGCCATCGGGATAACGGGTCAGTTCGGCCAGCTCTTCACGGATCGCCGCCAACACTTTGGGGCTCGGGCCCAGCGGGTTTTCGTTACTCGCCAGCTTGACGATTTTGGACGGGTCCAGATTCAACTCGCGGGCCAGTTCGTCCACAGGCTTGCCTGGAACGTAAGGCGAGAGTTGTTGCACGCCCGGCTGCGCCAGGGCGAGGAAGTTGCCACTCATGTCAAAGCCTCACAAAACCGCTTTCGGGTAAGAGCCCAGCACCTTGAGTGCCACGGCTTCCTGACTGATTTTCTCCAGCACGCCCTTGACCAGCGGGTCGCGGTGATGGCCCATGAAGTCGATAAAGAATACGTAGGTCCACTTACCGCTGCGCGAAGGACGAGTCTCGATGCGCGTCAGGTCAATCCCGTTGTCGTGGAATGGCACCAGCAGCTCATGCAGCGCGCCGGGCTTGTTGCTCATGGAGACGATGATCGAGGTCTTGTCGTCGCCGGTCGGCGGCACTTCCTGGCTGCCGATCATCAAAAAGCGCGTGGAGTTATCCGGGCGATCTTCGATCTTTTCGGCCAGGCGCGTCAGGCCGTACAGGCCGGCAGCCATATCGCCGGCAATCGCCGCCGAGTTCCACTCACCCTTGACCCGCTTGGCCGCCTCGGCGTTGCTGGACACCGCAACGCGCTCTACATTCGGGTAATGGGCGTCCAACCACTTGCGGCACTGGGCCAGGGACTGGGCGTGGGAATAGATACGGCTGATGCTGTCGGTCTTGGTGTTTTCACCCACCAGCAGGTGGTGATGGATACGCAACTCCACCTCACCACAGATGACCATGTCGTGTTCGAGGAAGCTGTCCAGCGTGTGGTTGACCGCGCCTTCGGTGGAGTTTTCCACTGGCACCACGCCAAAATTCACCGCACCGGCCGCGACTTCACGGAAGACTTCGTCGATGGCCGCCATCGGCTTGCTGATTACCGCATGGCCGAAGTGCTTCATGGCTGCCGCCTGGGTGAAGGTGCCTTCAGGGCCGAGGTAAGCCACTTTCAGCGGCTGCTCCAGCGCCAGGCACGAAGACATGATTTCACGGAACAACCGCGCCATCTCTTCGTTGCCCAACGGGCCCTTGTTGCGTTCCATCACACGCTTGAGCACCTGGGCTTCACGCTCGGGCCGGTAGAACACCGGCACTTCGCCTTCCGCCAGGGACGCCATTTTCACCCGGGCCACTTCCTGGGCGCAGCGCGCGCGCTCACTGATCAGTTCCAGGACCTTTTCGTCCAGACTGTCAATGCGTACGCGCAGGGCCTTGAGTTCTTGCTCAGACATTAGCCGTGTTCCTTCTCGAACTCTGCCATGTAGGCAACCAGCGCATTGATGGCGTGGATGTCAACGGCGTTATAAATGGAGGCGCGCATGCCACCCACCGAGCGGTGGCCCTTGAGGTTCAGCAGGCCGCGCGCGTCGGCGCCGGCCAGGAACGGCTTGTCCAGGCGGTCGTCGGCCAGGCGGAACGGCACGTTCATCCACGAGCGGTCGCTGAGGTTGATCGGGTTGCTGTACAGGCCGCTGGCGTCGATAAAGTCGTACAGGACGCGCTTCTTCTCTTCGTTGAGCTTGCCCATGGCCGCCACGCCGCCCTGCTCCTTGAGCCATTCGAACACCAGGCCCGACAGGTACCAGGCAAACGCCGGCGGGGTGTTGTACATCGAGCCGTTATCGGCCGCGACCTTGTAGTTGAGCATGGTCGGGCACACCGAGCGGGCGCGACCCAGCAGGTCTTCGCGGATGATATTGACCAGGATGCCGCTCGGGCCGATGTTCTTCTGCGCGCCGGCGTAGATCATGCCGTACTTGGACACGTCGATCGGGCGCGAGAGGATGTCCGAAGACATGTCGCACACCAGCGGAACGTCACCGACTTGCGGCACCCAATCAAATTCCAGGCCGCCGATGGTTTCGTTCGCGACGTAGTGAACGTAGGCCGCGTCCTTGGTCAGCTTCCACTCGTTCTGACCGGGAATGGCGAAGTAGTCGTAGGGCTTGGCGGTGCCCGCCACGTTGACATGGCCGTAGCGCGAGGCCTCCTCAATGGCCTTCTGCCCCCAGATACCGGTGTCGATATAGTCGGCAGTGCCGCCTTCGGGCAGCAGGTTCAGCGGTAACTGGGCGAACTGCTGGCTCGCACCACCCTGCAAGAACAGCACTTTGTAATTGGATGGGATGTCCAGCAGGTCGCGCAGGTCCTGCTCGGCCTTGTTGGCGATAGACACGAACTCATCGCTGCGATGGCTCATTTCCATCACGGAGAGGCCTTTTCCATGCCAGTCGAGGAGTTCACCCTGCGCACGCTGCAGGACTGCTTCAGGAAGCGCCGCGGGACCGGCACAGAAGTTATAGGCTCTCTTGCTCACATCCAATCTCACTCTGATCTGGTGGGGCTGCAATCATGTCAGCAACGCCCTCGTTCTGGAGCGGACATCTGTGGGAGCTGGCTTGCCTGCGATAGCAGCGCCGCGGTATCACTTAATGACCGAGGCGCCTGTATCGCAGGCAAGCCAGCTCCCACATGGACCGCGTCCAGGCAAAGGGCGCTGTATTTCATACGGGACAAACAACAAGGGGGCGAATCTTCATCCGCCCCCTGTGTGTCCGCTTATTCCTGCGGTTCTTCTTCGTCTGCGGCAGCGTCGAGGGTTGGCTCGTCAACGTTGTCATCGCCAGCTGCGATCACCTCGCCTTCAAATTCCTCACCTTCGAGCTCTTCACCTTCGACTTCCGAAGGCTCCTGCACACGCTCCAGGCCGACCAGTTTTTCGTCCTTGGCCAGCTTGATCAGGGTCACGCCCTGGGTGTTACGGCCCAGGCTCGACACTTCCGCTACACGGGTACGCACCAAGGTGCCCTGGTCGGAAATCAGCATGATCTCCTCGCCATCGAGCACCTGCACCGCGCCGACCAGACGGCCGTTGCGGTCGTTGCTGACCATGGCAATCACGCCCTGGCCGCCACGCTTGTACTCCGGGAACTCACTGATGGCGGTACGCTTGCCATAACCACGCTCGGATGCGGTGAGGATCTGGCTGCCTTCTTCCGGGATCAGCATCGAAATCAGCTTCTGCCCTTCCGGCAGGCGCATGCCGCGTACACCCCGGGCGGTACGGCCCATGGCACGCACGTCGGACTCCTTGAAACGTGTGACCTTGCCGCCGTCGGAGAACAGCATGACTTCGCGCTCGCCATCAGTGATGGCTGCGGAAATCAGCACGTCGCCTTCATCCAGCTCCAGGGCGATCAGGCCCACGCTGCGTTGACGGCTGAAGGATTCCAACGGGGTCTTCTTCACGGTGCCTTTGGCGGTGGCCATGAAGATGAAGTGGCCTTCGGTGTATTCCTCGACCGGCAGCATGGTAGTGATGTATTCATCACTGTCCAGGGGCAGCAGGTTGACCAACGGACGGCCACGGGCAGCGCGGGAGGCTTCCGGGATTTCGTAAGTCTTGAGCCAGTACACCTTGCCCTTGCTGGAGAACAGCAGCAGCGTGGTGTGGCTGTTGGCGACCAGCAGGTGAGCGATGTAGTCCTCATCCTTCACGCCGGTAGCCGATTTACCTTTACCGCCACGACGCTGGGCCTGATAAGCAGCCAGCGGCTGGGTCTTGGCATAGCCGCCGTGGGAGATGGTCACCACGCGCTCTTCTTCCGGGATCATGTCACCCAGGGTCAGGTCCAGGCGCGCATCGAGGATTTCGGTGCGGCGCACGTCGCCGTATTCGGCGCGGATCACTTCCAGTTCTTCGCGGATCACTTCCATCAGGCGCACGGCGCTGCTGAGGATGCGGATCAACTCGCCGATCTGGTTGAGGATCTCCTGGTACTCGGCCAGCAGCTTCTCGTGTTCAAGGCCGGTGAGGCGGTGCAGACGCAGTTCCAGGATGGCCTGGGCCTGCTCTGGCGACAGGAAGTACTTGCCTTCACGCAGACCGTATTGCGGGTCCAGGGTCTCCGGGCGGCACGAGTCGGCGCCAGCGCGCTCAACCATCGCGACCACGGCGCTGGATTCCCAAGGCGTGCTGATCAGCGCTTCCTTGGCTTCCGACGGGGTTGGCGAGGCCTTGATCAGGGCGATCACCGGATCGATGTTCGACAACGCAACCGCCTGGCCTTCCAGGATATGGCCGCGCTCGCGGGCCTTGCGCAGTTCGAACACGGTACGGCGGGTCACTACTTCGCGACGGTGACGCACGAAGGCTTCCAGCAGGTCCTTGAGGTTCAGGATGCGCGGGCGGCCGTCGATCAGGGCAACCACGTTGATACCAAACACGCTTTGCAGCTGGGTCTGAGCGTAGAGGTTGTTGAGGATCACCTCAGGCACTTCGCCGCGGCGCAGCTCGATGACCACGCGCATACCGTCCTTGTCGGACTCGTCGCGCAGCTCGGTGATGCCTTCCAGCTTTTTCTCTTTAACCAGCTCGGCGATCTTCTCGATCAGGCGTGCCTTGTTCAGTTGGTAAGGGAGCTCGGTGATGACGATCTGCTGGCGGCCACCGACCTTGTCGATATCTTCGATCATCGAGCGGGCACGCATGTAAATGCGCCCGCGGCCAGTGCGGTAGGCTTCGATGATGCCGGCGCGACCGTTGATGATCGCGGCGGTCGGGAAGTCCGGGCCGGGGATGTATTGCATCAGCTCATCGACGGTCAGCTCAGGGTTGTCGATAAGGGCCAGGCAACCGTCGATGACTTCACCGAGGTTGTGCGGCGGGATGTTGGTGGCCATGCCCACGGCGATACCGCTGGAACCGTTGACCAGCAGGTTGGGAATCTTGGTGGGCATGACAGCCGGGATCATTTCGGTGCCGTCGTAGTTCGGCACCCAGTCCACGGTTTCTTTATGCAGGTCGGCCAGCAGCTCGTGCGCCAGCTTGGTCATGCGCACTTCGGTGTATCGCATGGCTGCGGCGTTGTCGCCGTCCACCGAACCGAAGTTGCCCTGGCCGTCTACCAGCAGGTAGCGCAAGGAAAACGGCTGCGCCATCCGAACGATGGTGTCGTACACCGCAGTGTCGCCGTGAGGGTGATACTTACCGATCACGTCACCGACAACACGGGCAGATTTCTTGTACGGCTTGTTCCAGTCGTTACCCAGCTCGCTCATCGCGAACAGCACACGCCGGTGCACGGGCTTCAAGCCATCGCGCGCATCAGGCAGTGCCCGACCGACAATTACGCTCATCGCGTAGTCGAGGTAGGACTGTTTCAGCTCGTCTTCGATATTGACCGGGAGGATTTCTTTGGCCAGTTCGCCCATGAGAAGCCTGATTCCTTTTTCGGGTGAAACCTCGTCACATCCATTCGGGACGAACGAAGCTCGCCGCTGCCGGCACGGTGCCTGACAACGACTTACGACAAATCAACGAGTTATGACACGGATCTGCACGTTATAGGCAACCCCTCGGGGCAGCCCTGGAAACCGCCGGATGTTATCACAATCGCCGCCACGCACCTATCCCCCTGATGCGCATGGAGGCTAGTAATTTGACGGATGACAGGCTTGAAGGGGACGAGAGGGGCTCAGAGGCGCGATGGTGCTTTTTTGCGAGGGTGGAATGCAGACGTTTTGTTGACTGCAAGGGCCGATCGCAGGCAAGCCAGCTCCCACCTTTGATTTGTGAATACAGTTAAAGGTGGGAGCTGGCTTGCCTGCGATGGCGCCCCCACAGGCACCCACACACTCAATGCAGCCGCTTACGACACATCAACTTGGCCAGTTTTGCGGTGTCTGGCCGCTCGACAATGCCTTTTTCGGTGACGATCACGTCAATCAGGTCCGCAGGCGTCACATCAAATACAGGGTTAAGCGCCGCGATATCCAACCGCTGCCCATCAACCTCAAGCAACTCACCCATATCGCGCTGCTCCAGCGCAACATCCTCCCCCGTAGCCATCATCAAATCGAGGGTCGAACTTGACGCCACCACCATAAAGCGCACGCCATGGTGCATGGCACAGACGGCCAGTTGATAAGTGCCGATCTTGCTGACCACATCGCCATTGGCCGCAATACAGTCAGCACCCACCACCACCCAGGTCACGCCTTTGGTCTTGAGGATATGCGCCCCGGCGGAGTCGGCATTCACCGCCACCGGGATGCCCTGGCCCGCCAACTCCCACGCCGTCAGACGCGAGCCTTGCAGCCATGGGCGGGTTTCATTGACATAGACCTGCTCGACCAACCCCTCCAGATACGCCGCGTGAATCACCCCGAGGGCTGTGCCAACGCCGCCGGAAGCCAACGCGCCGGCATTGCCATGGGTAAGGATCGCCTGGGCATTGCCCTGATGCTTGCGAATCCGCTCCATACCCAACTGGGCCATGACCACATTGGCTTCCCGATCACTCTCATGGATCGCGACGGCTTCGGCCTCCAACACCACCAGCGGGTCGGCGTCCTGCTTGAGGCGATCCAGGCGGTCGCGCATGCGCTGCAAGGCCCAGAACAAATTCGATGCGGTCGGCCGGGTGTGGGCCAGCAAGGCGTAGTCTTCTTCCCACGCGGCCTGCCAGTCACCGCCCTCGGCGATGCGCTCGCGGGCGGCGAGCACCAAGCCATAGGCAGCGCAGATGCCGATGGCCGGTGCGCCCCGCACCACCATGGTGCGAATGGCGTCAGCCACCGCTTCAACGGTACCGCAGGCCACCCAGTGCTCCCGGGACGGCAAAACACGCTGGTCGAGCAGGTGCAGCGCGCCATCACGCCATTCGATGGCCTTCACGTTCTCTGCAGCCAACAGTCGGTCGCGCATCCCTTACCCCGCACTCATGAACAAAAGCCGCCGATTATAGCGATCCGCCAGCCGGGACGCTCGGGTATACTTCGCCCTTCTTTTATAGCTGCCTGGGAAGAAGCCTGCGATGACCTCCACTGCCGCCCCGCTCGACTTGTTGCTGCTGCCGACCTGGCTGGTACCCGTCGAGCCCGCTGGGGTGGTGCTCAAGGAGCACGGCCTGGGTATCCGCGATGGCTGCATTGCCTTTATCGGGCCACGGGACGCGGCGTTGAAGCTGGCGGCGCAAGAGGTGCGTGAACTGCCCGGCATGCTGCTCAGCCCCGGCCTGGTCAATGCACACGGCCATGCAGCCATGACCCTGTTCCGCGGCCTGGCCGACGATTTGCCACTGATGACCTGGCTGGAAAAGCACATCTGGCCAGCCGAAGCCAAGTGGGTCGATGAAGCGTTCGTGCGCGACGGTACCAACCTGGCCATTGCCGAGCAGATCAAGGGCGGCATCACCTGCTTCTCGGACATGTATTTCTACCCCAAGGTCGCCAGTGACTGCGTGCACAACAGCGGTATGCGTGCGCAGATCGCACTGCCGATCCTCGACTTCCCGATCCCCGGCGCCAGCAGTGCCGACGAGGCGATTCGCCAGGGTATCGAGCTGTTCGGCGACCTCAAGCACCACCCGCGCATCAAAATCACCTTCGGCCCCCACGCGCCCTACACCGTGTGCGATGCCAACCTGGAAAAGATCCGGGTGATCGCCGAAGAGCTGGACGCCGTGATCCATATGCACGTTCACGAAACTGCCTTTGAAGTGCAGCAAGCCGTCGAGCAGACCGGCGAGCGGCCATTGGCGCGCCTGGCTCGCCTTGGCCTGCTGGGCCCGCGCTTTCAGGCCGTGCACATGACCCAAATCAGCGAAGACGACCTGGCTTTACTGGTAGAAAGCAACACCAGCGTCATTCACTGCCCGGAATCGAACCTGAAACTGGCCAGCGGCTTTTGCCCGGTGGAGCGCTTGTGGCAGGCTGGCGTCAACGTGGCCATCGGCACCGACGGCGCTGCCAGCAACAATGACTTGGATTTGCTCGGCGAAACCCGCACGGCGGCGATGCTGGCCAAGGCCGTGGCCGGCTCGGCCACTGCGCTGGATGCCCACCGCGCCCTGCGCATGGCCACACTCAACGGCGCCAGGGCGATGGGCCTGGACAGCCAGATTGGCTCCCTGGAAGTCGGCAAGGCGGCAGACATCGTCGCTTTTGATCTTTCCGGGTTGGCGCAACAACCGATCTACGATCCGGTCTCACAGCTTATATATGCCACCGGGCGCGATTGCGTGAAACACCTTTGGGTTGCCGGCAAGCCATTGCTCGACGACCGGCAATTGACCCGCATGGATGAACAACAGTTGACCGCCACGGCCATTGCCTGGGGCCAACGCATCAGCGGGCACAGCGAATAACGACGCGGCTGAAGCCTTGGGTTCAGCCGCGACACACCGACTTATCAGATTCAGAGGATTCACCATGAGCAACGTCGATCACGCCGAAATCGCCAAGTTTGAAGCCCTGGCTCACCGCTGGTGGGACCGCGAGAGCGAATTCAAACCCCTGCACGATATCAACCCACTGCGGGTCAACTGGATTGACGAGCGCGTCAACCTGGCCGGCAAGAAGGTGCTGGACGTCGGTTGCGGCGGCGGCATCCTCAGCGAAGCCATGGCCCAGCGCGGCGCCACCGTCATGGGCATCGACATGGGCGAAGCGCCGCTGGCCGTGGCGCAGTTGCACCAGCTCGAATCCGGGGTGAGCGTGGAGTACCGCCAGATCACCGCCGAAGCCCTGGCCGAGGAAATGCCCGAGCAGTTCGACGTGGTCACCTGCCTGGAAATGCTCGAACACGTGCCGGACCCGTCCTCGGTGATCCGCGCCTGTTTCCGTATGGTCAAGCCCGGCGGCCAGGTGTTCTTCTCCACCATCAACCGCAACCCCAAGGCTTACCTGTTCGCGATCATTGGCGCCGAATACATCATGAAGCTGCTGCCGCGTGGCACCCATGATTTCAAGAAATTCATCCGCCCTTCCGAGCTGGGTGCGTGGAGCCGCCAGGCCGGGCTGACCGTCAAGGACATCATCGGCCTGACCTACAACCCGCTGACCAAGCACTACAAGCTGGCCAACGACGTTGACGTCAACTACATGATCCAGACCCTGCGCGAGGAGTAAGCCTGTGAAGTTGCGAGCGGTTCTCTTCGACATGGACGGTACCCTGCTGGATACCGCGCCGGACTTTATCGCCATCTGCCAAGCCATGCGCGCCGACCGAGGCCTGGAACCGATCAACCCGCAGCACATCCGCGATGAAATCTCCGGCGGTGCCCGGGCGATGGTTGCCGTGACCTTCTCGATGGATCCTGAATCCCCAGGCTTTGAAGAGCTGCGCCAGGAATTCCTGGAGCGCTACCTCAAGGACTGCGCGGTGCACAGCAAACTGTTCGACGGCATGGCCGAACTGCTGGAAGACATCGAGAAAGCCAAGCTGATCTGGGGCGTGGTCACCAACAAGCCGGTGCGCTTTGCCGAACCGATCATGCAGCGCCTGGGCCTGGCCGAACGCTCGGCCGTGCTGATCTGCCCGGACCATGTGAAAAACAGCAAGCCGGACCCGGAGCCGATGATCCTGGCGTGCAAGATGCTCGACCTGGACCCGGCCAGCGTGCTGTTCGTGGGCGATGACCTACGCGACATCGAATCCGGCCGCGACGCCGGTACGCGCACGGCGGCGGTCACCTATGGCTATATCCACCCGGATGACAACCCACGCCACTGGGGCGCGGATGTGGTGGTGGATCACCCGCTGGAATTGCGCAAGGTGCTGGATAACGCGCTGTGCAGTTGCTGATTGTTCGAAGATCTCAACAACGCTGAGATCAATGTGGGAGCTGGCTTGCCTGCGATAGCGGCCTGCCAGCCAGCACATCTGGCGGCAGTTAGTCCGCCATCGCAGGCAAGCCAGCTCCCACAGGAAATGGATTCCACTTCAAGTGGTGTATCACCTTGAATTTTGTCGAGGCTATTTATGTTTGATTACTCTGCACCGCCAGAACTGCTCAAAGGCCGGACCATCCTGGTAACCGGCGCCGGTCGCGGGATTGGCGCGGCAGCGGCGAAGACCTATGCCGCCCATGGCGCCACCGTGTTGTTGCTGGGCAAGACCGAAGCCAACCTGGCCCAGGTGTATGACGAGATCGAAGCCGCGGGCCACCCACAGCCGGTGGTAATCCCGTTCAACCTGGAGACCGCCCTGCCCCATCAATACGATGAGCTGGCAGCGATGATCGAAAAAGCATTCGGCCACCTCGACGGCTTGTTGCACAACGCCTCGATCATCGGCCCGCGCACGCCCATCGAGCAGTTGTCCGGCGAGAACTTCATGCGGGTGATGCACGTCAACGTCAACGCGATGTTCACGCTGACCAGCACTTTGCTGCCGCTGCTCAAGCTGTCCCAGGACGCGTCGGTGGTGTTCACCTCCAGCAGTGTCGGGCGCAAGGGCCGTGCTTATTGGGGTGCCTATGGCGTGTCCAAGTTCGCCACCGAGGGGCTGATGCAAACCCTGGCCGATGAGCTGGAAGATGTGGCCGCAGTGCGCGCCAACAGCATCAACCCGGGCGGCACCCGCACCAGCATGCGCGCCCAGGCGTACCCAGGGGAAAACCCGATGGAAAGGCCGGCGCCGGAAGAGATCATGCCGGTGTACCTGTACCTGATGGGGCCCGACAGTGCCGGCATCAATGGCCAGGCCTTCGATGCGCAATAAGCCCTGACACACCGCAAAACAAAGGTGGGAGCTGGCTTGCCTGCGATAGCGGTGGTGAATATTCCATCGCCATTGCAGGCAAGCCAGCTCCCACATTGCTTTGTGGTGTAGTTAAAAACTCAGTTTTTGACCACTTCCTCAAGGGTGAAGCGCCCCAACGGGTTCTGCAGGAAGTTGCTTATGTTCTTGCGTGAGATGTTGATGTACGGGCTGTAGTACAGGTCAATCCAGTTCACATCCTGTTTGGCCACCTTCTGCAACTCCACATACATTTGCTCACGCTTGGCCGGGTCTGCCTCGATCCGCGCGGCCGCCACCAACGCCTTGACCTGGTCGTTCTTGTAGCGGGTCATGTAGTTCTGGTTGGTGTCGTGGCCCAGTACGAAGGTGGTTTTCTGGTCGGGGTCGAGGATGTCGTTGGTCCAGTACATCACCGAAATATCGTATTCACCGTCCACCAGCATCTGCCAGCTTTGGGTGGGGTCGACTTTCTGCAGGTTGGCGGTCACGCCGACCTTGGCTAGCTGGTCCTTGATGATCACCGCGATCTGCTCGTCGGCCTCGTTGCCGGCGTTGACCACGTAGTTGAGCTTCAAGTCCTGGGCACCCGCAGCGGCCAGCAGCTTCTGGGCTTCGGCCGGGTCGTACGGGCATTGCAGGTTGTTGGCGTAGTGGTACAGCGAGCCCTTTGGAATGTAGGAATAAGCCACGGTGCCTTGACCGTAAGTGACCGCTTTGACCAGCGATTGCTTGTCGATGGCCATGTCCAGGGCCTGGCGCACTTGCGGCTTCGCCAACAAGCCGTGCTCGTGGTTGATCAACAGGTGATCTTCACGGGTAGACGGGTCGGCGTGGATCACCACGTTCTGGTCTTTCTTCAGCTCTTCCACGCGGGAGAACGGTACAAAGATCGCCGTGTCGAGTTCGTTGTTCTGCACCATGCGCATGCGCGTGTTGTCATCGGTCACCGACACCCATTCCACGCCGTCCAGGCTCACGCTGCCGGCCTGCCAGAAATTCGGGTTTTTCTTCAGGATCACGCGGTCGCCCTTGCGCCACTCGTCCACGGTAAACGCGCCGGACGTCACCGGGTTTTCCGAGTAGGCGTCTTCGCCCATCTTGGTCATGGCTTTTTCCGACAGGATCGACACCGTCGGCGACGCCAGTTGCGAGAGGAAGGCCACAGCCGGGGTTTTCAGGGTGACCACCAGGGTCTTGGCATCGCTGGCCGTGGCGGTGTTGATCAGGCTGAACGGGTCGCTCCACAACGAGGCCTTGTTGTCGCGGATGCGCAGCAGGCTGAACGCGGCGTCGGCGGCAGTGATCGGCGAGCCGTCAGAGAACTTCGCCTCGCGCAGCTTGAAGGTGTAGGTCAGGCCATCCTTGGAAATGCCCCAGCTTTCGGCGAGGCCCGGTTCCATCTTGGTGCCCAGGTTATCCACGCGCACCAGGGTGTCGTAGACGTTGGCAAATACCCAGGTGTCGCGGTTTTGCGCGCTTTTGATCGGGTCGAAAGTGGTGCTGTCTTCACGGCAGCCGATGGTGAGCACACCGGCGGCATGGGCCAGGCCGGCGGTCAGCGACCAGGCCGTGAGGGTAGCGGCGGCGAGCAATTTCAAGTGGCGCGAGTGCATATCACAACTCCTTGTTAATGAATGGCAGAGGGTCAAAGCAAAGGGTCTTCAAGCACGCAACTGTACCGATGCTCGTGCTGGAAATGGGTGGGGGGCAATACCGAGGAACACATGGCTTGCGCATACCGGCAACGCGGGTGAAAGGCACAGCCTGTCGGCAGATTCAGCGGGCTCGGCGGTTCGCCGGGCAATGGCTGCGCAGGCAATGGCCGGTGCGGATCGATCTCCGGGATGGCCTGGATCAGCGCCGCCGTGTACGGGTGACGGGGCGCGGTGAACACCGCTTCCACCGGGCCCTCTTCGACGATCTTGCCCAGGTACATCACCGCCACGCGGTCGCATAGGCGCCTTACGATGGCCAGGTCATGGGCGATAAACAGGATCGCCAGGTTCATACGCTGTTGCAGTTCCAGCAGCAGGTTGATGATCTGGCCCTGGATAGACACATCCAGCGCGGCCACACATTCATCGGCAATGATCAGGCGCGGCTCCACTGCCAGCGCCCGGGCGATACCCACGCGCTGGCACTGGCCACCACTGAGCGAGCCGGGCTTGCGTGAAGCCAGCTCAGGACGCAAGCCGACCAGTTCGAGCAACTCATTCACACGATCAGGAATCTGCTGCGCCGCCACCTTACGCTGCACACGCAGTACCTCGGCGATGGTTTCGCCAATGCTGTGCCGTGGATTGAGCGCGGCGTAGGGGTCCTGGAAAATCATCGCGGTCTCATGCCGCAGCCGGGCGATGTCGATGGCACTGCCATGGGCCATGTCGATACCGTCGAACAACACCTGCCCGGCGCTGATCGGGTTGAGGTGCAGAATTGCCCGGCCCAGGGTGCTCTTGCCACTGCCGGACTCGCCCACCAAACCCAGCGTTTCACCGGCGGCGAGGTTCAGCGACACCCCGTTCACCGCCCTCACCCACTGGCGGTTGAGGCCAAACAGGCCGCTGCCGGACGCCGTAAAGCGCACTTCCAAATCCTTGACCTGTAACAGGCTCATGGGCGCGCTCCCAACGGGTAGTGACAGGCCACGCGTGCGCCTTGGGGCAGCAACTCGGCGCACAAGGCGCCGGCCTGTGGGCAGCGCGGGTGGAAGCGGCAGCCGTCGGGCAATGCATCGAGCAACGGCGGCTGGCCAGCAATGGTGCGCAACAACGCATGCCCGCTGCTGTGGGCTGGCTGGCAGTCGATCAGGCCTGCGGTATACGGATGTTGCGGTTGGGCCAGCAGTTCGTATTTGCTGCCGTGCTCGCACAGGCGCCCGGCATACATCACGGCGATGGCATCGCAGGTTTGCGCCACCACGCCCAGGTCATGGGTGATCATGATGATCGACAGGCCACGCTGGTCGCGCAGGTCGAGCAACAGCCGCAGGATTTGCGCCTGCACCGTCACATCCAGGGCCGTGGTCGGTTCGTCGGCGATCAACACCTTCGGGTTGCAGCCCAGGGCCACGGCGATCATGGCGCGCTGGCGCATGCCACCGGAAAACTCATGGGGGTAGTTGTCGACCCGCGCCTGGGGGTCGGGAATCCCGACCTGACGCAATACCTCGATCGCCTGCAAGCGCGCGTCTTTTTTCGACGCGCCTTGGTGCAGGCGGATGCCCTCGGCGATCTGCTCACCGATGCGCATCAACGGGTCCAGGTGGCTGCTGGGGTTCTGGAAGACCATGCCCAACTGCCCGCCGCGCACGGCACGCATGCCGGCATCATCCAGTGCCAACAGGTCCTGGCCGGCCAACTGCACAGCGCCGCCCTGCACGCGCAGATTGGGCGATGGCAACAGACGCATCAGGCCGCGACAGGCCATGGTCTTGCCGGAACCGCTCTCGCCCACCAGGCCAAGGATTTCACCTTCGGCCAGGTCGAAGGACACCCGATCCACCAAGGTGACCTCACGCCCGGCGTTGTTGGCGATCACACTGAGGTCGCGCACCTGCAACAGGCTCATGAGCGCTCTCCCAATACCTGCGCAACACCATCGGCCAACAGGCTGAAGCCCATGGCCAAGGTCACGATGGCCAGGCCCGGGAAGGTGCAGATCCACCAGGCAGTGGTGATAAAGGCTTGCCCCTCGGCCACCATCGTCCCCCATTCGGCGGTCGGTGGTTGCACCCCCAGGCCCAGGTAACTGACGGCGGCGCCGTTGAGCAGCACCAGCACCGCGTCAGACATGGAAAACACGATGGAGCCAAACAGCGCATTAGGCAGCAAATGCCGGAACAGAATGCGCCCATGGCCAAAGCCCAGGCTCTTGGCGGCCAGGGCGAACTCGCTTTCCTTGAGCACCAGGATCTGCGAGCGAATCAGGCGCGCGTACGACACCCAGCCCACCAGCGCCATGGCGATGTAAAAACTCTGCAAGCCCGGCCCGAGGATGGCCATGATCGCCAGCATCAGCACCAGGAACGGGAACGCCAGCACCACATCGATCACACGCATGCAGACACTGTCGAAACGCCCGTCGATATAACCCGAGACCGCACCGATAAAGGTGCCAATGATGAACGGGAAGATCACCCCGATAACCGCCAACTGCAGGTCGATGCGCGCCCCCCAGATCACCCTCGACAGGATGTCCCTGCCGTAATTGTCCGTACCCAACGGATGGGCAAGGCTGGGGGCCAGCAAACTCATGCTGGTGTCCTGCGCGATAGGGTCATAGGGCGCGACCCACGGCGCAAACAACGCCAGGGCCAACCACGCGAACAGGATCAACAAACCCCATGCGGCGGTCAGCCGGCCATTGCGAAAACCAAAGCGCAGGCGCAAGCGCCACGGGGCAATCAATGGGCGACTGCTCATTGCATCTTCACCCGTGGGTCGAGGGCCACGGTTACCAGGTCGGCCAGGAAGTTGACCACCACCGTGGCACAGGCCAGCACCATCGCCACACCCTGCACCACCATGTAGTCACGGGTGAAAATGCCGCGCACCAGCAACTGGCCGATGCCTGGAATCGCGAACAGGCTTTCGATGACCACCGTGCCGCTGATCAGCCAACCGATGTTGACCGCCAGCAGGTTGACCGCCGGCACCAGAGCGTTGGGCAGTACATGCCGGCGAAACACCGCGCCTTCCGCCAGCCCGCGTGCACGTGCGGCGGTGACGTGATCCGCCTGCAACTCCATCAACATGCTCGCCCGCAGGTTGCGCACCAGCACCGCCGACAGCGCCAGGGCGATGGTCAGGCATGGCAAAAGCATGTGGTGCGCCTTATCCAGCCAAGTGCGCCCGTAACCGGACACCGGGAACAAGCCCCATTTCACGCTGAGCAGCAGGATCAGCATCAACCCCAGCCAGAACGCCGGCATGCCCAGGCCGACCGTGGTGAACACGCGGATCAGCTTGTCCGCCCAACGGCCTTGCTGGCGCGCCGCAATCGTTGCCAGTGGCACCGCTATCAACAAAGCGAGCACCACGCTGCCCAGCACCAGCACCAGCGTCGGCTCGATCCGGGTGACGATCAGTTTCAGGGCGTCGACCTTGTACAGCAGCGATTGGCCGAGGTCGCCCTTGAGCAGGTTTTTCAGGAAGTAAAAGTATTGCAGCCACAAGGGCTGGTCGAGGCCGAACTGGGCGCGGATCTTCAGCAGCGCATCCGGCGTGCTGCGCGAACCCAGCAAGGCACGCGCCGGGTCGCCAGGAATCGAGCGCACCAACACGAAGGTGATCAGGCTGATGCCCAGCAGCACCGGCAGCAATTGCAGGGGCCGGGACAACACAAAACGGTAGCGCGCCAGGTCCATGCGTCAGCCTCGGTGGCGAGCGAGAAAGTCCAGCAGCACCGGGAAGTACGCCTGTGGCTCCTCGTAAAAAGGCATATGACTGCTGTTGGGGAACACATGCAACTCGGCGTGGGGGGCTGCAAGTTTCATGCGCATCGCACAGGCGGGGGTGAGTTCATCATGCTGGCCGGTGGTGATCAGGATCGGCATCGTGAACTCGGCCATTTCCTTGAGGCGGTTCCAGTCCTTGAGGTTACCGATATAGAGGAACTCGTTGGGGCCTTGCATGGTTTCGTAAGGCCCCATGTTCCAGTCGCCCAGGGACCGCTTGACCGGCTCTGGCCATTCGTCGAGCCGGCACACGTGGCGGTAGTTGAGCAAAGTGATGGCGGCCTGGTACTGCGGATGGTCGAGGGTGCCCATGGCTTCGTGGCGTTGCATCATGGCCACGGTTTCGCTGCCCAGGGCGCCACGCAGACGCTCCAGTTCCTGGGACAGGTGGGGAATGTCGCCGACGGTGTTTTCCAGGATCAGGCTTTTGAGCGCACCGGGATAATGCACGGCATATTCGATCCCCAGCCAACCGCCCCAGGAATGCCCGAGCAGATGCACGCGGCCCAGGCCCAGCGCCTGGCGTACGGTCTCGACTTCTTCGACATAACGGCGGATTTCCCACAGTGAAGCATCGGTCGGTCTGGCTGATGCGCCCGTGCCAAGCTGGTCGAATGCAACCACTCGCAGGTTATGTGCTTTGAGCCAGCCATGGGCGTCGCGCAGATAGTCACACGGCAGGCCCGGCCCGCCGTTGAGACACAGCAGCACCTCATCGCCTTCGCCAAAGCTGTAGACCACGAGGTTATGGCCGTCGACTTGCACGTTGTACTGCTGGTCGGGGGCAATTTCACGCCACATGCATACATTCCTTGTGTTGTATCGGCCTGGCGGGTAGCGGCCGTTTATCAGGTCAACACTACCGAGGATGCCGTGCGTCCATAACCTAGTATTTCTTATAGGTTTGGCCTGGCAGTCCTTCGCCGGGGCGTGGCATTCTACTTGCAGCAAGTCTAGATTCAAATGAATTCGGGAGCAGAACGGATGCTGGCCAAGCTGACCGCCTTCAATAATCGCCTCATACCGGGCAGGAGCCTGGATGAACAGATGGACAATACGTTTATCCTTGCCCAACAACTGGGCTTCGATGCCCTGGTGTATGACTACACCCCGGTGCCCATCGACCTCAACGGCGCATTGATCACGCCCTCGCTGTTGCAACTGCGCAACACACCGAGCGATTGGCACGCCTTATGGTGCAGCGAAGGGTTTTACCAGATCGACCCGGTGCAACACCTGGCGCTGAGCACAGTGTCGCCGTTTGTCTGGTCCTATGAGGCCAAGACTGAGACGGCCCTGCAAAAGATCATCGACCCCTGCCACGCCCCCGTTTCTTCTTATCTGCATGAGCGTCAGCTGACCTGCGGCGTCAGCGTGCCGATTCATCTGCCCCGGGGCGGCTTCGCCTCGCTGACCGGGTTGCGCACCGGCAAGGCGCGCACGGTATTGAAGGACGCCCAACATACGCTGGCCGATTTCAGCCTGATTACCCATGCCCTCCAGGAAGCGGCGTACCCGCTGTTCAGCAAGGAGGTGCGGGCTTATCCGCACATACGCCTGACCAAGCGCGAGCGCGAATGCCTGAAATGGGCGGCTGAAGGCCTGACCGCCGCCGAAATCGCCTCGCAATTGAGCCGCTCCCTGGCGGTGGTCACTCTGCACCTGGCCTCGGCCATGCACAAACTGGGCGCCAAGAACCGTGTTCAGGCCGTGGTTCGCGCCACCCACTACCGCTTGCTGGAAGGTTGAGCTTTCGGCAAAAACCTATCTGTTTTGCTAGTTACCTAAACTTTTTGTTCAGACTATCGTAACCCTGATCCTTTTTTTCAGAGCAGGGTACGAAATGGAATTCATCGAAAAAGTTCGCGAAGGCTACGCGCCCTTTGGCGCCTATCAGACCTGGTATCGCGTCACCGGCGACCTGACCACAGGCCGTACGCCCTTGGTGATCATCCATGGCGGCCCGGGCTGCACCCACGATTACGTCGACGCCTTCAAGGACGTCGCCGCCAGCGGCCACGCGGTCATCCACTACGACCAGTTGGGCAACGGCCGCTCCACGCACTTACCGGAAAAAGACCCGTCGTTCTGGACCATCGGCCTGTTCCTCGACGAGTTGAACAACCTGCTGGACCACCTGCAAATCAGTGAGAACTACGCGATCCTCGGTCAATCCTGGGGCGGCATGCTCGGCAGCGAACACGCAATCTTGCAACCCAAGGGCCTGCGCGCGTTTATCCCTGCCAACTCCCCCACCTGCATGCGCACCTGGGTCAGCGAAGCCAACCGCCTGCGCAAGCTGTTGCCTGAAGGCGTGCATGAAACCCTGCTAAAGCACGAGCAGGCCGGCACCTACCAAGACCCGCAATACCTGGCGACCTCACGGATTTTCTATGACCAGCATGTGTGCCGGGTCAACCCGTGGCCCGAAGAAGTGGCACGCACCTTCGCCCAGGTGGATGCCGACCCGACGGTGTACCACGCCATGAGCGGCCCGACCGAATTCCACGTGATTGGCAGCTTGAAGGACTGGAATGTGATCGGCCGCCTGTCAGCCATCAAGGTGCCAACCCTGGTGATTTCCGGTCGACATGACGAAGCCACACCGTTGGTGGTCAAGCCATTCCTGGATGAGATATCGGACGTGCGCTGGGCACTGTTTGAAGACTCCAGTCACATGCCCCATGTGGAAGAGCGCCAGGCGTGCATGGGGACGGTGGTGAAGTTTCTGGATGAGGCGTGTTCGTTGCCGCACAAAGCCCTCAAGGCCGGCTGAAATCCGCCCTCTGTAGGAGCGAGCTTGCTCGCGAAAAACTATCAGACGCCGTGTTTATTCAGAAAGCACGCGTCATCGTTGACGTTTTTCGCGAGCAAGCTCGCTCCTACCTGTTTAAACCTCAGTGGTTTCGGGTTTTGCGGCTTTCTTTGAGGTATCTGCTACCAGGGGAATTTCCTTGCCCTCGGCATCAAACAACTTGCCACCCCGGTAGTAATCCCCATCGCGCAACGCAGCCACGTCGCGAAAGCACAAGCTGCGCTCAGTCCCCGCCACAAACACTGACTGCTGGTCCGAGTTGCCGGCGGTGAAGTGGTTGAACGCCAGGTTCAGCAATATCGCCATGATTGCCGACGAGCTGATGCCCGAGTGGAAGATGGTCGCGAACCAGCTTGGAAACTGATCGTAGAAGCTCGGCGCGGCGATGGGGATCATGCCGAAGCCGATAGACGTGGCAACGATGATCAGGTTCATGTTGTTGCGGTAATCCACCTTGGACAGCGTGCGAATCCCACTGGCCGCCACTGTGCCGAACAACACAATCCCGGCGCCGCCCAACACGGAGGTGGGCACGGCCGCGATCACTCGCCCCATGAACGGCAACAGGCCGAGCACCACCAGGAACACTCCGCCAGTGGCCACCACAAACCGACTCTTGACCCCTGTCACCGCCACCAGGCCGACGTTCTGGGCGAATGCACTCTGGGTAAACGAACCGAAGATCGGCGCAAACATGCTCGACAACATGTCGGCACGCAGGCCGTTGCCCAGGCGCTTGGAGTCCACCTTGGTGTCGATGATCTCACCCACCGCCAGGATGTCCGCCGACGTTTCCACCAGCGTCACCATCACCACGATGCACATGGAAATGATCGCCGCCACATGGAAGGTGGGCATGCCGAAGTGAAAGGGTGTGGGGAAACCGAACATCGGCCCCTGCATGACGCCAGAGAAGTCCGCCATGCCGAGCAGCACCGCGATCACCGTGCCGATCACCATGGCCAGCAGGATCGACAAGCGAGAGATTGTTGCGCTGCCGATCTTGCTCAGCAGCAGCACCAGCACCAGGGTCAGTGCGGCCAGGCCGATGTTGGACATGCTGCCAAAATCTGCCGCCCGGCTGTTGCCACCCATGGCCCAGCGCGCCGCTACAGGCATCAGGGTCAGGCCGATGGTGGTAATCACAATGCCCGTCACCAGCGGCGGAAAAAACTTGGTGATCCTTGAGAACACCGGGGTAATCAACAAACCGATAAAGGACGCGGCCATCACCGCCCCGAGAATCGCTGGCACACCACCGGCACCGTCGCTGCCGACAATCGCCACCATGGTCGCCACACCCGCGAACGACACGCCCTGCACCAGCGGCAACTGACAGCCGAAGAACGGCAGGCCCAGGGTTTGCAAAAGCGTGGCCAGGCCACCGGCAAACAGCGATGCAGCGATCAGCAGACCGATATCCGCCGGCGACAACCCGGCGGCCTGGCCGACGATCAACGGCACGGCGACGATGCCGCCATACATGGTGAGCACATGCTGCAGGCCGTAAGCCATGTTGGCGGCGACGCCCAGATTTTCATCTTCGGGCCGCTGCGGTGACGCCTTCGGGATAGTCATGGTGAGGGGTTCTCTGTTTTTGTTGTGCGCTCACTGTATGCAATGTTCAGACTGTATGTCCATAGAGTTGTATACAATCAATCGAACAAGATACCCTCCAACGGCGTTACAAAAACAATCCGGCCGTCACGAGCCAGAACGCCAAAGGACAAAAATAATGAAAAAGGCACTACAGGGCGCCACCGTCGCATTGACCCTTCTCGGCGGCGGGGAGGCTGTTGCGGTGGAATGGATGAACAACAGCGTCGGGTTCCGCTACGGGCAGCACTTCACCAACCCGAACAACCCCGACGACTTCAGCAAGCGCATCTACAGTTTTACCCACGCCAGCGGCTACCGTTACGGCAGCAATTTCCTCAACCTCGACGTATTCCTGTCCGACAGCAGCGACCCGCGCAAAGGCACCGACCACGGTGGCAGCGAGGTGTACGCCGTGTACCGGCATCAGCTGTATGCCTCACGCGTGTTCGACTTGCCGCCGGGCACGGCGCTGATCAAGGATTACGCGCTGACCCTGGGCTTCGACGCCAACCGCAACAACAACTTCGCTTCCGCCAAGAAGCGCGCCCTGGTGATTGGCCCTACGTTGAAGTTCAACACTGTCGGCGTGCTGGACCTGAGCCTGATGTACTACAAGGAAAAGAACCACACCGGCATTCCCGGCGCGCAAGAGTCGAACCACACCTTCGACGCTACCTACATGCTCAACCTGACCTGGATGCGACCGTTCGAGGTGGGCAACCATGCGGCGAAATTCCAGGGGTTTATCAATTACGTCGGGGAGAAAGGTGAGGATTACCATGGCCGCGATACGGCAGCGGAGGCCTTGATGCGTACAGCGCTGATGGTGGCGGTGCGACCGGGTAAAAGCGTCAAGCCTAACCTGTACCTGGGGGTGGGGTATGAGTACTGGCATAACAAGTTTGGGGTGGACGGCGGCCGTGGCAGCCGCACCTCAACACCGACGCTGAACATGGAAGTGACGTTCTAACTGAAGAAGCAGGCTTTTTGTAGGAGCGAGCTTGCTCGCGAAAAACTCACCGACGCCGCGTTCATTCAGAAAGCCCGCGTTATCGTTGACGTTTTTCGCGAGCAAGCTCGCTCCTACCAGTTTGATCGTATTGTCAGCTCAGGCGTTGGCCAGTTCGGAAGAGTTGCCCTTCGGCCGTGCCAGCCAATAGCCCAACACCGCCAGTGGCGCCGTCGCCAGCATCACAATCACCGTGATCAACAGCGGTTGCTCGATCATCGACGACACCAACAGGCTGGCCACGAAGCACAAGCCCAATTGCAGGGTATTTTGCAGGGCCGCCGCCTTGCCGGAATTTTCCGCAAAGGGCATCAGCGCATTCGCCACCACAATCGGGTAGCTGGCGCCGTTGCACAGCGCCATCAGGCAGAACGGGATCAACAAGGTGGTCAGGGTCGGCACACTCAAGGTGGCCACCACGTACAACGCCACCATGCTCAAGCAATAGGCGACCAGCAACCATGGCAGCAGGGTTTTACCCGGCAGGCGCTGCAAGGCGCTGCGGCAACTGTAGCCGCCAACGAGAAACGCCAGGGTCGGCAGCACGTAGCTGAGGCCAATGTCATTCGGGCTGTAACCCATGCCACCGAGGATGAACGGCGAGGCGGTCAGCCAAGCGAAGAAGCTGGCCGAACAGGCGGCAAAGATCATCACATTGCCGGTAAACACCCGAGAAGTGAGCAATTGCCCATACCCCAGGCGCACCGGGCTGCCCTTGTGCTCCGAACGCTTGGGCACATTGCGCAGGAACAAGGTCGGCAACAACAGCAACAACGACACCACCAGCAACACGCCGAAGATCGCCTGCCAGCCAAAGTGATTCAGCACCATGGCGCCCAACAGCGGTGCCAGGGCCGGCGATAGCGACATCAACGGCATGATGCTGGCGAAGACGCGGTGAGCCTTGTCGGCCGGGTAGCGATCAATCACCAAGGCCTGCCAACTGACGGCGGCGGCACACACGCCAATCGCCTGCATAAAGCGCAGGGCCAGCAGTTGCGGCGCGCTCTGAACCCAGAACATGCCCAGGCAACCGAGCACAAACAGGCTCAGGCCCGCGATCAGAATCGGCTTGCGCCCCAGGCGGTCCGAGAGCGGCCCCCACAGCAACTGCCCCAGCGCAAAGCCGGCAAGAAAAATGCTCAAGCTGGCGCCCACCGCGCCAGCACCAATGTTCAACTGCTCGCCCATGGCGCCAAATGCCGGCAAGTACATGTCCATGGCGAGATAACCGAGCATGCTCAGCCCCGCCAGATACCAGGTAAAACCAAAAGAATTTTTCATCGAAGCCTTGTAGATACTGCCATCAAACTATTTGCTGACTGTCGCCCATTATGAGGCTGACAATATCTGTGTGAAGCGATAATAATTGGACACTCTTATCAATAATTTTGAAGGCAGTACCTATGTGGTCGGAATATTCCCTGGATGTGGTGGACGCCGTCGCCCGTCACAGCAGCTTCAGCGCCGCCGCCCAGGAACTGCACCGTGTACCGTCGGCCATCAGCTACACCGTGCGTCAGCTCGAAGAATGGTTGGCCGTGCCGCTGTTTGTGCGTCGGCATCGCGACGTGGAACTGACCCCTGCCGGCCGCCTGTTTATCGACGAAGCCCGCGGCGTGATGAAAAAAATGCTCGGCACCCGGCGCCTGTGCCAACAGGTGGCCAATGGTTGGAGCGGGCAGTTGAAGGTGGCCGTGGACTCAATCGTCAAACCCCAGCGCTGCCGGCAGTTGGTGCTCGACTTCTATCGGCAGTTTCCCGAAGTGGAATTGCTGCTCGAATACGAGGTGTACAACGGCGTGTGGGATGCGTTGGCCGATGAACGCACCGACATCGTGATCGGCGCCACCAGCGCGGTGCCGGTGGCCAGCCACTTCAGCTTCCGCGACATGGGCCTGTTGAACTGGCTGTGCGTGGTCAGCGCCCGGCACCCGCTGGCGGCGGTGGAAGGTTTGCTCAGTGATGACCAACTGCGCCCCTTTGCCTCGCTGTGCATGACCGACACCTCCCGCAACCTGCCCAAGCGCGACACCTGGACCCTGGATAACCAGCGCCGCCTGGTAGTGCCCAACTGGGCGTCGGCCCTGGATTGCCTGCGCGATGGCCTGTGTGTAGGGATGGCGCCGGCCCATCAGGTGTTGCCATGGATCGAGCGCGGGGAGTTGGTGGCGCTGCAATTGAGCCGGCCATTTCCGGCCAGCCCGTCGTGTGTGGCGTGGGCGCAGAACAAACTGTCGCCGGCCATGGCGTGGTTGTTGGAGTACTTGGGGGACACCGAAACGATGAACCAGGAATGGCTGAATGGCCCCTCTTTCTGATCACTCCCACGCTGCTGATCGTTCCCACGCTCTGCGTGGGAATGCTGCCCTGGACGCTCCGCGTCCGCTCTTAACGCGTGACGCAGAGCGTCACAGGAGGCGTTCCCACGCATAGCGTGGGAAC
>NZ_JAFCVN010000002.1:0-613614 GCF_049897065.1 Pseudomonas sp. DWP2-2 | reverse complement strand
TCGCTCCCACGCTGCTGATCGTTCCCACGCTCTGCGTGGGAATGCTGCCCTGGACGCTCCGCGTCCGCTCTTAACGCGTGACGCAGAGCGTCACAGGAGGCGTTCCCACGCATAGCGTGGGAACGAGCATCGTCTTTCAGTCCAGTAGGCGGGTGATGGCTCACACGATCATCTCCACTTCCTTGCGCTCCAGCGTCAGTGGCGGCAACAGGCGAATGACCTTGCCCCGCGTGACGTTGATCAACAGCCCATGCTCCTGCGCGCGGATGTTCCTCCAACTCCATCCGCAACCGCGCCAGTAAGTGTTTCTGATCGCTCCCACGCTGCTGATCGTTCCCACGCTCTGCGTGGGAATGCTGCCCTGGACGCTCCGCGTCCGCTCTTAACGCGTGACGCAGAGCGTCACAGGAGGCGTTCCCACGCATAGCGTGGGAACGAGCATCGTCTTTCAGTCCAGTAGGCGGGTGATGGCTCGCACGATCATCTCCACTTCCTTGCGCTCCAGCGTCAGTGGCGGCAACAGGCGAATGACCTTGCCCCGCGTGACGTTGATCAACAGCCCATGCTCCTGCGCTGCCCGTTGGGCCAGGTCGCGGTAAGGGCTGGCCAGTTCAATGCCGATCATCAAGCCCTTGCCACGAATCGCCCGCACCTGCGGATGTTCCTCCAACTCCATCCGCAACCGGGCCAGTAAGTGTTCTCCCTGGCGCGCAGCGTTCTCGAGCAAGCCTTGCTCCTGGATAATCTCCAGCACCGTACACCCGACGCGACACGCCAGCGGGTTGCCGCCAAAGGTGCTGCCATGGCTGCCTGGGGTGAACAGCTCAGCGACGGCAGCGCGGGCCAGGCAGGCGCCGATGGGCACGCCATTGCCCAGGCCTTTGGCCAGGGTCATCACGTCCGGCACGATGCCTTCGTGCTGGAAAGCAAACCAGGTGCCGGTGCGCCCGATGCCGGTCTGGATTTCGTCGAGCATCATCAGCCAGCCGTGGCGCGTGCAGTGATCGCGCATGGCTTTCAGGTAGCCTGGTGGCGCCACCAACACACCACTTTCACCTTGGATTGGTTCAAGCAGTACCGCCGCGATGCGTGTACCGAACTGCGCGGTGACCGCCTTCAGGGCCGCCATGTCGCCAAACCCAATCTTGATGAAATCGCCGGGCAGACGCTGGAACCCCAGGCGCACCGACGGCCCGTCGCTGGCGGCCATGGTGCCTAGCGTGCGGCCGTGGAAGGCGTTCTCCATCACGACCACCAACGGCTGTTCGATGCCTTTTTTCCAGCCATGCAAACGCGCCAACTTCAGCGCCGTCTCGTTGGCCTCGGCGCCGGAATTGTTGAAGAACGCGCGGTCCAGCCCGGACAGTTGGGCCAGGCGCCGGGCCAATTGTTGTTGCCAGTCGATGCTGTAGAGGTTGGAGGTGTGCAGCAGCAAGCCGGCCTGTTCGCTGATGGCGGCCACTAACCTTGGGTGGGAATGGCCAACATTGGTCACCGCCACGCCGGCCACGGCGTCCAGGTATTCGCGGCCCTGTTGGTCCCACAGGCGCGTGCCCAGGCCGCGGGTGAAGCTCAGGGCCAGGGGTTGATAAGTGCTCATCAGGCGGGCGGCGGTCATGGTGGCGGCTCCAGTGCATCGTTGGGGTGGATCAAGTATGGTTAACCATCCTCGCTGGATAAACGCAGAATTACTGCAATAACTTTAAACCAGGGTTTGATAATGGATCTGTTCCAGGCAATGTCGGTGTACGTCAAAGTCGTCGAGACCGGCAGCATGACCGCCGCCGCGCAGGAATGCGGGATTTCGACCACCATGGTGGGCAACCATCTGCGAGCGCTGGAACAACGGCTTGGCGTCAGCTTGCTCAAACGCACCACGCGCAAACAAAACCTCACCGAATTTGGCGGGCAGTATTATCAGCGCTGCCTGGAAGTGCTGGGGCTGGTGGCCGACTCCGAGCTGCTGGCCGAGCAGGTCCACAGCGAAACCCCCAAAGGCAGCCTGCGCATCACCGCGCCCCCCGTGTTCGGCACCGAACGCCTGGTGCCGGCCTTGAGTGAGTTTTCCCAGCGCTACCCACTTATCGACCTGTACGTGGTGATGAGCAATGAGCGCATGGACCTGGTCGACAGCGGTTCTGACGTGGCGATCCGTCTCGGCGAACTGGAAAGCTCCAGCCTGATCGCCCGGCCTCTGCAGGCCTATACCCTCACCCTTTGCGCCTCCCCTGCCTACCTGGCGCGACGCGGCACACCGCACACCCCGGATGACCTGCAGCAGCATGACTGCCTGGCATTCGCCTACCCCGCGAACGACAACTGGCGCGACACCGATAAACTCTGGCGCATGACCGGCGATGAAGGTGAAGTGGAGGTGCCGGTGTCTGGCTCATTGACCATCAACAGCTCCCAAGGCTTGCGCCAGGCCGCCATCAACGGCATGGGCATCAGCATGTTGGCCGATGCCCTGGTGCAACCGGACCTGGAGAGCGGCAAGCTGGTGGCCTTGCTGACCACCTATAATCTGCCCAGCCGCCCCATGCACCTGATGTATCGCCAAGACCGCTACCGCCTGCCCAAGCTGCGGGCGTTCGTCGACTTTGTAATGGAGAAATGGGCGCGCTAGAACGCCACGCCCAACTCACGCAAACGCGCGGCGGTGCGCTCGGCCGATACGTGGTGAATGCCCTGCCAGCCCAACGCGATGGCGGCCTCGATATTGCCGGCGACGTCGTCGATAAACACCACTTCACTGGCCTGGACATCCGGCAGATGCGCACGCACCTGGGTGAGGCTGGCGTGGTAGATCGCCGGGTCAGGCTTGATCAACTTCACCTCGCCGGACACCAGAATGTCGCGAAAACGCGTCAGGAATGGATAGTTGGCCCGGGCGTAAGGGAAGGTTTCAGCCGACCAGTTGGTAAGCCCGAACAGCGGCATCTCAACCTGGTGCAACGCTTCGAGAATCGCCACGCCCTCGGGTAATTCAGCCCGTAGCATTTCGGGCCAGCGCTCGTAATAAGCCTGGATCAGGGTCGTGTGTTCGGGGTATTGGGCAACCAGGGTGCGGGTGGCTTCAGCCAGGGAGCGACCGGCATCTTGCTCGGTGTTCCAGTCCTGGGTACAGATGGTGTCGAGGAACCACTGGCGCTCAACGTCGTCGGCAATCAGCTTGCGGTACAGGTGCTGCGGGCTCCAGTCGAACAGGACACCGCCGAAATCAAAAACTACTGCACGAATCGTCATCAGATCCTCCGTTAGCATGGCTTGATAGCTGCTGGAGTCTGACAGATCTACAAGAGGGAGGCGCGCGCCGAGATGTAAGAAGTGTCTGAAAAGACAGGTGAGAGGAGGCATGGCCTCATTGAGCGAACGCAATGCTCAAAACAACGAAGATCAAATGTGGGAGCTGGCTTGCCTGCGAAAGCGGTCGTACAGCCTCAGATGCTGCGAATGACACACCGCCTTCGCGGGCAAGCCCGCTCCCACAGGGGATTTGCGTTAACTGACTGGCATCAGGGCAAGCCAGTTTCCACCTTATTGACCGCGTTTTAAGCCTGGATCAGGCCGTTGATTTTGACGGTCGGGTTCACATCCGCGTCGTAATCCACGCCGTCGACTTCAAAGCCAAACAAGCGCAGGAATTCAGCCTTGTAACCGGCAAAATCGCTGATCTCGTTGACGTTGTCGTCGGTCACCTGGTTCCACAGCGCGGCCACGGCATCCTGGACCTTCGGTTCCAGCTCGGCCAGGTCGGCACGCAGGCGGCCATCGGCGTCGAGTTTCGGCTCGCTGCCGTACAGGCTGTCCTTGAACAGGCCGTAGACCTGCTCGATGCAGCCTTCATGGGTGCCCTGCTCTTTCATCACCTTGAACAGCAGCGACAGGTACAGCGGCATGATCGGGATCGCCGAGCTGGCCTGGGTGACCACGGCCTTGAGCACCGACACACGGGCGTCGCCCTTGAGCGCAGCGAGGTTCTCGCGCAGAGTCAAAACTTTCTTGTCCAGGTCTTTCTTGGCTTCGCCGATGGAGCCGTTCCAGTAGATGTCCTGGGTCAGCTTCTCACCGAGATAGGTGAACGCGGTGGTCTTGGCGCCTTCGGCCAATACATCGGCGTCACGCAGGGCGTCGATCCACAGCTGCCAGTCTTCGCCGCCCATGACCTTCACGGTACCGTCGATTTCTTCCTGGGTCGCAGGCTCAAGCGTGGTGTCGACCACCACGCCCTTGTCGGTGTTGATCCCGCGCAGGGTCACGGCCTTGCCGATTGGCTTGAGGGTGGAGGTGTGCACCACGCCTTGCGGGTCGGTACGGCGTGGCGCAGCCAGGCTGTAGACCACCAGGTCGATCTTGCCCAGGTCTTTCTTGATGGTCTCGATGGTCAGGCGCTTGATCTCGTCGGAGAACGCGTCGCCGTTGATGCTCTTGGCGTACAGACCTTTTTCCACGGCAAACTTCTCGAACGCCGCGCTGTTGTACCAGCCGGCGGAGCTCAGCTTGCCTTCTTCGCCTTCTTTCTCAAAAAACACGCCCAGGGTGTCGGCGCCGCAGCCAAACGCAGCACTGATGCGCGCGGCCAGGCCGTAGCCGGTGGAGGCACCGAGGACCAGTACCTTTTTAGGGCCGCCCTCGATGACGCCATTTTTGGTTACGTAGTCGATCTGCTCTTTGACGTTCGCTTCACAGCCAACAGGGTGAGCGGTCACACAGATAAAGCCACGAACCCGCGGTTTGATGATCATAAAAATTTCTGCCTCTTCCAAGGTGCCGAAGGCCAATAGTGGCCATTCAACTTCAATCGTACCGGTCTATGACGCCTGAAAAACCGAAGCGTCACGATAGTCGCAAATCTTCTGTTCTCAAAATTCAATCCACAAAACGTCGGAGCCTGCACGGCAACGGTTACAAATTGTGCAGCAGCTTCACAATTTCACCCTATTTAAAAACGCCTGCCGGCCCCATAAACCCCTATGATGACGAGATTGTTTCAATATGTTTCGGCTTTGGAGCCTCGTTTCATGAGCAAAAATGCTGTCGGCAAGAAGCTGGTATCCCTGGCGTGGGTACTCGGCGTTCTGCTATTGATCTATTGTTTCCCGCGCAGTTGCCTGGTGTTTCTGCTGTTGGTGGTGTGCTGCGGCGTTTATGACTTCCTGCGTAACGGCCTGTACGACCGCGACACCATCAAGAAGTATTTTATCGGCAACGGTCGTAATACCTGGGTGCTGGCACCGTTCAACACCCTGCTCGACCTGCTCAGCAGCCACAACCGGCATGTCTACACCATGAACGACCTGCCACCGGCCTGGCGCGCAGACCTGCAACAGGTGATCGACGACGCCATGGCCCGCAAGGATGAAATCATCAGCTACCTGGACGAGCGCATGGCCGAGAAGAAACGCGGCATGTTGTTCTTCCAGTGGTACGGTCGCCCGATCGAAACCACCCTGGATATCCCGCAGCTGCGCAAGAAACTGCCGTTCGTGAAAACCATCGGCGTCTCGGTGTTCAACGAGAACCGCTCGACCTCGTTCCACTTCGGCCCCCTGCGCATGATGTTCCGTGTGCTCTACAACATGGCGCCGGCACCGCACCATGAGGGCGTGTATATCCAGGTGGGCAAGCACAAGCACTACTGGCACGACGACCCGCTGTTTATCTTCGATGACACGCTGATGCACGCGTCCTTCAACAAAAACGACGCCAAACGCTACTGCCTGTTCATTGATATTGTGCGCCCGACCCTGCTGCCCTCGGTGCTCAACGCCGTGATCGCAGGGTTTGCCGGCCTGGTCTTTACCCTGCGTCGGGTTTTCTACAAAAACTGGAAGCTGATTCAGTAAGTTCTGCGGCATGATGGTGTTGGACGGCATTTGCGCTGGGCCTTGCGCCTGAGGTAAATAACCGTCTCGTGCGACCTTAATTGGCGCTCACCATTCTCAAGCCATCGCCCCCTAGCGGGCGCGGTGGCTATGCTTTCAAGGAATCAGAATGCCCCAACGTCAAGTCATCAACGCCTCCGTCAGCCCCAAGGGCAGCCTCGAAACCCTGTCCCAACGTGAAGTGCAGCAACTGAGCGAAGCCGGTACCGGCAGCATCTACACCCTGTTCCGCCAATGCGCCCTGGCGATTCTCAATACCGGCGCGCATATCGACAACGCCAAGACCATCCTCGACGCCTACAAAGACTTTGAAGTGCGTATTCACCAGCAGGACCGCGGCGTACGTCTGGAACTGCTCAACGCCCCCGCCGATGCCTTCGTCGATGGCGAAATGATTGCCAGCACCCGCGAAATGCTGTTCAGCGCCCTGCGCGACATCGTCTACACCGAGAACGAGCTGGACAGCCAGCGTATCGACCTGAGCAACTCCCAAGGCATCACCGATTACGTGTTCCACCTGCTGCGTAACGCCCGTACGCTGCGCCCGGGTGTCGAGCCGAAGATCGTGGTGTGCTGGGGCGGCCATTCGATCAACACCGAAGAATACAAATACACCAAGAAAGTCGGGCACGAACTGGGCCTGCGCAGCCTCGACGTGTGCACCGGTTGCGGCCCCGGCGTGATGAAAGGCCCGATGAAGGGCGCAACCATTTCCCACGCCAAGCAGCGCATCACCAATGGCCGTTACCTGGGCTTGACCGAACCAGGCATCATCGCTGCCGAAGCGCCGAACCCCATCGTCAACGAGCTGGTGATTTTGCCGGACATCGAAAAGCGCCTGGAAGCCTTCGTGCGTGTGGGCCACGGCATCATCATCTTCCCCGGCGGCGCCGGCACGGCCGAGGAGTTCCTGTACCTGCTCGGCATCCTCATGCACCCGGACAACCGCGACCTGCCGTTCCCGGTGGTGCTCACCGGGCCGAAACATGCCGCGCCTTACCTGGAACAATTGCACGCGTTCGTCGGCGCCACCTTGGGCGAAGCGGCGCAGAAGCATTACCAGATCATCATCGACGACCCGGCTGAAGTGGCCCGCCAGATGACCACAGGCCTCAAGGCGGTGAAGCAATTCCGCCGCGAGCGTAACGACGCGTTCCACTTCAACTGGCTGCTGAAGATCGACGAAGGCTTCCAGCGCCCGTTCGACCCCACCCACGAAAACATGGCCAGCCTGCAACTCAACCACGCGCTGCCGGCCCATGAACTGGCGGCCAACCTGCGCCGGGCGTTCTCGGGGATCGTGGCGGGTAACGTCAAAGACAAGGGTATTCGCCTGATCGAGGAGAACGGCCCGTATGAGATCCACGGCGACCCGGCGATCATGAAACCGTTGGATGAATTATTGAAGGCGTTCGTGGCCCAGCACCGCATGAAACTGCCGGGCGGAGCGGCGTATGTGCCGTGCTATCGCGTGGTGCAATAAGCCAGCGGCGGTCGGTCATAGTTTATATTCGTTTGGGACATAGCAACGCGTGTGAGGAACAAGAGTTCGGACTAGGGTTTTACTATTCCGACTCATTCACCTCAGCGAGCGACCTATGGACCAACGGATATTGTCCTCCGTCATTCCTTACCTTAAGGTAAGGAATATCACGATGGAGATCTTCACTATGGCCACCGCCACACTCACTTCAAAAGGGCAAATCACCATCCCAGTCCAGGTCAGGACAGCCCTGGGCCTGGAAACAGGCGACCGGGTGGAATTCGTCGAAATGGAAGACGGCAAGTTTTCCATGATTGCCGCGAGCAAAACCGTCAAGGACCTCAAGGGTTTGATCCGCAAGCCTGCCCATGCCGTGTCTATCGAAGACATGAACCGCGCCATCGCGGCCCAGGGAGCAACAGCTGGATGATCGGCCTGGATACCAACGTGCTGGTGCGTTACGTGACCCAGGACGACCCGGTTCAATCAGCCAAGGCGTCCCAGCTCGTCGAATCACTCACCGCCGCCTCGCCAGGCTTTGTCAGCCTGGTGACGCTTACGGAGCTGGTGTGGGTGTTGCAGTCCTGCTACCAGTCGGCCAAAAGCGAGGTGGTGATGGTGTTGGAAACCTTGTTGCACACGCGGGAACTGACCGTCGAGCACGCCGATATCATCTGGCAGGCATTGCGCAAGTTCACCGCAGGCAAAGCCGACTTTGCCGACTGCCTGGTTGAACGCTGTGGCCATGCGGCGGGGTGCGAGTACACCGCCACCTTTGATCTGAACGCGGCCAAGGCAGCGGGAATGAAACGGCTCGGCTAGCCCGCTTTGTTTGTGTAGGAGCGAGCTTGCTCGCGAAAAAATCACAGGCACCGCGTGCAATCTGAATGCCCGCGTAACCGTTGACGTTTTTCGCGAGCAAGCTCGCTCCTACAGAGAAGAGGGAGAGGAGGTTTGGTCAGCGTATCCAGCCGCCGATCTGCCAGTGGTAGCCATCATTACGCTGCACCCAATGCGGGTGTACATAACGATAGCCCTGGCGCACCGGCTCCCAATGGCCGTGCACCGCCACATAGCGCCCGCCTTCCCAACGCCAGTAACCGCGTGACCAGATATAACCCTCGCGTACCGCCGGTTCGACTTCTATCACCTGCACCGGAGGCGGCTGCGGCGCCACCACCTCAACATACTCACGTTGCACCGGCCTGCGTTCATGTACTACACGCTCTTGTACACACCCGGACGCCGCCACCACCATGGCGGCCAATGCTGCATAACGTAACAACATACAAAACCCTCGGGCGCGAACGCCCTGCACCTGCATCAGAAAGTAATCCGCCTTTATTCCAGCCGGGCTCCTGCATGGGCTTTGATTATTTTTAACAGGAAATGTCTGTCAGATTGCTGAACCCACCGGCCTCAAGTCGAACGGGCACTGCTGGCGCTGCATCTGCATGAACAGGTGAGAGAGCTCGCGCGTTTAAACCGAGCCAAAACGTTGTAATACGGCGTCGACAAACCGCCGCAACTTAGCCGTGCGCTGCCGATTCGCGGTGTAGACCAAATGCATTGATCGACTTGGCGCGTCAAAGTCCGGCAGCACCCGCACTAACTGGCCCTCGGCCAGTGCCCTGCGCAAGAAGTCTTCAGGGCCGAGCACGATACCGAAACCATCCAGCGCCGCCGACATCAGCGCCCTGCTTTCGTTGATCTGCAAACGGCTGCTTACCTGCACCCTGTGCGGGACCGCACCTTGGTAAAACACCCATTCACGATCTGCCGGGCGTGACCAGAAGGCATAGCCCAGGCATTCGTGATGCTCAAGGTCTGCCGGCGTCATCGGTGTGCCCCGCGCCTGCAAATAGGACGGTGCCGCACAGACAACCAGGCGATACGGCGCCAGCGGCCGGGCGGTCAGGCCAGTGGTCCCCAAGGGGCCGATACGAAAGGCCGCCTCATAGCCCTCCTCTACCAGGTCGACGAAACGATCCGTAAGGTGCAGATCGATTTGCACATCCGGGTTGTCACGCAAGAATCCGGTGATCAACGGCATCAGGCTGTAGGAGCCGAACGTCACCGGAGCGGTGATTTTCAGCTTGCCACGCGGGGTGTCGTTCATGATTTGCGCAAGGGAATCCGCCGCCTCAGTCTCCGTCAGGATGTGCTTGCAACGTTCGTAGTAAGCGCTCCCCAACTCCGTAAGGCTTTGCCTTCGCGTAGTACGGTTAAGCAAGCGCGCGCCCAAGCGTTGTTCCAAGGCGGTGACATGCTTGGCAACCATTTGCGGTGACATATTCAAGCGCTCAGCGGCACGCACGTAGGAACCGAGCTCAGCAGCCATCACAAAGGCATTCATGCTTGATAAACGATCCATCATTCCCTACCCCTAGTAACAACAGCCGCGCCACAACTGCGATTTATCGCCAAATGGTTGCCAATCATCATAGCCACTTCGTACTTCCATCGGAGCAAGCACATGAAGATTGGCGTAATTGGAGCAGGTTTCATTGGGCGTGCTGTGGCACAACTGGCCTTGGCCGCCGGGCATGAGGTGATGCTGAGCAATTCCCGCGGCCCGCACACCATGAGCAGCGTGGTAAGCGGCATACTCGGTGTGCAAGTTGGCAGCGCAGACGATGCCGCACGGTTCGGCGATGTGGTGCTAGTGGCGATTCCCTTTCAACACTACCGCAGCGTGCCCGCGCAATGGCTGGAGGGTAAAACGGTGATGGATGCCAACAATTACTACCCCGACCGCGATGGGCATATCCCAGAGCTGGACCGTTTTGAAACGACTACCAGCCGCTTGCTGGCCGACCATTTGACACATTCACACGTGGTGAAAGTGTTTAACGCGATCTTCGCCCCCGACCTGACGCAAGACGCCCGCCCTCACGGTGCACCTGATCGGCGGGCGCTGCCCGTCGCGGCGGATGACGCCACCGCGAAGGCCGTCGTGACCCAGCTGCTCGATGAGTTGGGGTTCGATGCCGTCGACGCTGGTGAGCTGGATGAAAGCTGGCGATTCGAGCGGGCCAAACCGGCGTACTGCGTGCGCCTGGACCAGGCTGGCTTGAAGGCTGCGCTGGCGGCGACCGAGCGTGCGGTTGAGCTGCCCCCGGTGGAGCGACACCCGCCGCTCTCCTGAACATTTCCCCACAAAAAAGCCCGCTGACCGTCACCGGTTCAGCGGGCTTTTTCGTGGGTGAGGCTTACAGCGCCAGGTCAGAAACCGGCTTGCTTGGCTCAGCCGCAGGCTTGGCAGCCTCGGTAGCCTGTGGAGCGGCCAATTGCGGGATCGCTGGCGGTGGTGTCAGTTGCAGCACACCGGCAGTGTAGGCCCATTCCTTGGCAACCGCTTCAGGGCTGTCGTTCAGCTTGGTGCCGTAGCTTGGCACGATCTGGTGCAGTTTTTCCTGCCAGGCCGGGCTTGCTACCTTGTCCTTGAACACTTTTTGCAGCACGGTCAGCATGATCGGAGCCGCGGTGGACGCGCCTGGCGATGCACCCAACAGGCCGGCGATGGTGTTGTCGGCAGAGCTGACCACTTCGGTACCCAGCTTCAGCACGCCGCCTTGCTCTTCGTCACGCTTGATGATCTGCACGCGCTGGCCGGCTTGCCACAGGCGCCAGTCGGACTGCTTGGCGTTCGGGAAGTACTCTTGCAGCGCCTTGAAACGGTCATCATCAGACAGCATCAGTTGGCCGGCGAGGTACTCGACCAGTGGGTATTCACGAATACCGACTTTGGTCATAGGCCAGATGTTGTGGGTGGTGGTGCTGGTCAGCAGGTCCAGGTACGAGCCTTCTTTCAGGAACTTGGTCGAGAAGGTGGCGAATGGGCCAAACAGAATCACACGCTTGCCATCCAGCACGCGGGTGTCCAGGTGCGGAACCGACATCGGTGGCGAACCTACCGAAGCCTTACCGTAGGCCTTGGCCAGGTGCTGCTCGGCGATGGTCGGGTTCTCGGTCACCAGGAACGAACCACCGACTGGGAAGCCTGCGTATTCCTTGCCTTCAGGAATGCCCGACTTCTGCAGCAAGTGCAGGGCACCGCCGCCGGCGCCGATGAACACGAACTTGGCGTCGGTTTCAGTCTTGGTGCCGTCTTTGAGGTTTTTGTAGCTCACGCGCCACGAACCGTCGGCGTTCTTAGTGATGTCCTGCACTTCGCTCGACAGCTTCAAGTCAAACTTCGGCGTAGTTTGCAGGTGAGCGACGAACTGGCGGGTGATCTCGCCGAAGTTTACGTCGGTGCCGATCGGGCTCCAGGTGGCCGCGATTTTCTGGCTCGGGTCACGCCCTTCCATCATCAACGGAACCCACTTGGCAATCTGCGCCGGGTCTTCGGAGTACTGCATGCCGGCGAACAGCGGGCTGGCCTTCAGGGCTTCGTAGCGTTTTTTCAGGAACTTGATGTTGTCATCGCCCCACACAAAACTCATGTGCGGAGTGGAGTTGATGAACGAACGCGGGTTCTTCAACACGCCCTGCTGAACCTGCCAGGACCAGAACTGACGGGAGATCTGGAACGCTTCGTTGATCTCGACCGCTTTCGGGATCTCAACGTTGCCGTTCTTGTCTTCCGGGGTGTAGTTCAGCTCAGCCAGGGCCGAGTGACCGGTACCGGCGTTGTTCCAGCCGTTGGAGCTTTCTTCGGCCACGCCATCGAGGCGCTCGACCATCTCCATCGACCAATCCGGTTCCAGCTCATTGAGCCAGACACCCAGGGTTGCACTCATGATGCCGCCGCCGATCAGCAGCACATCGACTTTCTTTGCCTCTTCCGCGTGAACGGACGTGATCCCCATCGACAAAGCCAGCCCCAGCAGGGCAGTGTTTACTTTTTTAAACATCAGTAGCACCTATGATAAAACGCCATCCGCCCTACCGCCCCCGATCATGAGTAACCCTCGTTCACGCTACGTCAGGCAACGTAGCGCGGGGTCTGCACAGTCACATAAAGGCTGCAGGGTGGGCACACAAGGCCGATGGATCGACCTCACTGTTATGTCCCTTCTGCGCTGACTTCTTATCATTATTGGCTTCAGCTACCTGGGCGACAGCCAACCGCTGGGACGTATACGGGTGTACGCACCAGGGAAAGACTAGCCCAAGACGGCGCGCAGAATATCACGCTAAACAGCGTTTATGCGCCGTTTGGCCAATTGACAGGCCTAAATCGCGGCTTTTAATGCGCCCCTGTCAAGCCTGGCAGCCGCGACCTGCGGTCACAGGCGTGGAACTCTGCCGCAAATGGCGGTTCTAGACACCCTCGTCGCGGCTTGCGTAGCATCGACGACCGTCTTCGTGCACTTCACCCCAACAGAGTTACCCATGACTATCCAGCAAACACCCGGGCACATACTGCCCGCGCGCAGCGCCGCCAAAATGGAAGCAGCCATGGCCGTGGGCGCCTTCGCGATCGGCACCGGCGAATTCGCCATCATGGGCCTGATGCCCGACATCGCCCAGAACCTGGGCCTGAGCGAACCCCAGGTGGGCCACGCAATCAGCGCCTACGCCCTGGGCGTGATGGTCGGCGCCCCACTGCTGGCCATCCTCGGCGCCAAGCTGCTGCGCAAACACATGCTGCTGTTGCTGATGGGCCTGTACGCCCTGGGCAACTTCGCCACCGCCTTCACCCCCACCTTCGGCTCGCTGGTGGCCTTCCGCTTTATCAGCGGCCTGCCCCACGGCGCCTACTTCGGCATCGCCGCCGTGGTCGCCTCCAGCATGGTGCCCACCGACAAACGCGCCGGCGCCGTAGCCCGCGTGATGATGGGCCTGACCCTGGCCATGCTGCTGGGCAACCCCATTGCCACCTTCCTCGGCCAACACCTGGGCTGGCGCTCGGCGTTCGCCCTGGTCAGCGTGATCGCCCTGCTCACCATCGCCCTGGTCTGGCAATTCGTGCCCCACCGCCACGACGAACAACGCAGCGACCCACGCAAAGAACTGCGCGCCTTCACCAAACCCCAGGTGTGGATGGCCCTGTCCATCGGCGCGATTGGCTTTGCCGGGATGTTCTGCGTATTCAGCTATCTGGCGCCGACCATGCTCGAAGTGACCAAGGTCTCGCCGCAGTGGATCCCCTTCGGCCTCGCCGCCTTTGGCGTGGGCGGCATCATCGGCAACATTGCCGGTGGCAAACTGTTTGATCGCATGCAGTTTCGGGCAGTGGGCTTGATATTGGTGTGGTCGATGGCGGTGTTGTTGTTCTTCCCCTTCGCCGCCTCGTCGCTGTGGGGCGTGCTGGTGAGCATGGGGCTGGTGGGCACCATGGTCGCGTTGGCGGCACCGTTGCAGATTCGTCTGATGGACATCGCCCACGAAGCGCCGAGCCTGGCAGCGGCTTCGAACCATGCGGCGTTTAACCTGGCGAATGCGCTGGGCCCGTGGTTTGGCGGCATGGCGATTACGGCAGGGTTGGGCTGGACCAGCACCGGCTACATCGGCGCCGCAACAGCGCTGGTCGGCCTGGGCCTATACCTGATCGCCCGGCGGATGAAAGGCGGTCAATAACGGCTCACCTAATAGCGATCAGCTAAGCGAACACAATACCAATGTGTGGAGCTGGCTTGCCTGGGAAAGCAGTGGTTCAGTTATAGATTCAGTGACTGACACGCCGCCTTCGCGAGCAAGCCCGCTCCCACAGGGATCTGGGCCGGGCGCTGATTTTGTGGGCGATACATGGCCAATGTGGGAGCTGGCTTGCCTGCGATAGCGGTATATCAGTGACAGATGAGTTAACTGACCCACCGCCATCGCGAGCAAGCCCTCTCCCACAGGGATCCGAGCCGGGCGCTGATTCTGCGAGCGATACATGGCTAATGTGGGAGCTGGCTGCCGATAGCGGTATATCAGTAACAGATGAGTTAACTGACCCACCGCCATCGCGAGCAAGCCCTCTCCCACAGGGATCCGAGCCGGGCGCTGATTCTGCGAGCGATACATGGCTAATGTGGGAGCTGGCTTGCCTGCGATAGCGGTATATCAGTAACAGACGAATTAACTGACCCACCGCCATTGCAGCATAAATATCTACAGAACTTCGGCACGACGCTGCACCTGTGGCGAGGGAGCTTGCTCCCGTGAAGACCTGACAGCCGACGAAAATGCGGGATCAGACCGCGTACTATCCGGTACTCAGGCAACGGCTACTTAGCGTTCCACCCCAACGGCAGCTCACTTTGCAAACCAGCAAAGCAAGCAAAACACTCTCGCCCCACCACCCCATCAATCATCATGCAACAACCCCGAACCATACTCCCCATAACTACTCCCCAGCCCACTGCCACCGAAATTCATCTTCGCGGCTTTGTTGGGACTATGGTCGCCAAATGCCTGGCAACCGCCTGAAAAGCACGGCTCGCTGCTGGTCACGCTCGATGAAGATGAACAAGCGCTTAACATCAACGTGCCGGTGATCATCACAAGTTTGACGAGGTTCGAGATCATGGTTTCAGTTCCCTATGGGCTGGAGGCGCTGGGGTCCTCTCTCGCAGGGAATCGTAGACCTCAACGGCGCAGGGAATTATGAAACTTTGATGGGTGACAGCATGAGTTCAGGTTGCCGCCTTGGGCAAGGCGGCAGGGTTGGTTGTCAGGCTTTGACTGGGGCGGTTACAGGCGCAACTTGCTCCTGAGCTCGGTCAACGAGCAGCGAGCTCAACTCGATTAACTGCTGAATGCCCAGGGCGATGGCGCGTTGGGAATCGTCGAGGTCGAACGCCAGAGTGGCGGCCATTTCGTTGGCGGATGCTAGGTTTTCGGCGGCGTTGGCCAGGAGGGTTTCGGGGTCGATGGTTGGGTTGACGAGGAATAAATTTTGGTTTGGGCGTTCGACGGCGGCATCGATGGATGATGCGCTTTGATCCATTGAAGAACTGCGTGTGTTGTTGTGCATGGGCGAAGCTCCAAATATGTACGGGAGTTAAAAACGCCTTAGCAATACGGACTTCCACCTCCGGCCGCTGAGTTTGCGGCGGCTTGAGGAGGCTAGCGGTGTGAGGTCTGACGGGCAAGCCGGAAAACGTGTGGGAAAGCTCCTAACGTTATGTTGTCGACCGATATCCAACCCCCATTAAATTTGTGAGCTTTATTTAACTGCCACCCAAAAAACCATTTTTCTCGCAGAAATCCTCAAGAAAATCATATGTTTTAGAAAGAACATGGGCTACTGGAGTAATGCCATCCCTGCTGCGCACCATAAGGACTTTAGCATATTGAACCAATGGATCTCCTGCCCTCAGCGAGCCCACACTGGCAGGTACCGAGAACTCGAACAAAGGCACATCAGTCAAAATAGCTTTGTCCGTAAACTGGTTGTCTGTGAGGTGTTTGAACGAATTTGCTATTTCTCTGCACACTCCAAACTCGGGGCATTGATTTTTCAGGCCTACCTGGAATCGCGTTTTACCTTTCGTCGTGGATATAGCTGGCGCAAATTGTAGCCAAGAAATTCTTTGCTGCTGCGTACCGGTATGCCATATCCAGTCGCAAACGTGAAAAGCTGTGAGCGCAGCGTTTATGGCAAAGTAGCTCGAAAAATTTACCGATTGCGCTCCTTGGGAAAATTGGCTTGCCTGAAGTTGTTCGATCTCCCAATCCAACTTGGCAAGCATGTCTCCGATGGATTTAATCTGAAATGTTCTAAGCGCTTCAACTATAGCAAAACCACTGATGGCTTCTAACTCCATAACTTTATCTTCTCGCCCATAGGATCTGACTCGCGCCTCATGTTAAACCGGCTTCTAATAGGTAACTTAGAATAAATTATCGAATATAGATTACTTGCGTATCTTCTTCAAGAACTGGGTAGATAGATATCCATCCACCATATAGCCCTGATGTTCATACGAGACGTATAGCCAAGTTCTATCTTCCTTGCCAAGTACGACCACAATTGCATCCGGTGGCAAAAGTAATATCACGTCTGTCTTCATTCCAGGCCCTGCTCTGAGACGCACGTTTTTGCCTTTGACTAACCGGACATCCGCTGGTTTACCTGCAATTTCCGTACGGATAAAATTTCTAATTTCTGAAAGCAATTCGGTCTGGGGGAGTCGGGCATTCAAGTCAGCTAAACCTATCCGAGCACTCTCCCAATTAACCATCACGTAAACCAATGGAGCTACGACATAGAGCCAGAACAGCAGGGCGTATGTTGGGATCGCATTGAGAGATTGGACGGGGGCAGAAGTTTTAGCCTCTCCAACCTGAGCTACATCGGCCCATCCCGGATTGCTTTGAGGCTCGCTCTTCTGAAGCAACTCATACAAATTTTCAGCAGACTGTTTTACAGTAATATCAGTTCGACTAGCTAGTTCCTCAAGTACAGCATCAACAGTTATTGCTCCCGAGACCCCCCACCGGGACAGAGTTACAGTCGGTTCTGCAAGCTCCCTCATAGCGGAAAATGCGTCCAAAGATCTGACCGCAGACACTGCCGCCCTAAAAGCTGAATGTTCTCCCCATGTAATTGAAGCTGCAGACAGAGCCTTCGCCACAGCGCCTTCTTCCCAGGTTCTCGTTGATGCCGCCATTGCAGCCATAGCTTTTGCCGCTGGCCCCTCTTCCCAAGTTCTCGTTGATGCCGCCATTGCAGCCAAAGCTTTTGCCGTTGGACCCTCTTCCCAAGTTCTCGCTGATGCTGCCATTGCAGCCATAGCTTTTGCCGTTGGCCCCTCTTCCCAAGCTCTCGCTGATGCCACCATTGCAGCCATAGCTTTTGCCGCTGGACCCTCTTCCCAAGTTTTCGCTGATGCCGCCATTGCAGCCATAGCTTTTGCCGCTGGACCCTCTTCCCAAGTTTTCGCTGATGCCGCCATTGCAGCCATAGCTTTTGCCGCTGGACCCTCTTCCCAAGTTTTCGCTGATGCCGCCATTGCAGCCATAGCTTTTGCCGCTGGACCTTCTTCCCAAGACCGGACGATTTTAGCCAAGGGAGCGGAGTTCAAAAGATCATCCGCATTGCTACCCAACGTAAAACTGGCTTTCTTCTGGCCGTCCGGGGGACACGTTTCTTCGTCGCTCATCTGTGACTCCTTGCTAGCAGTCCACTGCTAGATGACGGTACTAGATACACCATGGCGACCAAGGGCCGCGTATTTTGACGATCGTAGCCAGAGATAATGATGTAGTCCATTCAAGGATTGATATCGTCTAGCAAGAATGCAAAGCGCGGACAAGCAACGACTATTCAGCGACATGCTCTGGCAGATGAGTTGCAGACGACGATGAACGAACAATGAACAGATGCAGTTGCCGGAACACGGTCTCCCGGCTTCGAAGCGACAGAGGAAAAAAGACCGAATCACTTGCAGATACATCGCGCGACGACCTGATGATTCAAGCCAACGCCCCAAGCGGTAAGATGCCCCACAACCGTCCATAATAGAGACTGCCATGGCTGGGATATCCCTAAACCTACCGGAAGATCTGTCCAACTCTCTCACCGACCTTGCCAAAACCAACGGCCAGACAGCGAGCTACCTGGCGATGGACGTTCTTCGCGACTACATCGCGCATGAAAAAACGCTGACCGCTCAAATTGAGCAAGCGGTAAAGGAAGCCGACGAAGGCAAATTCGCCACCGTTGACCAAGTGGCCGCCATGCGCGCCAGGCGCTGGAGCAAAAATGCAGATTGAGTGGCTTGAAAAAGCACTCAAAAATCTGGAAGACGAAGCAAACTACATTGCTCTCGAAAATCCCAAGGCGGCCGACGACTTCTCCGTCGCCATGTTCGCCAGCGTCGACAAACTCACTCACTTTCCCTCAATGGACCGTGAAGGTCGGGTTAAACAGACTCGGGAATGGGCAGTACCCAACTGGTCTTATCTGACCCCCTATCGGGTACGCGGTGATCGCCTACAAATACTCGGCATATTTCATACGCGGCAGCGCCCTCGTTCAAACTGGTAATGAACACAGAACACGCCTCCCCGACACCCAAGATCCATCCCTGATAAACTGCGCCCCATTCGCCTCGCTGAATCAGATCCCCATGTCCCTACAAACCGCCCCACTCTCCCGCCGCTTCTCCGTCGCCCCCATGATGGACTGGACCGACCGCCACTGCCGGTTCTTCCTACGCCTGCTCTCCAAACACGCCCTGCTCTACACCGAGATGGTCACCACCGGCGCTATCCTCCATGGCGACCACGACCGCTTCCTGCGCCACAACGAAGCCGAGCACCCGCTGGCGCTCCAGTTGGGCGGCAGTGTCCCGGCCGATCTGGCCGCCTGCGCCCGTATGGCCGAGGCCGCGGGTTACGACGAAGTGAACCTGAACGTCGGCTGCCCCAGCGACCGGGTGCAGAACAATATGATCGGCGCGATCCTGATGGCGCACCCTGCCCTTGTGGCGGACTGTGTGAAGGCCATGCGCGATGCGGTGTCGATTCCGGTGACGGTGAAGCACCGTATCGGCATCAATGGTCGGGACAGTTATGCCGAGTTGTGTGACTTCGTCGGGACGGTGAAGAACGCCGGTTGCACCAGTTTTACCGTGCATGCGCGGATTGCGATTCTGGAGGGGTTGTCGCCCAAGGAGAACCGGGACATTCCGCCGTTGCGTTATGACGTGGCGGCGCAGTTGAAGCGGGATTTTCCGGAGTTGGAGATTAATCTCAATGGTGGGATCAAGACGCTGGAGCAGTGCCAGGAGCATTTGCAGACGTTTGATGGGGTGATGCTGGGGCGGGAGGCTTATCACAATCCGTATCTGTTGGCGGAGGTGGACCAGCGGTTGTTTGGCAGTGAGGCGCCGGTGATTAGCCGGGCGGAGGCGTTGGCGCAGTTGCGGCCTTATATTGCTGAGCATTTGGCCAGTGGTGGGACGATGCATCACATTACTCGGCATGTGTTGGGGTTGGGCACGGGGTTTCCAGGGGCGCGCAAGTTCAGGCAGTTGTTGTCGGTGGATATTCATAAGGCGGCGGATCCGTTGGCGTTGCTGGATCAGGCGGGGACGTTGTTGGAGGGGCGGTGATTGGTCGAGTGTCAGGTAGATGCTCATTGGGCGTACCGACGTTATCGCAGGCAAGCCAGCTCCCACATTTTTGCCTGGTGAGTGTCAGGTAAGTGCTCATTGGGTGTACCGGCGCTATCGCAGGCAAGCCAGCTCCCACATATTTAGCGGTGATTGCAAGGGCGCGGCAGGTGCTGCCGGCCCTTGCTGCACTGTTGCTTAGTTTTCCGGCACTGTTCCTTTGGGCACAGTTACCCATTGGTCGGTGTCGCGGTTATACCTTTTCCAATCTTTATCGGTCCTGACTTTTCGGTAAAGCGTGTTGAATGTGGTGCCGCCGAGTATTTGAAATTGAACTTCACCGCCTGGCGTTTTGCAGTTAACCAACCCCAGAATGGGTGAGTTCGGGTTTACTTGCAGTGCATACACGGCGTCTCCAAAGGTTCCGGTGGTGGCGTAGTCCAGTGCAAAACTCACGAACTGACTTTTCGGGGTGTCGCTGGACTGTAAGGCGAGCAGTCGCATTGTCGTGTAGGTGGCACCGATAAAACCCAGCGCGTGTAGGTCAGGCCCATCGATGGCCCAGTATTTTTCGGGTGTACCACCGTCCCTGAGGTATTTGTCCAGGTCGTTCTGCGCTTTGGAGTAGATCACCCCGGCCTTGAGTTTCTGGACGTGCCAATTGTTGGTGTCCGCGCTCTCATACGCGCGGTACACCCAGGTGGCAGGAGCAGTCACTCTGGTATCGGTGATCTTGCCGCCGTAGGATGAGGTCAGTTCGTTTTCCTTTTCCAGGGTGCGGCTCCCCATGGGTTTACCTGCCTTGGCAGTGTCAATGATGCCACGCATTTCCTGGGTATCGTAACAACCGGCGCTGAGGGCCTGCTGTACCGTCACATCGGCAAATACCGTTGTTGAACAAATAAAACCCAGGGCGGCGAATAGTGTTGATATATTCCGTTTCATTACATCTCTCCTTTGCTTTCAAACTAACGAACCAGCAGATTTTAATGCACAGACGCACACACTTCGCCGCGGACAGTTATGTCATCAGAGTTTTTATCGGCCCAAGTTAGCGTTTGCCAGTCAGGTATAGCACAAGTAAAAACAGCAACAACTAAAGAGCTGGAAAATAAACTTTTCACAACTTCAAAACATTGATATTGCCTCTATCAACTGGCTTGAAACCAGTGGCGCAGGACGGGTGGAATCCAGTTGAACCTAGCTGCGATTTTGCCCTCCAATTGAGCACCACGGCCGGTGATTCAAACGGCCGTTTCCAGGTTATTGCCCTCGCAAACGACCTAACGCATTTGCGCCCTTGAGCGCCTGCCAGCGCTCGGGTAATGTCACTAGACCCACAGGACAGAGCACGCCCATGACTTCCAAGCTGGAACAACTCAAGCAATTCACCACCGTCGTAGCCGATACCGGCGATTTTTCCACTCTCGCCAAGCTCAAGCCACAAGACGCTACCACCAACCCTTCCCTGCTGCTCAAGGCTGCGTCGATCCCTGGCTATGCCAAGCTGCTGGATGAGTGCGTGCAGGACTGCAACGGCGATGTGGGCCTGGCCAGTGACCGCTTTGCGGTGGCGGTGGGTCAAGAAATTCTCAAAGTAGTGCCGGGCCGTATTTCCACTGAGGTGGATGCGCGTCTGTCATTTGACGAGGCCGCCATTCTCAAGCGTGCGCATCGTCTGATCGACCTGTACGACAAAGCCGGCGTTAGCCGCGATCGCGTGCTGATCAAGATCGCCTCCACCTGGGAAGGCATCCGTGCCGCCGAGAAGCTGGAAAAAGAAGGCATCCAGACCAACCTGACGCTGCTGTTCTCCTTCGCCCAGGCCGTTGCCTGTGCGGAAGCGGGTGTGTTTCTGATTTCGCCGTTCGTGGGCCGTATCTACGACTGGTACAAGAAGGCCAACGGCAACGACTACACCGGTTCCGATGACCCGGGCGTGCAGTCGGTGACGCGCATCTATAACTACTACAAGGCTAACGGCTACAAAACAGTAGTGATGGGTGCGAGCTTCCGTAACCTCAGCCAGATCGAGGAACTGGCCGGTTGTGATCGCCTGACCATCAGCCCGGACCTGTTGGAGAAGCTGGCAGCCGATGAAGGCAAGCTGGAGCGCAAATTGGCGCCAGGCCATGCCGGTGAGGCCCGTGTGCATATGACTGAAGCGCAGTTCCGTTGGGAGTCCAACGAGGACGCGATGGCGACTGAGAAGCTGGCGGAGGGGATTCGTCAGTTTGCTCGGGACCAGGAGAAACTGGAGGCGTTGTTGTCGGCCAAGCTGTAAAAGCAGATAGCAGCAAAAAGGGCGGCACCTGTGAGGGTGTCGCCCTTTTTTGTGCGTCGGTGTCACCGCCGTCCGATGTGGGAGCTGGCTTGCCTGCGATAGCGGTGGGCCAGCCAACACTTCATCGACTGACACTGCGTAATCGCAGGCAAGCCAGCTCCCACATTGGACTGTGTGTGTTTGGGCAGGGAGGCCGTCAGTGCCGCTCGAGGGCGTTGACGAGGTCGTGGAAGGCTTCGCGGTTGGACTCATTCAAGCCCATCAGGATTTTGTGCGCTTCCAGCACCTTGACCCGCACCACTTCCTCGGACTGGTCCTGGGACGGCAGGTCGGTCAGGCACTCAGGGCACGGGATGGGGCGGTCAACGATGTTGAACACCTGGTCAAAGCCCATGGATTGCAACAGACGGGTGATGTCTTCGTGGGTGGTGACCACGGTCGGCAATAGGCCGACCTTCTGCCGAGACAGAATGGACAATTTGGCCAACAGGCCCAGGGTGGTGCTATCGATGCTGCGCGTTTCGGTCAGGTCGATCACGATCGCCGAGAAGTTCAGCGCAGTGAAGATCCGCTCGATCGTCGCATCCAGGGCCGAACACAAGGTCAGGCGCACTTCACCGACAAACTTCAGGACGAAGGTCCCGTCTTGCTCGGCGAATTGGATTCTTCCGGTACTCATCAAAGATTCCTGCTCAACACCAATAGGGCGATATCATCCGGCATCTCCCCTAGCGTGGCCAATCCAAAAACCTGCCGCAGGCCATCCAGGCTGCCGCCCGCCGACTTGACCTTTTGGGGCAAGGCGGCTTCTTTCTCTTTGAGTGTAGGCTCTGGAAGAAGGTCCAGAATACCGTCGGACATCAGCGTCAGGCTGAAGGTCGGCGGCAGTTCCAGGATGTGGTCTTCGTAGGTGGCTTCGTTAAACAAGCCTACGGGCAGGCCACGCCCTTCCAGGTAGCGCACACTGTCAGGAGTGTACAAAACAGGCATCGGCAGGTGGCCGCCAATGCTGTAGGTCAAAAGACCGGTTTCTTCGTCGATCACGCCGCCGACCATCGTCACGTGCTTGCCCAGCTTGCAGCTGATCAGGCCCCGGTTGATGTGGCCCAGCACCTCGGAGGGGGTGAACTCCGGCAAGGTGCCGTTGCGCTTGGACTCGAACAACAGCCGTGTGGTCATGAACTTCAACAACACGGTAACAAAGGCAGAAGACGCGCCGTGGCCGGAAACGTCGGCCAGGTAGAACGCCACGCGGCGCTCATCGACGCGGAAATAGTCGACAAAATCACCCGACAGGTACAACGACGGGATGATCTGGTGGGCAAACTTGAACTCGTCAATCGTCCAGGGGCTCACCGGCAGCATGTTCATCTGCACCTGGCGCCCGGCGTTCTGGTCTTCCTGCAGCAGGTTCAGGCTGGCTTCGAGTTCGCGGTTGGCGGTCTCGAGCTTTTCGCGGTAGCGCTGGTTTTCCAGGAGCAGGCGTGCACGGTCCAGGGCGCGGCGCACCGAGTGCTCCAGCACGGCCAGGTCTTCCAGGGGCTTGATCAGGTAATCGGCGGCGCCCAGGCGCAAGGCTTCAACGGCATCGTTCATGACACCGGCACCGGACACGACAATCACCGGCGTTTGCGGGGCAAGGTCGGTCACCTGGCGAATCAGCTCCAGGCCGCCCATCTGGGGCATGCGCAGGTCGCAGATCACAAGGTCGGGCTTGTCGCGCTCGAATACCTGGAGACCCTGTTGGCCATTACTGGCCTGCAGGACGCTGAAGCCACTGTCTTCCAAGTAGGCCGCGAGGCTCGCGCGCACTACTTCGTCGTCATCGATTATCAGCAGCGTGGCACTGGTTTTTTGCATGTGGGCAAACGGCGCCAGAATTAGGTTGGCGTAGGCGGCTCGGCAATGGCCGGGCTCACGTACTGGATTCGCTTTCTAGCCTCTCTGTCCTACAAAGCATTGGGATTTGGCCCATGCACAACGGTAAAGCAGAGGTGCCCTTCTAAGGCGCAGACGGTACTCCCATCCGTGAGGGGTTTCAAGCTCATGCCGATGGTCGCCGGGCGTCTTTACACCGCAAATCACCGGGAGTTATAAGAACCCTCACAACCACAACGCAAAGTAAGGATGGATGCTGTGAGCGAACACGAGCGCGACTACGCCGAAAAACGCGATTTCATCCGCATGCGAATAGATGCCGATGTGTCTTTGATCCATGCCGGGCAGGAGATTGCCGGCACCTGCGTGGACCTCTCCAGTTCCGGCATGCAGGTGCAGGCACCTCGCCAGTTCACTGTGGGCGACCTGCTGACCGTGCGCATTGATTCAGAGCACGCCGCGCTCAGGGGTCTTGAGGCGGATACCCAGGTGGTGTGGGCCAAAGCGGTAGGCGATGACCAGCATCTGGGCCTCAAGATTCTGAAAATGCGCTAACGCAACATCCAGCCCCTGCGCAAAGGTGACGCGGAGCGTCACGGGATGCCTTCCCACGCGGAGCGTGGGGAACGATCAGCGCGCACAAAAAAGGCGACCTTACAAAGGTCGCCTTTTTCATTTCAAAACGTCACAGCTTAAAAGTCGTCAACGACCTTGCCGTCCTTGACCTTGAACTCGCGGTTCTGCAGGTAAGCGTTACGAATGAAGGTGTACTTGTCGCCGCTGATCAGCTTCTCGCTGTCGAGCAGGCTGGCGCGTACGTCGACAACGTTGAGGCCGAAGGTGCTGTTACGCCAGCCGATGTCGTTCATGTAGCGGTACGGTTGGGTGTAGCTGTCGACGTATTTGGACGGCGCATCACGCAAGGTGCTTGGGCCCAGCAACGGGATCATCACGTACGGGCCACTGCCCACGCCCCAGTAGCCCAGGGTCTGGCCGAAGTCTTCGTCGCTGCGCTGCAGCCCCATTTTGGTGCCGACGTCGATAAAGCCCAGTACGCCAAATGTGGTGTTGACCAACAGGCGGGCGGTGTCGACGCCTGCATTGTGCGGCTTGAGTTGCAGCACGTTGTTGGCCAGGTTGCCGACATCACCGATGTTGCGGAAGAAGTTGTGAACGCCGTCCTGCACAAATTGTGGGGTGACGAACTGATAGCCCTGGGCGATTGGCTTGAGGGCATAGGTGTCAACGGTGTCGTTGAAGGTGAAGATGGGGCGGTTGACGCTTTCCCATGGGTCATCTTCCGAGGCCGCTTGGGCTGCGAAAGGCGCCAACAGGATGGTGGCACACACCGATAGCTGAGCGAAGTACTGGCTCCAGCGCATAGCTTTTGCTCCTTGAATGGTCTGTCATGGGCGCTATGCCCTGAATAAGGCTGTCAGTATATGACGGAAGTGCCGATTTAGGCAGCTACCTAGAATCGTCTTAGGGAAAATGCACAAAATTCCTACAAATATCGACAGTGTCATCCCCTTGTCATGCCGCCCCGATAGCGTGGCAGCTATTTCAGGGACGTTCAGATGCCACACGCCGAGATTGCCGTCGCCGCCGCCCCCTCATTGACCGCCGTGTTATTTGGCCTGAGTGGCTGCCTGGTGGATTTTGGTTCCCTGGCGCGCAGCGACTCACCTTGCGCCGACGCCGAGGCCACGCCGGGCGCATTGAAAATCCTGCGCAGTCTCAAAGAACAAGGCGTGCCCTGCGCCTGGCTGGACGAACTGCCTCCCGCCGTGACCACGCCACTCTGCGCCGGCCTGCCTGGCTGGCTCAAGGCGACCTCGCCCTCCTCCATTCGCTGGCCCGCGCCCCACGCTTGCTGGCAAGCCCTGATGGAGTTGAACATCGAACGCCTGGAAGGCTGCGTACTGGTCAGCGGCGAGCCGCGCCTGCTGCAATCGGGCCTGAATGCCGGTTTGTGGACCATCGGCCTGGCCTCCTGCGGTTCGCTCTGCGGCCTGTCGCCCCAGCAATGGCAGGCGCTGACCGAGCAGCAACGCGAACACAAGCGCGGCAAGGCCACGGTGGCGCTCTATGGCCTGGGTGTGCATTCGGTGATCGACCACCTCGGCGAACTCGGCACCTGCCTGGCCGACATCCGCCTGCGCCAGCTCAAGGGCGAGAAGCCCTGATCGAGATCATGCACAGTTGGCCGCAGTGGATTAATCTACAGGTCAGCCCGTAGACCTTTCACGGCGTGCCGCGGTCTATGCCAGTGCCTATCGATAAAAGGAAAGAACGTCATGCCTGATCGCGAGAAGTTACAACAGCAGGCCGATATTGTGCGTGAGCAACTGGAGAATCATCCCGAGTTGCCCGCCGAGAAACGTCAAGCATTGGAAGAGTTGATCGCCAAATTCGAAGTCCAGTTGGAAATGGAACCGGCCACCCAGACGCCCAGCATCGCTGACGATGTGAACCGGGCAGTGGAAGGTTTTGAACTGGACCATCCAGGCATTGCCGGGACGTTGCGCAATATCGTGCTGACCCTGGGCAATATCGGCATCTAACCCCAGCCCAAGCCAAACACAAAACCAAATGTGGGAGCTGGCTTGCCTGCGATAGCGGTGTATCAGTCACTTGATGAATGACTGAAAGATCGCAATCGCAGGCAAGCCAGTTCCCACAGTTTTTTGTATGAAGGCTTACTGACGCGCCAGGCGCACGTTCAGGAACTGGGTGTTCTCAGTGCTGCGATACGGGTTGATATCCAACCCACCCCGGCGCACATAGCGTGCATACACCGTCAACTTCTCCGGCTTGAGCAAGCGCTGCAAGTCCAGGAAGATCCGCTCCACACACTGCTCATGAAAGTCCGAGTGCTGGCGAAAGCTGACGATATATTCCAGCAGGCTGGCGTGATCCAGCGCCGCACCACGGTATTCCACCACCACACTGCCCCAGTCAGGCTGGCTGGTCACCGGGCAGTTGGATTTGAGCAGGTGGCTGTGCACGCTCTCCTCCACCACGCGCGAATCATCGCAACGCAGCAGTTCCGGGCGCGGGTGTTCGTAGCTGCTGACGTTGATATCCAGGCCGTCAATGCACACGCCCGGCAACGCCATCACGCCTTCTGCCTCGATGTCGGCCAGGCTGCGAATGCGCACGCTCACTGGCTTGCCGGCCGCAGAGCTGAGGTCGGTGCGCAAGGTGGCTTCAAGGCTGGACGTATCGGCAAACGCGGTCTGGTTCAGCGAGTTGAGGTACAGCTTGAACGACTTGGACTCGATGATGTTCGGCGAGTCGGCCGGAATGCTGAACTCACCGATGGCTACCACCGGCTTGCCCGATGGCAACAACCAGGACAGTTCGAAGCAGTTCCAGAAATCCACGCCCTTGTACGGCAGGGTCTCGGCGCTCAGGCCCAGCTCGGCCCACTTGGCGGCGCGTGGAATCGGAAACAGCAACGAAGGCGTGTAGGTGCTGATGTATTCACTGGACTTGCCCAGCGGCGAATGTTCGGCTGCGGGATGCATGGCGGAAACCTGGCTAAATAAACCGCGCCAGTCTACCAGCCTTTGCTCGCCCCCTTAACAAACGCCTCACTCAACGGTCAGTTTACCGACCATGCCCGCCTGGTAATGCCCGGGCAGGTTGCAGGCGAACTCAAGGCCTGTGGCCTGCTTGAACGTCCAGGTCAGTTCGGCCGTCTTGCCCGGCTCCACCAACACACTGTTGGGATCGTCGTGCTTCATGCCGCCCATGTCGCCGTGGCCCATGGCGCTGTGATCCATCTTGCCCATGCCGGTGGCGGTGAGCATGCCACTGGCTTGCATCTGCAACATCTCTTTCTGGTGGGCGGCATGCATGGCCGCGTCTCCCAGGTTGAACTCATGCAGCAACTGGCCTTTGTTGACCAGCACAAAGCGCACGGTTTCACCGGCCTTGACGTCCAGGGACTTGGGCTCAAAGGCAATGTCCCGCAGCGTGACTTCAACGGTGCGCGTGGCTTTATCCGCCGGGGCCGGCTGGCCGAACGCGTAGGTGTGAGTCGCATCTGCCAGGGCATTGAAACTCAACGCCAGCAGGCAGCCTGCCAATAACAGAGGTGTACGCAACGCCATCTTTCACTCTCCAAAATAGGTATCCAGCTTGGGCAACACTTTAAGATGGCCTCGCTGCCAGCCAGCTGACTGCTAGATTACAACTTTGTCAGCTTGCGCCCATCCCCTGACGAGCACGGTATAAAGCCCAATGTTTTTTGTAGGAGCGAGCTTGCTCGCGAAGGGCTTAAGCACAACGCGTCAAGCCTGACAGCCCGCGTTACCGTTGGCGTTTTTCGCGAGCAAGCTCGCTCCTACATAGCCCCTATCAAGAGCCCGATATGAAACTGCTGATCGTCGAAGACCAACCCAAAACCGGTCATTACCTGCGCCAGGGCCTGGCCGAAGCGGGCTTTACCACCGAACTGGTGGCCGACGGCACCAGTGGCCAGCACTTGGCGCTGACGGGCGACTATGACTTATTGATCCTCGATGTGATGCTGCCCGGCCGCGATGGCTGGCAAATCCTGCAGGCGGTGCGCAGTGCCGGCCTGGACATCCCGGTGCTGTTCCTCACCGCTCGCGATGCCGTAGAAGACCGAGTACATGGTCTGGAGCTGGGCGCCGACGATTACCTGGTCAAGCCCTTCGCCTTTTCCGAACTGCTGGCGCGGGTGCGCACCTTGTTGCGCCGTGGCAGCAGCACGCCGCAGGAGACCACGCTGCAACTGGCCGACCTGAGCCTGGACTTGATCCGCCGCCGCGTCGAGCGCAGTGGCCAGCGCATCGACCTCACCGCCAAGGAGTTCGCCCTGCTGGAGCTGCTGCTACGCCGCCAGGGCGAAGTGCTGCCCAAGACGCTGATCGCCTCCCAGGTGTGGGACATGAATTTCGACAGCGACACCAACATCATCGAAGTCGCCATTCGCCGCCTGCGCCTGAAAGTCGACGACAATTTCCCCAATAAGCTGATCCACACCGTGCGCGGCATGGGTTACGTGCTGGAGGAACGGTTCACGTGATCAAGCGCCTGTCCCTGACCAGCCGCCTGGCGCTGCTGTTTGCCGCCTGCACGGCGGTGGTCTCGTTGATCGCCGGAGTGTTGTTCAACCGGGCCAGCGAGGCGCACTTCATGGAGCTGGACCAGCAACAGCTCGAAAGCAAACTGGTAGCCCTGCGCAGCACCTTGCAAGGTGTCGCCTCACCGGAAGACCTCGCCCGGCGAACCCCTCAACTGCGCGCCGAACTCGATCACCAGCCCGACCTCACCTTGCGCATCACCGGGGCGGGTCAACGTTGGCTGGACGGCGCGCCACACCTTCCCTTGCCCCAAGCACCCGGCCTGCACAGCCTGCAATACGCAGGCACCGACTATCGCGTATTCATCGCGCCCTTGACGCCCAGCCAACTGGATTCGCCACAACTGACCCTGATCCTCGACATCACCCACCACCAGCACTTTCTGCAACGCATGCAACGCTTGATCTGGCTGACCGTCGGCCTCTCGGCCCTGGCCACTGCCCTGCTCGGCGCCTGGGCTGCGCGCAGTGGCTTGCGACCGCTGCGGCGCATGGGCGAAGTGGCCGCCAGTGTCTCCGCCCACTCCCTCACGCAACGCTTACCCCAAGAACAAATGCCGGTGGAGCTCGCGGAACTGGCCCAGGCCGTCAACGCCATGCTGGCCCGCCTCGATGATGCGTTCCAGCGCCTGTCCGCCTTCAGCGCAGATATTGCCCACGAACTGCGCACACCGCTGTCCAACTTGCTGACCCAGACCCAAGTCATCCTCACCCAGCCACGCCCGCTGGAGGATTACCGCGAGGCGCTGCACAGCAACCTGGAAGAGCTGCAATGGATGGCGCAACTGGTCAACGACATGCTGTACCTGGCCAAAGCTGACCACGGCTTGCTGATGCCCAGCCGAGAAGCTCTGGATTTGGGCGATGAGGTCGACGCACTGTTGGAGTTCTTTACCCTGCTGGCGGAGGACGCACAGGTGACGCTGGTGCGCGAAGGCACCGCCCAGACGATGGGCGATCGCGGTATGTTGCGTCGGGCCTTGTCGAATCTGCTGGATAACGCGCTGCGGTTTACCCCACCGGGCGGTGAAGTGCGGGTGCGGATCGAGAGTGGCGTGACACTGACGGTTGAGAACAGCGGGGAAGGCATTCCTGCGTCGTTACTGCCGAGGCTGTTTGACCGGTTCTACCGAGCCGACCCGTCGAGGCGCGCAGGCAGCAGTGAACATGCGGGGCTGGGGTTGGCGATTACCCAGTCGATTGTACGCGCGCATGGCGGGAGGATTTATTGTGAGTCGCAGGCGGGCTGGACAAGGTTTGTGATTGAGTTGCCCAAGGGCGACTGCTGATTGCTGATCGTTCCCACGCTCCGCGTGGGAATGCATTCAGGGACGCTCTGCGTCCCAACAGCGGACGCGGAGCGTCCGGTGAGGCATTCCCACGCGGAGCGTGGGAACGATCAGACGATCAGGTTACGAATACCTGAGCGCATGCGCCGGCTCAATCTTCGCCGCCCGATACGCCGGGTAAATCGTCGCCAAGAAGCTCAACACAAACCCCGCCGAGCAAATCAGCAACACATCCCCACCTTGCAGCTCCGAAGGCAGGTTGCTGACAAAGTACACATCCGAGCTGAAGATATGCTGCCCGCTCACCCGCTCCAGCCAGCCCACCAGCTCACTCACGTTCAGCGCCGCAATCACCCCCAGCACGCCGCCGATCAAGGTGCCGACCACACCAATCACGGTACCCTGCACCATGAAGATCGCCATAATCTGCCGAGGTGTGGCGCCGATGGTACGCAGGATGGCGATGTCCGCGCCCTTGTCGTTCACCACCATGATCAAGGTGGCGATGATGTTGAACGCGGCCACGGCGACGATCATCAGCAGCAGCAGGCCGATCATGGTCTTTTCCATTTTCATCGCGCTGAACAGGCTGCCCTGGGTGTGGGTCCAGTCATCCGGCTTATAAGCCGCGCCCAGGCTGGCGGCGATATCTGCCGAGACTTTGGGCGCTGCATACAGGTCCTTCACCGCCAGGCGCACGCTTTGCACCTGGTTGGGCTGCCAATGCTGGATTTCAGCGGCGTCGGCCATGTGGATCAGGGCCATGGAGCCATCCAGTTCGGCGCCGACCTTGAAGATGCCCACCACATTCAGGCGCTGCATGCGCGGGGTGATACCGCCCGGGGCGCTGCTGAGTTCCGGCACGATCAGGGTCAGTTTGTCGCCCACGTTCAGGCGAAAACGCCGTGCAGTGATATCACCGACCACCACCCCGAACTCGCCGGGCTTGAGGTCGTCGAGTTTGCCGCGCACGATGTGCTGGGCCACGATCGACACCTTGCCTTCCTGAGCCGGGTCGACGCCGCTGATCTCGATGGGCTGCATCGCGCCCTTATAGGAAAACATGCCATCCATCTGGGTGAAGGGCACAGCGGCGGTGACTTGCGGATTCTTCATCGCGGCCGCGGCCACCGGCTGCCAATCATCAATCGGCTTTACGCCGACGATGGTGGCGTGGGGCACCATGCCGAGGATGCGTGAGCTCATTTCACGCTGAAAGCCGTTCATCACCGAAAGCACTACGATCATCGCCAATACGCCCAGGGCGAGGCCGATCATCGAGGTCATCGAGATAAACGAGACAAAACGGTTGCGGCGCTTGGCGCGGGTATAGCGCGTGCCGATAAAAATCGATAACGGTCTGAACATTCGCGGGCACCGTTGGAAAAATGAAAAAGCCCGACCTCAAAAAACCGGGCTTGCAACAGGTCAGATAGCGACCAGATGACCTTCCTGCAAATGCAGTACGCGGTCCATCTGCCGGGCCATGCTCATGTCATGGGTCACCACCAGGAACGCGGTGCGCATCTGGGTGCTCAGTTCCAGCATCAAGTCCTTGATGCCCTGGGCGGTGTGGGAGTCGAGGTTGCCGGTCGGCTCGTCGAGCATCACCAGGCCGGGGTTGTTCACCAGGGCACGGGCAATCGCCACGCGCTGGCGCTCACCACCGGACAACTCCGCTGGCTTGTGCTCCAGGCGGTGGCCGAGGCCGACGCGCTCGAGCAAGGCCGTGGCACGCTGACGCGCTTCAGGAATCGCGGTCTTGCCAATCAACAGCGGCATGCACACGTTTTCCAGGGCGGTGAATTCCGGCAGCAAGTGGTGGAACTGGTACACAAAGCCCAACGAGCGGTTGCGCAGTTGGCCGCGGGCCTTTTCATTCAAGGCCGAGAGTTCTTCACCGGCCAGCCATACGCTGCCCTGGGACGGCGTGTCGAGGCCGCCCAACAGGTTGAGCAAGGTACTCTTGCCGGAACCGGAACTGCCGACGATCGCCACACGCTCGCCAGGGTGCAGTTCAAGCTGCAGGTTGGACAGCACCACCACCGACTCCGGGCCTTCCTCGTAGGATTTGCCCAGGTTGCGGCAGCTCAGGATTGCTTTTTCACTCATGCCCGATTCACTCATAACGTAATGCCTGTGCTGGCTGGGTACGTGCCGCGCGCCAGGCTGGATACAGGGTGGCAAGGAAGCTCAGGACCAACGCAGCGCCGCCCACCATCAGCACGTCCTGGGTTTGCACCTGGGACGGCAAGTAATCGATGAAGTAGACGTCGGCGTTGAGAAACTTGTGGCCGATCACCTTTTCAAGCAGGGCGATGGCGGCGCTGACGTTCAGCGCGGCCAGAATGCCCACCGCCGTGCCGATCAAGGTGCCGACCACGCCGATCACGGTGCCCTGCACCATGAAGATCGCCATGATCTGCCCCGGCGTGGCGCCCAACGTACGCAGGATGGCGATGTCGCCCTTCTTGTCGTTCACCACCATCACCAGCGTGGAGATGATGTTGAAGGCCGCCACGGCGACGATCAGCAACAACAACAGGCCGATCATGGCTTTTTCCATGCGGATGGCCTGATACAGGTTGCCGTGGGTGCGGGTCCAGTCGCGAGCGTAGTACTCGGTTTCACCCAGGTGCTGGGCAATTTCCCAGGCGCCGCGCGGCGCATCGAACAGGTCGTTGAATTTCAGGCGCAGGCCCTGCACCTGGTCGGGCTGCCAGCGATGCAGGCGGGCCAGGTCGGTGAGATTGGTCAGGCCGATGTAACCGTCGATCTCGCCAGCGCCGACGTGGAAGGTGCCCACCACGGTAAAGCGCTTCATGCGCGGGAACATGCCGGCCGGGGTCACGGTGACTTCCGGGGCGACGAAGGTCAGCTTGTCGCCAACCTCTACGCCCAGCTTGGCCGCGGCCTTGTCACCGATGACGATGCCAAAGCTGCCCGGCGACAGCTCGTCGAGCTTACCTTGCAGCATGAACTTGTCGATGATCGAGACGTTGCGCTCCTGGGCCGGGTCGATGCCGTTGAGCAGGATCTTCTGCACTTTGCCGTCATTGGTCAGCAACCCCTGCATCTGGGTAAACGGCGCTACCGCCACCACCTTGGGGTTCTGCTGGACCTTGGCGGCCAGGCTTTGCCAGTCGTTGATGGGCGCATCGCCCTCGATGGTCGCGTGGGGCACCATGCCCAGCACGCGGGTGCGCATCTCATGATCGAAGCCATTCATCACCGACAGCACCACGATCATCACGACCACGCCCAGGGCGAGACCGATCATCGAGGTCAAGGAAATGAACGACACAAAATGATTGCGACGCTTTGCACGGGTATAACGCGTGCCGATAAATACGAAGAGAGGTCTGAACATGTCGGGGCTTGTTCGGAGGAAAAGAAGACGTCCCGGTGGCGGGGTCTGGTCAGCAGCTTTACACTCAGACCATTACCGTTACCTGGGGTTCGCCATGTCGACATTAGATGAAGAAGAGCGCCGCGAATACTACCGTATCGACGACATGATCGCACTTCAAATCAAACCCCTGTCGGGCCCCGACGCGGCGAGCAAGGAAGTGTTGCTGGATGATTCACCGCTGTTCAATCTGCTCAGCGAGCTGCACTTGAGCGAATTCGAAGCCCAGCACCTGCTGCGCCAGATCAGCGAGAAAGACCGCAGCCTGGCGGCCTTCCTCAAAGTGCAGAACAAACGCCTGGATCTGCTCAGCCAGGTCATGGCTCGCGGTTTGCTGAACGAGGTGGGTGCGCCGCAACCGGTGATCCTCTCCGAGGGCGGCATCGACTTCCAGCACCCGACACCGCTGGCCGCCGACACTCACCTGGCGGTCAAGCTGGTGCTGATGCCCCAGGCGCTCGGCCTGTTGCTGCGCGCGCGGGTGACCCATTGCGACCCCAAGGGCGACGGCTTTGATGTGGGCACGGAGTTCGAGTCCATGACCGACGCCCAACGCCAACTGCTGGCGCGCTATATCCTGCAGAAACAGGCCCAGGAACGCCGCCTGGCGCGAGAACAAAGCGAAGACCTCTGAATGCGTATTCACGACGCCAGCCATCCTGGCGCAAAGGAGCAACTGTGACCCTGATTTACGGCCACCGCGGTGCCAAAGGCGAAGCACCGGAAAATACCCTGACCAGTTTTCAGGAATGTCTCAAACACGGCGTACGTCGTTGCGAACTGGACTTGCACCTGTCCATGGACGGCGAGTTGATGGTCATCCACGACCCGACCCTCAAGCGCACCACCGACCGGCGCGGCAAGGTCGTCGAGTACTCGGCGGCTGATCTGGTGAAAATGGACGCGCGCAAAGGCGGCCCAGGCTGGGTAAGCCCCTGCCCGATTCCACGCCTGGAGGAGTTGTTCGAACAGTGCGACTTCGATCACTGGCAACTGGAAGTCAAAAGCGCCTCGCGTACCCGTGCCGCCACCACTGTGCTGGCGATTCGCGAAATGGCTGTGCGCTTTGGCTTGATGGACAAGGTCACGGTCACGTCAAGCTCGCGGGAAGTGCTCAAGGCCGCCGTGGAACTCACCCCGGACCTGTCACGCGGGCTGGTCGCCGAATATGCCTGGCTCGACCCGCTGAAGGTCGCGCAGAACTACGGCTGTGAGTATTTGGCATTGAACTGGACGCTGTGCACCCCCGAGCGGCTGGAAAAAGCCCAGCGCCAGGGCTTGCATGTGTCCGTGTGGACAGTCAACGAACCTGCGCTGATGCGCAGGCTCGCCGACTTCGGCGTAGATAGCCTGATTACAGACTTTCCCGGTTTGGCCACTGCCACCCTCGAGAATTACTGAAATCGGTCTCCCCGGCCGGCTCAGGCCACCGGCCGGAGCCGCTCAAAAAAGCCGGTTGAGGCCGTCGTAGGCCGCTACCCGATAGGCTTCGGCCATGGTCGGGTAGTTGAAGGTGGTGTTGACGAAATACTTGAGGGTATTTTGCTCACCTGGCTGGTTCATGATCGCCTGGCCGATGTGCACGATCTCCGAGGCCTGGTAGCCGAAGCAATGCACGCCGAGTACTTCCAGGGTTTCGCGGTGGAACAGGATTTTCAGCATGCCTTGCGGCTCACCGGCAATCTGCGCACGCGCCATGCTCTTGAAGAACGCCTTGCCCACTTCGTAAGGCACCTTGGCCTTGGTCAGTTCGTGCTCGTTCTTGCCGATCGAGCTGATCTCGGGAATCGTGTAGATCCCGGTCGGCACGTCGTTCACGTAGCGCCAGCTGCCATTGTCGACAATGCTGCCAGCGGCCGAGCGGCCCTGGTCATGGGCGGCACTGGCCAGGCTTGGCCAGCCGATCACGTCACCGGCGCCGTAGATGTTCGGCACGCAGGTGCGGTAGTTCTCATCCACTTCGATCTGGCCACGGCTGTTGACCTTGACCCCGATGTTTTCCATGCCCAGCTTGTCGGTGTTGCCGGTACGGCCGTTGCACCACAGCAAGGCGTCGGCCTTGATCTTCTTGCCGGACTTGAGGTGCAGGATCACCCCATTGTCCAGGCCTTCGACCCGCTCGTACTCTTCGTTGTGGCGCACGGTGATGTTGTTGTTGCTGAAGTGGTAGCTCAACGCCTGGGAGATTTCCGAGTCGAGGAAGCTGAGCAACTGGTCGCGGTTGTCCACCAGCTCGACCAGTACACCCAGGCCACTGAAGATCGAGGCGTATTCACAGCCGATCACGCCGGCGCCGTAGATGATCAGTTTGCGCGGGGTATGGCCCAGGCTCAGGATGGTATCGCTATCGTAGATACGCGGGTGGTGGAAATCGATGTCCGCCGGGCGATACGGGCGCGAACCGGTGGCGATGATGATGTGCTTGGCCACCAGTTTCTCGACCACGCCATTGGCGCAGACCACTTCGACGGTTTGCTCATCGGCAAAACTGCCGGTGCCGAAGAACAGGTCGACGCGGTTACGGGCGTAGTAGCCGGTACGCGAGGCGACTTGCTTGGAGATGACTTTTTCAGCGCTTTTCAGTACGTCCGGGAACGAGAACCAGCGCGGCTCACCAATGGCCCGGAACATCGGGTTGGTATTGAACTGCATGATCTGCCGTACCGAGTGACGCAACGCCTTGGACGGGATGGTACCCAGGTGGGTGCAGTTACCGCCGACCTGGCGACGGCTATCAACCATCGCCACCTTGCGCCCTGCTTTGGCAGCGTTCATCGCCGCACCTTCTCCAGCTGGGCCGGAACCCAGTACCACCACGTCGTAGTTGTAGACAGCCATGCGTACTCCTCAGAACAGGCCAGGCGTACGATTGGACGCCGGGCTAAATCATGCCGCGGCCAGCGAGCATGAAGGACAATTTGGCTCAAGTGTGTGAACCGGGGCACAGTCTATAGAAGGCCGAGCGCCGCGAACATTAACCCTTGGTCGCGTCGTAGGCCAGTGTTGCCATACTACAGGACGCACATCAGCGCCGAATTCAGGATGAGCCATTATGCGACAACTATTTTTCTGTTTGATGCTGATGGTGTCGCTCACGGCGCACGCCAACGACGCACAGCGGCTCAAGCAGGCAAGCTTCCCCGCACAGGTCGAGGGGCTGGCCCTGAAAAACCAGGCGGTGTTCAACTATCTCTGGGCGGAGGTGTATGCCGCCGCGCTGTATGCACCCGCTGACCTGCCGGCAAAGCAGGCCTGGGACCAGCAGAAGGCTGTGCGCCTGGCGCTGTATTACTTTCGCGACATTGACCGCGATGATGTGATCAAGGCGGCCACCGTCACCTTGGAGCGCCAGCAAGCCAATGCCGGGTTGAACCCAGAGATAGCCAAGCTGCACGCGCGCTTTCGGGATATTCGCAGCGGTGATCGCTACGCCCTGGATTTTCGTCCGGGGCGCGGGTTGAATCTGGAGATTAATGGGCAGGTGGTGTTCAGCAGCCCGGACGCTGAATTAGCGAAGGCCTACCTGGGTATCTGGCTGGCGCCCAAAGGGCTGTCGGACAGTTTGCGCAACACGCTATTCAAGTGATGGCGGCGTGGACGGTTCCATCGTCATCGCAGGCAAGCCAGCTCCCACAGGTAAATGCAGTTCAACTGTGGGAGCTGGCTTGCCTGCGATAAGGCCCTCCCAGACACCACAAAACCCACGGCCATAAAAAAGCCCCGAACCAGTCGGGGCTTCTTCATTCAGCGCAAAGGCTTAGCGCGGAAACGCAGGCGGGTTGACCCCAGCCATGTCTTCCATCACGCGAACCACTTGGCAGCTGTAGCCGAACTCGTTGTCGTACCACACGTACAGCACAACACGGTTGTCCTGGGTGATGGTCGCTTCCGCGTCCACCACACCAGCATGGCGCGAGCCAACGAAGTCGGTGGAGACCACTTCCTGGGAATTGACGAAGTCGATCTGCTTATGCAGGTCGGAGTGCAGCGCCATGTAGCGCAGGTACTCGTTCATCTCTTCGCGGGTGGCGGCTTTCTCAAGGTTGAGGTTGAGAATGGCCATCGAAACGTTCGGCGTCGGTACGCGGATCGCGTTACCGGTCAGCTTGCCGGCCAGCTCAGGCAGAGCCTTGGCAGCGGCAGTGGCAGCACCGGTCTCGGTGATCACCATGTTCAACGCGGCGCTACGGCCACGGCGATCGCCTTTGTGGAAGTTGTCGATCAGGTTCTGGTCGTTGGTGTACGAGTGAACGGTTTCAACGTGGCCGTTAACGATGCCGAACTTGTCATTCACAGCCTTGAGCACCGGCACGATGGCGTTGGTGGTGCAGGAAGCGGCGGACACGATCTTGTCGTCAGCGGTGATTTCAGCGTGGTTGATGCCGTGCACGATGTTCTTGAGCTTGCCCTTGCCAGGCGCGGTCAGCACAACGCGGTCGACACCCGGGCAAGCCAGGTGCTGGCCCAGGCCCTCGGCATCACGCCATACGCCAGTGTTGTCCACCAGCAAGGCGTTCTGGATGCCGTACTGGGTGTAATCCACCTCAGTCGGGTTCTTCGCGTAGATCACCTGGATCAGGTTACCGTTGGCGGTGATGGTGTTGTTTTCTTCGTCAATGGTGATGGTGCCATTGAACGAGCCGTGTACCGAATCGCGACGCAGCAGGCTGGCGCGCTTGGTCAGGTCGTTCTCGGCGCCTTTGCGCACCACGATGGCACGCAGGCGCAGGCCGTCGCCGCCACCGGTTTTCTCGATCAGGATGCGCGCCAGCAGGCGGCCGATACGGCCAAAGCCGTACAACACCACATCGGTGCCTTTGCGGGCGGCAGCGTTTTGCTGGCCAACCACATCGGCCATTTCTTCACGTACGAACTGCTCGGCAGTGCGGCCGGCACCTTCTTTACGGAATTTGTAGGCCAACTTGCCCAGGTCTACCGAAGCCGCGCCGAGCTTGAGCTCGCTCATGGCTTTGAGCAGTGGGAATGTTTCGTGGACGGAGAGTTCGCTGTCGTCGGCGGAGCGATGGCGTGCAAAGCGGTGCGCTTTGAGAATCGCGATGACAGACTGGTTGATCAGGCTGCGGCCATAGATCGAGCTCACCACATTGTTATTGCGGTACAGCTGACCGATAAGCGGAATCATCGCTTCAGCGAGTGCTTCACGGTCGATCCATTCACCAAGACACTGGTCGGGCTTCTGAGTCACGGGAACCTTCCACATGTAGGGGCAGAAAAAAGGGGCTACATTATGTCGCCCGACTGAGCGTTGAGCAATGCGCGAAGGGCAACAAAAAGCCCTTGCAAAAAAATACCACCGCGCTACAGCCCAGGAAACACGCGGGTTCCAGAAGGCCACTAGTTTGGCGAGCAGGCCGACTTATCCGTAACTCTCCTAAACATTCGCGCTTTTTGGCACTACATATTGAGTCAAAACCCGCCATTGTTTGTCTTAGCCACTACATTTCCTGCAAACCGTAATAGGCACAGTCAGCAACTGACAGGCGGCACCTGGGGCCGTTACAATTACCGACTTTGTCGCAACGCTTGGAGCTCAACCTTCCGTGCCCGTTCTGCGTCTACCGTTACTCCCTGCCGCGGCAGGTAAACAGCACTGGGGCAACCTGCCCGGTGCCGCCCTGAGCCTGGCCATAGCCGAGGCTGCCAGCGCAGCCAAGCGCTTTACCCTGCTGCTCACCGCCGACAGCCAAAGTGCCGAACGGTTGGAGCAGGAGCTGAGCTTCTTCGCCCCGGATTTGCCGGTGCTGCATTTTCCCGACTGGGAAACCCTGCCCTACGACCTGTTCTCGCCGCACCAGGACATCATCTCCCAGCGCATCGCCAGCCTGTACCGCTTGCCCGAACTGGCCCACGGCGTGCTGGTGGTGCCGATCACCACCGCCCTGCACCGCCTGGCACCGACCAAGTTCCTGCTCGGCAGCAGCCTGGTGCTGGACGTGGGCCAGAAGCTCGACGTCGAGCAGATGCGCACGCGCCTGGAAGCCAGCGGCTACCGCTGCGTCGACACGGTGTACGAGCACGGTGAGTTCGCGGTGCGCGGCGCTTTGATCGACCTGTTCCCGATGGGCAGCAAGTTGCCGTACCGCATCGACCTGTTCGATGACGAGATCGAGACGCTGCGCACCTTCGATCCGGAGAACCAGCGTTCCATCGACAAGGTCGACTCGATCAAGCTGCTGCCGGCGCGGGAATTCCCGTTGCAAAAAGACGCGGTAACACGCTTCAAGGCGCGCTTTCGTGAGCGCTTCGATGTCGACTTCCGTCGCTGCCCGATCTTCCAGGACTTGAGCAGCGGGATTACACCTGCCGGTATCGAGTACTACCTGCCGTTGTTCTTCGACGAAACCTCCACCCTCTTCGACTACCTGCCGCAGGACACCCAGGTGTTCTCCCTGCCGGGTATCGAACAGGCGGCGGAAAACTTCTGGAACGATGTGCGCAACCGCTACGAAGAACGCCGCGTCGATCCATCACGGCCTTTACTGCCGCCCGCTGAACTGTTCCTGCCAGTTGAAGACTGCTTCGCGCGCCTGAAAAACTGGCCGCGTGTGGTCGCCAGCCAGCAGGACGTGGACGCCGGCAGCGGCCGCGAGCGTTTCCCGGCGAGCGCGTTGCCCGATCTGGCGATCCAGGCCAAAGCCACGCAACCGCTGGAGGCGCTGTCTAACTTCCTCGGTGACTTCCCGGGCCGCGTGCTGTTTACCGCCGAATCCGCCGGGCGTCGCGAAGTGCTGCTGGAGCTGTTGGAACGCCTGAAGCTGCGGCCGAAAACCGTTGACAGCTGGCCTGACTTTGTCGCCAGCAAAGAGCGCCTGGCGATCACCATCGCGCCGCTGGACGAAGGGCTGCGGCTGGATGACCCGTCGCTGGCCTTGATCGCCGAAAGCCCGCTGTTCGGCCAGCGCGTGATGCAGCGCCGACGCCGGGAAAAACGCGCCGATGCCAACAACGACGCGGTGATCAAGAACCTCACCGAGCTGCGCGAAGGCGCGCCGGTGGTGCATATCGACCATGGCGTGGGCCGCTACCTGGGCTTGCAGACCCTGGAGATCGACAACCAGGCCGCCGAATTCCTCACCATGGAATACGCCGAGGGCGCCAAGCTCTACGTGCCGGTGGCCAACCTGCACCTGATCGCCCGCTACACCGGCAGCGACGACGCCTTGGCGCCGTTGCACCGACTGGGCTCGGAGACCTGGCAGAAAGCCAAACGCAAGGCCGCCGAACAGGTGCGCGACGTGGCCGCCGAACTGCTCGACATCTATGCCCGCCGTGCTGCCCGCGAAGGCTACGCGTTCGCCGACCCGAAAGCCGACTACGCCACTTTCAGCGCCGGCTTCGCCTTCGAAGAAACCCCGGACCAGCAAACCACCATCGAAGCGGTGCGCGCCGACATGCTCGCGCCCAAGCCGATGGATCGCCTGGTGTGTGGCGACGTGGGCTTCGGCAAGACCGAAGTGGCCATGCGTGCAGCCTTTATTGCGGTGCACGGCGGTCGCCAGGTGGCAATCCTGGTGCCAACCACCCTGCTCGCCCAGCAGCACTACAACAGCTTCCGCGACCGCTTTGCCGACTGGCCGGTGACCGTGGAGGTGATGAGCCGCTTCAAGTCCGCCAAGGAAGTGAATGCCGCCGTCGCCGATCTGGCCGAGGGCAAGATCGACATCGTCATCGGTACTCACAAGCTGCTGTCGGACGATGTGAAGATCAAGAACCTGGGCCTGGTGATCATCGACGAAGAACACCGCTTTGGTGTGCGCCAGAAAGAACAGCTCAAGGCCCTGCGCAGTGAAGTCGACATCCTCACCCTCACCGCCACGCCAATTCCGCGCACGCTGAACATGGCGGTGTCGGGTATGCGCGACCTGTCGATCATCGCCACGCCTCCGGCGCGTCGCCTGTCGGTGCGCACCTTCGTGATGGAGCAGAACAAGAGCACGGTCAAGGAAGCCCTGCTGCGCGAACTGCTGCGCGGCGGCCAGGTGTATTACCTGCACAACGATGTGAAAACCATCGAGAAATGCGCCGCCGACCTCGCCGAACTGGTACCTGAGGCCCGTATCGCCATCGGCCACGGGCAGATGCGCGAGCGCGAACTCGAACAGGTGATGAGCGACTTCTACCACAAGCGCTTCAACGTGCTGATCGCCTCGACCATCATTGAGACCGGCATCGACGTGCCGAGCGCCAACACGATCATCATCGAGCGTGCCGACAAGTTCGGCCTGGCGCAGCTGCACCAATTGCGCGGTCGCGTCGGGCGCAGTCACCACCAGGCCTATGCCTACCTGCTCACACCGCCGCGCCAGCAGATCACTTCCGATGCGGAAAAACGCCTGGAAGCGATCGCCAATACCCAGGACCTCGGTGCCGGCTTTGTATTGGCCACCAATGACCTGGAAATCCGGGGTGCCGGTGAATTGCTCGGCGACGGCCAGAGCGGGCAGATCCAGGCGGTGGGTTTCACGCTGTATATGGAGATGCTCGAACGCGCGGTAAAAGCCATCCGCAAAGGCGAACAACCTAACCTCGACCAACCCTTGGGCGGCGGCCCGGAGATCAACCTGCGCTTGCCGGCGTTGATTCCCGAAGACTACCTGCCGGATGTGCATGCACGGTTGATCCTGTACAAGCGCATTGCCTCGGCGGCCGACGAAGAAGGCCTCAAGGACTTGCAGGTAGAGATGATCGACCGTTTCGGCCTGCTGCCTGAACCGACCAAGAACCTGGTGCGCCTGACCCTGCTCAAGTTGCAGGCCGAGCAGTTGGGCATCAAGAAAGTCGACGCAGGGCCGCAAGGCGGGCGTATCGAATTCGAAGCGCAGACGCCGGTCGACCCGTTGGTGCTGATCAAGCTGATCCAGGGCCAGCCCAACCGCTACAAGTTCGAAGGGGCTACGCTGTTCAAGTTCATGGTGCCGATGGAACGCGCCGAAGAACGCTTCAACACTTTGGAGGCGCTGTTTGAACGCCTCATTCCGAAATCCGTTTAAGGACGCCCCCATGCGCGTGTTCCGCATTTTGAGCCTGTTGTTGGTGGTACTCGCACCTTCGGCCTTTGCCGACAGCCTGTATCAGGTGGAAATGATCCTGGTGCGCCAGAATGCAGAGCCGGTGATCAGTAGCCGCGCCGCGCCGGAAAACTGGGATGCCGGAGCGCCGCGCCTGGGTGAGCGGATGAGCCCGCCGCGCCTGGGCAATATCGTCGACAAGCTGCGCGCCGACGCCAACTACACGGTATTGGCCCACAAGGCCTGGGAACAGAACCTTGGCGAGCAAGCGGTGAAGGTGGCGATCACCGACGGCCAGGAGCAATTCGGCCAGTTCCCTATCGAAGGGGTGTTGAGCCTACAACTGGGGCGCTTTACCGATATCGACGCGGACTTCTGGATCAACCAGTTCGATGGCAACGGCAGCGTGATCGCCAGCGAACACTTGAGCCAGAAAGACGTGCGCACCAAGAACAACCAGCTCAACTACCTGGACGGCGGCCACCTGGCGCTGCTGATCAAGATCACCTCGCTGACCGCCAAGCCACCCAGCGCACCACCGCCCGACCTTCAGGACTGATTGCGCGCCATGCCCCTGACGTCGTCGTTGACCAAACCCCTGGCCCCTTCGTGGGCCAATCGCTTCAAAGAGCAAAGCCTCGAGCGCGGGCGACGCTACGCCCTGGAGAACCGCGTGCGCATCGTCGAGTGCGGCGACAGCACCATCACCGCCAGTTGCGAAGGCTCGGGCGGCAATGTTTACCGCCAGACCATCTCACTGCGCGAATCGGCCAAGGGCCTGCTGATCCTGGTGGACAGCCGCTGCACGTGCCCGGTGCACACCAACTGCAAACACATCGCGGCGGTGCTGCTCAAGGTTCAGGAAACCCTGGCCTACCCGGCAGCGGCCCAGGATGCGCAACTGCTGGAAAAACTCCAGGCCGTGCTCGATAACCGCGTTGTCCTGCCGCAGGTGGTGATGGACGACGTGCAACCGGTGCCACGCCTGTGGCTGGCCAGCGTGGAATTCAGCGCGTTCGAGCCGCGCAACGGCAAGATGCAGCGCTATATCCAGCACCGTGCAGCGTTGTCGTTCAACTACCTGGGCAACTATGTCAGCGGGCAAAAAAATGCTGACATTATTGTGCGCCAGGAGACGCAGAGCCTGCGGATCAAGCGCCATCCCGAGCAAGAACAGGCCTATCGCGAACACCTGCGCCTGCTTGGCTTCAAGATCGCCACGCGCCAGAGCAAGGCCCTGCCGGAAAGCGCCGGCGAGCTCTTCGAAATGGTCAATGACAGTGCCTGGCTGAACTTCACCCTCAATGTGTCGCCCACTTTGCGTGCCGAGGGCTGGGAGCTGCAGATCGATGAAGACTTCGGCTTTGACCTCAGCCCCGTCGATGACTGGTATGCCACGGTCGATGAAGGGCCGGAACGCGATTGGTTTGACCTGGAGCTGGGCATCATCGTCAACGGCGAACGCTTGAGCCTGCTGCCGATCCTGCTGAACCTGATGCGCTCCCACACCGAGATCCTCAACCCGGAGAAACTGGCGCGGCGCCGCGATGAAGAGCTGATCCTAGTGAACATCCCCGGCCTGCCCAACGGCCACGGCCCGCTGCAAGTGGCGCTGCCCTACGGCCGCTTGAAGCCGGTGCTGGCGACCCTCGGCGAGTTTTACCTGCAGGAAGCCGGCACCACCGCGCTGCGCCTGGCCAAGGCCGACGCCATACGCCTCAACCCGCTGGAAGACCTGCCACTGCAATGGGAAGGCGGCGAGAAGATCCGCAACTTCGCCCAGCGTCTGCGCGATATCAAGGATTTCACCTGCGTGGCGCCCGAAGGTCTGAATGCGACCTTGCGCCCCTACCAGCTGGAAGGTCTGAGCTGGATGCAGTCGCTGCGCCAACTGGAGGTGGGTGGGATACTCGCGGATGACATGGGCCTGGGCAAAACCTTGCAGACCCTGGCGCACATCCTCACCGAAAAAAACGCAGGGCGCCTTGATCGGCCGTGCATGGTCGTGATGCCTACCAGCCTGATTCCGAATTGGCTCGATGAGGCGGCGCACTTCACCCCGCAGCTGAGAGTGCAGGCACTTTATGGCGCAGGACGTAAGAAACATTTCGCCAACCTGAATGACTACGACCTGTTGCTGACCACCTACGCCCTGCTGCCCAAGGACATTGAACAGCTCGCCGCCCTGCCCTTGCACGTCTTGATCCTCGATGAAGCGCAGTACATCAAGAACCCGTCCAGCAAGGCGGCCCAGGCCGCACGCGAGCTGAATGCCCGCCAGCGCCTGTGCCTGAGCGGCACGCCTTTGGAAAACCACTTGGGCGAACTGTGGTCGCTGTTCCACTTCCTGTTGCCGGGTTGGCTGGGCGACGTGAAGAGCTTCAACCGTGATTACCGCGTGCCGATTGAAAAACGTGCCAGCGAGGTGCGATTGCAGCACCTAAACGGTCGGATCAAACCCTTCCTGCTACGCCGCACCAAGGAACAAGTGGCAACCGAACTGCCACCCAAGACCGAAATCATCCACTGGGTCGACCTCAACGAGGCCCAGCGCGACGTGTACGAAACCATGCGCCTGGCCATGGATAAAAAGGTCCGCGACGAGATCACCCGCAAGGGCGTGGCTCGCAGCCAGATCATCATCCTCGAAGCCCTGCTCAAACTGCGCCAGGTATGCTGTGACCTGCGCCTTGTCAACGACGCCACCCTGCCCGCGCGTGGCAGCAGCTCGGGCAAGCTCGACAGCCTGATGGACATGCTCGACGAGCTGTTTGCCGAAGGCCGCCGGATCCTGCTGTTCTCACAGTTCACCTCGATGCTGAGCCTGATCGAGGCCGAACTGAAAAAGCGCGGCATTGCCTATGCCCTGCTGACCGGCCAGACCCGGGATCGACGTACACCAGTGAAAGACTTCCAGAGCGGCAAGCTGCAAATCTTTTTGATCAGCCTGAAGGCCGGCGGCGTCGGCTTGAACCTGACCGAAGCCGACACGGTTATCCACTATGACCCCTGGTGGAACCCGGCCACGGAAAACCAGGCCACCGACCGTGCGTACCGCATCGGGCAGGAAAAGCCGGTGTTCGTGTACAAGATGATTGCCCGGGGCACAGTGGAGGAGAAAATCCAGCATTTGCAGAAGGAGAAGTCCGATCTGGCTGCGGGCGTGCTGGATGGGCGAACCACGGGGGATTGGCAGTTGGGCAATGACGAGATTGAAGCGTTGTTTGCGCCGTTGCCCAACAAGCAAGAGAAGCGCTGACTGTTAGGCCGCCTTCGCGAGCAAGCCAGCTCCCACACCTGAATGTATTCACAAATCAAAATGTGGGAGCTGGCTTGCCTGCGATGGCCGCGCTTCGGTTTTCAGTCGATCAACTGCGCATCACGCAACGCAATAAGCGCTGTCAGCCAACGCGGGTCCTGCTTATAGTCCGTCGAGGCAACCGCCTGCCCACGCATACGCGCAATCCGCGCCGATGGCGTGACCTTCATCCGCTGTGCTGCACTGAGCGCCAGCTCGGCCGCCGCACGGTCATTGCACACCAAGCCCATGTCACAACCGGCGGTCAGCGCCGCTTCGATACGACTGGCCGCATCGCCGACCACATGGGCCCCGGCCATGGACAGGTCATCGCTGAAGATCACCCCGTCGAACTGCAACTCACCGCGCAGGATGTCCTGCAACCAGCGACGCGAAAAACCAGCAGGCTGGGCATCGACCTGCGGGTAGATGACGTGCGCCGGCATCACGGCGGCCAATTGCTTGCTCAGGCGTGCGAAAGGCACCAGGTCGTTGGCGCGAATCTGTTCCAGGCTGCGCTCGTCATTGGGAATGGCGACGTGGGAATCGGCCTCGGCCCAACCATGGCCAGGGAAGTGCTTGCCGGTGGCGGCCATGCCGGCGCTGTTCATGCCACGGATAAATGCGCCCGCGAGCACGGCAGCGCGCTCGGGGTCGCCTTCGAAAGCACGGGTACCGACCACGGCGCTGCGTTGGTAGTCGAGGTCCAGCACGGGGGCAAAACTCAGGTCCAGGCCCACCGCCAGCACCTCGGTGGCCATGATCCAGCCGCACTGCTCAGCCAGGTATTCAGCGTTGGGGTTATCCGCCAGCGCACGCATGGCCGGCAGGCGCACGAAGCCTTGGCGCAGACGCTGTACGCGGCCGCCTTCCTGATCCACAGCCAGCAGCAGGTCCGGGCGCACTGCGCGAATGGCTGCGCTCAATTCGCGAACCTGACGCGGGTGCTCGATATTGCGCGCAAAAATGATCAGGCCGCCCACTTCCGGTTGGCGCAACAGATGACGATCCTCGGCCGTGAGCCAGGTACCGGCGACGTCGACCATCAAAGAACCTTTCAGGGCAGCAGTCATAAACCTTCCTTAAATAACGCACACAACCCGTGGTCCCTGCCAGGCAGGGCAAGGACGACGGGTTGTGAATAAATAGCTGAAATCGGCATGGCGGCTAGCTTAGCGGATGCAAGCGACCGCGCCCACCCGCAGCGATCAAACCTTGGCGGCGACCGGTACGGTTTTACTGCGCGGGCGCAACTGGGCGGTGGCCATGGCCGGGTCGGTGACGCCGGTTTCGGCGCGCATGCCAGCGGCAAGGAACGGCACCATCAGGCGCATGACTTGCTCGATGGACGTGTTCACACCGAAATCGGTCTCGGCAATTGCCCGCAACGCCTTGATACCCGACATGCTGAAAGCTGCGGCACCGAGCATGAAATGCACACGCCAGAACAGTTCGATAGGCGGAATACGCGGCGCCGCTTCGTTGACCAGCAGCATATAGCGGCGGAACACCTTGCCGTACATGTCTTCCAGATAACGGCGCAAGTGGCCCTGGCTCTGGCTGAACGCCAGGCCAAGCAGGCGCATGAAGATCGATAAATCGTTGCCGCTACGGGGCTGCACGACCAACGCTTGCTCCACGAGGATTTCCAGCAGCTCTTCCAGGCTGGGCTTGTGATCGGCCTTGGCCTGGCGGCGTTCCAGCTCACGGTCGAGGCTTGCGCAGAACGGGCCCAGAAAGCGTGAGAACACCGCCTGGATCAGAGCCTTTTTCGAGCCGAAGTGGTAATTCACGGCGGCCAGGTTGACCCCAGCCTTGCTGGTGATCAGACGCAATGAAGTTTCAGCAAATCCTTTTTCCGCGAACAATTGCTCGGCAGCATCGAGAATGCGTTCAACGGTTTCCGACTGGGCCATGGCTACTCCGCCTGACAAACACTTGTTTGAAACATACGTTTCAGAGTGTGTCTTGTCAAGCCTGCGGGTCCGCTTTGCGGCTGGTCGGTCATCTGTTTCACCGCTATTTAATCATATCCTCGCAGCTCTGTAGGCAGCGCCGCTTCTGCTCTGTAGGACGGCTGACGGATGACCGTCCAGCGGAGCCGCCAAAAAGGATGATTGCCAAGCGCAGTTCACTGTATATAATCCCAGTCACTGTATAAAAAGACAGAGCGATCAACATGCTAAAACTGACGCCACGCCAAGCTGAGATTCTGGCTTTTATCAAGCGCTGCCTTGATGACAATGGTTACCCGCCTACCCGTGCGGAGATTGCCCTGGAATTGGGGTTCAAGTCCCCGAACGCCGCCGAGGAACACCTCAAGGCACTCGCTCGCAAAGGTGCGATCGAGATGACCCCCGGTGCTTCGCGGGGTATTCGCATCCCTGGCTTCGAAGCTAAGGCAGACGAGTCGACATTGCCGATCATCGGTCGCGTCGCCGCAGGTGCGCCGATCCTGGCGCAGCAGCACGTCGAGGAATCCTGCAACATCAACCCGACCTTCTTCCATCCGCGTGCCGACTACCTGTTGCGTGTGCACGGCATGAGCATGAAGGACGTGGGCATCTTCGACGGCGACCTGCTGGCCGTGCATACCACCCGCGAAGCCCGCAATGGCCAGATCGTCGTTGCCCGTATCGGCGACGAGGTCACGGTCAAACGCTTCAAGCGCGAAGGCAGCAAGGTCTGGCTCCTGGCCGAAAACCCTGAGTTTGCCCCGATCGAAGTCAACCTGAAAGACCAGGACCTGGTGATCGAAGGCTTGAGTGTCGGCGTCATTCGCCGTTAAAGGAGGCATCATGCAGCTCGTGCACACCCCACAACACACACAACTGTCGCTGTTCGAGGCCTTCATGGCCCAGCCCCTTGCGCCAATCCTCAAGGAAACGGTCGAAGCCCCCTGGGGCGGCGAACCTGAGGCGTTCAGTGAATTGTCGTTGCGCGGTGCGGCTGAGAGCTGCCTGAACCTGCTGGCACCTATCCTGCGCGAATTGAGCGAAGATCAGGACGCCCGCTGGCTGACATTGATCGCCCCGCCCGCCAGCCTCACCCAGGCCTGGCTGCGGGACGCCGGGCTCAACCGCGAGCGCATCCTGTTGCTGCAACCACGCGGCGCACAAAGCGCCCAGCAACTAACCTGCGAAGCCTTGCGCCTGGGCCGTAGCCATACGGTGGTGAGCTGGTTGAACCCACTGAATGCCAGCGCCAAGCAGCAACTTATCAGCGCTGCGCGCACGGGTGATGCACAGAGTTTGAATATTCGATTGGGGTAATGATGGGCGCGCCACAGAAGCAGCCTTCACGAAGGACTCAGTGAAGAACGCGCGGCCCTTCTTCTTTCTCCGGCTCGCCTTCGGCAAGGCGACCTGCCATCTGCACACCCACGCTCAACATGGCTTTAGCCACTTCGACGTGCTGGCCTTGCAGGAAGACTTTGGCGTCTTCGGAGAAATCCAGAATAACCAGAGAACCCTCGTCCTCCGCCCGGCGCAGTTCGATTCGGCCGTCAGGCAGTTCAACAATTTCCAGAAAGGACGTTGGCATAAAAGTCTGTTCTCCACGAAAGGCCTGGGATTATATCAGTCATCCACCCAGCCTCGCAGGAGATATGGACAGGTTTGTTGACGGCTTGATGAATGGTGCCCTGGCAAAACGCTAATCAATGTGGGAGCTGGCTTGCCTGCGATGGCGGTGGGTCAGTTATCTCAGGGCTTTTCTGACTCGCCTCTATCTCAGCATGGGCATCACAGAACTTTGCAAGCTGTAGCAGCCAACGGTAACCACGATGCGAAGCGAGCCGCTCTTGATCTTGATCTGCTTGTGATCTTGATCTGGCTTTAGACGCCCCGTTAAACCACGCTGGCCGTACGCAGGCTTGAATTCGTGGGTAACCCGGCAGGACGCCGGGTTAGCCGCCCCGCGCCATGGATGGCGCGTGGCGGCGGCCCACGGATTCAAGGCTGTGTTCGGGCACACCGAGCCTAAGCGAGGTGCCGAGTGGTGGGGCAAGAGCGCTTTGGTTACTTTCGCGCTTTTCGAAAGTGACCCCACGTCAGGCGGAACCCTAAGTGGCCGTTACCGCAGGAATGGATATGTACTCGGTATAACAGGGTCGCCTGTCAGGCCGCCATCGCAGGCAAGCCAGCTCCCACATTTGGATCCTAGGGCGTCAGGTAGATAAGCGTCGGCCGTCCGGCCGTCGCGGGAGCAAGCTCCATCGCCACAGGTTCAGCGTCGCTGCGCAGCCAGCCCCCTCATTTACTCCTTCAACACTCGTTGAGCCCTTCACGAAAGCGCAGCGCCATCTTCTTCAACTCCTGGCGCCAGCCTTCCAACTCTTCGCGGCTCAAAGGCTTGGGCTCATCCTGTTCCAAGGCCACGGCGACGATCAGCGGCTGGGTGACATCCCCCTTGGGCACATGGGGAATACGCGGCGGCTGAAACATATCCGCATGTGCTTTGAGCAGCCGCGCCACCCAACTGTCGGGGCTCTGGGCCATTTCCACCAGTTCGGCCAACTCGGGGATCGCCATGGCGTCCAGCACTTCACGATTCATGATCATTTCTGCACGCGGCGCACCGGCCTGGGGTAGGCGGTAGAACCCGGCGATTTCATGGCACAGCCCCAGCAAGGCACCGTACAGGTGGAACAACGCCGCTTCGCGCCCCGCCTGTACCAGCGCGATGGCGTTCATCTCTTTCCCTTCCTCGGCACGGCCAAGGGCCTCCAGGGATAAACCCGCGAAGTAAATTTTCTGATTGGTACGGGTATAGAGTTCGTTGGCCATGACGGCAATCTCCACAACGAATAGGCGTGATGCTGACTGCGTAGGAGCGAGCTTGCTGTGGCGAGGGAGCTTGCTCCCGCTCGACTGCGTAGCAGTCGCCAGCTATTGGGGGCGCTTCGCACCCCAGCGCAAGCAAGCTTGCTCGCCACAACAAACTCAATCCTACAGTAAGCAAAAGCCGTCTATACAGACGGCTTTTGGCGTTAACAGACTAGCGGATCAAGCGCCCTGGCGCTTGTCCTCGACCTTCCACTTGCCGCCGTCGTAGAACGCTTTCCAGCCAGTAGGCTTGCCGTCCACTTCGGTCTGCACGTACTGCTCCTTGGTCTTGCGGCTGTAGCGGATCACGGCTGGACGACCATCCGGGTCCTTCTTCGGCGCTTCACACAGGAAGTGGTACTTCGGATCGATCTCGTCCTTGTGCGGCACGATCTCCATCACCAGTGGCGCACGGGTCTCGCGGTTTTTCGGGAACTGGCTCGCAGCCAGGAACAGCCCCGAAGCGCCGTCACGCAGGATGTAGGTGTCGTTGACCTTCTCGCACTTGAGCTCGGGCATTTTCACCGGGTCCATCTTCGGCGGCGCCGCGTCACCGCTTTTCAGCAGTTTGCGGGTGTTCTTGCAGGTTGGGTTGGTGCACCCGAAGAACTTGCCGAAACGGCCAGTCTTGAGCTGCATCTCGCTGCCGCACTTGTCGCATTCCAGGCTCGGGCCTTCATAGCCCTTGATGCGATAGGTGCCCTCTTCGATCTCGTAGCCGTTGCAATCAGGGTTGTTACCACAGATGTGCAGCTTGTGCTTCTCGTCCAGCAGGTAGGCGTCCATCGCCGTGCTGCAGATCGGGCAGCGATGCTTGCCACGCAGCACCAGCGACTCGGACTCACCCTCGTCGTCAGCCGCGATTTCATCGCCCGGTACCAGGTTGACGGTCGCCTTGCAGCGCTCTTTGGGCGGCAGGCTGTAGCCCGAGCAACCGAGGAACACGCCGGTGGAGGCGGTACGAATCTGCATCGGTCGACCGCAGGTAGTGCACGGAATATCCGTCATCACCGGCTGGTTGGCGCGCATCCCGTTCTCGGGGTTCTCAGCCACTTCGAGCTTTTTCTTGAAGTCGCCGTAGAACTCGTCCAGCACGTTTTTCCAGTCGCGTTCGCCCTGGGCCACGTCATCGAGGTTCTCTTCCATGCCGGCAGTGAAGCCGTAGTCCATCAGGTTGGAGAAGCTCTCCGACAGACGCTCGGTCACGATGTCACCCATCTTTTCCGAATAGAAACGACGGTTGTGCAACGCAACGTAGCCACGGTCCTGGATGGTGGAAATGATCGCCGCGTAGGTCGACGGACGACCGATACCGCGCTTCTCCATCTCTTTCACCAGGCTGGCTTCGGAATAACGCGCCGGTGGCTTGGTGAAGTGCTGGGACGGGTCGAGCTTGATCAGCTTCAGCGTGTCGCCCTGGGCCATGTCCGGCAGCACATCATCATCGCCAGGCTTGGCGATCTGCGGCATCACACGGGTGTAGCCGTCGAACTTGAGGATACGGCCCTTGGCACGCAACTCGAAATCGCCCGCGCCCACGCTGACGGTAGTAGACAGGTATTGCGCCGGCAGCATCTGGCAGGCCAGGAACTGGCGCCAGATCAGCTCGTAGAGGCGCTCAGCGTCGCGCTCCATGCCGCTCAGCTTGGCAGGCGTGGTGTTGGCGTCAGAAGGACGAATCGCTTCGTGAGCCTCTTGTGCGCCTTCCTTGCTGCTGTAGACGTTCGGCTTCTCCGGCAGGTAGGTCTTGCCGAACTCGCTTTCAATATAGGTACGCGCCATCGCCACCGCGTCTTGCGAGAGGTTGGTGGAGTCCGTACGCATATAGGTGATGTAGCCAGCCTCATACAGACGCTGGGCCATCATCATGGTCTTCTTCACCCCGAAGCCCAGGCGGTTGCTCGCGGCCTGTTGCAGGGTGGAGGTGATGAACGGCGCCGACGGCTTGCTGCTGGTCGGTTTGTCTTCACGCTTGACGATGCTGTAGCTGGAAGCCTTGAGCTTCTCCAGCGCGGCCATGGCCTGGGCTTCGTTCAGCGGTTTGAAGGCCTCGCCTTTCTCACGGGCCACTTCAAAGCGCACATTGGCGCCCTTGGCAGTGCCGAGGTCGGCGTGGACTTCCCAGTATTCTTCAGGAATGAACGCACGGATCTCGCGCTCACGTTCCACCACCAGCTTCACCGCAACCGATTGCACACGGCCGGCGGACAGACCACGAGCGATCTTCGCCCACAGCAGTGGCGAGACCATGTAGCCGACGACGCGGTCGAGGAAGCGACGGGCCTGCTGGGCGTTGACACGGTCGATGTCCAGCTCGCCCGGCTTGGAGAAGGCTTCCTGAATGGCTTTCTTGGTGATTTCGTTGAACACCACGCGCTTGTAGCGGCTGTCATCACCGCCGATGGCTTCGCGCAGGTGCCAGGCAATGGCTTCCCCTTCGCGGTCCAAGTCCGTCGCGAGATAGATGGTGTCAGCATCTTTGGCGAGCCGGCGCAGCTCTTCGATGACCTTTTCCTTGCCCGGAAGGATTTCGTACTTGGCCTTCCAGCCATGGTCCGGGTCCACACCCATGCGCGAAACCAGTTGCTTGCGCGCTTTTTCTTTAGGCGTGAGTACCGGACCTTCGCCCGCGGCGGCCTTGCCGCGCTTGGCGGCAGGCTCCTTGCTGGCGCTAGCCGAACCGCTGGTGGGCAGGTCTCGGATATGGCCGATACTCGACTTCACCACGTACTCGTTGCCCAAGTACTTGTTGATGGTCTTGGCCTTAGCCGGGGATTCCACAATGACCAGCGATTTGCCCATGGATCGGAAAATTCCTGAATTCGAGAAGTGAAAGGCAGTTGGCGCCTGACGCGGCAACGCTATATATAGTGGCAACCGGATGAGGTCAAGCGCAGCATTCTGCGCGACCTGCCGTTATTGCCCTGTAAAAAGACTGGGTTCGGCCGTGACCAAAGCAAAGCGCGGGACCTGCTCGCCGTCAACTTCGACGGTCTCCAGGAACATGCTCAAAGGGCGCACCCAAAAGCCGTATTCGCCATACAGCGCTTGGTAAAACACCACTTCTTCTTCGGTTTCAGAGTGGCGCGCCACGCTGAAAACACGGTACTGCGGCCCCTTGTAATGCTGGTAGAGCCCTGGTTCGACTTTCATGCTCTGGCCCTCATGCAAAATTTGTTGAAAAAAAATATTTAAAAGTTCCAAAAAACAAAAACCGGGGCACTGGGCCCCGGCTTCCGTCAACCGAACGTTTAGACGCGTTCGAAGACGGTAGAGATGCCTTGGCCGAGACCAATGCACATGGTTGCAACCCCAAGGTTGCCGCCATTTTGCTTCATCACGTTAAGCAAAGTGCCAGAGATACGCGCACCGGAGCAACCGAATGGGTGGCCCAGGGCAATCGCACCGCCGTGCAGGTTAACCTTCTCGTTCATCTTGTCGAGTACTTTCAAATCTTTCAGCACTGGCAGGGCCTGTGCGGCGAAAGCTTCGTTGAGCTCGAAGAAGTCGATATCGGAGATGGAAAGGCCTGCGCGCTTCAAGGCTTTTTGTGTGGCCGGTACTGGACCATAGCCCATGATCGCCGGATCCACACCCGCCACTGCCATCGAACGAATCACCGCCAGCGGCTGGATACCCAGGTCCTGGGCACGCTGTGCCGACATCACGATCATGCACGAAGCACCATCGGTGATTTGCGAGGAAGTACCGGCTGTCACGGTGCCGCCCTTTGGATTGAAGGCTGGCTTGAGGGCCGCCAGGCTTTCCAGGGTAGTGTCCGGACGAATGGTTTCGTCGTAGTCGAACAGTTTCAGGAAGCCATTCTCGTCGTAGCCGTTCATCGGGATGATTTCATCCTTGAACTTGCCTTCCACAGTCGCCTTGTGGGCGAGCTGGTGGGAGCGCAGGCCGAAGGCGTCCTGGGCTTCACGGGTGATGCCGTGCATTTTGCCGAGCATTTCCGCGGTAAGGCCCATCATGCCCGAGGCTTTCGCCGCGTAGAGGGACATGTGCGGGTTAGGATCGACGCCGTGCATCATGCTGACGTGGCCCATGTGCTCCACGCCGCCGACCACGAATACATCGCCGTTGCCGGTCATGATCGCTTGCGCAGCGGTGTGCAGCGCGCTCATCGACGAACCACACAGACGGCTGACGGTCTGGCCGGCCGCGGTGTGCGGGATCTGGGTCATCAACGACGCCATGCGCGCGATGTTCCAGCCCTGCTCCAGGGTCTGGTTGACGCAGCCCCAGATCACGTCCTCGACTTCGTTCGGGTCGACCTTGGTGTTGCGCTCCAGCACTTTGCTGATCAGGTGCGCCGACATGTCTTCGGCGCGGGTGTTGCGGTGCATGCCGCCCTTGGAGCGGCCCATCGGCGTACGACCGAAGTCGACGATCACGACGTCTCTTGGATTCAAGCTCATAAATATTCTCGCTCTAGTCGTCTGGGCACTTAACCGAAGAAGCTCTGGCCATTCTTGGCCATTTCACGCAGCTTCGCGGTCGGGTGGTACAGCGGGCCCAGATCAGCGTACTGATCAGCCAGGGCAACGAACTGGGCCACACCGATGGAGTCGATGTAACGCAGCGCACCACCACGGAATGGAGGGAAACCAATGCCGTACACCAGGCCCATATCGGCTTCGGCGGCGGTTTCGACGATGCCGTCTTCCAGGCAACGCACGGTTTCCAGGCACAGGGCGATCATCATCCAGTTGATGATGTCCTCGTCGGACACCTCACGCTGTTCGTAGATGACCGGAGCGAGTACTTCGTGCACCGACGGGTCGGCCACTTTCTTCTGCTTGCCCTTCTTGTCGGTCTCGTAGGCGTAGAAGCCCTTGCCGTTCTTCTGGCCCAGGCGCTTGGCTTCGTAGAGTGCATCGACAGCCGAACGACGGTCGTCTTTCATGCGGTCCGGGAAGCCTTCAGCCATGACGTCGCGACCGTGGTGGCCGGTGTCGATGCCGACCACGTCCATCAGGTACGCCGGGCCCATGGGCCAGCCGAATTTTTCCATGACCTTGTCGATGCGCACGAAGTCCACACCGGCGCTGACCAACTTGGCGAAACCGCCGAAGTACGGGAACAGCACGCGGTTGACCAAAAAGCCCGGGCAGTCATTGACCACGATCGGGTTCTTGCCCATTTTCTTGGCGTAGGCAACGGTGGTGGCAACGGCCAGCTCGCTGGACTTCTCGCCACGGATCACTTCCACCAGCGGCATCATGTGCACCGGGTTGAAGAAGTGCATGCCGACGAAGTTTTCCGGACGCTTGAGGGCCTTGGCCAGCAGCGAGATGGAAATGGTCGAGGTGTTGGAGGCCAGGATGGTGTCATCTTTGACCTGGGCTTCCACTTCAGCCAGTACGGCTTGCTTGACCTTCGGGTTTTCGACAACCGCTTCGACCACCAGGTCGACGTGGCCGAAATCGCCGTAGGACAGCGTAGGGCGAATGCCGTTAAGCACTTCAGCCATTTTTGCAGCGGTCATGCGACCTTTATCAACGCGGCCCACCAGCAGCTTGGCGGCTTCGGCCAGGCCCTGCTCGATACCGTGTTCGTTGATGTCTTTCATCAGGATCGGCGTGCCTTTGGACGCCGACTGATAGGCGATACCGCCGCCCATGATACCGGCGCCGAGTACGGCGGCCTGTTTCACGTCCTTGGCGATTTCGTCGTAGGCCTTGGCCTTTTTCTTCAGTTCCTGATCGTTCAGGAACAGGCCGATCAGGCTCTGGGCCGCCGAGGTTTTCGCCAGTTTGACGAAGCCTGCCGCTTCCACTTCCAGGGCTTTGTCGCGACCGAAGTTCGCGGCCTTCTGGATGGTCTTGATCGCTTCCACCGGCGCCGGGTAGTTCGGGCCGGCCTGGCCGGCCACGAAACCTTTGGCGGTTTCGAACGACATCATCTGTTCGATGGCGTTGAGCTTGAGTTTTTCCAGCTTCGGCTGACGCTTGGCCTTGTAGTCAAATTCGCCGCTGATGGCGCCCTTGATCAGGTTCAGCGCGGCTTCGGCCAATTTGTCCGGGGCAACCACAGCGTCGACAGCACCGACTTTCAGTGCATCTTCAGCTTTGTTTTCCTTGCCGGCGGCGATCCATTCGATCGCGTTGTCGGCACCGATCAGGCGCGGCAGGCGCACGGTACCGCCAAAGCCTGGGTAGATGCCCAGCTTGACTTCCGGCAGGCCGATCTTGGCCGTCGCAGACATCACGCGGAAGTCTGCCGCCAAGCACATTTCCAGGCCGCCGCCCAACGCGATGCCATTGATGGCAGCAACGGTCGGCACGTTGAGGTCTTCGAAATCGCTGAAGATCTTGTTGGCTTCGAGGTTGCCAGCCACCAGCTCGGCATCGGGCAGCTTGAAGTTGTCGACGAATTCGGTGATGTCAGCGCCGACGATAAACACGTCCTTTCCGCTGGAGACGATCACGCCCTTGACCGAAGCATCTGCTTTGATGGTGTCTACGGCCTGACGCAGTTCGTTCAGGGTTAGACGGTTGAACTTGTTGACGGACTCACCCTTGAGGTCGAATTTGAGTTCGACGATGCCACTTTCAAGAGCCTTAACCGTGATGGCTTTACCTTCGTAAATCATCAACTGATCTCCACGATATGGAAGCTGAACAGTACACACTGGACGCTGGTCTCTGGTTTGACATTGACAGTTGAATCAATGCTCACGCCAATCCGCCAGGCACACCCGCCAGTGCGATAGTCGGGTTTTGTATGAGTCGTCTGACAGGCAAACGCTCAATTCATACGCCCGTTTGATTTGGGTACGCCACCTTCATCCAATTCCGAGCAATTGTCAATCGCTCCAAAGGCTAGGAAAAACGCGACTTTCCGGTCATTTCAGAACCCGGCCCACAGGCTGGCCACCCGCCAATATTCAAATATTCACAGGATCAATAATAGAAAAGGTGTGGGAAAAAGCTGTACAGAACGCAATACACGGCTAGGCTAGCGGCAACCTACAGATTTACCGGCCTGCCTGGCCAGCTCCAGCCCGATGATGATGTCGGGCTTTTTATTGGCCGGGCTTTTCTGTAGGAGCGAGCTTGCTCGCGAAAACCTGGAGAGCGCCGCGTATAGCCTGATCATCCGCGTTATCGTTGGCGATTTTCGCGAGCAAGCTCGCTCCTACAGGTGTGGGTCAGGCCAGGGCCTTGAGCAGCGCATCGATGTCTTTCAGCACACTTGCTTCGCCCTTTTCGCCCCAATACAGGGCAATCATTTGTTTGTCGGCCTCGACCTTGTAGACGTTTGCCGGCAGCGTTGCAAAATGCGGCAACAACTTCTCATCCACACAGGGTTCACGCCACTGATTGACCCACAGCCCGGGCTCCAGCTGCCAGTAGCTCCAGGTTGCGGGCGCGTTGCCGCGTCGTGGCCGGCAATACTGCGCGCACGGGCTCGGCGGCTCCTGTTTGAGCCAGTGCGGCCACTCCTGGGGCGCCAACTGCATGGCCAGCCCGATGCGGCGTGCCTCCATGCGCAGGGCCATGCGCCCACTCTGCTGGCGCGAAGGGCGCAGCCATACCAGGGGGCTTAAAACCACCGCAAGGATTGACACCACTATCCAGACCGTCATATGTGTACTCCCGAATTTCTAGATGAGCGGATTTGATCTGCGGCAACCCCATCCGCTTGAAAGCAGCCATACTGAACTTATTGCAGCCCCCTGGAGGAACGCCTCATGCCCTACGAACATATTCTGGTCGCTGTCGACCTGACCGAAGAGTGCGATCCAGTGATCAAGCGCGCACAGGAATCCGCGATTGCCAATGGCGCCAAACTGTCGTTGGTACACATCGTCGAGCCCATGGCTATGGCCTTTGGTGGTGACGTGCCAATGGACCTTTCCCAACTGCAGCAGCAACAGTTCGACCAGGCCAAGGAGCGCCTTGACCGCTTGATTCTCAAGTATCCCAAGGTCAGCAAGGAAAATTCCCATCTTACCTACGGCCAACCGCGCCAGGAAATCCACCACTTGGCCAAAGAACAGGGTTGTGACCTGATCGTAGTGGGTAGTCATGGGCGACACGGTTTGGCACTGCTGCTGGGCTCGACCGCCAATGATGTATTGCACGGCGCACCGTGCGATGTACTGGCCGTCAAACTGGTAAAGAGTTCGTAAGACCGATGAAGGTCTAATGTGGGAGCTGGCTTGCCTGCGATAGCGGTGTATCAGCCACCCGATGCATCAACTGACAGACTGCTATCGCAGGCAAGCCAGCTCCCACAGTTGAATCGCATTTCATATTAAAAAGCCCGGCGCTCATAGAAGAGCGCCGGGCTTTTTTATTGCGGGTCGATCAGTCAGCCATCCAGCTCGGCCCAACGCTCAACCAACGCTTCCAGCTCCTGGTTCAGCGTCTCCAGAGAGGCGATGACCTTGGCGGTTTCTGCCGCAGGGCGCAAGTAGAAGCCGGCGTCAGCCATTTCCGCTTCGACCGCAGCGATCTGCTGTTCCTTGGCATCGATATCGCCTGGCAAGGCTTCCAGTTCACGCTGCAACTTGTAGCTGAGCTTTTTCTTGGCAGGCGCACCTTCAGCAGCCGGTGCAGGCGTTTCGGCAGCGACCGGAGCCACCACCGCCGTGTTCAGGTCGGCCTTGCCCGACTTGCTCTCGGTCACGCCCAGCAGGCGCGGCGAGCCGCCCTGACGCAGCCAGTCCTGATAACCGCCCACGTATTCGCGCACCTTGCCTTCGCCTTCGAAAACCAGGGTGCTGGTGACCACGTTGTCGAGGAATTCCCGGTCGTGGCTGACCATCAGCACGGTGCCGTTGAAGGTCAGCAAGACCTCTTCCAACAGTTCCAGGGTTTCCACGTCGAGGTCGTTGGTCGGTTCGTCGAGCACCAGCAGGTTGGCCGGCTTGCTGAACAGCTTGGCCAGCAGCAGGCGCGCGCGCTCACCACCAGACAGAGCCTTGACCGGCGTGCGCGCACGTTGCGGGCTGAACAGGAAGTCGCCCAGGTAGCTGAGTACGTGGCGGCTCTGGCCGTCGATGTCGATAAAGTCGCGACCTTCGGCGACGTTGTCGATCACGGTCTTTTCCAGGTCCAACTGGTGGCGCAACTGGTCAAAGTAGGCCACGTCGATGCGAGTGCCCTCTTCTACCTTGCCGCTGGTCGGTTGCAGACCGCTGAGCATCAGCTTGAGCAAGGTGGTCTTGCCGGTACCGTTGGCGCCCAGCAGGCCGATACGATCGCCACGCTGCAGGACCATGGAGAAGTCCTTGATCAGGAACGGGCCGTCCGGGTGATGGAAGCTGACGTTCTCCAGCACCATCACTTGCTTGCCCGACTTGTCGGCAGTATCGAGCTGGATATTGGCCTTGCCGGTACGCTCGCGGCGCTCACTGCGCTCGACGCGCAAGGCTTTCAAGGCACGCACGCGGCCTTCGTTACGGGTGCGACGGGCCTTGATGCCCTGGCGGATCCAGACTTCTTCCTGGGCCAGCTTCTTGTCGAACAGCGCGTTGGCGGTTTCTTCAGCCGCCAGGGCGGCTTCCTTGTGCACCAGGAAGCTGGCGTAGTCGCCGTTCCAGTCGATCAGGCCGCCACGGTCCAGCTCGAGGATGCGCGTGGCCAGGCTCTGCAGGAATGCACGGTCGTGCGTGATAAACAGCACGGCGCCCTGGAAGTCCTTGATGGCTTCTTCAAGCCAGGCGATGGCGCCGATGTCCAGGTGGTTGGTCGGTTCGTCGAGCAGCAGCAGGTCCGGCTCGGACACCAAGGCCTGGGCCAGCAGCACGCGACGACGCCAGCCGCCGGACAATTCGGCGAGGGTCTTGTCGGCCGGCAGTTGCAGACGGCTCAGGGTGCTGTCCACCAGTTGCTGCAAGCGCCAGCCATCACGGGCTTCGAGGTCTTGCTGGACGTGCATCAGTTTGTCCAGGTCTTCTTGGGTGACGCAGTTCTGTGCCAGGTGATGGTATTGCGCGAGCAACTCGCCTACGCCGTCCAGGCCTTCGGCTACCACGTCGAACACTGTCCGTCCGTCGGCCACCGGCAATTCTTGCGGCAATTCGCCGATCTTGAGGCCCGGGGCACGCCAGACAGAGCCGTCATCGGGCTTCTGGTCGCCTTTTACCAGCTTCATCATGCTGGACTTGCCGGTGCCGTTGCGGCCGATGATGCACACCCGCTCACCACGGGCGATCTGCCAGGACACCTTGTCCAACAACGGCATGGCGCCGAAAGCAAGGGACACATCGCTGAATTTGAGCAGGGTCATACGCTTCTCCAAAAACTGGGCGCGCATTCTACCTGAGTTGAAGGTGGGATGCGGTCGGGATTTTCTGTATAGACACGTTCTGTAGGACATTTCCGGCGAACTTGAACGAACCAGCCGGCAAAGCTTTCGCGGGCCGCTGGCAAAAGGCTAAGCTAGGGGCAATCAGTGTCGGCGGTGCCGGTGCTAGTCGTGATTTCTCTGCACGGACGTCTCATGCGCAGTCGCCTTTTCAACTTTTTGTCTTGTCTGCTCCTTTCCGCCACTGCCGTTCAATCCGCCCAGGCGGTGGATCTCACCACTCAACGCCAGTATTACGATCAAGCCAAACGCGCCCTGGCCAAGGGCGACACCGGCCCTTACATGCAATACAGCCAGGCCCTGGCCGACTACCCGCTCACGCCCTATCTGGCCTATGACGAACTGACCGCGCGCCTGAAAACCGCAAGTAACGAGGAAATCGAACAATTCCTCGCCAAACACGGCGACCTGCCCCAGGCCAACTGGATGAAACTGCGTTGGCTGCGCTGGCTGGCCGAACGCGGCGATTGGCAGACTTTTGAAAAGTACTACGACACCAAGCTCAATTTCGTCGAGCTGGACTGCCTGCATGGCCAATACCAGCTCAGCCACAACCTGAAGGCCGAAGGCTACAAGACCGCCGAAAAACTGTGGATGACCGGCAAATCCCAGCCAGCCGCCTGTGACGTCACGTTTGGCCAATGGGCCGCTGCCGGCCAACTCACCGAGCAGAAGATCTGGGACCGCGCCAAGCTCGCCGCCGAAGCGCGTAATTACGCGCTGGCCAACAGCCTGGTGAAAACCCTGCCGACCCTTGGCGCCCAGGGCCGCCTGATGGTGGATGTGGCACAGAAGCCAGACATGCTCAGCGACCCGTCACGCTTCCAGCCGGCCACCGAGGCCATGTCTGACGCCGTGGGCCTGGGCCTGCGTCGCCTGGCGCGCCAGGATCCGGACAAAGCCATGTCGCTGCTCGATGGCTACGCCAGCAGCATGCACTTCTCCCGTGACGAAAAGGTGTCGATTGCCCGCGAGATCGGCTTGACCCTGGCCAAGCGCTTCGACCCGCGCGCGCTGGAGGTCATGACCAAGTACGACCCCGAGTTGCGCGACAATACGGTTTCAGAGTGGCGTCTGCGCCTGCTGTTGCGCCTGGCGCGCTGGGAAGACGCCTACCAGTTGACCCGCAAACTCCCACAGGACCTGGCCACCACCAACCGTTGGCGCTACTGGCAGGCACGCAGCCTGGAGCTGGCCGAGCCGAAGAACCCGCAAGCCTTGGTCCTGTACAAAAACGTGGCCAAGGAGCGGGACTTCTACGGTTTCCTCGCCGCTGACCGCTCCAAATCTCCTTACCAGTTGAACAACAAGCCGCTGGTGATGAGCCAGGCGCTGGTCAACAAGGTGCGCAATACCCCTGGGGTGCGGCGTGCCCTGGAATTCTACGCCCGTGGCCAGATCGTCGACGGTCGCCGTGAGTGGTACCACGTCAGTCGTCATTTCAACCGTGACGAGATGGTCGCCCAGGCCAAGTTGGCCTACGACATGAAGTGGTACTTTCCGGCCATCCGCACCATCAGCCAGGCGCAGTACTGGGACGATCTGGACATCCGCTTCCCGATGGCCCACCGCGACACCCTGGTGCGCGAAGCCAAGGTACGTGGCCTGCACTCCAGCTGGATCTTTGCCATCACCCGCCAGGAAAGCGCGTTCATGGACGATGCCCGCTCCGGCGTCGGCGCCAGCGGCCTGATGCAACTGATGCCCGGCACCGCCAAAGAAACCGCACGCAAGTTCAGCATCCCCCTGGCCTCCCCGGCCCAGGTGCTGGACCCGGATAAAAACATCCAGCTCGGCGCTGCTTACCTGAGCCAGGTGCACAGCCAGTTCAACGGCAACCGCGTGCTCGCCTCCGCTGCCTACAACGCCGGCCCAGGCCGCGTGCGCCAATGGCTGCGCGGCGCAGACCACCTGAGTTTCGACGTATGGGTGGAAAGCATCCCCTTCGACGAAACCCGCCAGTATGTGCAGAACGTGCTGTCTTATTCGGTGATCTACGGGCAGAAGCTCAACTCACCACAGCCTTTGGTGGATTGGCATGAGCGGTACTTCGACGACCAGTAGGAGCGAGCTTGCTCGCGAAGAACGTCAACGCTAACGCGTGCTTCCTGGATAAACGCGGCGCCTGTGAGTTTTTCGCGAGCAAGCTCGCTCCTACAGAGGTTTCATTGCCCGCATCGAAAGATGCGGGCATTTTTTATGGGCGCTGATTCACCTGTTCATCTCCATCACTGAACTGCAACGCCGCCAACCGCGCATACAGCGGATTGCTCGCAATCAACTGCTGATGCGTGCCCACCGCCACCAGCTTTCCCTGGTCCATCACCGCAATGCGGTCGGCATTCTTCACCGTGGCCAAACGGTGGGCGATCACCAGCGTGGTGCGCCCCTGCATTAGCTGCGGCAGCGCTTGCTGGATAAGGTGTTCACTCTGGGCATCGAGGGCGCTGGTGGCTTCGTCCAGCAGCAGGATCGGCGCGTCGACCAGCAAGGCGCGCGCGATGGCCAGGCGTTGGCGCTGACCGCCGGAGAGGCCTTGGCCACTTTCGCCGAGGTGGGTTTGGTAGCCGTCGGGCATTTGCAGGATGAAGTCGTGGGCGTGGGCAATACGCGCGGCGGCTTCCACCTGGGCGGTGGTGGCGGACGGGTTGCCGTAGCGGATGTTGTCCTCGACGCTGCCGAAGAACAACGCCGGGCTCTGGGACACCAGAGCGAAGTGGCGCCGCAGGTCCAGGGGGTCTAGCTCGGTCAGCGGCTGGCCTTCGAGCAGGATTCGGCCTTGCTGGGGGTCGTAGAAGCGCAGCAGCAGATCGAAAATCGTCGACTTGCCCGCACCGGACGGCCCTACCAACGCCAGGGTTTCGCCCGGGTTGATGGTCAGGTTCAAGCCGTCGATGGCGTAGCTGTCCGGTCGCGAAGGATAGGAAAAGCGTAGGTCCTGCAGCTCCATGCGGCCACTGACCCGTTCCGGCAAACGTACGCCGCCAGTGGCCGGCGCCTGGATCTCGTTGCCTGACTGCAACAGCTCACCGATACGCTCGGCTGCACCAAAGGCACGCTGCAACTCGCCAAGCACTTCGCTAAGGGTGCCGACGGCGCTGCCGACAATCAGGCTATAGAACACGAACGCCGCCAGCTCACCGCCGGAAATGCGTCCGCTGATCACGTCCATGCCGCCCACCCACAGCATCACGCCTACCGCGCCGAGCACCAGCATGATCACCAGGGTGATCAGCCAGGAACGCTGCAAGATGCGTTTACGTGCCGTGACAAAGGCGTCCTCGACGGTGACGGCAAAGCGTTGTTCGTCCTGCACCTGATGGTTATAGGCCTGCACGGTCTTGATCTGGCCCAGCGTCTCGGCGACATAGCTGCCGACGTCCGCGATACGGTCCTGGCTCAAACGCGACAGGCTGCGCACACGGCGCCCGAAGATCAGAATCGGCGCCAGCACCAGCGGCAACGCCACCACCACGATGCTGGTGAGCTTGGGGTTAGTGATAAACAGCAACACGATGCCGCCGATCACCATCAGGGCGTTGCGCAAAAACAGCGACAGTGATGAGCCGATCACCGATTGCAGTAAGGTGGTGTCGGTGGTCAGCCGCGACTGGATTTCCGAGCTGCGGTTGTTCTCGTAGAAGCCGGGGTGCAGGTAGATCAGGTGGTTGAACACCTGCCGACGAATATCGGCCACCACCCGCTCGCCAATCCACGACACCAGGTAAAACCGCGTGAAGGTGCCCACGGCAAGGCCGAGCACCAGCAGCATGAACAGGCCTATAGACTGGTTGAGCAGATGCGGCGACTGGGTCATGAAGCCCTGGTCCACCAACAGGCGTATGCCCTGCCCCATGGACAAGGTGATGCCAGCGGTGACGATCAGCGCCAACAGTGCGCCAAGCGCCTGCCAGCGGTAGGGCGCGATAAAGCGGCTGGCCAGGCGAATCGCACGGCGTTGACGGATTGAGAACATGGAAGGATCACCAATGGAGAGTCTATACATCAACATTGGGGGAACTTGCACAAATAACAATGAGTCAGGTTAATTATGCCCACCGATGCAGGCCGCTAGAGGCTATCGGTCTAAGACTCATCTGGAAATATGTACCGGTTTCTGGTGGACTGGGTGTTCGAACCGACGAGCGTGTAAGGAGTTGTAACAGCGCGTTCATGTGGGGGAATTAAAGTAGGTACACAACCTGATGAGGAGACAGGCCATGACCTTGCAAAATAGCAGCGACGCCAAGATTGAAGTGATCCGCCAGCCGCAGCAGCTGCCTTGCTCGTATATCGATGCCAAGGGCCGGGAAGTGCAGATTACCGAAGAAATGATCCAGCAAGCCTGCAGCGAGCTGGAACAGCGACTGGTCAAGCCTGCCCAGCAAGGCTGAAGCGCCCACGCTCTTTCAAACCCGGCCCAAGTGGCCGGGTTTTTTGTGCCCCCTGTAGGAGCGAGCTTGCTCGCGAAAAACCTGAGGGCGCCGCGTTAAATCAGAAACGCTGCGCTATCGTTGACGTTTTTCGCGAGCAAGCTCGCTCCTACAGTTATAGGTGTTCGGCACCCAGAGCAGTCACGATCTGTGACAGCACCGCCGACTCCCCCTTGATGCGCACCTTCAAGCCATCGATCTCGCGACGCTCCGGATAGTGCTTGCGCAGCAGGTCGAAGGCTTGGCGCTGTTCCTGCACGGTGCCCACCAGGCTGCGGCGGAAATCCGCGTCGTCACGGCGTGGGTCGTACACACTGCGGCACAAGGTCGCCAGCGCCCAGGCCGGGTCAGTCTCAGGATGCAGGTGCATCTCGGCCAGCCAGGGGGCCGGTAGCAAATCACTTAAGTGAATACTCGGTTCCTGGCCCAGGTGCGCGCACAGCGCCTGGTAAATCTGCGCGGTGCCGCGCTGCTTGCCATCGAGGCTGTAGCCGGCAATATGCGGCGTGGCCAGCACGCACAGGTCAGCCAGGTCGACGTCCACCTCGGGCTCGCCTTCCCACACGTCCAGCACCGCTTGCAGGTCTTCGCGCGCCAGCAACACCTCGCGCAGCGCGGCGTTATCCACCACCGCACCCCGGCTGGCGTTGATCAGCCAGGTGCCCGGCTTGAGCTGTGCCAGGCGCTGGCGATCAAACAGGTGCCAGGTCGAACCGTTGCCGGACTTGATCAGCGGCGTATGCAAGCTGATCACGTCACATTGCTCGATGATCTGCTGCAGGCTGACGTAATCACTGCCCTCGGTAATCTGGCGCGGCGGATCGCACACCAACACATTCCAACCCAGGCCCTGGAGCACCTTGACCAAGCGCCCGCCGACTTCACCCGCGCCGACGATGCCGTAGGTACGCTGCTTGAGGTCAGCGCCTTCGATTTCAGCCAGGGTCTGCAAGCTGCCAAGCACGTAGTCCACCACCCCACGCGCATTGCAGCCGGGCGCGCTGGACCACTGGATACCCGCTTGCTTGAAGTAGTCGAGGTCCAGGTGGTCGGTGCCGATGGTGCAGGTGCCGACAAAGCGCACGTTACTGCCCTCAAGCAAGGCACGGTTGACGTTGGTCACCGAGCGCACCAGCAGTACATCGGCCTGCTCGACGGTGGCGCGGTCGATGGAACGGCCGGGCACGCGGCGAATCTCGCCAAACCCTTCGAAGAATGCATCGAGCAGCGGGATATTTTCGTCGGCAACAATCAGCATGGCAGGCTCCTTTGGCGGATTGGCAGTGTACAGAAGATCCTGTGTGGGAGCTGGCTTGCCTGCGATTGCATCGACCCGGTTTGCCTGATGGACCGAGGTGCCCGCATCGCAGGCAAGCCAGCTCCCACAGGGGTCAGCGCTGGCCTGGGCGCATCGCTTACAAATCCCTAACACAGGTTTTTTCCTGACCGCTGCGTCAACGCGTAGAATCCGCCGTCCTTGCGACTGCCTTTTTATTGGACACCTGTACGTGAACACTGCCACCGCTCCCCTCTCCCGCCCCGCCCGCATCAGCCGGGAAGTGCGCGGCCTGCTGACGCTGGCCTTGCCGATCATGATCGGCCAACTGGCCACCACCGCGATGAGCTTCGTCGACGCGGTGATGGCCGGGCGCGTGAGCCCGCAGGACCTGGCGGCGGTGGGCCTGGGTAATTCGATCTGGATCCCGGTGTACCTGTTGATGACCGGCACTCTGCTTGCCACCACGCCGAAAGTCGCCCAGCGCTACGGTGCGGGCCAGTTCAGCGAGATCGGGCCCTTGGTGCGTCAGTCATTGTGGCTGGCCGTCGTGGTTGGCATCGCAGGGGCGCTGTTGTTGCTATGCGCCGAGCCGATCCTGCATGCGATGAAGGTCGAACCCGACTTGATCGAGCCGTCCATGGGCTACCTGCACGGCATCGCCGCCGGTATGCCGGCGGTGGCGTTGTACTACGTGTTTCGCTGTTTCAGTGACGGCCTGGGCCGCACACGGCCGAGCATGGTCATGGGCTTGTGCGGCTTGGCGCTGAATATTCCGCTGAACTACATCTTCATCTACGGCCACTTGGGCGTACCGGCCATGGGCGGCGTGGGTTGTGGCTGGGCTACCGCGATTGCGATGTGGGTGATGATGATCGGCCTGGCCATCTGGACGCGCTGGGGCGCGGCCTATCAAAGCAGCGAATTGTTCAAGCGCTTCGACTGGCCGCAGTGGGCGGTGATCAAGCGCGTGTTGGGCATTGGCCTGCCGATAGGCGTGGCGATCTTTGCCGAATCGAGTATTTTTGCGGTGATCGCCTTGTTGATCGGCAGCCTGGGCGCCACGGTGGTCTCCGGTCACCAGATCGCGCTGAACGTCAGCTCCCTGGTGTTCATGATCCCCTATTCCCTGAGCATGGCCGTCACCGTGCGCGTCGGCCAGGCGCTGGGGCGCGGCGAACCTCGGGAAGCACGCTTCGCCGCCGGCGTCGGCATGGGCACCGCACTGGCGTATGCCTGCTTTTCCTGCAGCTTGATGCTGTTGTTTCGCGAGCAGATTGCAGCGATCTACACCCCCGACCCGGTAGTGATCCACCTGGCGTCGATGCTGATCGTGTTCTCGGCGCTGTTCCAGTTCTCTGACTCGATCCAGGTCACCGCCGCCGGCGCATTGCGCGGCTACCAGGACACCCGGGTGACCATGGTGCTGACCTTGTTCGCCTATTGGGGCGTGGGCCTGCCGGTAGGTTACGCCCTGGGCCTGACAAACTGGCTCGGCGAGCCCAGCGGCCCGAGCGGTTTATGGCAAGGGCTGATCGTGGGCTTGAGCTGTGCGGCGGGGATGTTGGTGGTGCGCCTGGCGCGCAGTGCACGCCGACGCATTCGGGCCGAAAAGGCGCAGGCTTAATCGGCTTTCTTGCGGATCCAGTACAGGTAGGTGCCAGCATCTTCCCGCTGATCCACCAGTTCATGGTCGAGAAACACGCAGAACTTGGGGATATCGCGACGGGTCGACGGGTCGGTCGCGATGACCTTGAGCAGGCCGCCCGCCGGCAGGTCGCGGATGTGCTGGTGCAGCATCATCACGGGTTCCGGGCAGTTGAGGCCGGTGGCGTCGAGGGTGCCGTCGACAGGCTGTTCAAGACTCATACTTCACTCCTAAAACTGGCACCGCTCAACAATGTGGGAGCGGGCTTGCCCGCGATGACGGGGGCACATTCAACATAAACTTCGACTGTAATACCGCTTTCGCAGGCAAGCCAGCTCCCACATTTAATATCAGCGGCCTTTGGATTTCTTTACGTCTACCAGGCGGCGCAGGTGACAGGTCACCTCTTCGCGGTCGTGGTAGAGCTGCTTGCAGCCGATCTCCACACGAATGCCGCGCGCCTTGAAGCCCTCTTCGATGCGCTCCAGCAGACGCTTCACCTCGGCGTAACGCTGCTTCATCGGCAACTTCAGGTTCACCACCGCCTCGCGGCAATGCCCTTCGCCAATCCAGGTTTCCAAGAGTGCCGCGTTGCGCGCAGGTTTCTCGACGATATCGCAGACCATCCAGTCCACCGGCTGCTTGGGCACGAAGGTGAAGCCGTCGGCCATCAGGTGTTGCACCAGGCCGGTGTCCATCAGGCTTTCGGCCATGGGGCCATTGTCGATGGCGGTCACCAGCATGCCACGGTTGACCAGTTGCCAGGTCCAGCCGCCCGGTGCTGCGCCGAGGTCGACGCCGGTCATGTCGCCGTGCAGGCGTTCGTCCCACTGGTCACGGGGGATGAAGTGGTGCCAGGCCTCTTCCAGCTTGAGGGTCGAGCGGCTGGGCGCATCACGCGGAAACTTGAGGCGCGGGATGCCCATGGGCCACATCGCCGAGTTGTTCGACTCGGCCAGGCCCATGAACACTTCGCGGCCGCTCTTGAAGGTCAGCAGCAGGCGCGGCTTGCTCGGGTCGTCCACCAGCTTGCCGGCGTTAAGCAGGGCTTTGCGCAGGTGCACTTCGAATTTCTTGCAGAAGTTCGACAGTTCCTTGCCGTCATTGGTGTCGACCATCTCCAGCCACAAGCTACCGCACAGCGGAAACTCGCGCAGGTGGGCGAGGATCACGCTGATGCGGTCGGTTTCCGGCAGGTCGATAAACACCCCGCGCGCCCACTGCCTGGGGAAGATCAGCTCGGCAAAGCGCTGGCCGTGCATCAGGCGCTGGGCGCCGTCTTCTTCGGTGCAGACAAATTCGGCGCAGGCGCTGCCGGTCTTGGCCTTGGCGTAGCCGGAAACGTTCAGGCGCGCGGCGTGCTCCGCGATCTCGGAACAGACTTCGCCTTCAAAACCCGAGCGGCAGTGCATAAAAAGGGTGTTCATTGAATCTCCTGGTGAATCAACCGGCGTTGCGCTATCGCAATACCTGTCATGAAAACGCGCGCATGATAGCCGAGTTCGGAACCTTGGACTCAGCGATAGAGTCCAGTTATTAGCCTGCTAATGAAAACAGCGCTAACGTGATAGCTCTGTTCGTCCCGTCAGGTCCGTAGCCGTGCGGACCATAAGGAGTCATGTAATGTCATCCCTTGATAGCCTGAGAACCCTTAAGACACTGCAAATAGACAGCAAAACCTACCACTACTTCAGCCTGCCCGAAGCCGCCAAGAGCCTGGGTGACCTGGACAAGCTGCCGATGTCCCTCAAGGTGCTGCTGGAAAACCTGCTGCGCTGGGAAGACGCCAAGACCGTCACCGGCACCGACCTCAAGGCCATCGCCGCCTGGCTCAAAGAACGCCAGTCCGACCGCGAGATCCAGTACCGCCCCGCTCGCGTGCTGATGCAAGACTTTACCGGGGTACCCGCCGTGGTCGACCTGGCCGCCATGCGCGCTGCCGTGGCCAAGGCCGGGGGTGACCCACAGCGCATCAACCCGCTGTCACCGGTGGATCTGGTGATTGACCACTCGGTGATGGTCGACAAGTTTGGCAGCACCAGCGCCTTCGAGCAGAACGTCGATATCGAGATGCAGCGCAACGGCGAACGCTACGCCTTCCTGCGCTGGGGCCAGAGCGCCTTCGACAACTTCAGCGTGGTACCACCGGGTACCGGCATCTGCCACCAGGTCAACCTCGAATACCTGGGCCGCACCGTATGGACCAAAGAGGAAGACGGCCGCACCTACGCCTTCCCCGACACCCTGGTAGGCACCGACTCCCACACCACCATGATCAACGGCCTCGGCGTATTGGGCTGGGGCGTGGGCGGGATCGAAGCCGAGGCGGCGATGCTTGGCCAGCCGGTGTCGATGCTGATCCCGGAAGTGATCGGCTTCAAGCTCACCGGCAAGCTCAAGGAAGGCATTACCGCCACCGACCTGGTGCTGACCGTCACGCAAATGCTGCGCAAGAAAGGCGTGGTGGGCAAGTTCGTGGAGTTCTACGGCGACGGGCTGGCCGATTTGCCCCTGGCCGACCGCGCGACCATCGCCAACATGGCACCGGAATATGGCGCGACCTGTGGCTTTTTCCCGGTGGATGAGGTGACCCTGGACTACCTGCGCCTGTCCGGCCGCCCGGCTGAGACGGTCAAGCTGGTGGAAGCCTATACCAAGGCCCAGGGCCTGTGGCGCAACGCCGGCCAGGAGCCGGTCTTCACCGATACCCTGGCCCTGGACATGGGCACTGTCGAGGCCAGCCTTGCCGGGCCCAAACGCCCCCAGGACCGCGTCGCCCTGCCGAATGTAGGCCAAGCGTTCAGCGATTTTCTCGACCTGCAATTCAAGCCCACCAGCAAAGAAGAAGGCCGCCTGGAAAGCGAAGGCGGAGGCGGCGTTGCCGTGGGCAATGCCGACCTGGTCGGCGAGGCGGATTATGAATACGAAGGTAACACCTATCGCCTGAAAAACGGCGCGGTGGTGATCGCCGCGATTACCTCCTGCACCAACACTTCCAACCCCAGCGTGATGATGGCGGCCGGGCTGGTGGCGAAAAAAGCCGTGGAAAAAGGCCTGACCCGCAAGCCCTGGGTGAAAAGCTCCCTGGCGCCGGGCTCCAAAGTGGTCACCGACTACTACAAGGCTGCGGGCCTCACCCAGTACCTGGACAAGCTTGGCTTCGACCTGGTGGGCTACGGCTGCACCACCTGTATCGGCAACTCCGGCCCCCTGCCCGAGCCGATCGAAAAAGCCATCCAGAAGGCCGACCTCACCGTGGCCTCGGTGCTGTCCGGCAACCGTAACTTCGAAGGCCGCGTGCACCCACTGGTGAAAACCAATTGGCTGGCCTCGCCACCCCTGGTCGTCGCCTACGCGCTGGCCGGCACCGTGCGCATCGACATCAGCAGCGAGCCGCTGGGCAATGACCAGCAGGGTAATCCGGTGTACCTCAAGGACATCTGGCCCAGCAGCCAGGAAATCGCCGAGGCGGTGGCCCAAGTCAGCACCAGCATGTTCCACAAGGAATATGCCGAAGTGTTTGCCGGCGACGAGCAATGGCAAGCCATTGAAGTACCGCAGGCAGCCACCTACGTATGGCAGCAGGATTCCACCTACATCCAGCACCCGCCGTTCTTCGACGACATTGCTGGCCCGCTGCCGGTGATCGAGGACGTCAAGGGCGCCAACGTGCTGGCCCTGCTGGGGGACTCGGTAACCACCGACCACATCTCCCCTGCCGGCAATATCAAGGCCGACAGCCCGGCCGGGCGCTACCTGCGCGAACAGGGCGTGGAGCCGCGTGACTTCAACTCCTACGGCTCACGCCGGGGCAACCATGAAGTGATGATGCGCGGCACCTTCGCCAATATCCGTATCCGCAATGAAATGCTCGGCGGCGAAGAAGGCGGTAACACGCTGTATATCCCTACGGGCGAGAAAATGGCGATCTACGATGCCGCCATGCAGTACCAGGCCTCGGGCACACCGCTGGTGGTGATCGCCGGCCAGGAATACGGCACCGGCTCCAGCCGCGACTGGGCAGCCAAGGGCACCAACCTGCTGGGGGTCAAGGCAGTGATCGCCGAGAGCTTCGAGCGTATCCACCGCTCCAACCTGGTAGGCATGGGCGTGTTGCCGTTGCAGTTCAAGCTGGATCAGAACCGCAAGACACTCAAGCTCACCGGCAAGGAGAAGATCGATATCATCGGACTGACAGCTGCCGAGATCGAGCCGCGAATGAACCTGACGTTGGTGATCACTCGGGAGGATGGCAGCAGCGAGAAGGTTGAGGTGCTGTGCCGGATTGATACCTTGAATGAAGTGGAGTACTTCAAGGCCGGTGGGATTCTGCACTACGTGCTGCGCCAGTTGATCGCCTCTTAAGAGCAACGCAGATCAAAGGTGGGAGCTGGCTTGCCTGCGAAAGCGGTGGGTCAGCCAACATTTTTATAGCTGATACTCCGCCATCGCAGGCAAGCCAGCTCCCACAGTCTTGATCACATTCCAGGCATGAAAAAGGCGCTGTATCTTTCGATACAGCGCCTTTTTACGGTGTGCGGTTTAGCCGAACAGCCACTTCCAGAGCAGCACCAGCACCACCACCGCCAGCACCGGCCGCGCAATGCGGTAGGCTTTGGGATGCTTGCGCTTCCACTGTTTGACCTGGCCGCTGAACTTGTCGCTGAAGGTCTTGCTCCAGGCGTACGCCTGGTTGATGCCGCCCACGCGCTCGTCATCGAGGTTCTGCGGTGCGGTTGCGCGGCCCAGTTGCTTGCTGACCCAGCGGTTGATGCGGGTCATCACGCGGTTGCTCAATGGCCGCTCGATGTCGCAGAACAGGATCACACGGGTCTGTTCGGTTTCGTTTTTCACCCAGTGCACGTAGGTTTCATCGAACATCACGTCTTCACCGTCGCGCCAGGCGTAGACCTGGCCGTCGACGAAGATACGGCAGTCGTCGGAGTTCGGCGTGGACAGCCCCAGGTGATAACGCAGGGAACCGGCAAACGGGTCGCGGTGCGGGTTGAGGTGACTGCCGCCCGGCAACAGCGCAAACATCGCGCCCTTGACGTTAGGGATGCTGCTCACCAACGCCACGGTCTTGGGGCACAGCGCCTCGGCCGATGGCAGCGGCTTGTCGTACCACTTGAGGTAAAAACGCTTCCAGCCCTTCTTGAAGAACGAACCGAAACCGGCGTCGTTGTTCTTTTCGGCGGCGCGGATGTAGCCCTCGTCGAACAGGTGCATGGCCTCTTCGCGGATCACTTCCCAGTTGTCCTTGAGCACATCCAGTTCCGGGAACTTGCTGCGGTCCAGGTAGGGCTTGGACGGCACCGCGGAAAACAGGTACATCAGGGCGTTATATGGGGCGAACAGCGCCGAATGGTTGACGAACTGACGCAACATCGGCAAACGGGCCTTGCCACGCAGGTGCACATACAGCGTGCTGCCGATGAACAGCAGCAACACCGACAGTTTGGCGGCCAAAGAAAAGGTCATGCAGCAACTCCTGGAAATAAGCGCCTGGCCAGCAAATTTCCGTCAATGGGAAACCAGACGTAACAGCCGGCCATGATAAACACTTGAGCCATTATGCAGAAGGCCCAGACCGACCGGGTGACATACATCAACCTTGTGGCGAGGGAGCTTGCTCCCGCTGGAGTGCGAAGCGCTCCCAGAATAATGGGGCCGCTGCGCAACCCAGCGGGAGCAAGCTCCCTCGCCACAGGGTTGCCCTTAAGATCAGGCCTGGTTTTCCTGCTCGGTAAACAAATCGCTGAACAACATGCTCGACAGGTAGCGCTCACCGGAGTCCGGCAAGATCACCACAATAGTCTTGCCCTGCATCTCCGGCTTCTCGGCCAGGCGCACGGCCACGGCCATGGCGGCGCCACAGGAGATCCCGCACAAGATGCCTTCTTCCAGCATCAAGCGTCGGGCCATGGCCTTGGACTCTTCGTCGGTCGCCAGCTCCACGCGGTCGACCATCGACAGGTCGAGGTTTTTCGGCACAAAACCGGCGCCGATACCCTGGATCTTGTGGGGGCTGGGTTTGATCTCTTCACCCGCCAAGGCCTGGGTGATCACCGGGGAAACCATGGGTTCCACGGCCACCGACAGAATCGGCTTGCCCGCCGTGTTCTTGATATAGCGTGATACTCCGGTGATCGTGCCGCCGGTCCCCACGCCTGCCACCAGCACGTCCACGGCGCCATCGGTGTCGTTCCAGATTTCCGGGCCGGTGGTTTTCTCGTGGATCGCAGGGTTTGCCGGGTTATCGAACTGGGCCGGCATAAAGTAGGTGGCCGGGTCGCTGGCGACGATCTCGGCAGCCTTGTCGATGGCGCCCTTCATGCCCTTGGCCGGCTCGGTCAGCACCAGTTCGGCGCCCAGAGCCTTGAGCACTTTACGGCGCTCAAGGCTCATGGACGACGGCATGGTCAGCAGCAATTTATAGCCACGGGCGGCGGCGACAAACGCCAGGCCGATACCGGTGTTGCCCGAAGTCGGCTCGACAATGGTCATGCCCGGCTTGAGCTTGCCGCTGCTTTCCGCATCCCAGACCATGCTGGCGCCAATGCGACACTTGACCGAATAACTCGGGTTGCGCCCTTCGATCTTGGCCAGGATCGTCACGCCACGCGGTGCGATGCGGTTGATCTGAACCAGAGGCGTATTACCGATGGAGTGCGCGTTGTCTGCGAAGATGCGGCTCATGGCGATTCCTGTTGTCGAGACTTTGGGAAAGGCCCCAAGGGTATGCCTCGTGCTCCCAAGCGTCCAGAAGGAGGAACGTTGCGACGATCAGAACAGTCAATCCCCTACAAGCTAGGAGAACTGCCCAATGAAACGTCGCTACAGTTGGCCGTTAGGGACAATCGCCGCTCTGGTGCTGGTCCTGATTGCCGTGCACATCGCGCTGCCCTACCTGGTGCGCAACTACCTGAACGACAAACTCGCCAACATGGGCGATTACCGTGGCGAGATTGCCGATGTGGACCTTGCGCTATGGCGCGGCGCATACCGGATCAACGGCCTGCAAATCGTCAAGGTGGACGGCAAGGTCCCGGTGCCGTTCGTCAAGGCGCCGCTGATCGAGTTCGCGGTGAGCTGGCATTCGCTGTGGTACGACCATGCCGTCGTGGCCGAGGGGCATTTTGTGCGCCCGCAGATCAACTTCGTCGATGGCGGGGCCAACAAACAGGCGTCGCAGACCGGTAAGGGCACCGACTGGCAGGAACAACTGCGCAAGCTGCTGCCGATTACCCTCAATGAAGTGCGCATCGAAGACGGCGAGATCGCCTTCCATAACTTCAGCTCCAAGCCCCAGGTGAACATCAACGCCACCGCGGTCAACGCCAGCTTCTATAACCTGACCAATGTGGTGGATGTCAAAGGCAAGCGTGATGCACGCTTTGAAGGCAAGGCACTGCTGCAAGGCCAGGCGCCCCTGGAAGCCAACGCCACCTTTGACCCGCTGAGCGATTTCGAAGAGTTCGAGTTCCGCTTCCGTGCCCGCGACCTGCAACTAAAACGCATGAATGACTTCGCCTCTGCCTATGGCAAGTTCGACTTCAAGGCTGGCACAGGCGATGTGGTGATCGAAGCCCAGGCTGAAAATGGCCGGCTCACCGGCTACATCAAGCCGCTGCTGCGCGATGTGGAGGTGTTCGACTGGCAACAAGACGTTGAAAACCAGGACAAGAATATCTTCCGTTCGATCTGGGAAGCCGTGGTGGGCGCCAGCGAAACCGTGCTGAAAAACCAGCGTAAAAACCAGTTCGCCACCCGTGTAGAGCTGAGCGGTAGCGTGCATCAGCAAAATGTCAGTGCGTTTTCTGCGGTGATCGCGATTCTGCGCAATGGGTTCATCCAGGCGTTCAATGCTCGTTACGAACAGCCCAAGCCCAGCGCTGATTAACCCTGTGGGAGCTGACTTGCCTGCGATGGCGGTGGGTCAGCCAACTCATCTGTCACTGATACACTGCCATCGCAGGCAAGCCAGCTCCCACACTTCCTGCATGGGCCAGGGCTGATGTGACCCGCCATTCAGAGACTGAATAGCCCGTCTGCGTTCACAGTCGCCGGGGCTGCGCGGTATAGTCAGGCCATTGATGAATTCGAGGAATGACCGATGAAGTTCGAAGGCACCCAGGCCTATGTGGCTACCGATGACCTGAAACTGGCCGTCAACGCCGCCATCACCCTGGAGCGGCCGCTGCTGGTCAAGGGCGAACCGGGCACCGGCAAGACCATGCTTGCCGAGCAACTGGCCGAATCCTTCGGCGCCAGGTTGATTACCTGGCACATCAAGTCCACCACCAAGGCGCACCAGGGCCTGTACGAGTACGACGCGGTCAGCCGCCTGCGCGACTCGCAACTGGGCGTGGACAAGGTGCACGACGTGCGTAACTACCTGAAGAAGGGCAAGCTGTGGGAGGCCTTCGAGTCCGAAGAGCGGGTCATCTTGCTGATCGATGAAATCGACAAGGCCGACATCGAGTTCCCCAACGACCTGCTGCAAGAACTCGACAAGATGGAGTTCTACGTCTACGAAATCGACGAGACCATCAAAGCCAAGAAGCGCCCGATCATCATCATTACCTCCAACAACGAAAAAGAGCTGCCGGACGCATTCCTGCGCCGCTGCTTCTTCCACTACATCGCCTTCCCCGACCGCACCACCCTGCAAAAGATCGTGGACGTGCACTACCCGGACATCAAGAAAGACCTGGTCAGCGAAGCGCTGGACGTGTTCTTCGATGTGCGCAAGGTGCCGGGCCTGAAGAAAAAACCTTCCACCTCCGAGCTGGTCGACTGGCTCAAGCTGCTGATGGCCGACAATATTGGCGAAGCGGTGCTGCGCGAGCGCGACCCGACCAAGGCCATCCCTCCCCTGGCTGGCGCCCTGGTGAAGAACGAGCAAGACGTGCAGTTGCTGGAGCGTCTGGCGTTCATGAGCCGTCGCGGTAATCGCTGATGCTGCTCAACCTGTTCAACGAAATGCGTGCCGCCAAGGTACCGGTGTCGGTGCGCGAGCTGCTCGACCTGATCAACGCGCTCAAACAGCGCGTGACCTTCGCCGACATGGACGAGTTCTACTACCTGGCCCGGGCGATCCTGGTCAAGGACGAGCGGCATTTCGACAAGTTCGACCGGGCCTTCGGCGCCTATTTCAACGGCCTGGAAAAGCTCGACGACCACCTGCAGGCGCTGATCCCCGAAGAATGGCTACGCAAGGAATTCGAACGTTCCTTGAGCGATGAGGAACGCGCGCAGATCCAGTCCCTGGGTGGCCTCGACAAGCTGATCGAGGAGTTCAAGAAACGCCTGGAAGAACAGAAAGAACGCCACGCCGGTGGCAACAAGTGGATCGGCACCGGCGGCACCAGCCCCTTTGGTTCTGGCGGCTACAACCCTGAAGGCATTCGCGTCGGTGACGCCGGCAAGCGTCAGGGCAAGGCGGTGAAAGTCTGGGACCAGCGCGAGTACAAGAACCTCGACGACCAGGTGGAACTGGGCACGCGCAACATCAAGATCGCCTTGCGCCGCCTGCGCAAGTTTGCGCGCCAGGGCGCGGCCGAAGAGCTGGATATCGACGGCACCATTGACCACACCGCCCGCGATGCCGGCTTGCTGAATATCCAGATGCGCCCCGAACGGCGTAACACTATCAAGCTGTTGCTGCTGTTCGACATCGGCGGCTCGATGGATGCCCACGTGAAAATCTGCGAAGAGCTGTTCTCCGCGTGCAAGACCGAGTTCAAGCACCTGGAGTATTTCTACTTCCACAACTTCGTGTACGAATCGGTGTGGAAGAACAACCAGCGCCGTACTTCCGAACGCACCTCCACCCAGGACCTGCTGCACAAATACGGCGCCGACTACAAAGTGATTTTTATCGGCGATGCGGCCATGGCGCCCTATGAAATCACCCAGGCCGGTGGCAGCGTCGAGCATTGGAACGAGGAGCCCGGGTATGTGTGGATGCAGCGTTTCATGGCCAAGTACAAGAAGCTGATCTGGATTAACCCCTACCCGAAAGATACCTGGGGCTATACGGCGTCGACGGGGATTGTGCGGGAGTTGGTGGAGGACCAAATGTATCCGCTGACGCTGCGCGGGCTTGAAGAGGGCATGCGTTTTCTATCCAAGTGAACCCTGGCCTGTAGCCGATGCTAACGGCTACAGGCACGGCACTCAGCAGTGCTCGTTGTCGATCCAGGAAAACCTGAGAAAGAGCGCAGCGAACTGTTTGATCAGTTCAGAATCCTGGCGGTCTACTTTCCCGTCGTTGTTCACATCCTGATTGATCGAAACACTGGCCCCTTGACCATTCCCGTCGCTGTATACCGCCGCCGAATAGACGATGGTTTCATCTCGAGGGTCTCCCTCGCCCTGGTGGAAGTGCAGCCGTACCGTATCAGGAATCCCGTTGTCATCGAAGTCGCCGGCAAACACCTTCAGGTATTTGTCAAAGGGCTCATCGAGACTGAACCACTGGAAAGCCAGAAACAGCTGGGAAAACTCCAGTGCCATCTCCCGGTCAACCTTGTCGACAATGCCGTCTTGATTGAGATCATCCGCAATAATCCAGTCAAACTGGCCATCGTCAGTAATATCAAATGCCGTTGCCCGATGCACAAGCGCGGGGGTTTGGGCGGTGTCATAAAACTCCAGATAGACCACATCCGGAATATCGTTATCGAGTACATCCTGGGCATATATCTTCAAATAGCGCATAGCAAAGCCTGATAGTGAATAAGCCAATCAAGGCTTGCATGGCTGTGCGCTGGGGCAAAGACGACAAAATTCTGCAATGTCGTAGGACTCATCTTTAAAACCCACTTACGCTGAAAACCTGCGTAAATACTCTATGTGCTGCCGATGCGCTGTTTCCTGCACCACCGGGGCCAACCGGACTTTCTCCCCCGGCAAACACTGCGCCAGCCGCGCCAAGGATAAAGGCGTCAACGCGCCCAACCGCGGATAACCACCGATCGTCTGCCGGTCATTGAGCAACACAATCGGCTGCCCATCCGGGGGCACCTGGATCGCGCCCAACGGTATCCCTTCGGAAATCAACGACGGCCCCTGATACTGCAACGGCGTGCCGAGCAAACGCACGCCCATACGGTCGGCACGGCTGTCCAGAGACCATTCGGCGTTGAAGGCATCAAACAGACTCTGCCCGCTGAACTGGCCTATCTGCGCGCCGATGATCACGTCCAGTGATGCAGCGGATTGCACATCCGGGTTGGCCAGCACCTTCATTGCACCGCCCGTACCGGAATAAGCCAACCGCCCGCCTTGGGCCAGTGCCTTGCCGAAACCGTCCACCCCGCCCAATGCCTCGCGCACGACCGTGGCACAACTGCCCAGTACAGTCTGCGCATCAAAGCCACCGGGCGCGGCCAGATAAGCGCGTGCCCCATTGCACGGCTGGGTGAAGCGCAGTCGCTGGCCCTTTTGCAGGATAAAACTGCGTCCGGGGCTTATCGCCCGCTCATCGACATAGGCGCCCAGGTCCGCACCGGCCAAGGCCAGCAGGCAATAATCCTCAGCCTCTACGGTAAAGCCCCCAAGGGTGATCTCCACCACCGGCGCATCCAGGGCATTGCCCAAAAGCCAGTTGGCCCAGGACATCGACACCCAATCCAGCGCGCCGCCCTGGGTCACGCCCAGGTGGCGTACACCAAAACGACCGGCGTCCTGCAACAGGCACAGTGGCGTGCTGGCCTCGATGATCAAGCCGCTCATGCCTGCGCCTCCAGCGGCGTGTCGTCGCCACCCAAGTGGATGAATTGCGCGTGGCTGACCGCCTCGAAGCGCACCGTGTCGCCGGGCTGCATCAGGCTGTAGCCGTCGCGCTCACGGTCGAACAGTTTGGCCGGGGTGCGGCCGATCAGGTTCCAGCCGCCTGGGGACACCACCGGGTAAGCGGCGGTCTGCCGTTCGGCGATACCGACACTGCCAGCGGCCACGCGTTTGCGCGGCGTGTTCAGGCGCGGGGTGGCGAGCACTTCGTCCACCAGCCCCATAAAGGCAAACCCAGGGGCAAAGCCCAGGGCGAATACCTGGTACTCGTGGGCGCTGTGGCGGCGGATCACCTCCTCCACGGCCAGCCCGCTGCGCTGGGACAGCAAGGTCAGTTCCGGGCCGACACTCAGGTCGTACCACACTGGCAACACATGGCACTGGCCGCTGCCCTGGGCCTGGGGTTGCAGATCGGTGAGGGCCTGGTCAATCAGCTCCCGGGCCTGGGCCGGGGTTAGCGCAGTGAGATCGTAATGCACCATCAAGGTGGTGTAGGACGGCACCAGGTCCACCAATGCCAAGCCAAAGCCATTGCGCAGGCGCTCGGAAGCCGCGAGCATCCACGGCATGTTGGCTTCGGCGATCACGTCAAACAGGCGCACCATCAGGCAGTCGATCGCCACCACTTCGATGCGTGGCTTCATGCTGTTTTCAACGCTTCGCGGATACGCTGCACGGCAGCCACCGAGCTGGCGTTGTCGCCATGCACACACAGGGTATTAGCCTGGAGTACCAATGAGCTGCCGTCGCTGGCAATCAGCGATTCGCCACGGGAAAGGGTCAAGGCCTGCTGCACGATGGTTTCGCTGTCGTGGTGCACCGCGCCGGGCAACTGGCGGGAAACCAGATGGCCGTTGCTGTCATAGGCACGGTCGGCAAAGGCTTCGAACCACAGCGTCACCCCGTATTCATCACCCAACGCTTGGGCCGCGCGGTTATCCCGGGTGGCCAGCAGCATCAGCGGCAGGTCGCCGTAGGCGGCCACGGCCTGGATCACCGCACGCAACTGCGCGGGGTTGGCCATCATGTCGTTGTACATCGCACCATGGGGTTTCACATAGCTGACGCGCCCGCCCTGAGCGCGGCAGATGCCGTCCAGCGCGCCGATCTGATAGTGCAACAGGTCCTGGATTTCCTGCGGCGTGTAGTTCATGGAGCGCCGGCCGAAGCCTTGCAGGTCCTGGTAGGCCGGGTGGGCGCCCACTTGTACGCCGTGCTTGAACGCCAGACTGACGGTCTTGCGCATGATGCTCGGGTCGCCGGCATGGAAACCGCAAGCCACGTTGGCGCAATCAATGAACGGCATGACTTCGGCGTCCAGACCCATGGTCCAGTTGCCAAAGCTTTCGCCGATGTCGCAGTTCAGTAGCAGGCGGCTCACGGTGGTCGCTCCTGTAGGTTTTGTTTTTTTGTAGTGTGGGATTTATTACACAGAACTCGCAACTTGTCCTGGCACCCCAACGACGCTTATCGTGGAACGGCTCGATTTTTGGCGCTTGCCCGGTGCGACGTCCAACTAATAAAAACCGATTCATGCATAAGAAAAAGTTGATCCCATGAATTTGAAGTTCCTCGAAACCTTCGTCTGGGTGGCCAGGCTCAAGAGCTTTCGCCTGACTGCCGAGAAGCTGTTCACCACCCAGGCCTCGATTTCCAGCCGCATTGCCGTGCTTGAAAGCGAGCTGGGCGTGAAGCTGTTCCTGCGTGACTCGCGAGGCGTGAGCCTGACCCCGGAAGGCTTGAAAGTGCTCGACTATGCCGAGCAAATGATGGTGACCATGCAGGGTTTGAAGCAGTCTCTGGAGACCACCAGCAGCAAGGTCGGGCGCATTCGGATCGGCGCGATGGACACGGTGATCCACACCTGGCTCAGCCCGCTGGTCGCTGAACTGATGAAACTGTTCCCGCTGGTGGAGATCGAGCTGATCGCCGATACCGCGCTGAACCTCAGCGATCAGCTACAAAAAGGCTTTCTTGACCTGATCCTGCAAACCGACCTGCTGCGCCTGGAAACCGTGCGCAGCCTGGAACTGGCCAGCCACCCCATGGCCTGGATCGTGGCCAGCCAGTCGATCTACAACCGCGACTACGCCTCCCTCGCCGAACTGGCCCAGGAGCGCATCATCACCTACTCGAAAAACTCTCACCCGCATCAGGACGTGTTGAGTTTGATGCAGGCCAATGGCGTGGCCGCACCGCGCATGAACTGTGTGAACTCGGTGTCGGCGATCACCCGGTTGCTGCGCGATGGCTTCGGCATTGGCGCGCTGCCACCGGTGCTGGTCAGCGAAGAACTGGAGCGAGGGGAATTGGTGATGCTGCCCATGGCCCAGCGCCTGCCGAACTTGCAGGTGGTAGTGTCGTGGCGCGTGGGGGTGGAATTGGTGGAGGAGATTGTGGGGTTGTGCCAGAAAGTCGTCGCCCGCTATGCCGATCAAGTCGGTGCAGAACGCATGCAACTGCATAAACCCGATTAATCGTTCCCACGCTCTGCGCCTCCAAGCGCGACGCGGAGCGTCAGAAAAAGCATTCCCACGCGGAGCGTGGGAACGATCAGTGGGTCGTTAGAGGCCCTTGAGGTCCCGTTCTTCGATGGGCCGGCTCTGGCGCAGGCGCCGGCCGCCCAACACCACCCAGTCGATCAAGCGGTACAGGCACTCGATGCCGAACGACAACAGCATCGCCCCGCCCAGGCCCCAGCCCATGGCTTCAGGCGTCAGCAGAATCTGGTAGCTGTAACCATTCCAGGTTTCCAGACGGATATCCGGGTCGGCGGCCACCGCCACTTGCAGGGCGCGGATGTACCACGGGCCTTGCATGGCCTGGAATTGCTTGTCCAACTCGAGTTGGCGATCGAGCATAGCGCCCAGGCTGCTGGCGTCGCTCTGGAATACCGGGTCATCGCTGGCGCGGTAATGCGCCACCAAGGCTTGCATATCACCGTTGAAGAACTGCTGCGCCGTGGACTCGAAACCGCGCAAGCCGGTCTGGGCCTCGATCAGATGGGCCTCGACGCGCTTGGCGTAGTCATTGATAAACCCCGGCACCTGCACGCCGACCAACAAGCCAACGGCAAACAATACCAACCGCAGATAGCTCAGCAACATGCTCGATTCCTTACTCGGTAACGCCCTGGCTGACACATTCACCGCGTCGCCACAGGCTCCATTGGCCCGGTTCGTAGCGGGTCCAGTTTTCGTTGTCGGTCAACGGCTCGGTGGCGATCACCGTTACCACATCATTGGGGGTGGTTTCGGCCTGAAAATCGACGATCACGTCGACATCTTTCAAGCGCGCCGGGCCAAAAGGCGCCCGCCGGGTGATCTGTGCCAGCTTGGTCGAGCAATAGCAGAACAGCCAGTCGCCGTCGCTGAGCAGGCAGTTGAACACGCCCTTGCTGCGGTATTCGGCGCAGGCGGCGATCAGGTCGGGCAGCACCTGTTCGATGTCCACCGGCTCAGGGAAGGCTTCGCGCACACGGTTGAGCAAGTCGCAGAACGCCGCTTCGCTGTCGGTATCGCCCACCGGGCGGTAGAAGGTGGCGCGGGGGTTGAAGTCCGCCAGTTGGCCGTTGTGGGCAAAACACCAGTTACGCCCCCACAGCTCGCGCACGAACGGATGAGTATTGGCCAGGCTGACCTTGCCCACATTGGCCTGGCGGATATGGCCGATCACCACTTCGCTCTTGATGGGGTAACGCTGAACCAGCAATGCGACTTCCGACTCGCTACTGGCAGCCGGGTCCTGGAACAGGCGCAGGCCACGGCCTTCATAGAAGGCAATGCCCCAGCCGTCGCGGTGCGGGCCAGTGCGCCCACCGCGCTGCATCAGCCCGGTAAAGCTGAACACGATATCGGTGGGGACGTTGGCACTCATGCCCAATAATTCACACATGCCAGGGCTCTCGCTGCAGGGCAGACAACGTTAAAGGCGCGGTTCGACCCGCATACCACCGGCAGGCGCCGGACGACGGAACGGTTCGTCGTCTTCCGGCTCGGCGGCCAAGGCCGCATCCGCAGCAGCCTTGCGCTCACGGCGAGCATTGGCGGCGCGCTCGATGGGCCAGCGGATCAGCACAAACACGATGTACAGGGCAAACGCGATCATCGTGTACATGAACAGGTCGGAAATGGCGCGCCAGGCGTTGTTGCCGACCTTGAGCACCAGGTCCAGGGCGGTAATGGCCACGGCCGGCGCAAACTGGGTCTTGACCGGGTCGACAATGGTCGGGCTGAGCAGCAACACCGCCATCAGCAATTGCAGGGGCTCGCGCAGCCAGCGCCAGATCCAGCGGGTCATGCGCCACCACACCAACAGGCAGCCCAAAGCGGCGAAGGCGTAAAGGCCCCAAGCGGTCAGATAGTCGTTCTCGGTCATGGTGTCCATGGCAAGGTTGGCAAACAGGCGGCTATGATAACGGCTTTTGCGTGTCGCGGCTGCAATGCCTGCCACCGTCTGCCAGATAGGGAATTATCCATGCCTATTTCCACCGCACCGATTGCCCGCAAGGCCCCAGGCCCAGACCCGTACGCCTGGCTGCAAGAACGCGACAACCCTGAGGTGCTCGACTACCTCAAGGCCGAAAACGCCTGGCAGGAAGCCCAACTGGCCGATCAGCAAGCGTTGCGCGAGACCCTGTTCGACGAGATCAAGGGCCGCATTCTGGAAACTGACCTGTCCCTGCCCTCCACTTGGGGCCCGTACCTGTATTACACCCGCACCACCGCCGGCGACGAATACGCCCGCCATTACCGCTGCCGCCGCCCGGCCGATGACAGCAACCAGGTGGACACCAGCAGCGAAGAGCTGTTGCTGGACCCGAACGTGCTGGCCAATGGCGGCTTTTTCTCCCTGGGCGCGTTCAGCATCAGCCCCGATCACCAACGCCTGGCCTACAGCCTCGATACCAGCGGCGAAGAGATTTACACCCTGTTCGTGAAGGAATTGGCGACCGACAAGGTCAGCGAACTGGCGTTCGACAACTGCGATGGCAGCATGACCTGGGCCAATGACAGCCTGACGCTGTTTTTCGGCGAACTGGACGACACCCATCGCCCGCACAAGCTGTATCGCTATCGCCTGGACGGCACCGCAGCGCAGGAAGTCTTCCACGAGCCCGACGGTCGTTTCTTCCTGCATTGCTACCGCTCAAGCTCCGAACGCCAACTGTTGCTGGCCCTGGGCAGCAAGACCACCAGCGAAGTCTGGGCGCTGGACGCCGATCAACCGCACCTGGCCTTCACCTGCCTGGCGTCACGGGTCGAAGACCACGAATACGACGTCGACCACGGCAAGCGCAATGGCCAGTGGACCTGGTTTATCCGCAGCAACCGCGACGGCATCAACCATGCGCTGTACGTGGCCGCCGACACCGGCACGCCGCCCACCGAAGCCGACTGGCAGAACCTGATCCCCCACAGCGACGAGGTCATGCTTGACGGCGTGAGCCTGAACGCCAGCGCCATGACCTTGAGCCTGCGCATCGGTGGCCTGCCAGTCATCGAAGTGCACCCTGAGGATGTGCCGGCCTATCGGGTGCAATTGCCTGACGCCGCCTACAGCCTCTACGTGCAGAACAGCCTGGAGTTCCCCAGCGACAAGATCCGCCTGCGCTATGAGGCCTTGAACCGCCCGGCCCAAGTGCGCCAGCTTGAGCTGGCGACAGGCGCACAGGTCGTGCTCAAGGAAACCCCGGTACTGGGCGTCTTCAACGCCGACGATTACGTCAGCCAACGCCTGTGGGCCACTTCCGCCGACGGCACTCAGGTACCCATCAGCCTGGTGGTCAAGCGTGACCAGCTCGGCAAGCCGACGCCGCTGTACCTGTATGGCTACGGTGCCTACGGCTCAAGCCTGGACCCGTGGTTCTCCCATGCGCGCCTGAGCTTGCTCGACCGTGGCGTGGCGTTTGCCATCGCCCATGTGCGCGGCGGCGGTGAGCTGGGGGAAGCCTGGTATCGCAACGGCAAGCAGGAACACAAGCAGAACACCTTCAGCGACTTTATCGCCTGCGCCGAACATTTGATTGCCGAGCGCCTGACCACCTCCCCGCAACTGGCGATCAGTGGCGGCAGTGCCGGCGGCCTGTTGATCGGCGCGGTGCTCAACCAGCGTCCGGAATTGTTCCAGGCGGCAATTGCCGAAGTGCCGTTCGTCGATGTGCTCAATACCATGCTCGACCCGGAACTGCCGCTGACCATCACCGAGTACGACGAGTGGGGCAACCCCGAGGACCCCGAGGTGTACGCGCGCATCAAGGCTTACGCGCCGTACGAGAACGTCAGCGCCCAGGCTTACCCGGCCACGCTGGTGATCGCCGGCTATAACGACAGCCGCGTGCAGTACTGGGAAGCCGCCAAGTGGGTGGCCAAGCTGCGGGATATCAAGACGGACGACAACCTGCTGCTGCTCAAGACCGAGCTGGGTGCCGGCCATGGCGGCATGAGCGGGCGCTATCAGGGCTTACGTGACGTCGCCCTCGAATATGCCTTTGTGTTCAAGGCCCTCGGTCTGGTCTAACCGCCCGGCGTTTTCGGCTTGCTGTCGTTCTGCTGCAGGCCAGGGACCGTCTGGTCCTTGGGCGGCGCCGGCAACACGATGGGCGCCAGCGGCGGCGAGCCATTCTGGGTCTTGGGCGCAACGGGCGGCGTGACTTGCGGGTACAACGTGGGTGTTGGCGTGCCCGGCGCGCCTGGGGTTGGCGTGGGCGCGACCGGTACGGTTTGTAACTCCTGAGCCTGCGCGGTACCCAATGCGAGCGCGCTCAACACAATGACCGTTAGAATGCTGCACTTCATCGATGGCTCCATGGCCTGACCGGAATGCCCTAAGGCTACTCCCAACCGCGCAAGAATGCCCTTCCCAATGAGATTTCCATGAAACGTTTTGTTCTGCTGGACACCACCCCAATCCCCGACAACGGCGGTGCCTTGTGCCTGTTCGAATACGGCGAGGACTTCGTCATCAAGATCCAGGGCGGTGACGGTGGCCAGTTGATGAACACGCGCATGCACGGCTCCGAAGATGCCTTGGCGGAGATTCCCTGCCGCAAAGTGGCCGGACGCCCAGGATCACGGGTGCTGATCGGCGGCCTGGGCATGGGCTTTACCTTGGCCGCGGCGCTCAAGCATTTGGGCAAGAGCGCCGAAGTGGTGGTGGCCGAACTGGTGCCCGGCGTCGTGGAATGGAACCGTGGGCCACTGGGGGAGAAATCCGGACGCCCGCTGCTGGACCCGCGCACCGTGGTCCGCCTGGAAGACGTGGCCAAGGTACTGCAGGCCGAGCCCCAAGGCTTTGATGCGATCATGCTCGACGTCGACAACGGCCCCGAGGGGCTCACGCAAAAAGCTAACAGTTGGCTGTACTCGGCCAGTGGCCTGGCCGCGTGCGCCAAGGCCCTGCGGCCCAAGGGTGTGCTGGCGGTGTGGTCGGCCAGCGCCGACAAGCTGTTCAGTGACAAACTGCGCAAGGCCGGTTTCAAGGCCGAGGAAGTGCAAGTGTTTGCCCATGGCAACAAGGGCACGCGGCATACCATCTGGATTGCAGAGAAGCTCAAGGGCTGATCACGGTTGATTCAATAGCGCCAATCCCCTGTGGGAGCGGCTAGAATCAACCTTGTCCGTGAACCACCCAATAATAGCCAGGAGCCATGATGAGCTCGAATAACCCACCCTCCCACACCGCCAAGCTGGACCGCATCCTCGCCGATGCCCAGCGCGACCGCGAAATGGGCTACCGCGATAAAGCCTTGAAGATGTACCCCCACGTGTGTGGCCGCTGCGCCCGTGAGTTTTCCGGCAAGCGCTTGAGTGAACTGACCGTCCACCACCGCAACCACAACCATGATGACAACCCCCAGGACGGCTCCAACTGGGAGTTGCTGTGCCTGTACTGCCACGACAACGAACACTCGCGCTACACCGACCAGCAATACTTCGGCGAAGGCTCCACCAGCAGCCCGAGCATTGCCAAGGCAACGCACAACCCGTTTGCGGCGTTGGCGGGGTTGATGAAGAAGGAAGACTAACGTTCTTCTTTGCCTGTTCCGGCCTCATCGCAGGCAAGCCAGCTTCCACAGTAGGAATGCATTTCCCCGTGGGAGCCGGGCTTGCCCGCGATGCGATCGCCCAAGCACTGCATCCCCCCAGGCCGTATAATCGCCGTTTTTCTCAAGGCACCCTTCCCCGTGGGCAATAAACGCTACAGCTGCATCGGTCTGTATAACCCCAAATCCCCCGAAAACGTCGGCTCGGTGATGCGTGCCGCCGGCTGCTACGGCGTGGCCTCGGTGTTCTACACCGGCGTGCGTTACGAGCGCGCCCGGGATTTCATCACCGACACCAAGAAGGTGCACCACGATATCCCGCTGATCGGCATCGACGACCTGAAAAAGATCCTGCCCCTGGGCTGCATTCCGGTGGCCGTGGAACTGGTCGAAGGCGCCCGTCCGCTGCCTGAATACACCCACCCCGACCGGGCCCTGTATATCTTCGGCCCCGAAGACGGCTCCCTGGACAAAGAGATCCGCGACTGGTGCGAGGACGTGGTGTACATCCCCACCACCGGCTGCATGAACCTGGCGGCCACGGTCAACGTGGTGCTCTATGACCGCCTGGCCAAGGGCAATAACACCCGTTCGGGCCCCAAGTACTGACATTGCGGGAACATCCGGCACATGCGCGCAGTCAGCTAATAACACTTGCCCTTGTTGGAGACTGATCATGAGCGACAGCAAAACCTTGCGACCTATCATCGAAGCCGCCCCCTTGAAGCCTCAACCCACCCAGAACGTGCATGGCTGGGAGCGCATCGGCTCGGTGGCCGGCGGGGTAATGATGGTGGGTAAAGGCTTGCGCCGCGGCGGGATTTTCGGCTTGATCCAGGTGGCGATTGGTGGCGTGGCACTGGCCCGTGGCTTTACCGGGCACAGTTCGCTCAAGGACAAACTGGAACAGGGCCGCCAGGAAATGAACAGCGTGCGCACCAAGATCGAACGGGCCGGTGAAGAGTTGAAGAACCTGAAGACCAAGGCCGAAGTGGCGGCTGAAAAGGCGGTGAAACCTAAAGCCTGACCTGAGACTTGGACATGCTGGAGATTCAAATGTGGGAGGGGGCTTGCCCCCTCCCACATTTTGAATTGCACAGGGGTTTGGATCAGCGCAGCAGTTTGCTGTCCAGTACCACCGACGACTCACCGATCACACTCTCGGCCAACTGCACGAATTCTTTGGTGTTGACGCTGTTCACCCGCATCAACGCCTGCGCCAGATCGTCCAGGGAGCGTTTGTTGTGGGTCTTCACGCGGATCTCACGGTCCAGCTCCTGCAATACCACCACCGAACGCGCCAGCCTCGCGCCGTTGACGTGCTCGCCTTTGAGAGTGGTGACGTCTTTGCCTTCTTTGGTCAGCCGCGCCTGGATCGCCGCATAGCGTTCATCGGTAATGCCACCGGCACGTCGCATCAGCTCAATCGCGTAGTACTCGCCCAAGCCCTCGCTGATCCAGTCGCTGCTGTCGTGGTCATTGAAGCGTCCGATGGCCTGCACCACTTCGCGCAGCAACGGGCTGCTGCCATTTTCGCCCACCAGCGGCGTGCGGCTGTTGAGGTAGATCGAATCGCGTAACGAATAAGCGCCCCGCCGCATCGGGTCACTGGCACCGACAATCAACAGTTTGCCGGGATGGCGCGGGAACGCGGCTTCCACCTGGGGCCAGACAAACGTCAGCAACGTCAGCACGTCCATGCGGCGCATGCCCTGGCCCTTGGGCGAGGCCACGGTGACGTCGGTTTCACCCAGGCGCAGGCGGCGGCTGCCGAGGTTGCCCGCCAGCATCCAGCCGGTGGGACGGTCGAACAGGCGGGACACGTTGTCGATGCGGAATTTGTTCTGGCCGATGCGCGGCCAGGCCGTTTCGACGCTCTTCCAACCCGTCGGCAGTTCGAACATCAGACGTGAGACCAGCTCGACGCCGTCTTGCTGGTCGAGACGTGCGGCCGGCACCAGGTCTTCGCCGCGCAGCAACGCCCAGCCGGGCGTGATGCGTGTGTCATACACGCCGGGCTTGCGCGCATGGGCCAGGCGCACCCGGTAGGTCAGGCTGGCCTTGTCAGGGCTGGGTTGCCACAGGCCACGGTTGCCCGTGACTTGCCACTGGCCATCGGCCTTGAAGTCGCTGTAGTCACCGTCGCGGCCCAGGTCGAAGTTCAGGCTGCGCACCGCCGCGCCCTGGGACAGGCTGACGCGCACCTCCGCCTGCTGGCTTTGGGGCAACAGCTTGATGTGGTAATCCAGGTCGACTTTCTTCGCGCACCAGCCCGGCCCGCTCAGCGCCAGCACGACCAGGCCCGCTGCCCACTTGGCGGCCACCTTCATACACACTCCTCATTCAGCCTGCGCGGAAAATCAGGTAATCCTCCCAGTCGTCCTCGGGCACGCTGCCTTCGCTGAGCATGCGCCCGGACTGGGAAATGCGTTCATGGTGCACCGCGTCACGGTCGCCGCAGACCAGGTGATGCCACAGCGGCAAGTCCTTGCGCTCGCTGACCAGGCGATAACCGCAGGTCGGCGGCAACCATTTGAACTGATCGGCCTGGCCCGGTGTGAGCTGAATGCAATCAGGCACCGAGGCGCGGCGGTTGGGGTAATCAGTGCACTGGCAGGTTTTCAGGTCGAGCAGTTTGCAGGCGATACGCGTGTAATAGACGCTGTTGTCGTCCTCATCCTCAAGCTTTTGCAGGCAGCACAGGCCACAGCCGTCGCACAATGACTCCCACTCCTCTTGGTCGAGGTGCTCAAGGGTTTTGCGTATCCAGAAAGGTTCGACTTTGGCGGCCATGGCTCTGCATCAGTATCGGAAGGTGAAAAGGCCGCCAGTCTAGTGCCCAAGCCCGTTGGGGCCAAGCGCTTACGACTGACGGTGTTGCAAGACTTGTCAGGCCTGGGTGGGCGCAGTAGTTTTGAATCCCGTTTTTTTCATCAGGGTCTGTCCATGAGCAATAACCCCCGTGTTGCCGATTATCCGATCCACACCCAATTCACCGAGCGCTGGTCGCCCCGCGCCTTTACCGGCGAGAGCATCCCGCAGGAGACGCTGCTGAGTTTCTTCGAAGCAGCACGCTGGGCGCCTTCGGCCTACAACTCGCAGCCGTGGCGGTTTCTGTATGCGCGCCGTGACACGCCGGACTGGGAGCGCTTCCTGGGCCTGCTGAATGAATTCAACCGCAATTGGGCGCAGCATGCGTCGGCCCTGATCATCATCGCGTCGAAAACCGACTTCATCGCCCCGGGTGCTACCGAAGAAACCCCGGCGCTGTGGCACACCTTCGACACCGGCTCGGCCTGGGGCCACCGGGCGCTGCAAGCCAGCCTCAGTGGCTGGCACACCCACGGCATGGCCGGTTTCGACCAGGAACTGACCCGCAAGGAGCTGAAGATTCCCCAGGGTTATGCGCTGCATGCGGCCGTGGCGGTGGGCAAGCTGGGTGACAAGTCGAGTTTGCCGGAGTACCTGCAAGGGCGCGAAATGCCGAGCCCGCGCAAGCCGTTGAGCGAGCTGGTGTCCGAGGGGAACTTCAGTCTCTAAGCATCGCCCTCTCATCCTCTGTAGGAGCGAGCTTGCTCGCGAAGAACGTCAACGATGACGCGCACTTTCTGAATAAGCGCGGCGCCTGTGAGTTTTTCGCGAGCAAGCTCGCTCCTACATGAGGCCATCGGGCAAGCTCTTCAGTACCCGCGCTCGAAATCCACTTCCCCGCGTAGCGCTTGCTTGGCCTGATACGCCCGCAGGTTCTGCACAAACAACTCCACCATCATTGGCGGCGAGGTCGGGGCCGAGCTGTGCCCGGTCAACAGCAAACCCCACGCCGTCCAGAACGGGTGGCGTTGCGGCAAGGGCTCCTGGCGGCACACGTCGATCACCGCGCCGGCCAGGTGCCCTTCTTTGAGCGCCTCGACCAGATCGGCGTCCACCACCGCCACGCCGCGTCCGACGTTGATAAACAACCCGGTGGGCTGGAATTGCTTGAACAGCGCCGCGTCGTACAGGTCATGGGTATCAGGCGTGTTGGGCAGCAGGTTGATCACGTAATCCACCTCCCCCACCAGCCGGCCCAACTGGTCGAGCCCCGCCACTTCGATAAACGGTGCCTGCTCGCGGGCCTGGCTGGCGATGCCATACAACTGCACGCCGAACGGCAGCAGAAACTCGGCCACGCGCTGGCCGATGTCACCGGTGCCGACGATCAGCGCCTTACGCCCCGCCAGGCTCTGGCCCATGCGGTTATCCCATTTGCGCTCCACCTGGCTGACCAACCGCGCCAGCACTTCACGCTCGTGGCCCAGCATGTAGGTGAGGACAAACTCGGCCATGACCTGGCCAAAAATGCCTACCGCGCGGGTCAGCCGGTAGTCGCGTGGCAAGCCATCGGCCAGCAGTGGCGTGATGCCCGCCCAGGTCGATTGCAGCCATTGCGGATGATGGCCCTGGCGCAGCAGGGTAGCCAACAGATCGGGCTGGCCCAGCCACACCGGACAGTCGGCGGCCAGGCGCGAGAGTTCGGCCGAGTCGCCGCTGGTCAGCACTTCGAGGTCTGGGGCGGCGTCCCTGAGCAATTGGGCGTAGAGCGGATGATCCTGTTCAGCAATCAGAACACGCATGGTTCAAACCTTTGAAAAAACAGTGCAGACGGCCGCCCGCATCCTTACGGCCACCGTCCTCTAATACGATTCCATTGAAGCTGTGCCCTGAAGCGGGCACTGGTCGATCACATCGGGTCGTTGCGGCGCAGCAGCTCTTCGGGCAAGTGCTCGATGTACTCGTCCTCGGCCGGCGGCATTTGCAGGTGGTAGCCCTGCTTGTCGAGGTTTTCCAGCACCACGGCGATGTCTTCGCGCGACAGCTTGCGCTCCGGCGTCAGCACCATGTCAAAGGCGTGATGCGCCTTGCCAAAGGCTTCCATCAACGGCTCGGGCACGCGCTCCAGGGCATCGCTTTTGAGCACATAGAGGTACATGCCGTCTTTTTTCTTGCTGCGGTAGATGGAGCAAATACGTTTCAAGGCTGTTCTCCGGCATTGGCCAGGCTGTCGAGCAACGCCTGGCCCATCAACTCGCGGCGCCAGCCACGCAGCGAGTCTGGCAATTGGTAAGGCCCATCGGGGTAGCCACTTTTAACCAGGGCTTCGAGGGTTTTCTTGCGCAGCATCAGTTCCGGCGCCATGTCCAGGCGCTCGGCGAAGGTTTGGCCCAGGGCCCGCAGTTGCTTGATCAACGCTGCAGCGTCCACCGGTAACGGCTCTGCCACGGCAGGCGGCCATTGGTCCATGGGCAGGCTGGCAGTGCGTTTGATCAGGTCCAGCAGGAACTGGCCGTCCTGGCGCACCGTACGCGGGTGCATGTCTTCGATCTTGCCCAGGGCGGCGAGGTTATCCGGCTGGGATTTGGCCAGGGGCCACAGAGAGTGTTCGCGAACGATGCGGTTGCGCGGCAAGTCGCGGGCACGGGCCTGCTGCTCGCGCCAGGCGCAGAGTTCACGCAGCACCGCGAGTTGGGCACGGGACAACTTCCACGCCAGCTTGGCGTCGCGGTACACCTCGTAGGGGTCGATCTCACGGCGCAGGTTGGCCACCAGTTCGGTGCCGTCTTCCAATACCCACGCGTATTTATCGTCCGACAGTTGCGGGCGCAGGCGGGTGTAAACCTCGGCCAGGTGCACCGCGTCTTCGGCGGCGTAGCTGACCTGCGTCTCCGACAATGGCCGCTGCAGCCAGTCGGAGCGGGTTTCGCCCTTGGGCAGCTCGATATCCAACACCGCCTGCACCAGGCGCGAGTAGCCCATGGAGAAACCGAGGTTGAGGTACGCCGCCGCCAATTGGGTGTCGAACAACGGCACTGGCAAGCTGCCAGTCAGGCGCAACAGCACTTCCAGGTCTTCGCTGCAGGCGTGCACCACCTTGATCACCGCCGGGTTCTCCAGCAAGGCGGCCAAGGGTTGCCAATTGTCGATAGTCAGGGGGTCGATCAGGTAAGCGCGCACGCCATCACCGATCTGGATCAGCCCGGCAATAGGGTAAAAGGTGTCGACCCGCATGAATTCGGTGTCGAGGGCGACGAATGGCAACTGCTGCCATTCGGCGCAATGCTGGCCGAGGCTATCGTTGTCGCAGATCCAGTGAATATCGATGGCCACACGGCTCTCCCTTGAAGAATGGCGCGCAGTATATATCGCGAAAGGGGCTTGCGAGCATCCGCAGTGCACACGCCATCATGAAAACTCCGACAGGAGATGAAGAATAGTCCGACAAACGGGCGTTATCCTCTCTTACGCAAAACGTAGACGCACCATCGCCGCGAGCCCGGCAGGAACTCTTGGTAATTGAGGATTTTGAAGCCGGCTTGGCGAAACTCGCTCTCTACCGGCGTGCCCACGTTCACGGCAACAATCACCGTGTCGCGACTGACGCGGTGAAACTCATGCAATAACATGAGTCGTGCATCGCTGCCGGGCACATGGCGAAACAAATCCAGGCAGAAAATGCAGTCCACCGCATTCGCCGAAAGGCCAATGGAAAACGCCGAGCCCTGGAATGTTTTGACACGCTTGAGCAACGTACCCGGGTGATGGGTGCGCGCGTGATCGAGCATCGCCTGGGAGTTGTCCGAGGCCAGGATCACACGGTTGACGTGTTCGGCCAGCACCGGCCAGAAGCGCCCGGAACCGCACGCCAGGTCGAGGATAAGCCCTGGCTCGCCCGCCACTTTCAGGGCCTGGCGTACCAACCGCGCATCGCGCCACGCCGACATGCGCTGCAACAGCCTGGGCGGACGCGGGTCGCCGCAGCCCCTGGCATGCTCACGGTCATAGCGCTCGGTGAATTCGGTCTCGATGGAGGATGGAGGTTGTGGCGACATCGCGGGCTCATGTGAATGAAACGGTAGTGAACGACCTTGATCCGCAGCTTAACCTTCGCAACGTGAAAAAAAGGTCGAAAGCCCACACCGCTAAAACCGGTCACGCTTGATGCAAGTACCACCGCCAATCCTGCTCCCCCACCTCGCCCATGAACTGGCGGTATTCGGCACGTTTGACCGCCAGGTAAACGCTTAGGAATTCGCGCCCGAACGCATCCGGTGCCCAGCGGGAGGTTTCCAGCGCGCGCAAGGTGGTCAGCCAGTCGGTGGGCAGCAGTTCCTTGGCCTGGGCGTAGCCGTTGCCTTGCACCGGGGCGCCAGGGTCGAGCTGTTCGCGGATGCCTCGATGAATCCCGGCCAGGATCGCAGCAGCCGCCAGGTAGGGGTTGGCGTCGGCACCGCAGATGCGGTGTTCGATATGCCGGGATAGAGCCGGGCCACCGGGCACGCGCAGGCTGACGGTGCGGTTGTCCACGCCCCAGGTGGCAGCGAGCGGCGCATAGCTGTTGGTTTGGAAGCGTCGATAAGAGTTGGCGTTGGGGCAGAACATCAACAGTGAATCGAGCAAGGTACTGAGCATGCCGCCCACGGCTTGGCGCAGCAGTGGCGTGCCGTCGGTCGCTTCACTGGCAAACAGGTTATTGCCCTGGGCATCGGCCAGGCTGACGTGCATGTGCATGCCGGTGCCGGCCAGGTCGTCGAACGGCTTGGCCATGAAACAGGCGCTCATTCCATGTTTGTGCGCCACGCCCTTGACCAGGCGTTTGTAGCGCACGGCTTCGTCCATCGCCTGCAGCGCGTCGGTGCGGTGTTCGAGGGTGATTTCCACTTGGCCCGGCGCGTACTCGGAGATAGCTGTGCGCGCCGGAATCCCTTGCAGTTTGCAGGCGCTGTAGAGGTCGGCAAGAAACGGCTCGATCTGCTCCAGTTCGCGCAGGCCGTAGACTTGCGTCGAACGCGGGCGATTGCCATCCACATCCCGCGCCGGTTGCGGGCGGCCGTTGCTGTCAGGCTTTTGGTCGAGCAGGTAGAACTCCAGCTCCGCCGCCATCACCGGGTAATAACCGTCGGCCTTGAGCGCCTCGATAACATTGGCCAGCAGGTGCCTGGGGTCGGCCACGGTGGCGGGCAGACCTTCGGTGGGGTGCATGCTGACTTGCACCGCTGCGGTGGGGATCAAGCGCCATGGCATGCGCTGCAAGCTGCCGCTGATCGGGTAGGCGCGGCAGTCAATATCCCCCACCTCCCAGACCAGCCCGGAGTTTTCTACGTCATCGCCATTGATGGTCAGGCCGAGGATGGTACTGGGCAGAGGCCGGCCACTTTCGTACACCGCCAGCAGTTCGTCGCGGTGCAGCAGCTTGCCGCGCGGTACGCCGTTGTTATCGAGGATAAACAGCTCGAACATTTCAATGTCGGGGTTCTGTTCAAGGAAGGTCTGGGCTTCATGCAGGCTGGCAAAAACACTCATGGGAATTCTCATACGTTTGCGTCAGGCAAGCGCGCAGGCGCCGCCGGGCAGATGCGCACAGGTGTGCGTCATCCTTGGGGTAGATCAACGTAGGAGAGAGGTATCTGGCGGGCGCGCGTGTCGGCAATGGAACAAGGCCCAGAACGCAAGCGCAGACGGCAATGTCGCGGTGTGAGTGTCGGGGCAAGCGTGCATGCGCGGTTCACAGTGATAGAGAGACTGGAGCGTCACACGCGAGGTTACACGGGTAAATTCAGGCTTGATGGAGTTTGGTTGCAGTTTGGCTAAACATTCTGTCTGGAGGAGCGAGATTGCTCGCGAAGATCGTTAACGATAACGCGGGGTGCCTGGTTCACAGCGGCGCACACAGCTTTTTCGCGAGCAAGCTCGTTCCTACAAAAAACGGGCATTATGGCTGCTTCAACCGAGCCCTAAGGATTCGACTCCATGAAAGCGCCTCTGGCCCTCTGTGTACTGGCAAGCCTGGCCAATGTCGCCCAGGCCGACACCGCTGCATCTCGCCTTGACGACGTGATTGCGCGCGGCACCCTCACCGTGTGTACCACCGGCGACTACAAGCCTTACACCTCGCTGCGCAGCGACGGCGGCTATGAAGGTATCGACATTGCCATGGCCGAGTCCCTGGCCAAGAGCCTCAACGCCAAAATCAACTGGGTGCCCACCACCTGGAAAACCCTGATGCCGGACTTTCTGACCCAACGCTGCGACATCGCGGTGGGCGGAATTTCCGTGTCGTTGGAACGTCAGAAAAAAGCCTTCTTCAGCCAGTCTCTCGGGGTCGATGGCAAGATCCCACTGGTGCGCTGCGCCGATGTGCAGCGCTACCAGACGGTGGAACAGATCAACCAGCCCCAGGTGCGAGTGATCGAACCCGCCGGTGGCACCAATGAAGTGTTTGCCCGTGCGCACCTGGGCCAGACGCAGATTCGCCTGCATGACAACGTGACGATTTTTGATGAATTGCTGGCGGGCAAAGCCGATGTGATGATTACCGACGCCAGCGAGGCGCGTTATCAGCAGAAGCTCAAGCCTGGGTTGTGTGCGGTCAACCCGGAGCAACCGATGCAGTACAGTGAAAAAGCCTTTTTGCTGCCGCGCGATGATGTGGCCTGGAAGAGTTATGTGGATCAGTGGTTGCATTTGAGTGTGGCGACGGGGGCGTATGCGGGGATTGTGGGGCAGTGGTTGGCTGCGCCTTGAATGCGGGGTGTCAGGTAGATCGGTCTTGATTGTCCGGCCGTCATCGCAGGCAAGCCAGCTCCCACATTGGGATCCTGGGGCGTCAGCCCGGTCCTACGCCTTGATCAACGCTACAAACGCCGCACACGCAGCGCTGCGATACGCGCCCTTGCGGCTCAGGAGTGCCGCGGTGCGCTGCGGCAACGGTGGATTGATCACCACGGCATGCAGGCCCGCCTGAGCCTCGGCCAGTGCGCGGGGCAGGATGGTTGCCAGGGGCGTGCTGCGCACGATTTCGATGATCGCGCTGATGGAGTTGGCCTCCATGGCAATCTGCGGTTTAACCCCTTGTTGGTGGCAGTAGTCGTCGATATAGCGGCGGGTGGCGAAGCCTGTGTTCAGTAGCACCAGGGGTTGTTCGAGCCAGGCTGGTTGTGTGCGTTCTGAATGGCTGGCACTGACGACCAGGCTCAGCTCTTCGACAAACAGCGCCTCACAGTCGATCTCCAGCCCATGCTCGCCGGTAAAGCCGATGCCGATATCCAGCAGGTCCTCGCCCAGGGCGGCTTCGATGCGGTCTTGGGTCAGTTCCTCAATGCTCAAGGTGATGCCGGGATACGACGCATTGAAGCGTGCCAGCAGCGGGCCGATCAGGTAGGCGGTGAAGGTCGGCGTCATGGCCAGGCGCAAATGCCCCCGGCGCAGGTCCTGCACGTCATGTATGGCGCGGGTGCCGGCCTGTAGATCCTGCAAGGCCAGCCGCGCATAACGCACATAGGCCTGCCCCGCGTCGGTCAGGCTGACACTGCGCCCGGAACGGTCCAGCAGTGGCGCGCCCAGGCTTTCTTCCAGTTGCTTGATCTGTTGCGACAAGGTCGGCTGCGACACGTGCAGCGCCTCGGCGGCACGCGTGAAATTGCGATGCTCGGCAACGGCCAGCAAGTAACGGATATGACGCAACAGCATGGGCAGCGCTCCAACTATAGGCATGACTTATAGAAAGCATAATAAACCGGTCTTGGACGCTATAACCGAAAACTTCCATCCTTGCCCCATCAGCGACGCAAGGAGAACCACCATGCAGCATCTCATCGACGGCTTTCGCAAATTCCAACGTGAAGCCTTTACCCCTCGCAGTGACTTGTTCAAACACCTGGCGACCACGCAAAACCCCGGCACCTTGTTCGTGTCCTGCTCTGACAGCCGCGTAGTCCCCGAGCTGTTGACCCAGCAGGAACCCGGTGACCTGTTCGTCATCCGTAACGCCGGCAACATAGTGCCGTCCTACGGCCCGGAACCGGGAGGCGTGTCGGCCACAGTCGAATATGCCGTAGCGGTGCTGGGCGTCAGCGACATTGTGATTTGCGGGCACTCGGACTGCGGTGCAATGACTGCAATTTCTACCTGCAAATGCCTGGACCACCTGCCCGCCGTGGCCAACTGGTTGCGCCATGCCGAGTCGGCCAAGGTGATCAATGCAGCCCGTACGCATGCCTCGGACGCTGCCCGCCTGGATGCCTTGGTGCGCGAAAACGTGGTCGCCCAACTGGCTAATCTCAAGACCCACCCTTCGGTCGCCCTGGCGCTGGAACAAGGCCGGATGAACCTGCATGGCTGGGTGTACGACATCGAAACCGGCGGCATCGACGCTTTGGACGGGCACACCGGGCGCTTCGTCTCCCTGCTCGACCACCCCAGCACCCGCGCCCACGCCGCCTGAACCTTATTCAACCCAAGAGGACGTCACCATGTTGCAATCCCAATTCGCCCAAACCCCACGCCTGGCCCTGGCCGACACCGTTATCGACCTCAAGGCACGCAAAAACCTGTCGTGGCAGGACCTCACCGACGGCACCGGGCTGAGCCTGGCATTCGTCACCGCAGCCCTGCTCGGCCAGCACCCGCTGCCCAAGGAGGCGGCCGACATCGTGTGCGGCAAACTCGGCCTTGACGAGGACGCCAGCCGACTGCTGCAAAGCGTCCCACTGCGCGGCAGCTTCCCGAGCGGTGTACCGACCGACCCAACCATGTACCGTTTCTACGAAATGCTGCAGGTCTACGGCTCTACCTTGAAGGCCCTGGTGCATGAGCAATTCGGCGACGGCATCATCAGCGCCATCAACTTCAAGCTGGACATCAAGAAAGTCGAAGACCCGGACGGCGGCTCCCGTGCGGTCATCACCCTGGACGGTAAATACCTGCCGACCAAACCCTTCTGATTTGCCGCCAACCGTCTACGCTCTTGGCACACCAACAAGAACGAGGGACGGGTAAATGAAGAGACTGCTCCGATTCACCTGGCTGCTGCTGTTGTGTTGCAGCCAGGTGCATGCTGCCACGGCACAGGAAGCGGATGCCCAAGCCGCCAAGGCCCTGCTGGAAAAAGCCTTGGCGTACTACCACAAGCAAGGTGACAAGGCGTTCGCCGCCTTCAGCCGTCAGGGCGAGTTCATCGACCAGGACCGCTATGTGTTTGTGGTCGATACAAAAGGCGTGCTGCTGGCCAGTGGCGGGCCCTCCTTCGCGCTGATCGGTCGCGATGTGTCCGAGGTTCTCGGGCCCGACCTGCAAGCCTCGTTCAAACAAGCCCTTAGCGTGCCCGAAGGCCAGGGTATCCAGCAGGCTGACTATCGCTGGCAGAACTGGAATGACGGCAAGGTCGAACACAAGCATGTGTTTTATCAGCGGGTGGGCGAACGCATCCTGGCGGTCGGTTATTACTTGCCGCGCGCCACGCCGGAACAGGCACGGGCGCTGCGCAACAAGGCGGTGGAGGCGTTGGTCAAGGATGAAACCGGCACGCTCAAGGCGATCAACTCCTTGCAAGGTGGCTTCCTGCAAGATGACCTGTACGTGTTTGTGGTGGACCTGAACACCCGGCGCTACGTCGCCCACGGCACCAACCTGCGCCTGATCAACACCGATTTTGCCAAGATCAAGGACCCGGATGGCAAACCGGTGGGTGTGCCGATCCTCCAGATGATGGCCGAACAGGACCAGGGCGAATACAAATACCGCTGGAAAAACCCGGTGACCGGCAAGGTCGAGAACAAGCATGCCTATGTGCGCAAGAGCGGGCATTTCATGGTTGCGGTGGGGTATTACAGCCCCTGATCCTGATCGTTCCCACGCTCTGCGTGGGAACGCCGCCTGGGACGCTCCGCGTCCGCTTATCTAACTTTGTCTTCACGGCCGCGCAGTACCCGATTCGGCATCGCTATCGCAGCGGCCAACCCCAGCAGCGACACCGCCGCACTCACCATCAGCAAATGCCGGAACGTCACCGCCAGCTCGTCGCGCAACGCATCCTGCGCCGGGCCGGGTGCGGCGTTGAGGCCGTCGAGCAGTACGTTGCCGGAACTGCCTTCGGCCACCAGTGCGCCGCTCGTCAAATGGGCGAAACTGGAATCGTGCAACAGCGCCAGCAGCAACGCCGACATGCAAGCCACCCCCACTGCCCCGCCCAGGGAGCGAAACAGGTTGGTGGTGCTGGTGGCCACACCGATATCTCGTTGCTCTACCGAGTTCTGCGTCCCCACCAACGAGGTCGGGAACTGCATGCCGGCGGCGATACCGCACAACAACATGAAGACGCTGGTAAGCGCCACCGCCTGGGGCGCGCTGTAGGCCATGCCGAGGATCGCCAAGGGGCTCAACAACGCGCCGCTGAGGATCATCGGTTTATAGCGGCCGGTCACCGAGGTCATGCGCCCGGCGAAATACGCGCCCATCGGCAAGCCCATCGCCAACGGCAGCAAGTGCAGGGCTGCGCTGTCGGCACCAGCGCCGGTCACGGTCTGGTAGCGCAGGGGCATCAGCACCGTCAGGGAAATCGCCTGGAAGCTGGTGACGAAAATCGTGCACCAGCACAACACCGCACTGCGGTTGGCAAACAAGTGCATCGGCAACAGCGGTTCCCGTGCGCGGCGTTCGTGCCATACAAACACGCTCAAGGCCAACAGGGCACAGGCCAGCAACCCCAGCACTTGATCGTCACGCCACGAATGGCCCTGGCCGATTTCAGTGATGCCCAGCAACAAGGCGGTGAGGCCGACGATCATCAGCACCGTGCCGAGGTAATCGATGATCGGCTTGCGCTGCGGCACCGGCAGCCCCACCAGAGTGCGATGGGCCACGTACCAGGCACCGACGCCCAGTGGCAGGTTGATCAAAAACACCCATCGCCACGACAGGTACTCGGTCATATAACCGCCCAGTACCGGCCCGGCCACGCTGGCCACCGCGTACATGCTGCTGAAATACCCCTGATAACGTCCCCGTTCGCGGGGAGGAATAATGTCGCCAATGATCGCCTGGCTCACCGAGACCATCCCGCCAGCGCCGATACCCTGCAGAACCCGCGCCAGCACCAGTTGCTCCATGCTTTGCGCAAGGCCGCAGAACAGCGACGCGAGGGTGAACACGCCCATGCCGATGAGCATCATGGGGCGGCGCCCATACAGGTCACCGAGCTTGCCGTAGATCGGCACCGCCACGGTCATCGCTACCATGTAGCCGGAGATCACCCAGGCGAGCAGGTTGACCTCATGGAACTGTGCGGAAATGGCCGGCATGGACACGGCGACAATGGTCTGGTCCAGGGCACCCAGGAAGATCGCCATCATCAGCGCGACCAGGATACTGCGCACGGCGGGAACGGTTGGAGCGGGCTGATTGAGGTGTGTCACGGCAGAACCTTCGAGCAGGGCCCACAGGCAACGGTCACCGGTGGGAATGCTCGATACGATAGCAGGCTATTCGATAGGCTCGTAAGGAAGGCCGACGTAATTTTCTGCGATGGTTTTACGCCCAGCCTCGGAGCGAATGAAATAGTCCAGTTCGCTTTCGGCAATACGCTGGCTGAAGTCATCCGCCTGGGGAAACTGATGCAGCATCGAGGTCATCCACCAGGAAAACCGCTCGGCTTTCCACACTCGGCGCAGGCAGATTGCCGAGTATTTTTCCAGCAAGTCCAGGCGCCCTTCGCGGTACACCTTGAGCAAGATGCGGAACAAGGTGCTCACATCACTGGCCGCCAGGTTCAAGCCCTTGGCACCGGTGGGCGGCACAATGTGCGCGGCATCGCCGAGCAGGAACAGGCGCCCGTACTGCATGGGTTCCACCACAAAGCTGCGCAGCGGCGCGATGCTTTTCTCGATTGACGGGCCGGTCACCAATTGTTCGGCCAATGAGTCGGGCAGGCGGCTTTTGAGTTCATCCCAGAAACGTTCATCTGCCCAGTCTTCCAGCTTCTCTTCGACCGGCACTTGCAGGTAGTAACGGCTGCGGGTCGGCGAACGCATGCTGCACAGCGCAAAACCCCGCGCATGTTTGGCGTACACCAGTTCGGCATGTACCGGCGGCGTGTCGGCCAGCACGCCCAGCCAGCCGAAGGGATAGACCCGTTCGAACACCTTCAGCGCTTGCGCCGGTATCGACTGGCGGGCCACGCCATGGAAACCGTCGCAGCCGGCAATGTAGTCGCACTCCAGGCGACAGGCTTGGCCTTCGTGCTCGAAGGTCAGCCACGGCTGTTCACTTTTCAGGTCATGGGGTTGAACATTGGAGGCTTCGTACAGAGTGGTGGCACCGGCGGCTGCGCGGGCGGCCATCAGGTCGCGGGTGACCTCGGTCTGGCCGTAGATCATCACCGACTGGCCGCCGGTCAAGGCCTTGAGGTCGATGGAGGTGAGTTGGCCATTGAGGGCAATATCAAACCCGTCGTGCACCAGACCCTCGGCGTCCATGCGTTGGCTGACGCCGGCTTCGCGCAGCAGGTCGACCATGCCCTGTTCCAACACACCGGCGCGGATACGGCCTTGTACGTAATCGGCGCTCTGACGCTCTAGAACGAGGGTCTGGATGCCAGCGTTGTGCAGCAGTTGGCCGAGCAGCAATCCGGAAGGACCGGCACCAATAATGGCGACTTGGGTTTTCAGGGTTTTCATTATTTTTATGACCTTCAAGCTTCACGCGAACGTATGGAGTGAAAGAGTTGTCATTGCTCTTGTGGCTGACATTTTTCACTTGAGTGAGGCTCATAAGAAGGTGAAAACTGCGTCAAAACCTGTGCTTTTCGCCAATCGGGGCGATTACCGAACCATTATCCTGAGTATCGGATTGAAACCATGACCAAAACCGCGATTCCGGTCTTCAAGCTTTACGGGGAAAGCCAGCAGTGGCCGACTCCCGATTTGTTGCACTGCGAAACCATTTCCCGGCGCAGTCGGGAATACCAGTGGGAAATCCAGCCCCACCGGCACGCGGACCTGTGCCAGTTGCTGTATGTGCACAAAGGCCAGGCACAACTGGAAATCGAGGGCCAGCGCACCACGCTTAACGAGTCGAGCCTGCAAGTGCTGCCACCGCTGTGCGTGCATGGCTTTCGTTTTTCCGAGAATGTGGAAGGGTTTGTGGTAACGCTTTCGGCGCCGCTGGTCAGCCACTTGCAGGCGCAACTGGGCTCTACCGTCGATGGCCTGCACACACTTGGCAGCTACCCGGCGGGCAAGGACAGCGATTACTTGAACAGCCTGTTCGTACGCTTGCAGGACGAATACGCCGATGACCAACCGGCACGGGACATGATGCTGCACGCCCTGGTCAGCGTGTTGTTGGTATGGGTCAGCCGCCAGGCGATCCAGCGCCGCCATCCACGCGCGCCGCGGGGTCGTGAGTACTTTCGGCGGTTTACGCAACTGGTCGAACAGCATTACCGCGAACACCCGAAGATTGAAGACCTGGCCCACAAGCTGGGCATCTCGGTCTCACACTTGAACGGGACCTGTCGGGAATTGGGTGGGCAACCGGCATTGCAGATCATGCATGACCGCCAATTGCTGGAAGCCAAGCGCCTGCTGACCTACACCAGCATGACCATCAATGAAATGTCCGAGGTGCTGGGTTTTTCCGACCCGACCAACTTCTCACGGCTGTTTCGCCGCAGGGTCGGGTTTTCACCCAAGGCGTTTCGTGAACAACTGAAGGCAGAGCAGCCTACCTGAGCGCACTGAAACTGCCGGTGCGGGGAACGCATTGGTCCTGATGGCAGCTGATAGCGAACGCCGCTGGCTGCATGCGCGTTTGCTCGACGCGGTAGGCGGCAGTCCCATACAGCGCTGTTGCCAATGCGCAGAGGGTGAAAATTGTCAGGTACTTTCTGGTTTTAATGCTCATGGCACAGACCTCTGAACGGATCTACAGGGTGCTGTTTAAAGCATAGGTCAACTTGCCCTGATGCGATGCCATTCAGCGCGCTTATTTCAGCTCAAAGCCCGACATCCCAACCCGGCTCTTCAGGAAAGCGCAGCACCAGGAAATCCAGGAGGCTACGCAACGCCGAAGGCATGTGTTTGCGTGAGGCGTACACCGCATAGATGTTCATTTGTCGTGGCTCGGCGTGCGGCAGCAAGCGCACCAACTCCCCACTGCGAATCAGCTCGCCGGCCTGATAACTGGGCAGCATCGCCACCCCTGCCCCGGCCAGCGTCACGCGCATCAACGTGCTGGCCTCATTGGCCGTGATATTGCCGTGGACCGGCACCGACACGTGCTCTCCGTTTTCTTCGAAATGCCACAGGCTCTTGCCGAAGTAAGAGTGGGTCAGGCAATTGTGCCGGGCCAGGTCTTCGACTTTCTGCGGCGCCGGATGCTCGCGCAGATAAGCCGGTGTGGCGCACACCACCGAGCGACATACGGTCAGGCGCCGGGCGATCAGGTTGGGGTCCAGATCGTTGCTGGTGCGGATCGCCAGGTCGATGCGCTCGTCCACCAGGTTCACCGTGCGATCAAGCATCTGCAAATCCACCGTCACCAGGGGGTAAAGCTTGACGTATTCGGCAATCGCCGCGCCCAGCTGCGCCTGGCCGAACGAGGTGCTGACGCTCAGGCGCAACAGACCTCGGGGCGCGTCATCGGGTTCGCTGACGGCGGCCTGCATATCCCCACACAAATCCAACAATTGCCGGCAACGCGGTAGTGTTTCCCCCCCGGCGGCAGTGAGGCTGAGCTTGCGCGTGGTGCGGTGCAGCAGGCGTGCACCCACCCAGTCTTCCAGCTCCGCCAGGTAACGCGAGACCACCGGGCGCGACAGGTCAAGGTGGTCGGCGGCGGCGGATTGGCTGCCCAGGTCCACCACGGTGACAAACACGCGCATTGCTTGAAGACGATCCATGATTTGCCCGCTTTTAGAAACAAACTATGTCCCAGCATCGCATTTTTTGTCGCGTTTTATGCAACTAAGCTCTGTGCATCCCTTATCTATGGCAGGAGCTGCCCGATGTTCTCGACCTTCAAACGCTTGACCCTGGCTACTGCCGCCCTGGCATTCGCTGCCCACGCAGCGGCGGCAGAGCTGAAACTGGACGTGTACAACCCAGGCGAAGCCGCGATCTTCCCGGTCAGCTCGGTGCTGGTGAGCGGCGAGAAAGACGCGATCCTGGTGGATGCGCAATTCGGCAAAGGCCAAGCCGAGCAACTGGTGCAGAAGATCCGCGCCAGCGGCAAACGCCTGACCACCATCTACATCAGCCATGGCGACCCGGACTACTACTTCGGCCTGGACACCCTCACCGCCGCTTTCCCCGACGCCAAGGTGCTGGCGCCGCAACCGGTGGTCGACCATATCAACGCCACTGTCGCCGACAAGCTGGCCTTCTGGGGCCCGAAAATGGGCGCGGACAAACCGGCCAAGACCCTTGTGCCGCAGGTACTTAAAGGCCACAGCCTGACCCTGGAAGGACAGCAGCTTGAAGTGGTGGGCCTCGACGGCCCGCAGCCAGATCGCAGCTTTGTGTGGATCCCGTCGATCAAGGCCGTGGTTGGTGGTGTGGTTATCGCTGAAAACATCCACGTCTGGATGGCTGATACCCAGAGCGCGCAATCCCATAAAGACTGGTTGGCCACCCTCAAGCGCATTGAAGACCTGAAACCGAACACCGTGGTGCCAGGCCATTACCTGGGCACGCCATCGCTGGCCTCGGTCAACTTCACCGCCGATTACATCAAGGCCTTCGACCTCGAAACCGCCAAGGCCAAGGACTCCGCCGCCCTGATTGCGGCCATGAAAAAACGCTACCCCACCCTCGCCGACGAAAGCTCGCTGGAACTGAGCGCCAAAGTCGCCAAGGGCGAAATGAAGTGGTAACTGGCTTTAAACCTTAACCCTGTTGGAGAACATCATGAGCAAGATTGCAATCATTGGTGCCACCGGCCGCGCCGGTAGCCAACTGCTGGAAGAAGCGCTGCGTCGCGGGCATACCGTCACCGCCATCGCCCGCAATACCGACAAGCTGGCTGTGCGCCCAGGCGTTACGGTCAAACAGGTTGATGCCCTGGATGCCGAGGCCTTGCAACACGCCATCAGCGGTAGCGACGTGGTGATCAGCGCGGCGCACTTCGCCACCCTTCCCGCCAGCGCCGTGATCGGCCCGGTGAAAAAGGCCGGGGTGAAACGTTTGTTGGTGGTCGGCGGCGCAGGTTCGCTGTTGTTGCCCGGTGGCGGGCGCGTGATCGACAGCGAAGGGTTCCCGGCTGAATATAAAGCTGAAGCCAGTGCCGGGGCTGACTTCCTGGAAACGTTGCGTCAGGAAAAGGAGCTGGATTGGACCTTCCTGTCGCCATCGGCCCTGTTCGACGGCACCGAGCGCACGGGCAAATTCCGCCTGGGCAAGGATGAGCTGCTGATGGACAGTGACGGCAATAGCTCGATCAGTTTTGCCGACTTCGCCATCGCCATGCTGGATGAAGTGGAAACACCGAAGCATTCGCGCCAGCGCTTTACCGTCGGTTACTGACCCAACGCCGTCAACGCTAAACACGATGCGAAGCGAGTAGCTCTTGATCTGCTCTTGATCTGCTTTTGATCTTGATCTTAAGCGCCCCGTTAAACCACGCTGGCCGGAATTCGACAGGGATTTGGGGGGTAAACCGGCAGGGATGCCGGTTTAGCCGCCCCGCGCCATGGATGGCGCGTGGCGGCGGCCCCCCAAATCACTGGCGGATTACGGGCACACCGAGCCTAGGCGAGGTGCCGAGTGGTGGGGCAAGAGCCCTTTTGGTTACTTTTGGGGCTCTTTTCCAAAAGTGACCCGCTGTAAAAGCGGAACCCTAGGTGGCCGTTACCGCAGGAATGGATATGTACACAATCCAACTGTGTCGCCTGCCAGGCCGCCTTCGCGAGCAAGCCCGCTCCCACAGTTGGATTGCGGGGGTGTCAGGTAGATATGTGTCGCCTGGGAGGCCGTCATCGCGAGCAAGCCAGCTCCCACATTTGGATCGCGGCGAGTCAGGTAGATTGGCGTTGGCTGTCATCCCACACTGGCTTCACTGACCAACCAATCCATCAGCGCGACCAACCCAACCGACGGTTCCTTCCCCGGCGGATACACCAGGAAATACCCCATCCCCGTCGACACCCGCAGTTCAAACGGCATCGCCAACCGCCCCGCCTTCAGATCCTCGCCAATCAGCGCACTGTCGCCCATCGCCACCCCGGTGCCCTGGGACGCTACGGTCATTGCCAAGTCCAAGGTTTCGAAGTGGTGCCGTTGGATGGGATCGCTCAAGCAGGCATTGGCAGCCTTGAGCCACAACGTCCAATCGCGCTCGTCTCGGGTCGGGTGCAACAGTACCTGATGCTGCAAATCCTGCGGCGTACGCAAACTGCCCAGCAACCCAGGCACGCAGACCGGCGTGAGACGCTCGTCGAACAGATGCCGCGCCTCGGCCGACTGCTCGGCGATGGGCCCGTAGATCACCGCCGCGTCAAACGTCTCACGACGAAAGTCGACGTTATAGGCCACCGTCGTGGTGAGCTCCACCGGCACATCCGGGCGTTCTTTTTGCCATTGCAGCAAGCGCGGCAACAACCAGCGCATCACGCAGGTGGACGCTTTGAGCTGCAAGGTGCGGCGCCGGTCACCGATGTGCTCCACCGCGTCAGCGAGCAAGCCAAACACCTGTTGCGCGCACGCCAGCCATTCGCGCCCCTCCTCCGTCAGGCTCAAGCCCCGCGCCTGGCGCCGGAACAAGGCATAGCCCAACTGGCTTTCCAACCCGGCCACCTGCCGGCTCACCGCGCCCTGGGTGATGTGCAGGTGTTCGGCGGCACGGGTAAAGTTGCAGCACTGGGCCGTGACCCAGAAGGTGTGCAACGCAGGTAACGGAGGGAGGCGTTTCATCGGGGCGCAGCCATGACGGGAGGACATGGCGAGTATGACTTTTTATCGATTGTTGCCGCCACTGGCCAACCGCTCCAATAGCGCTTCGAATCCATCACAAGAGCGACCTGTATGGCGACCTGCGGCGAAGTATTGGTGCACCTCCTGGAACGCTACGGCGTGGACCACGTGTTCGGCATTCCCGGCGTGCACACCGTGGAGCTGTACCGGGGCTTGGCGCGCTCCAGTATTCGGCATGTCACCCCGCGCCACGAACAGGGCGCCGGCTTCATGGCCGACGGTTATGCGCGCACCTCTGGCAAGCCCGGCGTGTGCTTTATCATCACCGGCCCCGGCATGACCAATATCACCACCGCCATGGGCCAGGCCTATGCCGACTCGATCCCGATGCTGGTGATTTCCAGCGTGCAAGCACGCAGCCAGTTGGGCGGCGGGCGCGGCAAGTTGCATGAACTGCCGAACCAGAGCGCGCTGGTGGCCGGGGTGGCGGCGTTCTCCCATACCTTGATGTCAGCGGCCGAACTGCCCGCCGTGCTGGCGCGGGCGTTTGCGTTGTTCCAGGCTGGTCGGCCGCGCCCGGTGCATATCGAGATCCCCCTGGATGTGTTGGTGGAAAATGCCGACGCGTTGCTGGGCAGCACGCCTGTCAGCGTCACCCGTGCCGGCGCAGCCCCGGCTGCCATTGAGCAGATGCGCCAGTGGCTGGCTGCGGCCAAGCGCCCGCTGATCCTGGCCGGTGGCGGCGCCATTGACGCCGCCACCGAACTGACCCACCTCGCAGAAACCCTCGGCGCGCCCGTGGCCTTGACCATTAACGCCAAGGGTATGTTGCCCGCCGCGCACCCGCTGCTGATCGGCTCCACGCAGACACTGCCCGCCACCCGTGCCTTGGTGGCTGAAGCTGACGTGGTATTGGCGATCGGCACCGAGTTGGCGGAGACCGACTACGACGTCACCTTCGCCGGCGGTTTCAACATTCCCGGAACGCTGCTGCGCATCGATATCGACCCGGACCAGACCGTACGAAACTACCCGCCCCAAGTGGCACTGGTGGCCGATGCGCGCATTGCCGCCCAAGCCCTGCTTACCGAAATCAACCGCCAGCCGCCGGCGCCGCGCACTGCCGACTGGGGTGCAGCACGCGTCGCCCGTTTGTGGGCCGAGCTGGAACCTGCCTGGGACGCTGCGACGCGTGCGCAAACCCGGTTTCTCAACGCCGTTCTGGAGGAACTGCCCGGCGTGGTGTTCGTGGGCGACTCCACTCAACCGGTGTACAGCGGCAACCTGACCCTTAACCTCGACCACCCACGCCGCTGGTTCAATTCCTCCACCGGTTACGGCACCCTGGGTTATGCCCTGCCTGCGGCCATTGGTGCCTGGCTCGGGCGCGGCGATGGCCAACCGGTGGTGTGCCTGATCGGCGACGGCGGCCTGCAATTTACCCTGCCGGAGCTGGCCAGCGCGGTGGAGGCCCGTACCCCTGTGATTGTGCTGTTGTGGAATAACCAGGGTTATGAAGAGATCAAGAAGTACATGGTCAACCGTGACATCGAGCCGGTGGGTGTGGACATCTACACGCCGGACTTTATCGGCGTGGCCACGGCCTTGGGTTGCGCGGCAGAAAGCATCCGCGGCATCGAACATCTTCGCACCGCATTGCATGCTGCTGCTGATCGCCAGGGGCCGACGCTGCTTGAAATCGACCAGGGGCGGTGGGAGTTGACGAATCTGTAATCCCGCAACGCTGGACCTGTGGCGGGGGAGCTTGCTCCCGTGACGCCCTGCCAGCCAACGCCCTATGCGCGCTTACCTCACCACTCGGCATCCGCATTTTTTCAATAGCCCCTGCGACTTTCTGATTTGCCCTGCTGCACGCTCCATGGCCTGATTCGCCCTTGTTCATTCAAGGCAGGCCCATGGAAAACGTTCAGGCAAAATCCACCTCCGCACTATGGCTGATGATCAGCGTAGTGCTCGTCGCTCTCAACTTGCGCCCCTCGATGGCGGCCGTGGGGCCCTTGCTGGCGTCGATTCGTGAGGATGTGCCGCTAAGTTTCAGCAGCGCCGCCTTACTGACCATGTTGCCGGTCATGGCCATGGGCCTGGCGATGTTCTTTGGCATGGGCCTGGCCAAGCGCGTGGGCGAGCATCGCAGCATTGTGCTGTCGCTGCTGGTGATTGGGCTGGCGACCTTGTCGCGGTTGTTCCTGGATTCGGCACTGGAACTCATCGTGAGTGCCATCGCGGCGGGAGTCGGCATTGCGCTGATTCAGGCATTGATGCCGGCGCTGATCAAGTCGCGGTTCAGCGCCAATGTCTCGTTATTCATGGGCCTGTATGTCACCGCGATCATGGGCGGCGCGGCCCTGGCTGCTTCGTTCTCGCCGTTGGTGCAAGCCCGGACCGGCAGTTGGCGTATCGGCCTGGCTATCTGGGCACTGCTGGCGTTGTTTGCCCTGGTGTTCTGGTATGCCCAGCGTGCGGCACTGCCGCCGTTGCCTCAAGCCGGCTCGGGCCCTCAGGAGGCTTTTTTCAGCAATCGCCGCGCCTGGTTGCTGGCGATCTTTTTTGGCCTCGGCACCGCGTCCTACACCTGTGTGCTGGCGTGGCTGGCGCCCTACTACGTCGAGCAGGGTTGGAGTGAACAGAATGCCGGCTTGCTGCTGGGCTTCTTGACCGCCATGGAAGTGATCTCCGGCCTGGTCACCCCGGCCATCGCCAACCGCCGCCAGGATAAGCGTAGCGTGGTGGCGGTGTTGCTGGTGCTGATCATCCTGGGTTTCTGCGGGCTCATTCTCAGTCCGCAACACTGGAGCCTGTTGTGGCCATGCCTGCTCGGCCTGGGGATTGGCGGCCTGTTTCCGATGAGCCTGATCCTGTCCCTGGACCACCTCGACAACCCGCGCCGCGCCGGTGGCCTTACCGCGTTTGTGCAGGGCATCGGTTATCTGATCGCCGGCCTGTCGCCGCTCATCGCCGGCATGATCCGCGACCAATTGGGCAGCTTCGAATGGGCCTGGTGGTCATTGATGGCAGTGAGCGGGCTGATGCTGCTGATCGTCATGCGGTTCAACCCGGCGCATTACGCACGCCATATCCGCTGACGTCGTATTACAAACATTTTTTGTCCCACATAAAACATTGAAGGGTCCTACAGAGCTTTCTATTGGTACGAGCGTTCCGTTAACATTTTGCTCAGTCTTGTACTGAGTTCGGTACAAAGGGTTTACGGACGAAACCGATGCTAAACAGTAACTTGCTCAGAAAGCTCGATATGCAGGATTTGATGGTGTTCATCGCCGTCTACGACCAGAGCAGCGTTACCGAGGTGTCTGAAACGCTGTTCGTCAGCCAGTCCACCGTGAGCTATAGCCTGAAGAAGCTGCGCACCAGCTTTGAAGATGAGCTGTTTATCAACACCCGCGCAGGCATGCGTCCTACGTACAAGGCCACCACCATGTACGAGCACGTGCACAAGATTCTGGAAAGCATCAACCTGTGCCATGCCGGTGGCCAGGCTTTTGATCCGACCCAACAGGCCGTGACCTTCAATGTGTGCGCTCCGGAATATTTCGAACAGTTGATCCTGCCACGCCTGCTGAAGCGCTTCGACCATGCCGACCTGCCGGTAATCGTCAATGTGCAGAAGCTGGAAACCGACATCCCCGCCGACGACCTGCGTGAAGGCCGCCTGGACCTGGTGATCTGCTTCGGCCCGCACTTTCACCGCGCTCACAAAGACTTCAAGACCCAGATGCTGTTGGAGGACGACTTGGTCTGCGTGTGCGACCAACGCTCAGCACCGAGAGAACAGGCGTTCAGCCTGCAATCCTTCGTTGAGCGGCGCCACGTATTCCCTACGCCGTGGACCTCCGACACCAACATGATCGATGGCTGGCTTGCGCGCCAGGCCCGCAAGCGTCAGGTGATTGCACGGGCCAACAGCTACAGCGCGGCATTGAAGATGATTGCCGGCACCGACTTCATCGTCACCTTGCCCCGCCGCGTACAAAAGTTACTGGCACCGGCGCCGGCATTCGGTGTTTGCGAAGCACCTAACGGTTTGCCGGGGTTCACCCTGGATATGCAGTGGAACGAAACCAGTGGGCAGGACAGCGCCAATACCTGGTTTCGGGAACAAGTGGTGAAGGTGTGTGCGGATCAGGGTTTGTTATAGGAACGCACCTGCTTAAGCTCTCCACACCCTAATCAGATAGCCAGTGACGTTCGGCGCTTAGTGACAGCCTGCGCTGCGACATCCCGAGCGACAGGGCAATCGATATGGCAGTCTGCTATTACTTTGACCATCCACGCCAGAAACTGTTTTACGGCACCTGAACGCTCACGTCCCGGCACGCATACAGCTGAAAACTGCGCGCCCGGAATCTTGATGTCGGGCCTGTAAGGAATCAGCAATCCATTCGCAACATAGTCTGCCGCCAAGACCGTGCTCGCCAGCGTCAAGCCATGCCCGGCAATAGCGGCCTGGAGCGCAAAATGCTCATCGTTGTATTCACGATAGACCGCGTTTGATAGCCAACTTTCATGATTCGCAGCCGCGCACCAGGACGCCCAACTAATTGAAGCGGGCGATGACGTAGCCCAACGTATATTTATAAGTTTCAAAGAAGCTTCAACTTCCTCTTGCCTCCAGTGGGCATGAGAGAAAACACCAAACTGTTCGCGCATAAGCGCGTGGCTGTACAAGTCTGGAAAATCGCGAAACCCACAACGAATCGCTAAATCAACAGATGAGTCACGAAACAAATCCACCACTTCATTACTGGTTTCAACACTGACATGAATGTCTGGATGTTCGCTATAAAATTTCGCCAGCCGGGGAATCAACCATAAAGATGCAAATGCCGGCGTGGTAGAAACTCGGAGTGTGTTGGAGTCGGCGGGTGGCTTGAGCGAAGACATACTACCGCTTATATCCAGAAACGAAAGATGCACCTTTGAATATAGCCTCTCACCGTTCGCTGTGAGTTGAACACCGTGGGGAGTGCGCACAAAAAGCATACTGCCCAGTAAGTTCTCTAGTGTTTTTATTTGTTGTGATACTGCCGCTGGGGTAACAAACAACTCCGCGGAGGCTGCTTTAAACCCACCGAGTCTTGCGGCAGATTCAAATGCACGAATGGCTGTCAACGGCAATTTTGCGAACATTAATCAATCCCCCTTCCATGGTAAAAAAACTAAGCCAGGCTTACTTTATCTGATTTGCCTTCGCTTTCATAGAAGTGAATTCTAGGCTACGCCACCTAGCCGGTAACAGGAGGCGCGTCGATCGAGAATGTCGAGTCCATACTGACTGCGCTTGCGGATTGACGAAATTCTTTAGTCTAACTAAATGACACTGGCCTATATACGGTCTATCCCTGAGTGCACTTCAGCGTTCATGGAGTAGGTCGCGTTGCGCCTTTTTTAGAGCAAGTGGTGCATTCATGGAAAAGAACATACCTATCATTGACGTCGGTAGTTTGACGCAGGGAGCAGAGATATCACCACGTCTAGTAAAGGAGATCGACAACGCGTGCAGGGAGGTCGGATTTTTCACCGTCGTCAATCACGGTGTAGATAACACGCTTATTTCAACTGTCTTCTCTCAAATAGAATCGTTTTTTGACCTGCCTGTTCAGGCCAAGGAAAAAATCGAAATTCATAAATCCCCCTATATGCGTGGCTACTTTAGCGAAGGCGCTGATAAGTCGGATGGCATATTGGGCGATGTCAAAGAGGGTTTTGACATGGCCGCGGACTTGTCGCTTGACGACGAGTTCGTAAAAGCCAAATTACCTTTTTACGGCCCCAATGTATGGCCAGAGGAATTACCCGACTTCAAGCTTGCGATGAGGGAATATCACTCGCAAATGCTTGCGTTCGGAAAAAAACTGCTAAACGTGTTCGCCCTTGCGCTCAATATGCCGATCGATTACTTCGATGATAAATTCAAGAAGCCGATGGCCCAATTGAGAGTCCTGCGTTATCCCTCCACCCAATATACGCAGGGAGCGCCGATGGGTGCTGGAGAGCATACAGACTTCGGCTGGATCACGATGATCTCGGAAAGTGCCACCGGGGGGTTGGAGGTACAGAGTGCCAACGGCACCTGGATCAAAGTCAAACCCATCCCAAATGCCTTTGTCGTCAATGTCGGGGATCTAATGTCTCGCTGGACGAATGACCGTTACAAGGCAACGCTGCATCGAGTGATAAATACCTCCGGCAAATTACGCCATTCGGCGGCGTTCTTTATGGACCCAGACTACACCGCCAAAGTGGAGTGCCTGCCCAGCTGTTGCGCAGACGGCAGTCCTGCGAAATACAGAGCGATCATCGCGGGTGAGTACATGGACCAGAGGTTCTTGGAAACCACCACATTTCGTGAACTTGAACCCAACTAGTAGGAGTATTGAACGTGCTAGGTAAAGAATACACATTCTATCTATCAGCGATCGTAGCGATACTGGGCACCGTGGGCTATCACATGCTCATGAAGAAAATTCCGTCTACGATCAACCCCTTGGTTTCAATTGTCAGCATTTATGTGGCGATCGTTATCCTGTCCACCTTGATGCTGCCATTTTTTTTGGGCAGTGGAACGTTACTCGCGGGCTTGAAGCAAATGACCTGGCTTCAGGGAGGCATCGCGTTTTGCATCTTGATGATGGAAATCGGTTTTTTGATGATGTACCGCAGTGGATGGGACCTCAGTACGGGCAATATCGTTACCGGCGCAATTATCAATATTGCGCTCGGCTTCATCGGGGTATTCCTGCTTAAAGAAGGACTCTCTTATTTAAATATTGCCGGTGTTTTATTGTGCATCGTCGGCGTGATACTGATCGGCTACAAATCCAGTAGCAGCGAACAACCCGTGGACGCGGATACGCACGCTACGGTCTCGCTAGTACCACCTTCACTGGTGCCAGATGCAACACCAAAAGAACCCTAGCCAGCCGTACACCTGCAATACATCTCTGGCATTGTGTATGCACACATATTCAAACCCCGCCGTTAGTTCCACATGCGCACGGAAGTGATTACACCTGTCCAGGCATGATCGGTTGTTCAATGCTAGCCCCCAAACCAGCTCAATAAGCGTTTCAGTGATTTTGCTCTTGAAGGTGATGAGATGTCTTTACTGTATGCTGATAATTATCTGCGCGCCATCAAAGACGCCAACGTGAAAACCCTGCTTATTTCAATAGCTAAAGAGCGAAGACTGTTGCCATCGGTGATGATACTGAGTGCAATAGCATCCTTCACTGTAGGGGGCATATTCCTGGCGTATACTCAACAGATCGTTGCGGTACTCGGTGCGATTATCTTGATTGCCCTTGCCAAAATCTGGTCCTGGTACCTGAGCCACGATTGCGCGCACAATTCTGTTTTCAAGTCGAAGAAAGTCAATTCTGTCATCGGAGAGTTGCTGTCTTTCCTTAACGGCCTCTCTTTCTTTTCATTTGAAGCCTATAGAAAAGATCATGTTCGCCATCATGCCGAAAAAATTGATATTGGTGGGTTCGATAGTGGTCACTTTGCTGTCGCTCATCCGAGGCTATTCAGTGCAATCATTGTTGCAGAAAAAATATATCTTCCCGCCTTCTACTATGTGATCAAGCTTACCAATATTTACTCCGTGATATTCAGCGGCAGCAGGCGCGAAGTTGCAAGGGGTATTGGAAGCCTGTGCATTTACATTGTAGCCTTCGCTACGTTTGCCCGGTTCTCCCTGATACTTGTGGTGGTATGGCAAGCCTCCTCCTTCCTTAGGATACACATCGTACGATTCGTCGACTGTTTCCAGCATTCTTTCCAGCAGGTGTATACGGCGGGAGAAAAGCTAACCCATGGAAAACACTACGAAATCCAGAATACCTTCTCCGTACCGGTGGCAAGAAAGTTTACCTTCCTCAATCTGATTATTTTGAATTTTGGTTACCACGCGGCCCACCACTGCTTTCCAACATGCCCTTGGTATATGTTGCCACAACTGGAAGCTGCCATAACCAAACAGTTGAGGCTTTACGGAATAACGGACACAAGAGAAGAAAGCACGCCATTCTTCAACTTCATGACTGCCTACCATCGTGGGCGGTTATCAAGAATCATCAGCACCGATGAAGGACAACCCTACGATGCTGATGGCCAATTTAACACCCACCATTTCACCGGTGCGTACACAGATAAGCTCTTAGGTTGAGTCACCCACTCAGGTCGGGCCTTATCAAAGCATGGACACTGTCAGGTCGTGGATACGGAGACCCCCACCTCAGCGCTTGAAAGTCGTAACTTACTTATAACTCAACTCATGACAAATCAATCAGATCTATAAAGGAGTGCGTGTGGACGATTCATGTGCAGACGCCAACAGCTTCTGGCTGACGGCTGTTGAAAAAGAGAGTATTCGGGACGCGCTCATAGACATTTGTTACGAGCCAACGGGAGGGCGAGACTACATCCACCTCATTCGCATGACCGCTTATCAAAAGTTTCCCGCGCGACTTCTAAAAAAGCTTGAATCACTTAAAGATGACGATGCTTCTTATTGTGTATTTGAGAACCTTCCGATTGATGACACATTTGGCAGCCCGCAAGGCGACGCTAATAGCTTGAACTTCAAAAGTGGTTATCTTTCTGAAAATGTGCTGGTTGCCCTGGGCAGTTTGATAGCGGAGCCCTACTCCATCAAGCATGAGGGGCCAAAACTGGTCAATGACTTGGTACCGCATCCGGAGGCCGTAGGCGAGTATACCGGCAACGGTTCGGACCTGGAGTTGGACCTGCACACCGAAAATGCCTTTCAGGCTTATGACTCCCGTGGAGACACCTCGCCGCTGGCTCTTCTGCTTCTCGGCGTTCGCGGTGACCCTGCCGGGGTGGGCCCGAAAACCTGGGTGGCCGATGCGAGGGAAGCCCTTCAGGTTCTGGAACAGGCCGATATTGAAATCCTATATGGCAAACATTTCATCATTCGTCAGCCCTACCGCTGGAGGAACAGTGCCGCAGGCGCGAAAGAAACTCATGTGTACCCAATTCTGAGCGGCCCGCTGACTCACCCTAGAGTCACTGCTGCGTTTTACCCGGACATGGTAATTGCCGCTGATCACGAAGCACAAAATACCCTGTTGAGGTTTTACAACGCGCTTAAAAGCGTAGCGCGGCCGCTGGACATTCAACCTGGCAAGTTGGTGTACATCAACAATCGTTTCATGCTCCATTCGCGTGACAAGTTCACCCCCAGTTTCGATCCAGAGGGGCATGCGTATCGTTGGATCCAGCGTTTGTTCATCACGAACAACTTGTGGAACTTCCGTTCATTCAACAAGTGTGGCGCGCGGATATTCGAACCCGTTACTCGATGATATAAAGAGATAAATTAAATGTCGAACCATAAGCCATATACATCAATTATTCATAATATAGGCACTTTCCTCACGGGTGATCTCGCGTCTCCACTCATTACAGCAGATACCCTCGTCAGTGTTGATGGAATGATCACCTACGTGGGTCAGGCAGCAGATGTGGATTTTTCACACGCAGACCTGGTGATTGACGCCAAGCAGAGCACGGTCATGCCAGGTTTGATCGACAACCACACTCACCCGACCCTGGGTGAGTACAGCCCGCGCTCTGGCAACCACAATTGGATCTGGCACTCCTTGCAGGGCGGCGTGACGACCATGATCTCTGCCGGGGAAGTGCACGTTCCGGGGCTACCGACCGACAGGGTCGGTACTATCGCCATGGCAATCGCAGCGCAGCGCTCTTTCTCCAATGCGCGCCCTAGCGGAATAAAAATGGAAGCCGGCGCGCCACTGCTCAACGATGAATTTTCGGATGAGGATTTCGCCGCAATGGTTGCTCAAGGCATCAACCAACTGGGAGAGGTCGGGATAGGCCCGGTCAAGTCAGTCAGTCGTGCAGCTGAATTGGTCAAGATGGCTCGCAAACACGGCATGACTTCCATTACCCACACGGGCGGTCCTTCAATTTCTACCTCCCAGAGCATGGGTGCAGAAGAGATCCTTGAAATTGCGCCCGATATCATCGGGCACATCAATGGCGGCTATACCGCACTGGCACCCAGCCAAATCAGATGCCTGTGTGAAGGCTGTCTGGGTGCCCTGGAAATCGTACATAACGGCAACGAGTTCGCGGCGGTCACCACCCTGAATTACGCACGAGAAATGAACCAACTGGACCGTATCGTCATTGGCACGGATTCCCCTGCCGGATGTGGGGTTCCCGCGCTTGGCATGCTCAGGGCAATTGCCTTGCTCAGTAGTTTCGGCGACGTTCCACCGGAAAAGGCCGTCTGTTTCGCAACGGGTAACACCGCCAAGGTGAGAAAGTTGAATCGGGGGATTCTGGGCGTCGGAAGAGAAGCCGACATTCTGATCGCCTGTGGGCCTTTGGGAGGAGCGCAACCCAGCGTACTTGGAAGTTTCAGCAGTGGTGACCTTCCAAGTATTACCTCGATTCTGATCGATGGGCGCCTGGTCGTGAGGCAATCCAGGAACTCGCCACCGCCATCTGTCACACCTGAAATAACTCTGCGTACCTAATAGCAGCGTCCCGAAAGGGACGTCGCCTCGAGAGCACTCATATGCATAGAATTCTGCCCGAAATTACGCGCAGAGGGCCTACCGTACTCGCATGCGGTTGCGCAATTGGATTGGCTATTCCCTATCTTGCAGACTTGGCGAGGCCATTGCTCCCCGTCATGGTTTTCATATTTGTCTTGGGCACTCTCCTGCGTATTAACAACGCTGAAGTCATCACTGCAGCCAGAAACTTGAAAATATCCCTGATATTTCCAGCCCTGATGGTGGTGGCTTGCCCTTATATTTTTGGAATGCTTTCGCTCTACCTCACCGGCAATCAAGAACTTTCCCTTGCGATAGCCATCGCTGTTGCCGCCCCGCCCGCCAGCGGAAATGCAGCCGTCGCGAGAATGCTCGGGCTTGACCCTTCCATGTCACTGGTGACTGCGCTCTGCTCAATGGCAATTATCCCTGTCACCGCTCCGCTGATACTCCACCTATTCGCTGATGGCCTTTCACTCTCCTTGAACCCCGTTGATCTGGCGATCAGACTGGCCGTGTTGATAGGAGGCGCCGAAGGCGCTGCTATTTTGATACGTCGTTTTTCGCACACCTTCGTCGCCACGCACGGCCTGGCTATTGACGGTATTGTCGTCATCGCGCTTTTCCTCTTTGCAGTAGGCACGATGGCGGGCATGCAGCAGGTAATTCTGGAGACCCCGTCGTTGGCCATCTCGATGATCGCCATTGCCTATTGCATCAACGTCTGCCTGCAGCTCCTCATGGGCTGCTTATATCCCGGGTCATTGATCGCCAAGTTCACCATGGCACTCAACGGTGGCAATAGAAATGTTGGACTATTATGGTCTGCTCTTGGTGTCAGCTTATCGCCCACAATGGCGTTGTATTTTGCATGCTGCCAACTGCCTATTCACACCATGCCGAAGATACTGCAGTTTGTTTTACCCAGAGTTGAAAGCTATTTGAATAAACTGGTTTTAAGCAAGAATCGAATCTGAGCTATTACTGCCTGGAACTGCATAAAAATGATACTCACGCCAGAAAATATCAGGCAGATTGCCGAACGCTCTTCGCTGGAGACTACTGCCTGCTCTTGTATTCGGAGCTTGTCGCAGGGGTGGGAAACCTTACCCAAAACACTCGAGGCGAGCAGCCTGTTGCGCTTCATAGGCGAAATCCCGACCGATAGGGCACAAGAACTCAGCCTTGAGGAATACCACCCGAACGGTACCCATTTCTGGTCTGAAGACGCGCCTATCTGCTTTGATTTCTTTCCTTATAATATTTCAAGCGTCTGGGGCTGTAAGTGTTGCGCGCGAGCATTCCTCAGGTTTACGGAAGCAGGCGCCTATCACTCCGAACAACGCATCCGTATTTTGCGTGCGTCGCTGATTGGCAACCCCGTTCAAGAAGAGCACGTTCAGGATTAGCCGTTCTTGAGGCGCCCCCCTCCTTCCCCTAGCACGGGTATAAACCTCAGGCTTTATTCGCTACCAACCCGCGATCACTCATGAATGCCTCCAGCCGCGAGCGCATCCAGCGTTCCGCCGGGTCTGTGTCAACGTGGCTGAGCCACACCATGGACAAATCCAGGGTCGGGGTTTCGAACGGGAACGGCTCGCAGAACAGATTCCCGCTGGCGGCCATAGCCTGGGCGGTGTAATCCGGCAGGCTGGCGATCATGTCGGTGCCGGCAAGCAAGGCCGGCAACGAACTGTATTGCGGCACCGAGAGCACTACATGGCGTTTGCGGCCCACCTCTGCCAGCCACTCATCGGCAAACCCGGCCACATTGGCGGTGTGGGACACCAGCACGTGGGGCCGTGCGCAATATTCGTCAAGGGTCAGCGGGGTGTCCGAGGCATCGGCGCGCAGCAGGCACGGGCGGATGTGCCGCAATAGCTTGCGCTTGGCATTGGCCGGCAACCCGCGGGTCTGGGTGATGCCGACGGTAATATCGCCAGAAGCCAGCAGGTCGGGAATGCGCCAATAATCCACATGCTGCACCACGAACACCACCTGCGGCGCTTCCTGACGCAAGGCCCGTAGCAAGGGTGGCAGCAGGCCGAACTCAACGTCATCGGACAGGCCGATGCGGAAAGTCATGGTGCTGATGGACGGGTCGAAATCATGGGTCAGGCTCAGGGCCGAAGACAGCGAGTCGAGGGCCGGCGACAGGTGCTGGATGATCTCCTCGGCGCGCGCCGTAGGCTCCATGCGATGGCCGACACGAATAAACAGTGGGTCGTTGAAGAGGGTACGCAGGCGGTTGAGGGCCGAACTGATGGTCGGTTGGCCGAGAAACAGCTTCTCCGCCACCCGCGTCACATTGCGCTCGAGCATCAGTGCTTCAAAGACCACCATCAGATTGATGTCAGCCTTGCGTAATTCATTGCGATTCATCGGCGCCTGCCCCTTTCCCCAAGACAAGCGGCAGTTTAGGAAGGCTGCGGGGCTGCGTCTATGTGCGTACTGCTCAATAAACGGGTTGGGGACGGTAAATCTGCGTTTGAAGGTTGCCGCTGCGCTTAAAAATGTGGGAGCGGGCTTGCTCGCGAAGGCGGTGGATCAGCCGACGACTCCGTTGACTGACACACCGCCTTCGCGAGCAAGCCCGCTCCCACAATTAGACCGCGGTTACCTGACTCAAGGCTTGAGCGGAAACTCCTGGTCACGCTCGGAAAGCTCGGTGCCGTCGTCCGGATGCTTCCAGGTTTGCGGCTTTTCGTCTTCGCGCTGCCGCCGGGGTTCTTCACGCTCCGGCTCGTTGTGCTGCTTGTGTTCGTTGCCCATAACGGCCTCCGCCCATAAGAATTGGAAACAGCTTCAAGCATAGGACACGGCGGGTTGTCTTGAAGCCGGAATGGATTGATAGCCAATACGCATCAATTCATCCAAATTAGTCACTTATCATTTCTAAATGTGTCAGCCACTATCCCAAGTCTTAAGCGAAACAAGCACTTTAAAAAGAACGCTGGAGACACAAAACCATGACGACCCCTTCCCGGCCTGCGGCTGCCCCCTCGAAAGTAGGCGCGGTATTGCGCGTTACTTCGGGCAATTTTCTCGAACAGTTCGACTTCTTTCTGTTCGGTTTCTACGCCACCTATATCGCTGCCGCGTTCTTCCCGGCCGCTAATGAGTTTGCGTCATTAATGATGACCTTCGCCGTGTTCGGCGCTGGCTTCCTGATGCGTCCATTGGGCGCGATTATTCTGGGTGCCTACATCGATGACGTGGGCCGTCGCAAAGGCTTGATCGTGACCTTGTCGATCATGGCCAGCGGTACGCTACTGATCGTACTGGTGCCGAGTTATCAGACCATCGGCCTGTGGGCGCCGTTTCTGGTGCTGTTGGGGCGCCTGCTGCAAGGTTTCTCGGCCGGTGCGGAGCTGGGTGGCGTGTCGGTGTACCTGTCCGAAATGGCTACGCCGGGCCGTAAAGGCTTCTACACCAGTTGGCAGTCGGGCAGCCAACAGATCTCCATCGTCGTCGCCGCGGCCCTGGGTTATGGCCTGAACGTGTGGATGGAACCTGCGGTGGTGGCCGATTGGGGCTGGCGTATTCCGTTCGCCGTCGGCTGCGTGATCATTCCGTTCATCTTCGTGCTGCGTCGCAACCTGCAGGAAACCGAAGAGTTCGCCAACCGCAAGCATCGCCCGACCATGCGTGAAGTGATGGCGACCCTGGTGAAGAACTGGACCGTGGTCATCGGCGGCATGCTGATGGTGGCCATGACCACCACCGCGTTCTACCTGATCACCGTGTACGCGCCGACTTTCGGTAAAACCGTGTTGCACCTGAGCACCTCGGACGCCTTGCTGGTGACCTTGCTGGTCGCGATCTCGAACTTTTTCTGGCTGCCGATCGGCGGCACGTTAAGCGACCGCTTCGGCCGTAAACCCGTGCTGATTGCCATGACGGTGCTGACTGTCCTTACGGCTTATCCGGCATTGTCCTACGTGGTCAACGCACCAAGCTTTGCGCACATGCTGGAAACCCTGCTGTGGTTCTCGTTCCTGTATGGCATGTATAACGGCGCGATGATCCCGGCGTTGACTGAAATCATGCCGGTGGAAGTGCGTGTGGCGGGTTTCTCCCTGGCCTACAGCCTGGCGACAGCAGTGTTCGGTGGCTTCACGCCAGCGATCTCCACCTGGTTCATTCACATCACCGAAGACAAGGCTTCACCTGCGTATTGGATGATCTTCGCCGCGCTGTGTGCATTGTGTTCGACCCTGGCGTTGTATCGCCGCGCCAATACCCGCGGCCAAGTCATGCAGGAGGCTGCGCAATGAAGCCGCTGTTCAAGACCCTCGCTGCTGTCGTCCTCGGCACCCTGGCGCTATCAGCCCAGGCCGAACAACTCAAGGTCATGACCTCGGGCGGCTTCACCGCCGCGTATAAATTGCTCGGCCCGCAATACGCCGAGCAAAGCGGTGACACCCTCGACACCATCCTTGGCCCGTCCATGGGCAAGGCGCCGGAAGCGATTCCCAACCGCCTGGCCCGTGGCGAACAGGCCGATGTGGTGATCATGGTCGGCTATGCCCTGGATGAGTTGATCAAACAAGGCAAAGTCGACCCCGCGTCCCGCGTGGAGCTGGCGGACTCGCGGATCGGCCTGGTGGTGAAGGAAGGTGCGGCCAAACCTTCGATCAATACCGATTCCGAGCTCAAGGCTGTGTTGAGCCAAGCCAAATCGGTGGCCTATTCGGATAGCGCCAGCGGCGTTTATGTCGAGAAGGAATTGTTCAAGAAGCTCGGCATGCCTGCCAAGGGCACCATGATCCAACGCGTGCCGGTGGGCGAACAGGTGGCCAAGGGTGATTACGAGGTCGGCTTGCAACAAGTGGCGGAATTGTTGCCAGTCAAGGGCGTGACGTTCGTAGGCAAGATCCCGGAAGACGTGCAGTCCGTTACCCGTTTCGCCGCCGGTATTCCAGTGAACGCCAAACACCCTGAGCAGGCCAAGGCACTGTTGCAGTTCATGGCATCGCCCGAGGCCCAGCAGGAGGTGCAATCCACCGGCCTGGACTCGGTGTCACGCTGACCGGAACGGCATCTCCCGCACCAAACGCTCCAACTCCAGCGCCGCCGGTGGCAATGTCCGCCCGCGGCGCTTGATCAAGCCCACATTGCGCAGCACCTGGGGCTCCACCAGCGGCACACTGACCAGAATCGGGTGAGTGTGCGCCGGCATCGCAATCGACGGCACCATCGCTACGCCCAGCCCCGCCTCCACCAGCCCGATCATGGTGGTCACATGGTGCGTCTCGCAGATACTCGGCTTTTTCACCCGCACCCCACGCAAGGCCTGGTCGAGCAGGAAGCGGTTGCCCGACGTCTTGTCCACCTCGATGTAGTCATGCTCATAGGCCTCGGTCCAGCTCACGCTGTCACGCCCAGCCAGAGGGTGATCACGCCGGCAGGCCAGCACGTAGCGCTCCTGCAGCAGCAACTCGAATTCCACCTCATCGGCCAGGCTACCGCTGAAACTCACGCCAAAGTCCGCCTCGCCGCTGGCCACCGCATTGCACACCTCGCCGGCACTGGCATCCAGCACCCGCAGGCGAATCTTCGGATACAGCTTGTGGAACTCGGAGATTACGTGGGGCATGAAGTAGTACGCGGTAGACGGCACGCAGGCGATGGTGACATTACCCATGCGCGTCGAGGCGACGTTGCTGATACCCATCAGCGCGATGTCGAGATCGTCGAGCATGCGCTCGACCTGGGGTAAAAATGCACGCCCGACCATGGTCAGGCTGACCCGTCGCGTGGTGCGTTCGAACAGCTTTACATCCAGCGCGGATTCGAGCTTTTCGATACGCCGACTGAGGGCCGGTTGCGAGATACGGATGGCCTCGGCAGCGCCACGAAAACTGCCCTTGTCCACCACGGCGCGGAAAGCTTGGAGGTCGTTGAGGTCGAAGTTGATGATCACGGGAGGCAGGCCAAAGGTGGTCGAGGTGGCGAGCATTATCGTATGGGAGCCGGTGGGACGCCATGTGTGCCTAGATGGTTTGCCGAGATCATCCTGTTACACATATGAAGTCATACATATCAGCAGGTTATCAGCCACCTACGGCAACGCGATCGCCAAAACGGGTCAATACTTTCGGCCTGACCTACACAACTGGAGACGTAGCAACTCATGGAAACCTACCCCTTCTGGATAGACGACGAGGCGCCGGGCATCGGCATCGATCAGTTGCTTCTTGCATCGCGCCAATGGTCGAGTAGGATTGAATCCCACTCACCCCAGGCGGATACACCCATGCGCTCAACCCAGCAAATGAGCATCACCCTGCCCCTAGAAATGGCGGCCCTGGTCAAAGCCAAGGTGGCTGCTGGCGAATATGCCAGCGAAAGTGAAGTGATTCGCGACGGCCTGCGGGCGTTGCTGGCGCGTGATCGCGCCATGGAGGATTGGCTCAGAGCCGAAGTCATCCCCGCAGCGACCGCCCTTGAGGCGAAGCCTGAGCTTGGGTTATCGCCAGAACAGGTCCGCGAACATATGGCCGCCAGACGTCAGCGCAAAGGCACAGGGGAAGCGTGAGCTACTCGGTAGTTTTTTCGCCCGAGGTCTTGGCGCAACTCGATGCCCTTGAAGACTACATCAGCGATGTCGGCTCCCCTCCTGAAGCGGCGCGTTTTATCGACAATCTTGTCAGCTACTGTGAAAGCCTTGCCCTGTTTCCCTTGCGTGGCATGCGCCGTGACGACCTGCTGAAAGACTTGCGCATCACTCACTATCGTCGCAGCACCATTATTGCTTTCAGGGTGAAGCCTGACTTCAAAACGGTATCAATAGTGGGGGTGTTTTACGGCGGGCAAGATTACACGGCGTTGTTGCACGCAGATCAGAACGAGCACCCGACAAGGGCTGAAAAGCCTGCTGAAAACTGATCAGCAGGCTTTTAGCGTTCAAACACCCTTTAATAAAGGGTCTGATAGCGCGTTCCAAGCCGCTGGTGCACCGAAAAACGCCTGGGCATTACTGTCCAACGTTTCCAAGTGATACCCGCCTTCCTGCACGATCACGCAGGGCAACCCCAGCGCACGGATGCGGGCTCCCAACCGCGCAAAGCCTTCCCGCGTCACCGCGACTTTGCTTTGTGGGTCCAGCTCATAGATATCGAAGCCCAGTGACAACACCAGCACATCCGCCGAGAAGTCCTTCACCGCTGCCAGGGCCTGCTCCAGTTTTTCAAAGAACACCGCTTCGCTGGCACCATGGGGCATCGGCAGGTTGAGGTTGTACCCCTCGCCGGCGCCGTTGCCTTTTTCCTCGGCAAAGCCTGCGACGCCAGGATAGAAGTTGGTCGGGTCGCCGTGGATCGACACATACAGCACGTCGTCGCGGTCGTAGAAAATTTCCTGGATGCCTTGGCCGTGATGCATATCGGTATCGAGCACGGCGACACGCTGGAAACCTTGGCGCAGTGCCTGCGCAGCCACGGCCGCATTGTTGATGTAACAGAAGCCACCGGCCGCGTCGAAGCGGGCGTGATGGCCCGGCGGCCGGCACAAGGCGTAGGCGGCAGGGGCGCCATCGAGGATTTCTCCCGCTGCGGCGATGGCGCTTTGGGCTGACCAATAAGCCGAGCGCCAGGTCAACTCACCGATGGGGCAACTGCCATCGGCCAGGTAGCGTGCCGCCTGGGCCAGGATGCCGCGCAAGGCATTGGGTTCACGCACGAAGATGTTGGACATGACTTCGTCGCCCCAGTCTTCGGGGATTTCTTTCCAGCGCTGGTGAGCTTCTTGAAGAAAAGCCAGGTAGTCGCCGCCGTGCACGGCGAACAACGGATCCATACCGTAATCAGTCGGTTGCTGGATATCGAAGCCCAGGGTTTGCGCAGCCAGCAGCAAGTTGCGCGCTCGCTCGGGAACCTCCTGGGGCGTGCGCATCTGGCCGCGGGAATAGTAGCTACGCGGGTGATGCAGGAGTTGTTCGGGGTGAAAAAACGTCTTCATGAGTTGCTCCTGGATAAACACAGAACCTGTGGGAGCTGGCTTGCCTGCGATGGCGGTGAATCAGGCAATACATTGCTCTCTGACAGTGCGCAATCGCAGGCAAGCCAGCTCCCACAGGGGTGCGGCGTCGGCCTTTAGAAATGAACATGCCCGGCGCGTTTCAAGACGGCGTTTAGCAAGACATCGGTACCCTGGCGCACATCGTCGGGCAAGACATCCTCGGCTTCGTTGTGGCTGAGGCCGCCGACGCAGGGGATGAAGATCATCGCGGTGGGGCAATAGCGCGCCAGGTGAATCGCATCGTGGCCGGCGCCGCTGACGATGGTCTGCTGGCTGTAGCCCAAGCCGTCCACCGCAGCCTGCACGCAAGCCACGCACTCGGCGTCGAACGGCGTAGCCGGGCTGATCCATTGAGGCGTGATGGTGACGCTCAGGCCACGGTTGTCCGCGATAGCCTGCAGGCGTGCACGCACTTGCTGCTCCATGGCGTCGATGTCGGCGTCGCGGTGATGGCGCAGGTCGACGGTAAAGTTGAGCAAGCCGGGGATGGTGTTGCGCGACGACTTGGCGATGCTCAGTTCACCCACAGTGGTAAGGCCCTGCGGGGCAAAATCGGCAGCGAGGTTTTCCAGGGCCTGGATCATTTTTGCCGCGCCGCACAGCGCATCTTTACGCAACGGCATCGGCGTGGTGCCAGCGTGCGCGGCCATGCCTTCGACCCGTACATCGAGCCAGCGAATCGCTTGACCACCGGTGACTACGCCGATGCTGTTGGCGTTGTCTTCCAGAATCGGGCCTTGCTCGATATGCGCTTCGAAATACGCATCCACTGCGCCACCCAACGGGCGCTCACCGTTGTAGCCGGTGGTGCGCAACGCCTCGTTCACGCTGATACCGTCTACATCAGCGGTTGCCAGTGCCATGTCCAGGGCAAGCGTGCCGGTGAACACTGCCGAGCCCAGCATCGCCGGGGTGAAACGGGCGCCCTCCTCGTTGGTCCACACTGCAATTTCCAACGGCTTGCGCGTCTGGATGCCGTGGTCGTCGAGGCTGCGGATGACCTCCAGGCCAGCCAACACGCCGTACACCCCATCGAAGCGTCCGCCTTCGGGCTGGGTATCCAGGTGGCTGCCCATCATCACCGGGGCGGCGTCATTGTCGGTGCCCGCGCGGCGGGCGAACAGGTTGCCGATGGCATCCACGCTCAACGTCAGGCCGGCTGCTTTACACCAGTGGCTGAACAGCTCACGACCGGCCTTGTCTTCAGCGCTCAACGCCAGGCGGCAGCTGCCACCGCGTGCGGTCGCGCCGATCTCGGCCATGTCCATCAGGCTACGCCACAGGCGCTCGCCATTAATCTTCAACATTGCTGACTCCCTCAACTGTGTGCCATTTCCAGGCGGTGGGCCGTGGCATGGCGGCGGGACAAGGCCAGTACGCACACCAACGAAACCGCCGCGATCACGCTGTAAAACACTGCCATCGGCCACCATTGGCCCAGGTATTGATGGGCCAGCCAGGTGCCGATCAACGGTGTCAGGCCGCCGGCCAGCGCGCCGCATACCTGGTAAGCCAGGGAGATCGCGGTGTAGCGCACACGGGTTTCAAACAGGCCGCTGACAAAACCTGCGATGACGGCGTAGAACGACGCCATGCACACCACCGCCAGGGCAATGCCGAGGATGATCAACGGTGCCTGAGCGCTGCTGACCAGGACGAACATCGGGTACGGCGAGGCCATTGCCAGCACGCACATGGCGCACAGAAACCGCGTAGCGCCGACCTTCTCCGCCACCCAGGCGGCCAGCGGCTGGACGCAGAACTGAATAATGGCGACGAAGAACAGGCATTCCAGAATCAACGAGCGCGGCAGATTAAGTTGCTGAGTGCTGTAGGCAATCATGAAGGTGTTGGTGAAATACACGCCGGCAATTCCCAACGTATTGGCGCCAATGCACAACAACAGTGGACGCCAAGCGGTCTTCAGCACTTCCAGCACGGGGGCTTGGTCCTGCTTGATCGCTCGCGCTTTTTCCGCCAGAGCCTTGTCTTCGAGGAACTCCGGCGACTCGTTCACACCCAGGCGAATCGCGAGGCCGACGATCAACAGCAAGGCACTGGCCAGGAACGGCAGGCGCCAGCCCCAGCTGAGCAGGTCCTCTTCAGGTAAACGAGTGACGGCACTGAACGCTAGCAAGGAAAGAATCAAACCGGCCGGGCTGCCCAACTGCGCGAAGGATGCAAAGAAATTACGCCGCCCTTTCGGCGCGTGCTCGCCAGCCATCAACACCGCCCCACCCCACTCACCGCCAACCGCAATACCCTGCACCACTCGCAACAGGATCAACAGCACCGGTGCGGCAGCGCCGATCTGGGCATAGGTCGGTAACAGGCCGATGCACACCGTGACCACGCCCATCATCACGAGGGTAATCACCAGGGATTTCTTGCGGCCGATGCGGTCGCCGATATGACCGAACACGATGCCGCCCAACGGCCGCGCAAAAAAGCCAACGGCGAAGGTGCCGAACGCGGCCATGGTGCTGAACAATTTATCGTCGGAGGGGAAGAACAGTTGACCGAATACCAGCGCTGCAGCGGTGGCATAGATGTAAAAGTCGTACCACTCGATCATGGTGCCGATAAAGGCGGCGGCCGCAGCACGGCGAGGCTGCGGCGAAGCGGAAGGCTTCATGGGGCTGGCTCCTTTGGTTATTTTTTTGGCAGGAGAAAGTCAAACCGGTGCGCTCTGGTGGCGCTCGTTAAACCCGATTTTTCGGCCAGGGGCTATGATTAGTCAATTTTCTATTTATTATCTTGATTATAAGAACTGCTTATTATCGAGCGCCGCCATGCCCGAATTCCGCCGCGATATTCACCCTCTGCTCAATGACCGCCTGGACTGGAACCTGCTGCGCACCTTCCGCGTGATCGGCCAGGAACTGAGCATCAGCCGCGCCGCCGCCCGCCTGCATCTGACGCAACCGGCCATCAGCCAGGCGCTCAAGCGCCTGGAAGAACAGCTGGATTGCCAGCTCATCCTGCGCCGTGGCCCGCGCTTCGTGCTCACCGAAGCCGGTGAGCAGATCTTCGCCATTGCCGGAGAGATGTACGGCCAGGTCTCGCAGATGAGCAACGCCCTGCAAAAGCCGGGTGATGAAGTGATCGGCAAAGTGCGCTTGCTGATGATCAGCCGGATTAATTCCGACACTTTCGATGACTTTCTCGCGGGTTTTCATCGCGAACATCCACGGGTCGATCTGGAAGTAGAAGTGATGCGCAGCTCCGACATTGTCGCCGCGCTGCTGGAAAAAACCGCGACCCTGGGGCTCAGCCTCAATCGCCGGCCACAACCGCGCCTGGAACAGCATCTGTTTCTGCGTCAGCGTTATGCGTTCTTTTGTGGAAAACACCACCCATTGTTCGGACGCACAGGGTTAGTCGAAGGGGATCTGCAATCGGAGAATTTCGTGAGTTTTACCAGCGACCAGATTGGCGGCATGTTGTCGCCGCTGACTATTTTCCGTGATCAGCAAGGGTTTGGCGGGCGGATCGTGGCGTCATCCTCCAGCCTGGAAGAAGTGCGGCGATTGGTCATTGCCGGGTTTGGCTTGGGCTGCTTACCCACTCATGTGGTGGCGGACGATGTGGAGCGCGGGCTGCTGTGGCGGTTGCCGCCGGATGAGGGGATTGCGGATGTGGATATTCATCTGTTGTGGAACCGGGAGCAGAAGTTGAGTCGGGCGGAGGGGGTGTTTATTGAGTGCCTTCTGGAACGGTTGGCCGAAAAATGATTGCTCACATCGATAGCACTGATGATTACTATCGAAACGAGCGCCTGAACGATTGCCGACACTGATTCCTATAATCGCCCCACATTCCCTCCTCGCCTGGCTTCAGGCGACATTCCTCCCGGAACCCAATCCCATGCCAAGCGCGAGCCAGGCCCCTAGCGGGCATCCTGAACATAATCAACAAAGCGTCAAACAGCAGTGGTTGGCGATTCTTTCGGTCGCCGTGGGTGCCTTTGCCCTGGTGACCAGTGAATTCCTACCGGTGGGCGTACTCAACGACGTCGCCAGCGATCTGGGCATCAGTGCCGGTCACGCCGGATTGATGGTGACATTGCCCGGCATCATGGCTGCCCTCGCCGCGCCGTTTCTGTCGGTCAGCATTGGCGCCATGGACCGTCGTTACTTGCTGATCGGCCTGACATTGGTGATGATCATCGCCAACTCGGTGGTGGCCTTCGCTAATGATTTCAGCCTGCTGCTGTTCGGCCGCGTATTGCTCGGCATCAGCATCGGCGGCTTCTGGGCCACGGCCATTGCCCTCAGCGGGCGGCTGGCGCCCAAGGGCGTGGGCGTAGCAAAGGCCACCTCGATCATCATGATGGGCGTGACCCTGGCCACCGTTCTGGGCGTGCCTGTGGGTACCTGGCTCAGCGGCCTGATGGGCTGGCGGATGACCTTCCTAGTCACGGCGTTGGTGGGCATTCCGGTGCTGTTGGCGCAAATCTTCCTGCTGCCGCGACTCACTCCTGAGAAAGCCATTCAGATCCGTGACCTGCCAGCTTTGTTTATCAACCCACAAGCACGGGTCGGGTTGATCGCCGTACTGCTGATCGGCCTGGCGCACTTTGCTGCGTATACCTATGTCGCGCCGTTCTTTAAACACAGCTCCGGCTTCGACGGGCCAACGATTGGCTCATTGTTGCTGCTGTATGGCGTGGCGGGCGTGCTGGGCAATGTGTTCGCCGGCTTCGCCGCCAACCGCAGCGTACGCAACACCCTGCTGCTGGTCGCGCTGATGATCGGTACCAGCACTGCACTGTTCCCCTACTTCGCCACCGGTATGACAGGCGCCGTGGTGCTGATCGCGCTCTGGGGCTTTGCCTTTGGGGCTTTCCCGGCCTGCGCCAGCATCTGGATGTTCGTGGTGGCGCCCAAGGATGTGGAACGAGGCATGCCGCTGTTCGTGGCGCTGTTTCAGGTGATCATCGCCCTGGGTTCATTCTTTGGCGGGCGGATCGTCGACCAAATGGGCAGCGCGGTGTTGTTGAGCTTGGCCACTGTGTTGGTGGGGTTGGGGTTTGCGACCGTGCTGGTGTTGGGCCGCAAGGTGAGCAACAGCTTGGTGGCGCAGCCTGCCTGACCGAGTTGCAGCCACAAAAAAGCCTGCTGAGCGTTGAGTTCAGCAGGCTTTTTTCGTTTCAGAAGCAGGTATTTATTTGGCCGTGGGGAAATCACGCTCCAAGACAGCGTCCACCAAGGCTTGCGCGTTCTCAATCAATTGAGCCAGGGCCATGATCACGGGCGACTGCGTGCTGACTGGATCTTCGGCGCATTGGTAGGCGGATTGAAGGGCGGATGAGAGGGTTTCGGTGGCGTTTATAAGGGTTTCTTCGGTGCCGACATCATCGGCTACGCAAAAGATTTTGCGTGCGTGCCCTTCGGTAGAATCAGCGGTGATCTTATTCATGATGTAACCCCAGCCAACGCAACCCTGCACGAAAACTGCCGAACCTGCACAACGTAAGCACCTGTTTCGGAAAAGCTTGGTAACCAGAACCCCACCAGGAACCTTGTGTGCATAAGCCTGCAAGCTAGCCTCAAAAGGTCGCCGCCGTGGCGACATACTGTCAAGGGTGCTGATATGCCAACGAGATATCGCGATGCGGTCACTGGTGAATACGTAACAGAGCAAGAGGCGAAGAGAAGACCAAGGGAAACGGTGAAGGAAACCGATAAAAAGCGCCCGGCAAAGCCGACGGCCAAGAAGTAGGATTAACAGATGAGAGCGACTGCCGTATGTCCAGACAGACTTGCCAATGAAACCCGATTGCTCCAATGTAATGACCAACGTCATTACACAAGGAGCTATCTCTTGGCATCTGTCAACATCCGTATCGATGACGACCTGAAAGCTCGTGCCTACCTAGAGCTGGAGAAACTCGGTGTCACACCTTCTGAACTGATACGTCAGGCGTTGCAATATGTTGCCGAACGCGGCCAGTTGCCATTTAAGCCTGTGCTGATGACTGAAGAGGATGAAGCCTTGATGGCGACCGTACGTGAGCGTCTTGCATCGCCTCAACGCGTAAGGGTTTCTTTGGATGACCTATAGCCTTGATTTTGATGCGCGTGCATTGAAGGAATGGCAGAAACTCGGCGACACCCTCCGTCAGCAACTCAAGAAGAAGCTGGTCGAAGTCCTGAACAACCCACGTATTGAGGCTAACCGCCTACATGGGCTGCCTGACTGCTACAAGATCAAACTGCATAGCAGCGGATACAGGCTGGTGTATCAAGTGATAGATCAGGAAGTTACGGTGTTCGTGGTCGCCGTCGATAAACGTGAACGAGATCAGGCTTATCGCAAAGCGTCTGAGCGCCTTGTTCAGCGTTAGGCAGGACTACAACAATTCCCTGAAGCAGCCGTTAATAAAGGCTGAAAACGAAAAAGCCCCGCAGTTTATTCAGCTACGGGGCTTTTTCTATGTAATGGCGGAGAGATAGGGATTCGAACCCTAGGTACCGGTGAAGGTACAACGGATTTCGAATCCGTCCCATTCGGCCACTCTGGCATCTCTCCAACGGCGCGCATCATAACAGCATGATTGATGGATGCAAAGCGCCGAAGCGATTTTTTTCCGTGCTATCAGATGCTTGCGTCGATTACAGCGGTACGCCGAGGCGCTTGGCGACTTCTTCGTAGGCTTCGATCACGTCACCGAGGCCTTGGCGGAAGCGGTCTTTGTCCATCTTCTTCTTGGTGTCCTTGTCCCACAGGCGGCAACCATCCGGGCTGAACTCGTCGCCCAGGACGATGGAGCCGTCGTGGAACACGCCGAATTCGAGCTTGAAGTCCACCAGCAACAGGCCGGCGTCGTCGAACAGCTTGCTCAGCACGTCGTTGACCTTGAGGGACAACTCCTTCATGCGCGCCAGTTGCTCAGCGGTGCCCCAGCCGAACGCCACGACGTGGGATTCGTTGATGAACGGGTCGCCCTTGGCGTCGTCCTTCAGGAACAGTTCGAAGGTGTAAGGGTTGAGCTTGAGGCCCTCTTCCACGCCCAAACGCTTGACCAGGCTGCCGGCGGCGTAGTTACGCACGACGCATTCCACCGGGATCATGTCGAGCTTCTTGACCAGGCACTCGTTGTCGCCCAGCAGTTTGTCGAATTGGGTCGGGATACCGGCCGCTTCGAGCTTCTGCATGATGAAGGCGTTGAACTTGTTGTTCACCATGCCTTTGCGATCCAACTGTTCGATGCGCTTGCCGTCGAACGCCGAAGTGTCGTTGCGAAACAGCAGGATCAGGCGGTTGGCGTCGTCGGTCTTGTACACCGACTTGGCTTTGCCGCGGTAGAGTTCTTCACGTTTTTCCATGATGGGCTCCGCTTTGAGTAAGGTGGGCTAGGCGATGTGTCGCCAGTCGAGCCCTGAATCTTGATCGGCCAGTTGCAGCCAGTCCGGGTCGCACCCTAGGGTGTCGACAAAACATTGCCGGGCAAGCGTCGGCAGGTTGTTCTTGCTGCTGAGGTGAGCCAGGACCAGGTGTTGCAGGTCTTGCCAGCCCAACTCGTACACCAGATATGCCGCCTGGTGATTGTTCAAATGTCCCAGCTCGCCGCCCACCCGTTGCTTGAGAAAGTAAGGGTAGTGACCGCGTGCCAGTAGATCCCTGCAGTGGTTGGACTCGATCATCAAGGCATCGAGGTCCCGGTAACCGTCCAGCACCCTGGCGCAGTAGGAACCCAGGTCGGTCAGCACGCCGAAACGCCGCTGGCCGTCACTGAATACGTATTGCGTGGGCTCCTGGGCATCGTGGGCAACCGCGACGACATTGATGCTCAGGGCACCGATTTGCAGTTGCTCGCCACCGGCCAGAAAACCTGCCGGCTCAATGGGTTTGCGCATCCCGCGCAACGTGCCACGACTCAAGTACACCGGCAGATTGTAGCGCCGAGACAGCAAACCCACGCCATGCACATGGTCGGCATGTTCGTGGGTTACCAGAATCGCGCTCAGTTGCGTGGGGTGAACCCCCAGGCGCAACAGGCGCCGCTCGGTTTCCCGCAGGGAGAAACCACAATCGACCAGCACGTACGTGTCATCATGGGCGACCAGCGTACCGTTCCCTTGGCTACCGCTGCCGAGAACGGCAAAACGCATCGAATCAGCCCAGGTTGTCTTGAATCACGCCCAACACTTTGCGCGCTGTTTCAGCTGGCGCGACGGTGTTGATGTTCTTCTCGACGGTGACTTGCACGCTTTCGCCCACCTTGCTCAAACGAACCTGGTAACGCTCGGCACGGGTTTCGATCTCTTCCTTGGTCGGCGCGCTGCCGAACAATTTGCCGAAGAAACCTGGCTCGTCGTCCTTCTTCTCAGCCTTTTCAGCCACGTTGATGTAGTACAGGCCCAGGCTGCGGTTGATGTCTTCAACGCGCCAAGGGCCCTGCTCCAACGCGCGGCCAACACTGGCCCAGGCACGGTCGAGGTCTTCACCCAGGTTCAGCACGACGTTACCGCTGCCGTCTTCGGTGAGGCTGACGCGGCTAGGGGTGTCGTAATCACGGGCGGCGAGCAGGGAAACGGAACCGCCCTTCTCGGAGATACGGCTCATGCTGGCCAGCATCTCGTCGACCAGCGCGGCGTCGACGCCGGTGTTAACCGAGCGCGGCGTGAAGTCGACGTCAGCCGTGCTGCCGGCAGGCCGCTCGGCGCTGACGACATAGACTTCGCTGGTATTGCGCTGCACGCCGGGCTCGATGCGCACACGCACACGGGCTTCGCTGTCGGCGGCTACACCGCCCGCCAGCAGGCGCTGGGCCATGTTGGCGGACAGCTCGCGACCTTGCTGCCATGCGGTGGTGAACTCACCGGTCTGCGGGCGTTGCTGGTCGAGGCGGAAACCGTTGTCCTGGAAGAACTGCACCGCCACCGGCCAGACTTCGGCAGGCGGACGCTGAGCCACGATCCAGCGGTTGTCGCCGCTTTTCTGCAGGCTGTAGTCGCTGGCATCGGCCACGGCCATAATCGGCTGTGGGCGTGGCACTACGTACTCACCCTTGACCGTGTCGTCGGCGACGTTGCGTGGAATCGGCAACAATGGGTCAAGGCGCTTGGCGACATTGACATCAGGCGGCAGTTGCATCGGTTTGGTTGCTTGCGCTTCCAGGTAATCGCTGCCGCGGTCACGGAAGTAGCCTTCCGGGCCCCATACCCAACCGCAGCCACTGGTGCTGGAGATAATCAAGGCAAGTGCGGAAAGTCCGGCCAATCGCTTCATGCGTAGTGCTTCCTCAATTAAACCAGGACGCCGGACTGGCGCAGGGCCTGTCGCAGCGGTTCGTGACAGGCTTCGCTGAGGGGGGTGAGCGGCAGACGGATACCGTCCGGCATCAGGCCCATCTCAAACAGCGCCCACTTCACGGGAATAGGATTGGATTCGATAAACAGTGTCTTGTTGAGCGGCATCAGCTTTTCGTGGATGGCGCGAGCGGTGGCTGCATCGCCCGCGATGGCGGCGGCACACATATCGCTCATGGCGCGCGGGGCCACGTTGGCGGTCACGGAGATATTGCCCTTGCCACCCAGCAGGATCAGCTCGACAGCGGTGGCGTCGTCACCGGAATACACCAGGAAGTCGCTGCTCACGCCGGCCAGGATGTCCTTGGCGCGTTGCAGGTCGCCAGTGGCTTCCTTGATGCCGATGATGTTCGGCACGGTGGACAGGCGGATCACGGTCTCGGCCTTCATGTCGCACGCGGTGCGACCCGGTACGTTGTAGAGGATCTGCGGGATCTGCACGGCTTCGGCGATGGCTTTGAAGTGCTGGTACAAGCCTTCCTGGGTCGGCTTGTTGTAGTACGGGGTTACCAGCAGGCAAGCGTCGGCGCCAGCCTTCTTGGCGTTCCTGGTCAGCTCGATCGCTTCACGCGTCGAGTTGGCGCCCGTACCGGCGATCACGGCAATGCGGCCCGCAACGCGCTTGACCACGAACTCGATCACCTGGATGTGCTCTTCCACATCGAGGGTGGCCGATTCACCTGTGGTGCCGACCGCCACAATGGCGTTGGTGCCCTCTTGCAGGTGGAAGTCCACCAGTTTGCCCAGGCTGTCCCAGTCGAGACGACCTTGTGCATCCATGGGTGTGACCAGTGCCACCATACTGCCCGCAATCATGCAACCGCTCCTGCCGGAAAAAGAGAGCCGTAATGGTACTGGCGCCAAGATGCTTGTACAAGCGAAGTACCGCGTGAGGATGCGTTCTGGCGCAACTAAACGTCGGGCAATGACATCATCGGGCCAAAGCACCGCCCGAAGCCGGCTGATCACGCAATGAAAACGCCACCTCCTAGCCCTTGGCGACGCTTTTCGCTACCCTTGATCCTTTGATCGATACAGCCCACACGGTATCGACCGCTCATCGCTTTAGGAAGGCTGCATGTCCACCCCCACAGTTCGCGAACAATTCCTTGTTATCAGTGCCCTCGGCGCCAACCCCATGGAGCTGACCAACGTCCTGTGCCGCGCCAGCCATGAGAACCGCTGCGCCGTCGTGACCTCCCGCCTGACCCGCCACGGCGAGTGCAGTGCGCTGGTCCTGCAGATTTCTGGCTCCTGGGATGCCTTGGCACGCCTTGAAACCGGCCTGCCGGGCCTGGCCAAAAAGCACGACTTTACCGTCAACGTGGTACGCAGCGCCGCCCTGGAAAATCGCCCACAGGCTTTGCCTTACGTGGCCTATGTCAGCTCGGCCTACCGTTCGGACATCGTCAACGAGTTGTGCCAGTTCTTTATCGACCATAACGTCGAGCTGGAAAACCTGACCTGTGACACCTACCAGGCGCCACAAACCGGCGGCACCATGCTCAACGCCACCTTTACCGTGACCTTGCCGGCCGGCGTACAGATCAGTTGGCTGCGCGACCAGTTCCTCGATTTCGCCGATGCCCTGAACCTCGACGCCTTGATCGAACCATGGCGCCCACAGAACCCCATGTAAGGAAGTACCTCTCTATGCCGGTAGCCATCGACACACCCGTGGCCGATTTCGAGGCCCAGGCCACCAGCGGCCAGACCTTCAGCCTCGCGGCCCTCAAGGGCAAGCAAGTGGTGATCTACTTTTACCCGAAGGACAGCACCCCAGGCTGCACTACCGAAGGCCAAGGCTTTCGTGACCAGTACGCCGCATTCAAGGCCGCCAATACCGAAGTGTTCGGCGTGTCGCGTGACAGCGTGAAGTCCCACGAGAACTTCAAGGGCAAACAGGAATTTCCTTTCGAGCTGATCAGCGATAAGGACGAAGCGGTCTGCCAGCTGTTTGATGTGATCAAGTTGAAGAAGCTGTATGGCAAGGAATACCTGGGTGTGGATCGCAGCACATTCCTGATCGACAGCCAAGGCGTGCTGCGTCAGGAATGGCGCGGAGTGAAAGTGCCGGGGCATGTTGATGCCGTGTTGGCGGCAGCGCAGGCGCTGAATAAGGCCTGATTCTGCGTCGACAAGGCCGTCAGGCCTTGCGCAACCAATAACGGTACACACCCTCGGCGGCGTCTTCATGCTCCAGGGTGTGGCCGGCCAGCTTGGCAAAGGTGCGAAAATCACGCTGGGAGCCGGCGTCGGTGGCAGTCACCTTGAGCACGGCACCGCTGGCCATTTTATTGAGCTCCAGCTTGGCCTTGAGCAACGGCAAAGGGCAGTTAAGACCGCTGGCGTCGAGTTCGGCGTCACAGGCTACAACGTCGGTCATGGTGCTACTCCAGGCAAACATTCGGGCCGCTTAGAATATCTGGTCCCAAGCTCAGTGTCCGGCTACAGTAAGCTCTTTGTCGAAAGGCTTTGTGCATGACTTTTTTGCGCCCTACCCTGCTGACGCTGGCCTGCCTGCTGGCCTCCCCGGCCTTTGCTGACGACCTGCCGTCACTTGGTGACGCCAGCTCTGCCATAGTCTCGCCGCAACAGGAATACCAATTGGGCCGAGCCTGGCTGGCCTACCTGCGCGGCCAGGTTTCGCAACTCAATGATCCGCAACTCAAGGATTACGTTGAAACCAGCGTGTACAAGCTGGTGGAGACCAGCCAGGTCAATGACCGGCGCCTGGAATTCATCCTGATCAACAGCCCACAGCTCAACGCCTTTGCGGCTCCCGGTGGGATCGTCGGGGTCAACGGCGGCCTGTTTCTCAATGCACAGACCGAAGGTGAATACGCGTCGGTACTGGCCCACGAACTGGCGCACTTGTCCCAGCGTCACTTCGCCCGAGGCGTAGAAGCGCAATCACGCATGCAACTGCCGATGATGGCGGCCCTGCTTGGCGGCATTATCGCCGCCGCTGCGGGTGCCGGCGATGCCGGTATCGCCGCGATTGCCGGCTCACAAGCCGCCGCGATCCAGGAACAGCGCCGCTTCTCTCGCCAGAACGAGCAAGAGGCCGACCGCATCGGCATCCTCAACCTGGAGAAAGCCGGCTACGACCCGCGCTCCATGCCCACGATGTTCGAACGGCTGATGCGCCAATACCGCTTCGACGCCAAGCCACCGGAGTTCCTGCTGACTCACCCGGTAACCGAATCGCGTATCGCCGACACCCGCAACCGCGCCGAACAAGCCAAACCTGGCGGCAAGGAAGACAGCCTGCGCTATCAACTGATTCGCGCACGGGTGCAGCTCAAGTACGAAGACACACCTGGTCTGGCCGCCAAGCGCTTCCAGGCGCAGCTGGATGAGAACCCTAAAAATGACGTTGCGCGTTATGGCCTGGCCATCGCTCAGATCAAGGGTACTCAACTCAAAGAAGCGCGGGAAAGCCTGGCGCCGCTGTTGGCCAAGGCGCCCAATGACATTACCTACAACCTGGCCCAAATCGAACTGGACATCACCAGCAACCGCATGCCGGATGCGCAGCAACGTACCGACCGCATGCTCACCCAGTACCCCAGCAACTATCCGCTGAACCAGGTGCGGGTAGACCTGCTGCTTAAACAGAACCGTACCGCCGATGCAGAAAAGGCACTGGATGGGCTGCTCAAGTCGCGACCGGACGATCCGGACGTGTGGTATCAGGTCGCCGAGACTCGCGGCTTGTCCGGCAACATCATTGGCCTGCATCAGGCTCGCGCCGAATATTTCGCATTGGTGGGGGATTTCCAGCAAGCCATCCAGCAGTTGGACTTTGCCAAGCGGCGCGCCGGCAATAACTTCCCGTTGTCCTCACGCATCGACGCCCGTCAGCGTGAGCTGATCGAACAGGAGCGCTTGGTGAAAGGCATGATGAGCTGAACCCGCCGCCCACAAAAAAGCCCCGCTGCCGTTAACCGGCAGCGGGGCTTTTTTATAGGTCTAGCGGATTACTCGGCCAGTTTGAAGGTGATGAAGCTGGCACGGCCTTGACGCAGGACGCGCATCGACACCGAGCGATTCTTCGGCAACGCCTTGGCGATGTCGGCGAATTCCTTGGTGGTATCGATTGCCTGGTTGTTCAAGTGGGTGATCACGTCACCCGGTTGCAGGCCGATCAAGGCGGCTGGGCCGTCCTGCACTTCCTTGATCACGACACCGCTTTGCAGGTCGAAGGTTTTCTTCTGCTCGGCGGTCAGTTCAACGACGGCGATACCCAGGCGGTTACTGCTGCGCTCGGCGCCTGGCTTGGCGTTGCCCAGGGCGTCCAGGGTCGCGCCTTCTTCCGGAATTACCCCAACGGTCAGTTCGACGTTCTGGCGCTTGCCATCACGAATCACTTCCAGCTTGGCTTTGCCGCCGGCCTTGAGCGCGCCGACCAAGTGAGGCAAGTCCGCCGACATGATGATCGGCTGGCCGTTCATGCTCAGAATTACGTCACCGACTTTCAGGCCGCCCTTGGCCGCAGGGCCATTGTCCTGAATCTGCGCAACCAGGGCACCGGCCGGCTTGTCGAGACCGAAGGACTCAGCCAGGTCCTTGTTCACTTCCTGGATTACCACGCCCAACCAGCCGCGGCTGACCTTGCCGCCGCTTTTGAGCTGATTGGAGACGTCCATGGCCACATCGATCGGGATCGCGAAGGACACGCCCATGAAGCCACCGGAGCGGGTGTATATCTGCGAGTTGATCCCCACCACTTCGCCGGCCAGGTTGAACAGCGGACCACCGGAGTTGCCCGGGTTGATCGGCACGTCGGTCTGGATGAACGGCACGTAGTTTTCGTTTGGCAGGCTGCGACCGATGGCGCTGACAATGCCTTGGGTAACGGTGTGGTCAAAGCCGAACGGTGAACCGATCGCGACCACCCACTGACCAGCCTTCAGATCTTGGGACTTGCCCAGTTTAAGCACCGGCAAGTCCTTGCCATCGATTTTGAGCAAAGCCACGTCGGAACGTGGATCGGTACCAATCAGCTTGGCCTTGAGTTCACTGCGGTCGGCCAGGCGCACGAGAATCTCGTCGGCATCGGCAATCACGTGGTTGTTGGTGAGGATGTAGCCGTCAGGCGAAATGATGAAGCCGGAGCCCAGGGACTGGGCTTCGCGCTGACCACCGCCGCCACGAGGAGAGCGAGGTTGCGGCATCCCGCGTTCGAAGAACTCGCGCAACATGGGCGGCAAGCCTTCCAGGTCGGGCATCTGCTGGTTCGAGACTTTGCGATCCGGCAGCTTCTGCGTGGTACTGATGTTCACCACGGCAGGCGAGGCCTGCTCCACCAGTTGGGTGAAGTCAGGCAGCTCGACCGCTTGCGCAGGTAAGGCCTGGCCCAGCACCAGCACTGTGGCGACTATGGATAAGTAAGACTTCAAACGTGGTATCGACATACAGCTCCCGTTACGACGAGCAGGGTTAAGCGACAGGGTTCAATAAACGCCGGATACTGCGAGCGGCATTTTTGTTCCGCGAACAAACAAGGCCAGAGCCATCAAACCCTGACCTATAAAAAACATGGGAAGTTTTTGCAAGTGAAAATGCTGATCCAGAGATTTCATACGCCCAGCACCCAACGAAATTCGGGCCCAGATTGATAGACCAGGATGAACATAAGATTAACAATCTCAGGGCTTGGCGGCGGCCTTTTCACCACGCACCGACAACGCGATGCGCTCAGCAGTGCCAATGGGAATTTCGCCCACCACCGTGACCATCATTTCGCCATCTACCGTATTCAAACGCCGGGATACTGCCACGGTCGGCCCAAGCTGAGCGCGGGTTTCATTCACATCGGCGCCGTTGGCTGACTCAAGAAACACCGAAAAACGCGCGAGCCCATCGTCATACATCAGGCTGTCGACGGTAGATTTCGTTTGGGCATCTTTGCGCGTAGCGCTGCTGATCTGTTGGAAACCAGGCGGTAGCCAGTCCAGATGCCACTTTTGCGTGGCAGACAGCTCAGGTGATTTAGCGGCGGACATCGTTACCGGCGAACAGTCGCCGCTGGGCTGCAAGTCCTGGTCAGAAGGAATGGCCGAAGCATCCAGACGGGTGAACTGAAAACGCTCCAACAACTGCCCTTGGTCATTCAGCAGCAAGGATTTAAGCGGCAGCGCAGTTTCACGGTCCAGGTGTAATTCAAACCCATAACGGTAGGGATCACGCGGGCTGATCGACACAATCACCGCATGACGACCGGCCACGCGCGATTTGCCAATAACGGCCAGGTCATAGAATGAAGTGAGTTTTTTTGGATCAAGAATACGCGAGGGTGCCTCAGGTGACTGACCGAGACCAGCTGCCAACGTGCCACTGACACATTGTGCCCGACCATCAACCCTGACCGCTTCCTGGGCGGAGCCGTCAAGTTGCAACAAGCGTTCACGGACATGACCATTCTGGACACGGTGCCAGATGTCATGGGTAGAAAAACTGCCGTTACGTTCGTAGACAAACGTACCTTCAAAGCTTTGCTGCTGCTCTGCACGCCCAAGTCGAATCAGCCAGTCTTGGGCTTCATCGGCATGGGCGGATAGTGCAAACCAACTACTGAGCAAAAGCGTAAGGAGCGGTATGGCGCGCATAGGGCTCCTTAGCGAATCAGCGGTTTTCCTGGCTTGCTGCACGAGCGTATGGCAGAGCGCTGTCAGTGCCTTTGGCAGCCGATTCCTGCGCATGTTGACGCAGGTAGCCTGGAAGGCGCTGATCCTGCCAGCCGGATTGCCCCTGAAGTACACCATTAGCCATAGGGCCGGTGGTATCAGTGCTTTCCTTGTAGCCAGCCAGCACGGCCGGACCTTTGACTTGCGGACCGGCCATGACCGGTTGCTGAGTCTGTTGGGCCAGCTCGTTGCCTGCGATCTCGTCCTGGTTGTACAGGCGAACACCTGCCAACACAGCAACAGTCACCGAAGCGGCCACTGCCAGACGACCCAGGCTGCGCCACGGACCACGCGAGGCTTTTGCCGGAACGGCTTCATCAGCCAGTGCAGCAGAAACGGCCGCAGCAATATCCAGACGAGGGATTAGGAGATCCTTGTGCATCACCGCCCGAGCGACTTGGTAACGAGACCAGGTATCACGGGTTTCGGCGTCATCAAATGCGTTGAGCACTCGACGAAGTTCCAGTTCATCCGCTTCGTTATCCATCACTGCGGACAGCGATTCCTGCAGGGCATCACGACTCATGGCGGTTCCTCTCTTGGCTGTCGCCGCTGTCTTTAGTTTTCCTGCAACAACGGTTGCAAGGCTTTGTCGATGGCTTCCCGGGCCCGGAAAATCCGCGACCTCACAGTCCCCACCGGACATTGCATGACGCTCGCAATGTCTTCGTAACTCAGACCATCGAATTCACGTAAAGTTAACGCCGTACGCAAATCTTCTGGCAGTTGCTGAATAGTGCGATGGACGGTGCCTTCGATCTCGTCGCGCAGCAATGCACGCTCCGGCGACTCGAGATCTTTGAGGCCGTGATCACCATCGTAGAATTCAGCATCTTCTGAACTGACATCACTGTCTGGTGGGCGGCGACCGCGTGACACCAGATAGTTTTTCGCCGTGTTGATGGCGATGCGGTATAGCCACGTGTAAAACGCACTGTCACCGCGGAAATTTCCAAGTGCACGGTAAGCCTTGATAAAGGCTTCCTGCGCAACGTCCTGCGCTTCATGGGTGTCGTGCACAAACCGCACGATCAACCCGAGAATTTTGTGCTGGTATTTCAGCACTAGCAGATCAAATGCTCGCTTATCACCGCGCTGTACGCGCTCGACCAGCTGCTGATCCTCTTCCTGGGTTAGCATGAACACTCCTCGTTGTACTTGAAGGAGGCTTGCATAACTAAACGATCAGGCTTGCAAACATAGACTCGGGCTTTTCGCAAAAGTTCTCCCCCTTCAAGCAAGTTTCCGGCATGCACTGATTTGGCACACACGAAAAACGCAGCACGGTCGGTGCCGGCTGCGCGAATAATCTTGTCGCCGGTTTCGTGACGCGTCCAATGCTCCCGACGGGCCAATAAACTCAACGTTTTCCCAGCTTTCGGGCAACCTGCTATTGAGTCGGGGCTTATGCAAAAAGTTCCCGTCCCGCCAACCGGCCGTTTCCCAAAGCTGCGCAGCATAATCTCACAATGCCACGAAGGCGTGGCTATTGTGCCGCTCCACCCCTCTATATACTAGTGGCCCGTGTGACCCTTTGATTCGCCGATCCAGGCGTCCTGTTTGCGCCCCCCTTTGGATCGCTTTTTGCGGAATCCGTCAAATGAGCCAACAGTTTCAACACGATGTCCTCGTAATCGGCAGCGGCGCCGCCGGCTTGAGCCTGGCCCTGACCCTGCCCAGCCATTTGCGTATAGCGGTTTTGAGCAAAGGCGACCTGGCCAACGGCTCGACCTTCTGGGCTCAGGGCGGCGTTGCTGCGGTGCTGGACGACACAGACACCGTGCAATCCCACGTCGAAGACACCCTTAACGCCGGCGGTGGCCTGTGCAACGAAGACGCCGTGCGCTTCACCGTCGAGCACAGCCGGGAAGCCATCCAATGGTTGATCGACCAAGGTGTACCCTTCACCCGCGATGAACATGCCGGCAGCGACGACGGTGGCTTTGAGTTCCACCTGACCCGCGAAGGCGGCCACAGCCATCGCCGAATCATTCACGCTGCCGATGCCACCGGGGCCGCGATTTTCAAGACCCTGCTCGACCAGGCCCGCCAACGTCCAAATATCCAATTGCTGGAGCAGCGCGTCGCCGTCGACCTGATCACCGAAAAACGCCTGGGCCTGCCGGGCGAACGCTGCCTGGGCGCCTACGTACTCAACCGCACCAGCGGTGAAGTCGATACCTATGGCGCACGCTTCACCATTCTCGCCTCGGGCGGCGCCGCCAAGGTCTACCTCTATACCAGCAACCCCGACGGTGCCTGCGGCGACGGCATAGCGATGGCCTGGCGCTCGGGCTGCCGGGTCGCCAACCTGGAGTTCAACCAATTCCACCCCACGTGCCTGTATCACCCGCAGGCCAAGAGCTTCCTGATCACCGAAGCCCTGCGCGGCGAAGGCGCACATTTGAAGCTGCCCAACGGCGAACGCTTCATGCAGCGCTTCGACCCACGCGCCGAACTGGCACCACGCGATATCGTCGCCCGCGCCATCGACCACGAAATGAAGCGCCTGGGTATCGACTGCGTGTACCTGGACATCAGCCACAAGCCCGAAGCCTTCATCAAGACCCACTTCCCGACCGTCTACGAACGCTGCCTGACCTTCAATATCGACATCACCAAGGGCCCGATCCCCGTGGTACCGGCCGCGCACTACACCTGCGGTGGCGTGATGGTCGATCAGCATGGCCGCACCGACGTACCGGGCCTGTATGCCATCGGCGAAACCAGCTTCACCGGCCTGCACGGCGCTAACCGCATGGCCAGCAATTCATTGCTTGAATGCTTCGTGTATGCGCGCTCGGCGGCAGCGGACATTCTTGAGCAACTGCCGCGCATCCCGGTACCGGCCGCCCTGCCCCGCTGGGACGCGAGCCAGGTCACCGATTCGGACGAGGATGTGATCATCGCCCACAACTGGGACGAGCTGCGGCGCTTCATGTGGGACTATGTGGGCATCGTGCGCACCAACAAACGCCTGCAACGGGCGCAACATCGGGTGCGCTTGCTGCTGGATGAGATCGACGAGTTCTACAGCAACTACCGAGTAAGCAGAGACCTGATTGAACTGAGGAACCTTGCCCAGGTAGCGGAACTGATGATCAGGTCTGCCATGGAACGTAAGGAATCTCGGGGTCTGCACTACACGTTGGACTATCCAGAGCTGCTGCCAGAGGCGAAGGATACGATCCTTACACCCGACAAATGAGGCACGTTAGGAGCCATAGCGTAGCACCATGGGGCCCCAGTTTGTAACAGCTTTGGCGCACATTTGTCCCAACGCTGAGGTCCTTATCACCTGCCCGCAAGGGTCCTTATCGTGCGCCTGAGCGAGCATGCGAGGGCCTATGGGGGTAAGCGCGCAGGTTAGTAGTTACAGGTGGTCACTCAGATTTTTGTGCCAGATCCTCATGAGGTGCCCTTGAGGCACCCATACAGCCAGAAGGCCACATGAACACCAACGCAGGCCCGTAGGCCGCGCTAAACGTGTCCATGAAGTTGTCCTAAGAGTTAAGGGATCGGTGAACCGTCAGGTTTGTGAGACCGTATTGAGTGGCAATCTCAAGGATGCCCTCATAGGATTTAGGCCAGCCTCCACCACTTGAGTCGTTGGTGGCCCCTGACTGGAGCAGGGCAAAGCAAACGGCTGCATATGGGGTCAGGTGATCGACTTGTATCTTCGTAACCACCCGTTTGTCCTTGTAGGTATAACAGAGAGTAAAACTCATGGCTGGCCTTGCCGTAACATGGTCGATGCCCAAGCATAGCAACTAAACAGCTCGCCCACGAGGCCCATTACGGACCTCATGGATACAGCGGGTGTTACGGCTTGACGACCACACGGGTGATCAGCGGAAAGTCCACGACCTCTACTTGCAGTTTCTCAGTAGGGTCTTCAGGGTTTGCCAGCTTGATCCTGACCTTGGCCTGAGCCATTACGTCAGCCACACCGCTCACCTCAAAGTCCCAGCCCTGCACTCCAGCGTTACGGCTTGCATGAATCGCCCATACGTCACCTTCTTGATCATGGCGGAACGACAGCGAGGCAAAGCCCTTAGGCAGCATGAAGACGCCCCGGTTGGTGCCCGAGTAGAACTGAGTACGGCAACCCAACAGGTCCTCAACGTCATCCACGCCAGCACGCTGGGCGGCACGTTCAAGAACAGCTTGTTCGGTCATGTGCATCAGCAACACGAAGTCGCTCAAGGAGTTACCAACCGATTGGTTGATGCTCAGGGTCAAGGCGTCGATCCAGTCTTCAGCACGGTCGCGTGGCGAAGCACCCGCAATGGTGACTTCTTTGACCTCAGTGCTTGGGGACTTAATGAGGATGTCCACAACGGTAGAACCACAGGCCTTCTCGAAGTCGGCCAGCATCTTGTCCATCATCTGCTCCATGCCGTTGCCAGTGAAGCCAGCAACAACGTGGGCATCCAGAAGGGTGAAGCGGTGCGAGAAGAATGCAGCGGTATTGGTCGGCTCAGTGAAGATGAAGTCGCCGGCAACCGCTTCGCCCTTGGCGATAGTCGAGGTGTCGTAGATCGACTGGCGAGGATCGAACTCAAGGTTACGATTGACCATGTTGACCAATTGTACAGGGGTCGGCTCGGTTCCTTTCGGGCGGAACTCACAGGGGATCGCATCGACAGCGTCGTCGTGCCATTCGCCACCATTGAAGAATTCGTCCATGGCTTGGGTGATGACCTGAGCCAGGACACTTGAGTCAGTCGCCTGGGCGCCCATAGAGGCCTGGGTGGTGAACTGAAGGTTACCACCATTGCCCCATACGGCAGTCTCATAGGAAGTCGGCACGCTGTAGCGGTCGCGTTGGTCGCGGTGATCTGTAGATTTGGATGGGTTGGACATGAGATTGGTCTCCTGAAATAGAATGAAGTAGAGGTAGGTGGGCGACGTGACGGCGAGACTTAGCTGTTCTCAAGCCAATTAGCAGACGAGAAGTCGCTACGACCGTTGGCGCTACGAATGGCATTACCCATAGCTCTGTATTGGTCTTCACGGACTTGGCGCTTGGCACGGCGTCGTGCTTCGTCCAAGGGGGTGGACTCGTAGGACTTGACGCGCTCTTCATGCTCACGAGCCTCGCGTTGGCGACTCTCAGCTTCCTGCGCTTCACGGGCCTTACGGACCTGAATGGCTCGAATGACTTGAGGGAACGCAGCAGCGCTCAGACCAGCGTCCAGGTACTGGCTTACGATGACTTCCTGGGCAGGCTTATTGGTTCCCGCTGTGGCAATCAGGGTAGCCAGCATCACGCCCTCAGCGTAAGCACGGGCCACGACCTGACCTTGTACTTCGACAGTTTCAGGGGTTACGTTTTGGATATTCAGTTGCATAGTGTTGGGTCTCCTACATCGAGACATTGATTCATGGCCTTGCCGCATAGAGGCAACGTGACCAGATGGCAAGGAGTAGCCACACGGGCCTCTCAAGGTCATGATCAATATCTTCTGGATTTGGGTTAGTTAGTGCGATCACGGGTCTGTAGCTTGGCGGGTGTGATCCGGGTGCCGATGGCGGACGGCGGTAAGTTAAAGCGTGGAAGTGATCGGTTGGCGGGTTAGTGGGATTCGCATAGGGGCACGCATTACTGCATCGAGGTTCATACTGGTTGTGGTAGTGATGGACTCAACAAATGAGACCATGACCGGATTGGTCGCCTTCAGGTGTCCTATAAGTTTCTGGTAGTCCACTCCATATTCATCGTTGGTGATGACCTGTTCGCGGACATGCCAATCACGCCAGATTGTGCGCAGGGTGATCAGCTTTGTTCGAGTTGAAGGGGACATAAAGAATGCGTTGAGCTGGTCGGCAAAGGTCATGGCCGAGGCTCCCGCTGGTGATACGCATAGCGCTGACGCTTACGTGCCTCCCGATAGTAGTGAAGCCTCCGCTCGATGATGGCGCGACGATCCTCTTCAGGGACCCCGGCGAGCATTAGTTTCAGAGTCAGGCAAAGTAGGTGGCGTTGGCGGTTACTCAATGGCCTCAGATTTGAGGGCATTAACGCCTTCATCGGGTCACCTCCTTAGGCCGCTTGGCTTTTGCCTTGAGGGCCTTCGTCGCGACTACCCGTAGGTTGACTTCCTCGGCGTGCTTATTCAGCCAGTCGAGACCTCGCGGCTTGACCCGCCATCCCTCCTTGTTACCGAAGTCCGTCGAGACCTTCACGAAAGCACCGACCGCAAAGCCCTGTTTCTTCGGCCTTGGGGACCCTTCAGGGCTACCAAAGCTGTCCACTGGATAGACGAACCACTTCATCTTGACCAATTCAGCAAGGGCCAAACGGGGCTGCTGTACGCCCGCCACACGGCAAGCCTCAGTCCATGTGAGACCAGCGCCACGGGCCTTCAGGTCGAGGGTCGTAGCCTTGGGCATATTAGCGTCCAAGAGGGCATCTTTCTGACGCAGCTCACGAACGGCACTGTTACGCATGGCAAGGAAGGCACCCGCGACCATCAGATAAAAGTCGGTTGAAACCCACATAGCGTAAGCGATAGCCCCCAGTTCATCTGCGAACGAACCCACCTTGTCCACCTTCCGGAAATTTCCGGAAGCGAGCAGTTCGGCAGACACAGCGTTACTCCACTCGGACGGTCGCTTAGCCTCCGAAAGGTTCAAGGTCTTGTGGATCTCATTCAGGCTCCACAGGCCCTCGGCGTTCGGCTTGAAGATTTGACCCTCAATCACAATGGGCAGCAGGTCGGTCTGGTTGTTGGTTAGCATAGTTGTCGTGTCCTTTTTGGTAGTGCCCTCCAGGTCGCACCCACAGCCGAGCATCCAGACCCCGACAAAGGGACCCGACGTGGCATGGAAGGCACTATCAGAAAGACTGGATTGATGGTTGGCCCAGCGACGGGCGTGTGTGACCAGGGAATGGCTGCTGATATTTATTTCAGAATAAACCGAGCTGTCCCTGTTATTGTGAGGGTTTTTAAATCCACTTGACGAACCGCTTCGATTCCTTTGGGAATGATGAAGTCCGTACCGGATGGCGAGACCCGTGGCAGACCCAAAGGGAGGGAGTTCCTTATGGGATCTTAAAGTCCACTCCATGAGTAGGGATTATTTTGCAATAGCAAATCCCTTCACCCTGGGTCCACCTTCATCCCAGGGAGTCCGCATTGAGAAACTCAGAGTTTTACCCCCCAGACCTTAAAGAGCTGGGTCATAAAGGTTTCTTTTATATTATCCGGCGTTAAGTCTGAAAGGCCCGGAATAGAGCCTCCGAGTCCAATTCAGCCTTGATTGAAGGGTACCGCTCGACGTAGGAGGCGATCCCATGAGCAGCATGTCGGGCAGCCTTGGCGATGCGCTGTGCGGTCCGTAAACTGATCTCGCCGGTCTTGCAGGCCTCCGCCGTGATCTCCGTGGCGAACAACGCACCGATGACTGCACGGGCCTTTACGTTGATCTTGCCATTCGTAACCCCGGCACTGGTGATGATCGACCCCGTGATGATGTGATCGACCCACGGCAGTAGGTTAGGCAACGCGAGAAGGTACATGTAGGCAGCTACTGGATTAGCAAAACTGGTCTTGGGTCTGCCACGGACTGAATTGGCTGGCTCGACAGCTTCAGCAGTTGGTTCAACCTTTGACAGGGTGACATTGCCATGGTCCGCCGCGAGGCGATTATCAGCCCTACGCTCAGCAGTCCAGGCTTGATACTGCGCTTCAGGATTCTTGGGCCTGACCATCTCCCTTTGAGTGATGACCTCGCCCGTGGTCGGATCAGTGTGGAGGATGTGCCCCGTCTCATAATCAACGTGACGGTGAAGTGGTCCGGGTTGAGTAAGCAAAGTCATAGGGTGCCCTCACAAGATCAAATTGGCGACCGTTGCGGCCACCGTGTTCTTGTGAGGGTTTTTGGATCTTCATCGAAGGTGTAACTAAACCGTCGCTCAGGAAAAGAGCTTGTACAAACCGAATAACCCGAGGGCGACGAAGATATAGAAAGCTATCTGCACACCCTTTTTGGTGACCTTGCGGTTAATGACACCAAGCTCATCGAAAAAGTACGAAACAAACGTATTTGAGTCAACGTCCATCTCGTCGCCGGTTTCCCAAAAAGCAGCTATAGCCTCACCGTGTTTAATTCGCGCAAGGTTCGAGGTTCGCTCGTTGCTGTCTTCTAAATTTATCTGATCTTGAATGAAACATTGCCAAGCCATAATTCGAGCTGTTTTTTCACCAAGAGACGGAATTCGATCCACTACTATCGCGCGCGCCTGTAGCTCGCTGTTGACCTTAGCAATTCCGTATAAATCAAGGTTTCTCATAGCCGACTCCATTCAATTTTCAGCAATATCATAAGGCCATACGGAACGCGCTCACCAGAGCTTCCGCCATCCGTTCAATAGCCACGGCGCTCCCTGCCCCATACAGGTCATAGCTAATCGAACCTGAAGCGTGTCCCAAGATGGACTCAGCGGTCCCCACAGGCACCTCAGCGGCCTTCAAGGCACCGGCCAGAGAGTGACGCAATGAGTGGAAGGTCTGGGTCCGATCAGCGTTCAAGCTTAGGACATCTCGTAGCGCACCATTAAGCACGTTTGAGAACTGACCAGCGCCCAATTTGAACAGCCGGGAGTCGGAGCTATCGACAAACTCACGGAAGGCCTGAAGGTCGAAGCCATAGGCACCGTCAGTTAGCGGTATGACACGCAGAGCATTCTTGGTCTTGGCTGTCTTGCCATCGTTCCTATTGATGTCGATGACCCACACGCCCCCAACCTGCTTAACGTCAGCCTTGGTCAACTGCCTCAGCTCCTCAATACGGGTCCCAGTGATCACTCCAAGGGACAACGCCCAGCGCTGCCAAGCGTCCACTGGAAGCGACTTAGCGTAAGCCATCAGGGCCTTTACTTGATCCTGAGAGAACGCCTCACGGGAACTGTCAGCGTCCTTGGATAGCTTCAGTCCCTTATCGAAGCCCTTGGTGAGGTACCCGTTATTCACAGCCCAATCCATCACCGTTGATAGCCGGGTCATTAGCTTATTCACAGTGGAACCTTTGCGGTCCTCAAGCAGTTTGTCCCGAAGGTTCTTCATGTCTTCCCGAGTGTGACCCCGCATGTCCAAGTCGCCCAGGATCACGCTGATAGCCTCACACGATGACTTCACGTCACGCATGGTGCTGGCCTCAATGCTGTCTTTGCGTTCCTCCATGTACAGCGCAGAAAGGGACTTGAAGGTCAAAGCTGGGGAAGCGTTTACAGATATAGGCAGGGAGAGGGCCAAAGGCGTGCCACAAGGTTCCCCATTGAGGTCCTTCACGATCTCGACCAGCTTCCCTGAACGCCCCCGCATACGCTCCTGTGAGGCCTCAAGGATCTCAAGTGCCTTGCTCACTGCCCGTTGCTGATTGATGCTCAAGGGTAGCTTCGCGGAGGCCTTACGAAGCGCCAAGTGATGCTCATCGTTGATCATCTCGTAAGCGACCAGTGAGCTGTCACCGTGTGCCATCGTCAGGTTGTACTCAGCGAACTCAATCAAGCGCTCACGAAGTTCGTCCCATGACGCCTCAGGGTTGTCCAAGTGGTAGGCCTTGAGGGTCGAGAGGATGTCTTCGGAGATGGTCATTGCGGTGGCCTTGTCGGTAGTCCTGAGTGACAGTGTGAAGAAGCCCTTAACGGTTCCTTGAGGGCGAAGGCGAAGGTAATAGCGACCAGACCGGCGATAGTGGTACGGCTTGGCGAGCGCAGTTTGTAACAGGTTTGTCCCGCTTTGGGAGCGGTGGTTGACGGTCATCGGCTGAAACCCCTGTATCCATTGGGTTTAGCCTCATAGGGTCGAGTTCTACAGCAATTATAAGGTCAGCCGCGACTTGATCGAGTTGCGCAACCTGGCCCAAGTGGCCGAGCTGATGATCCGGTCGGCCATGGAGCGCAAGGAAAGCCGCGGCCTGCATTACACCCTCGACTACCCACAGATGCTGCCCGAAGCCCGGGACACTATCCTGGTGCCAACCACCTACGGCGGCTGAACTTCAGGCGTACCCGCAGGCGCCGGTGCACATCGGCGGCCTGCGCATCCTTTGGCACGCAGATGGACCGCACTCGCCGTTCACCCTGCACTCGGTAACGCAACACCACGATCAGCGGCAACGCCAGGCTGTCGGGCCGCAGCTGCACTGGGTGCCACCCGCGTGCGGCGCTCCATAACTGCCAGCCATCGTCGTCACGGCGCAGGCCACGAATCGACGAACGGTGAGTGAGCAGGATTTGCCGCGGTAATACCCAGGCACAATGAGCCAGGCATAGCAGGATGCCAAGGCTTGAATAAGGCAGGTCGAGAGCCAGCAGGCTGCCCAGTGCGACCAGCTGGGCAAGCACATAGGCCGCCAGCAACAGCCGTGAGGCCTGCCAGCAGCATTCGAAACGATTACTTGGGCTGGACACGATCCAGGATCATCCGAACCATGCGCTGCAGCTCCGGGTCTTCGGATTCGGCGCGCTCCATGAACCAGCCAAACATGTCCTGGTCTTCGCACTCGAGCAACCTGACGTAGAGGTCGCGGTCCACCTGATTGAGCGTCGCATACACCTCTTTGGTGAAAGGCACCAGCAACACATCCAGCTCCAGCATACCGCGACGGCTGTGCCAGTAGAGGCGATTGATTTCTACATCTTCGACCATGGAGCCCTCCTAAAATAGAGCGCAAGTATACAGCCCCGACGACACTGGAACAGTCGGCTTTGGTCGCCCTATATGGAAACTATGCATTTGCCGGACGCCCCTCTATGATGCACCCCATGACTTTTTGACCTGCGATGACCCATGGCTGACTCCGCTTTTTTCTGCCCCCTGTCCCACGAAGGCGTTCTCGCCGTCCGCGGCTCTGATGCTGCCAAGTTCCTGCAGGGCCAACTGACCTGCAACCTCAATTACCTGAGTGATACCCAGGCCAGCCTGGGCGCGCGCTGCACGCAAAAAGGCCGGATGCAGTCGAGCTTCCGCATCCTGCTGCAGGGTGATGGCGTGCTCCTGGCCATGGCCACCGAGTTGCTTGAGCCGCAGTTGGCGGATCTGAAAAAGTACGCGGTGTTCTCCAAATCCAAGCTCACCGACGAAAGCGCTGCCTGGGCGCGCTTCGGCTTGGCGAACGCAGACGCGGCCCTGAGCGCCCTGGGCCTCGCGCTGCCGGTCGAGACGGATAGCGTGGCACGCAACGAGGCATTGATTGCCGTCCGCGTTTCCCCGGGCCGTGCCGAACTCTGGGTACCTGCCGAACACGCCGACGCCGTGCGCAGCCAATTGGCCGCGCAGTTGCAACAGGCTGACTTGAATGCCTGGTTGCTTGGTCAGATCCGTGCCGGTATCGGCCAGGTGATGCCCCAGACGCGCGAGCTGTTCATTCCGCAGATGCTCAACCTGCAGGCCGTGGGCGGCGTCAGCTTCAAGAAAGGCTGCTACACCGGCCAGGAAATCGTCGCGCGCATGCAGTACCTGGGCAAACTCAAGCGGCGCCTGTATCGCCTGAGCCTGGAGGCCAACGAGCTTCCCGAGCCAGGCACTCCGTTATTTTCCCCGAGCCATAACAGCGCGATCGGGGAAGTGGTCATCGCAGCAAAAGCCGACCAGTCGATTGAACTTCTCGCCGTGCTGCAAGCCGAAGCTGCCGACAGTGGCGACGTGCGCTTGGGCACCCTCGAGGGCCCGGGCTTGAATCTGCTTGACCTACCCTACCAACTGGACCGTGACCGCGAGATCCAGCGTTAATCGCCGTACTTTTTGCAGCACCCTAGAGAGCATGAATGAACAAGCTGGCGGAAAAAGTCCAACAAGCGTTGGTAACGGCCATCGACAACGATGACCTGGTTCTGCCGACATTGCCGGAGGTGGCCCTGAAAATTCGCCAGGCCGCCGAAGACCCGGACATCAGCATCAGCCACCTGAGCAAAGTGATCAGTCGTGACACGGCCCTGTCGGCGCGCCTGATCAAAGTGGTCAACAGCCCGTTGCTACGGGCCAGCCAGGAAGTCACCGACCTGCACACCGCCATCACCCGGCTCGGTACCAACTACAGCAGCAACCTGGCTATCGGCCTGGTGATGGAGCAGATCTTTCACGCCCGCTCCGAGGTGGTCGAACAGAAAATGCGCGACGTGTGGCGCCGCAGCCTGGAGGTGGCAGGCGTGAGCTACGCCTTGTGCCGTCGCCACAGCCAGCTCAAGCCAGACCAGGCGGCGCTGGGTGGCCTGGTGCATCAGATCGGCGTGCTGCCGATCCTCACGTACGCCGAGGATCACTATGAGCTGCTGGCCGACCCCGTCAGCCTCAACCACGTCATCGACAGCATCCACCCGGTGCTGGGGGACAAGCTGCTGCGGGTCTGGGACTTCCCTGAGATGCTGGTGAACGTGCCGGGCCAATACCTGGACCTGACACGCGACTCTGCAAGCCTGGACTACGTCGACCTGGTGCAGGTCGCCGCGCTGTACTGCCACCGCGGCACCGACCACCCTCTGGGAACCGTGCCGATTACCGCCTTGCCGGCCCTCATGAAGTTGCGCATAGACCTGCACAGCGACGCCCTGCGCAGTGAACTGGACGAAGCGCGCTCGATGTTTTACTGATCAACCCGCGATAAAACTCACGCGTACCTTTAGCCCCGCCAGCTCGCCATCATGCAGGCTGATCTGCGCCAGGTGCGCACGGCAAATCTCCCCGACAATCGCAAGCCCCAAGCCCGACCCCATGCCCTGCTGGCTGCGTCGATAAAAGCGTTCGAACACCCGGTCCCGCTCATCCAGTGGGATGCCTGGGCCGTCATCCTCGACTTCCAGCACCGCTGGGGCCTTCACTCGCAGAATGACGTTGCCGCCGGGCGGGGTATGGGCCAAGGCGTTATCCACCAGGTTGCTCAGCAGCTCATTCAACAGCGTTGGTTCGCCGCGCAGCCATACCGGCTCGTCGGCCTCCAGTGCCAGGGCCACGCCCCGCGCGTGGGCCAGCGGCGCCATGGCCATACCGAGCTCACGGGCCAATTGGCTTAAATCGAGCAGTTGCGCACCGCCTTCGGCAATGGCGCGGGCACCGTTTTCGATGCGGGCCAGGGACAACAATTGATTCGCCAGGTGCGTCAGGCGGTCGGTGCCCTGGGCGGCCGTTTCCAGGGTGCTGCGCCAGGTGGCTGGTTCTTCGGCACGCAGGCCCAGTTCCAGCCGGGCCTTGAGCGCCGCCAGGGGCGTGCGCAGCTCGTGGGCAGCGTCGGCAATAAACTGCGCCTGGCGCTCGAACTGCCCGCGCAAACGTTCGGTGAAATGGTTGAGCGAGCGCACCAGTGGGCCGAACTCATCCTGAACTTCCACTAATGGCAGAGGCCGCAGGTCATCAGGCTGGCGCTCTTCCACGGCCGTACGCAGGCGTTCCAGCGGGCGCAGTGCGGCGCTCACCGCGAACCACACCAGCAATAACGCACCGATGGCGAGCATGCCCAGACGCAGCAGGGTATCGGCCATCAGGCTGCGGGCCATGGCCACCCGGGCTTCGTCGGTCTCCGCAACACGAATTTCGGCCATGCCGTTCATGTTCGGTTCCGAGACGGCCTTGAGCAGGCTCACCACGCGCACATGCTGGCCCAGGTACATGGCGTTATAGAACCGCGCCAAGGCTGGATAATCGTCGGTGCGGGGCGTGCCAGGCGGCGGGCCAGGCAGGTTTTCGTAACCGGAAATCAGTTTCTGATCAATATCATTGACCTGGTAATAAATGCGCCCGGCACTGTCGTAGGCAAAAGTGTCCAAGGCCACATAGGGCACATTGGCGCTGAGGGTGCCGTCCACCTGGGTCAAGCCGGCGGCAATGGTGCGTGCCGAGGCCAGCAGCGTGCGGTCATAAGCGGTGTCGGCGGCTTCGCGACCGTTCCAATAAGCGCTCATGCCGCTAGCGAGCATCAACAACACCAGCAATAACGCAAGGTTGCACAGCAAGCGCCAGCGCAGGCTGCTGGGCTTATGCATCACGGGCTTCCAGCAAATAGCCAAGGCCCCGGAAGGTGACGATGGCGATGGGTTGGCCATCGAGCTTCTTGCGCAGGCGATGCACGTAGATTTCGATGGCGTCGGGGCTGGCCTCCTCGTCCAGGCCGAATACCTGGGACGCCAATTGTTCCTTGCTCATCACGCGCCCCGGCCGGGCGATCAACGCTTCGAGCACCGCTTGTTCTCGGGAGGTCAAGGTCATCAGCTCGCCTGCGACCGTGAAGCGCCGGGTGTCGAGGTCGTACACCAGCACACCGCAGGTTTGCTGACGCTCGCCGCCCAGCACGCTGCGCCGCAACAGTGCCTTGACCCGTGCTTCGAGTTCCGTGAGTTCAAACGGTTTGGCCAGGTAGTCATCGGCGCCCAGGTTCAGGCCGTGCACGCGGTCTTTTACATCACTGCGAGCAGTCAGCATCAGCACCGGCAGGTTTTTTCCACGTGCCCGCAAACGTGCGAGCACCTCGAAACCATCCAGGCGCGGCAACCCTACGTCCAGGATCACCGCGGCGTATTCCTCGCTGCTCAAGGCCAGGTCCGCCGCCACGCCGTCATGCAACACATCAACGGTCAAACCCATGCTCTTGAGCGCTTGGGCCACGCTTTCGGCGAGCTGCAAATGGTCTTCAACCAGGAGGACACGCATGGATTTCTACCTCGTTCAGGGGTGGTCGACGCCACGCTTTGCCCGGCAGTTTACAGCCGCAACCTGGCCTGTGAAGCCCGAAAACATTGAAAGGCGATTGAAAGGTTAGTGAAAGCTTCGCCCTTTAGCATCCAACCACGGTGGTCTATGCCCGCCGAGTTGCCTGACCCGTAGCGCCCGAAAAACGCCTCGAAGCGTTTTCGCCAGAATAAGAACAATAACGGAGTACACCACGATGCTGTCGACCCAGCCACAGGCTTGCCCGCCTGTTCGTTCTTCCCGCCTGACCCACACCGCCCTCGCCAGTGCCGCTGCCCTTGCCGGCTTTTCGCCGCTCAGCCAGGCTGCCTTCTTCGAAGACAGTAGCGCGACCCTGGAAACCCGCAACATGTACTTCAACCGCGACTTTCGCGACGGTACCAGTGCCCAGCAATCCAAGCGCGACGAATGGGCCCAGGGCTTCATGCTCAACGTGCAATCGGGCTACACCGACGGCACCGTCGGCTTTGGCGTGGATGCGCTGGGCATGCTCGGCGTCAAGCTCGACTCCAGCCCCGACCGCACCGGCACCGGCCTGCTGCCGACCCACGATGACGGCCGCGCCGCCAACGAGTACTCCAAGCTGGGCCTGACCGGTAAAGTGAAAATCTCCGCCACCGAGCTGAAGATCGGCTCGCTGATCCCCGAACTGCCGATCCTCAAGCCCAACGACGGGCGCATCCTGCCGCAGACCTTCAACGGTGGCTTGATCACCTCCAAGGAACTCAAGAACCTGGTATTCACTGGTGGTCGCCTGGACAAAGCCAAGGACCGCGACGACACCAACTACGAAGACATCGCGCTCAATAACAAGAACAGCCGCTTCCTCAGCGGTGCCACCGGCAAGCACTTCAACTTCGGTGGCGTCGACTACAAGTTCGCCGACAAGATCACCGGCAGCTACCACTTCGCCCAACTCGACGACGTGTATCGCCAACACTTCCTCGGCATGGTCGCCTCACGCCCGATGGGCCCTGGCACTTTCGCCGCCGACCTGCGACTGGCAATCAGCGATGACACCGGCTCGGCCCGCGGCGGCAATATCGACAACACGTCCCTCAACGGCCTGTTCAGCTATGCCCTCAATGGCCATAAGCTCAGCGCCGGCTACCAGCACATGTCCGGCGACAGCGCCTTCCCGTATGTGGATGGCAGCGACCCGTACCTGGTCAACTTCGTGCAGATCAACGATTTTGCCGGCGCCGAAGAACGCTCCTGGCAGGCACGCTACGACTACGACTTTGCCAAGCTGGGCATTCCTGGCTTGAGTTTCATGAGCCGTTACCTCTCGGGTGACAACATCAAGCTCAAGAACGGCGAGACCGGCAAGGAGTGGGAACGCAACAGCGAGATCAAGTACGTGGTGCAAAGCGGCACGTTCAAAGATGTGGCCGTGCGCCTGCGTAACGCCACCTATCGTTCCAACTATTCGGCCCGTGACGCAGATGAAATGCGCTTGCTGGTCAGCTACAGCGTCGCACTTTGGTAGTAACCCCCTCATAACAAAAACGATGGAGATCACCATGACCCTTTCACTGCGTAAATTTGCCCTCGCCGCTGGCTGCATGCTGTTCGCCGGCCAACTGCTGGCCGCCGACGAACCCAAGCGTCCGGAATGCATCGCCCCGGCCTCCCCAGGCGGCGGTTTTGACCTGACTTGCAAACTGGCGCAAAGCGCGCTGGTGAACCAAAAGCTGCTGACTAAGCCGATGCGTGTGACCTACATGCCAGGCGGCGTGGGCGCGGTAGCCTACAACGCGGTCGTCGCCCAGCGCCCTGCGGATGCGGGCACGTTGGTCGCCTGGTCGAGCGGTTCGCTGCTGAACCTGGCCCAGGGCAAGTTCGGCCGTTTTGATGAAAGCGCCGTGCGCTGGTTGGCGGCAGTGGGCACCAGCTATGGCGCCATCGCGGTGAAAAGCGACTCGCCCTACAAGACCCTCGACGACTTGGTCAAAGCCCTGAAGAAAGACCCAGGCAGCGTGGTGATCGGCTCCGGCGGCACCGTCGGCAGCCAGGACTGGATGCAAACCGCGCTGATCGCCAAGGCCGCTGGGATCAACCCGCGCGAACTGCGTTACGTCGCCCTTGAGGGTGGCGGTGAAATCGCTACGGCTCTGCTGGGGGGGCATATCCAGGTGGGCAGTACCGACATCTCCGACTCCATGCCGCATATCCAGAGCGGCGATATGCGCCTGCTGGCGGTGTTCTCCGAGCAACGCCTGGATGAGCCGGAAATGAAGGATATCCCGACCGCCAAAGAGCAAGGCTACGACATCGTCTGGCCGGTGGTGCGTGGCTTCTACCTAGGGCCAAAGGTCAGCGATGCCGACTACGCCTGGTGGAAAGACGCCTTCGACAAACTGCTGGCTTCCGAGGAGTTCGCCAAGCTGCGTGACCAGCGCGAGCTGTTCCCGTTCGCCATGACGGGCCAGGAGCTGGACACCTACGTGAAGAAACAGGTGGCTGACTACAAAGTGCTGGCCAAAGAGTTCGGCCTGATCCAGTAATCGCCCCTCTTTTGTGTAATGCCCCTGTAGGAGCGAGCGTACTCGCGAAGAACCCAAGGACATCCACGTGCGTCCAGAGAGCACGCGTTATCGTTGACGTTTTTCGCGAGCAAGCTCGCTCCTACAAGAGGGGCCTTGGAGTTTTCTATGCTCTTACAACGCATTTTCGCTGCCGTGCTATTGCTGGCCTGTATCGGCCTGGCGCTGATGGCCTGGCCGTATCAGGCGGCTTTTTCCTACGAACCCGTAGGGCCAAGAGCCTTCCCCCTGCTGTTGCTCGGGCTGATGGGCCTGGCGCTCATCTACATGATGATTCGCCCGCAGGCGACCAAACACACTGACGATGAACCCGCGCTGGATCAACCCACGTTGATCAAGATCGGCATCTGTGTGGCCCTGCTGCTGGTGTTTGCAGGCACATTCGAATCCTTGGGTTTCATTCTCAGCAGCATGCTGATCGGTATTCCGATGGCACGGCTGTACGGCGGCCGCTGGTTGCCCAGCGTGGTGATCATCACCTTGATGAGCGTCGGTCTTTATCTGCTGTTCGATAAAACCATGGACGTACCGTTGCCCCTCGGCCTGCTCGACGTTCTGGAGAACTGATATGGATACTTTTGGCTATTTGGGCCAGGGTTTCGGCGTTGCGCTGAGCCCCTATAACCTGGTGACCGCGTTGTGCGGCACCCTGATTGGCACCGTGGTCGGCCTGTTGCCGGGCCTGGGCCCGATCAACGGCGTGGCACTGCTGATCCCCATCGCCTTCGCCCTGGGCTTGCCGCCAGAGTCGGCGCTGATCCTGCTGGCAGCCGTGTACCTGGGCTGCGAATACGGCGGCCGCATCAGTTCGATTCTACTGAACATCCCGGGCGAAGCCTCCACCGTCATGACCACCCTCGACGGCTACCCGATGGCCCGCAAAGGCCTGGCTGGCGTGGCACTGTCATTGTCGGCCTGGAGTTCGTTCATCGGCGCGTTTATCGCCACCTGCGGCATGGTGCTGTTCGCCCCGCTGCTGGCCAAGTGGGCGATTGCGTTCGGCCCGGCGGAATATTTCGTCCTGATGGTGTTTGCGATTGTCTGCCTGGGCGGCATGGCCGGTGACAAACCGCTGAAGACGTTTGTTGCCGCGCTGATCGGCTTGTTCCTTTCCTGCGTGGGCATCGACGCCAACAGCGGTGTGTACCGCTTTACCGGCGATAATATTCACCTGACCGACGGTATCCAGTTCGTGGTCCTGGTGCTCGGCCTGTTCTCCATCAGCGAGATTCTCCTGCTGCTGGAAAAAACCCACCGTGGCCAGGAAGCAGTGAAAGCCACCGGGCGCATGATGTTCAACGCCAAGGAAGCCTTGTCGGTGCTCACTGTGAATCTTCGTTGCGGCGTGTCGGGCTTTATCATCGGCGTGTTGCCGGGCGCTGGTGCAACCATGGCCTCGGCCGTTGCCTACATGACCGAGAAACGCATCGCAGGCGCCAGCGGCAAATTCGGTCAGGGCGACATGCGCGGCCTGGCCGCCCCAGAAACCGCGATCGGCGCATCGGTCTGCGGCGCCATGGTACCCATGCTGACCCTCGGCGTTCCTGGCTCGGGCACCACGGCGGTGATGATCGGCGCCCTATCGCTGTACAACATCACCCCCGGCCCACTGCTGTTCCAACAGCAACCGGACATTGTCTGGGGCCTGATCGCCTCGTTGTTCATTGCCAACATCATGCTGGTCGTGCTCAACATCCCGATGATCCGCATCTTCACCCGTATCCTCGCCGTGCCGAACTGGGCGCTGGTGCCGGTGATCGCCATCATTACCGCGATTGGCGTGTACGCCGTGCATGCCACCACCTTCGATCTGTTCCTGATGATCGCAATCGGCATCTTCGGCTACATCCTGCGCAAGCTGGACTTCCCGCTGTCACCGCTGCTGCTGGGCTTTATCCTCGGCGGCCTGATGGAGCAGAACCTGCGCCGTGCGCTGTCGATCTCCAACGGTGCGCTGGAAATCCTGTGGTCGAGCCCGATCACCTTTGGCGTCTGGGTGCTGACCGCAATCATGCTGCTTGTACCGCTGCTGCGTATCTGGCGTAAACGCGTGCAACAGCGTCGTGCCCTGGCCGATGTCTGAGGTCACCTTTAAACATTGGTGGGGAACACCGCTGGTCGGCCTGGCCGGCGGTTACCTGGCAAGCCTGGTCGGCTGGCCTTTGCCGTACATGGTCGGCTCGTTGCTGGCGATCATCCTGGTGCGCTGCCTGACGCCCTGGCATTTGGCAGAGATTCCCGGCGGGCGCAAATGCGGCCAATGGGTGGTGGGCATCGGCATCGGCCTGCACTTCACCCCGGTGGTGATCGAGCAGGTGATGAGCCACTTCGGCCTGATTTTCTTCGGTGCACTGGTCACCAGCTTGTCGAGCGTGGTGGGCGTGTGGTTGATGCGCCGCAGCGGTGAAGACCGCGCCACGGCGTTTTTCTCCAGCATGCCGGGCGGTTCCGGGGAGATGGTCAACCTCGGCGCCCGCAATGGCGCGGTGCTCAGCCGGGTTGCGGCCGGGCAAAGCCTGCGTGTGCTGGTGGTGGTGCTGTGCGTGCCAGCGATCTTCAAATATTTGCTCGGAGGCGGCGCGCCGCAGTTCCATCCGGCGCCCGTGGACTGGGCGTGGCTGGCCGTGCTGTTTCCGGTGGGTGCGCTGGTTGCCTGGGGCTGGCAACGCTTGCGCCAACCCAACCCTTGGCTGTTCGGGCCATTGCTGGTGAGCGCGATCGCCAGTGTAACCTGGGATTTACACATCGGCCTGCCAGACGGCGGCAGTCAGATCGGCCAATGGTTGATCGGCAGCGGTTTGGGCTGCCACTTCAATCGGCAGTTCTTCCGTCGCGCGCCATCGTTCATGGGCCGCACCTTGATTGGCACGGCATTGACCATGCTGCTGGCGACGTTAGCGGCGGTGGGCTTGAGCGCCCTCACTCACCTCGACCTGCGATCACTGACGCTGGGCATGATGCCAGGCGGTATCGCTGAAATGAGCCTGACAGCTGAAACCCTGCAACTGTCGGTGCCCTTGGTGACGGCGATGCAGGTGATGCGCTTGTTGTTCGTGCTGTTTTTGGCCGAGCCTTTGTTTCGGCACTGGAACCGTCAGCCAGCCCCCCGCTAAAACCTCCCACATGTTGAATGTGCCAGGCCTCACACCGGTGGCAAACGCCACTCGATGGGGGCCTCGCCATTCTGCTCGAGAAACTTGTTGGCCCGGCTGAAATGCCCGCAGCCCAGAAACCCGCGATACGCCGACAACGGCGACGGATGCACCGAGGTCAGCACCAGATGCTTGGTGGCGTCGATGAGCTTCTGCTTGCTCTGAGCATGGGCGCCCCACAGGAGGAACACCAGGTGAGGCTGATGCTCGCTGACTACCTCGATAATCCGATCGGTGAAGAACTGCCAGCCCTTGCCGGCATGGGCGTTGGCGTTGGCGCGCTCCACGGTCATGGTGGTGTTGAGCATCAGCACGCCCTGGTCGGCCCAGCTTTGCAGGTAGCCGTGGTTGGGGATGTCGATGTTCAGGTCGCGCTTGAGCTCTTTATAGATATTGACCAGCGACGGCGGTGCCGGCACGCCCGGTTGTACCGAGAAGCACAAGCCGTGGGCCTGGCCAGGGCCGTGGTACGGGTCTTGTCCGAGAATCACGACCTTGACCTTGTCCAGCGGCGTTGAGTTGAGCGCGTTGAAAATCAATGGGCCGGGGGGGTAGATCTCTTTGCCAGCGGCATGTTCCTGGCGCAGAAACTCGCGCAATTGCGCCATGTAGGGCTTCTCGAACTCCTCCCGCAGGGCGTGTTTCCAGCTGGGTTCGAGTTTGATACGGTCGCCATCGGTCATAGTTGAATTGTCTTGTAAAAAAGAATGAGGCGAACCCTAGGAAAGCCGACCCCGCTTGTCAATTGATCTGACACAGCACCGGCACTTTCCCACGAAGGGATCATACTCATCCTTCACCTTCTCGATTGAGGCCACGATGAACCTGCATTTCGAAGAACTGACCGGCAGTGGCGGCGCTCGCATCGGTATCGCCAGCCTGGACGCGCCAAAGTCCCTTAACGCCCTCTCCCTGCCGATGATTCTGGCCCTGGATGAGCGCATGGAGGCCTGGGCCAAAGACCCGCAGATCGTCTGCGTGCTGCTGCGCGGCAACGGCCCCAAAGCTTTTTGCGCCGGTGGCGAAGTGCGCAGCCTGGCTCAGGCTTGCCGTGAACAGCCGGGCGAAGTTCCGACCCTGGCCGCGCAGTTTTTTGCCGCCGAATATCGTCTTGACTACCGCCTGCACACCTACCCGAAGCCGTTGATCTGCTGGGGCCACGGTTATGTATTGGGCGGCGGCATGGGCCTGTTGCAAAGCGCCGCCGTGCGTATCGTTACGCCAAGCAGTCGTTTGGCCATGCCCGAAATCAGCATTGGCTTGTACCCGGATGTGGGGGCCAGTTGGTTCTTGTCCCGCTTGCCGGGCAAGCTCGGCCTGTTCCTGGGCCTCACCGGCGCCCATATCAACGGTCGCGACGCGCTGGACTTGGGCCTGGCCGACCGTTTCCTGCGTGATGACCAGCAAGACGATCTGCTCGATGGCCTGCTGCAGCTGAACTGGCAGGAACAGAGCGCGATGCAACTCAACAGCTTGCTCAAGGCCCTGGCGCAGGAGGCAAACAGTGATCAACCCGAAGCGCAATGGCTACCGCGCCGCTCACAGATCGACGAATGGCTTGATGTAGGAGATGTGCGGTGTGCCTGGCGCGCCTTGAGCCTGCTGCGCGACCACAGCGACCCGCTATTGAGCCGGGCCGGCAAAACCCTCAGTGAGGGCTGCCCACTGACGGCGCATCTGGTGTGGGAACAGCTCCAGCGTGCCCGTCACCTCTCATTGGCCCAGGTGTTCGAGATGGAATACACCCTGAGCCTCAACTGCTGCCGTCATCCGGAATTCGCCGAAGGGGTTCGGGCGCGCCTGATCGACAAAGACCAGGCGCCTCGTTGGCACTGGCCGGATATCAACACACTCCCGGAAACGGTGGTGCAGGCGCACTTTGACAAGGCCTGGGAAGGTAGGAATCCTCTGGCGGATTTATCTGACTACTGACAGGTCTGTACGCTTGTCGTTGACCTTGAAAGCGCAATTGTCCGGCTGGCTGTCCTCGCACGTATACACCGGCAACTCGAACGCATCGGGCTGCAGCCTCCAATACAAGGTGCTGGTCAACGACATGTTGATAACCTCATTTCCGCTGCTTGGCCTCAACGCTACAACACCGTTCCAACTGGTGCGGTAGATGCACTTGTCCATGTAGCCGTTTCCTCTCTCCTCGCCGTCGCCCGGCATGAAGATTGCGCCAATGAACCCGTCGACAACACCACGCGACGCTACCTTCGGGCTTTGCCAGCGCAGGCCATTGTCCTGGGCGCGATAATGGCCGTCTGCATACGCGACCTGCGACGGATAAGGACAGCCTTGCTCCGCTCTTGCCGATGCAATGAAGCAGCTCATCAGCAGGAGCACGCAAATCAATTGTTTGAACATAGGGTTTCCATCTGCTCAGTCTCACCACGCAAAAGCACAAGGCTCCTCGTTAGTGAAGTACAGCTAGCGCCTCAAAGATAGCTGTTAAATCTGACAGTACGGACATACGGTACCTATAAAAAACGGCGCATGATGCGCCGCTTGTTTTTCAAGATATTTAACGGTGACCGCCGCGGCCACCTCCGTGGTCGGAACCGCGTCCACGCCCGCCATTGCCCCAGCGGTCGCCCCACCCCTGGTTTGGGTAGGGCCGGTACCCGGCGCGGGGGTAATAGCGCGGGGCCGGTTGGTAGTAGCGCGGCGCCGAATAGTAGCGAGGCTGTGGCGCATAGTAGCGAGGCGCTGGCGCGTAATAGCTGCGCCCAGAAGGGTAATAACGCGGGCCGCCGTAGTAATAGGCTGGCGCCGGCGCGGTGTAGACCTCGGAGCGATAGTAGGAAGCGCCTCCATCGTAATAGGGCACGCAGGCTGAAAGGGTCAGGCCGAGCAAAGCGATGAGCAGCAGTCGTCGATACATGGCGGCCTCCTGGACCGCGGAAGAGCTCCTCCAGCGACGCTGGCGAGCGGCATTCAGCTTTCACTGAATGACGAAACATCTGACATCAAAAACCGAATCTGGTGCGTTCGTGACACAAGTGGAAACACCTGTTTCAGACGAAGTGAAAGCCCGTCAAAACGCCATGATGATGGAATGCCGCGCAGCCGCGCTGTATCGTGCAACAACTAACGCGCCCTACCCGATTTCCTTCTGAACCGACCCATGACCACACCGACCCTTTGCCCCGCCTGTGGTGCCCGCAACGACTGCTCCCTAGCCGATCCGCGCACTGCCGATCAAGCCTGCTGGTGCTACGGCGTCATCATCGACCCGGCGGTACTTGAAGCCCTGCCGGATGAGTTGCGTAATAAAGCCTGCCTGTGCCCACGCTGCGCCCAGGTGGACGAACAGTTGCGTAACCGCAATGCGCGTTGATCGCTTCCTCAGCAACCTGCCACAGTTCAATCGCAAGCAAGTGCGCCTGTTGCTGGTGGAACGCCGGGTGACCGTTGAAGGGGTTGCGGTCAGCGATCCTCACCATGACGTACGTGAATTCAGCCAGGTCTGCGTTGACGGTGAAATCCTGCAAGCGGGCAAGCCGGCGCGCTATTTCATGCTGCACAAACCCCAGGGTTGCGTCAGCGCCACGTCGGACCCGCAACACTCCACGGTCCTTGACCTGCTGGACGAACCCGACAAAGCCGAACTGCATATCGCCGGGCGCCTGGATTTCAACACCACCGGCCTGATGCTGATCACCAACGACGGCCAATGGTCGCGGCGCCTCACGCAACCGCAGACCAAGTTGCCCAAGGTGTACCACGTGCAAACCGAACAGGACATCGGCCCGCAGTACGCGGTGACGTTCGCGGCGGGCGTGTATTTCGCTTTCGAAGATCTCACCACCCAACCTGCCGAACTTGAACTGCTGGGTCCCAGGACAGCGCGGTTGAGCATCATCGAAGGCCGATATCACCAGGTCAAACGCATGTTCGGTCATTTTGATAACAAGGTGATCGGCCTGCACCGCGAGCGAATGGGGCCCTTAGTGCTCGATGCGTCGCTTGCGCCGGGTCAGTATCGGCCACTGACTGACGAAGAGATCCTAAAAGTCTGACGACCGTTCAGCCGATGATGGCAAAAAACCAGCCGCTCGCCTTGCGACATGCGTTCCGTACTGCTTGAATCAGGGCTTCAGCCAGATAATGACTGATGAGTCGCCTATAACCTCCAAGAAACACCTTGCCTCGCCCGCGCTTGATCCACGGGCCTTCCCGGCAAACCGCCCGCCATAACAACACCCGCCGGCCAGCCGTCATCGGACCGACATGGGCCCTCATTTTCCAGGCGTATGCCTACCTGTCATAAAGCTCGTGCAGAGTGATCTGCGCGCACTACCCGCTTGCCAGGAGTCTTACGACATGAGGCCAGAAATCGCTGTGTTGGATATACAGGGTCAGTATCGGGTGTACACGGAGTTCTATCGCGCGGACGCGGCGGCAAAGACCATCGTCCTGGTCAACGGCTCAATGGCGACCACAGCGTCCTTCGCTCAAACCGTGAAAAGCCTGTACCCGCAATTCAATGTGGTGTTGTACGACCAGCCCTACGCTGGCCGTTCCAAAATCCATAACCGTCATGAGCAGATGCTTACCAAGGAAGTCGAAGGCCAGATCCTCCTTGAACTGCTCGACCACTTCGCCGCTGAACACGTATTGTCCTTCTCCTGGGGCGGGGCCGCCACGTTGGTTGCCCTCGCACAGCGCCCCCGTCGGGTAGAAAAAGCCGTGATCAGCTCATTCTCGCCGGTGATCAATGCGCCGATGCGTGACTACCTCGAACGCGGCGTCGACTACTTGGGCAACCTCGACCGCGACCGCGTCGGCCATCTGGTCAACAGCACCATCGGCAAGCACCTGCCTTCGCTGTTCAAACGCTTCAACTACCGCCATGTCAGCAACCTGGCCGCACACGAATACGGGCAGATGCACTTTCACATCAGCCACGTGCTCAACAGCGACCGGCAGTGCTACCTCAAGGCAGCCAGGCAGATCGATATTCCAGTGCTGTTCTTGAACGGCGAATGGGACGAATACACCAGTGCAGACGACGCCAAGCTGTTTGGCCAGCATGTGGCCAAGAGCAGCTTCAGCACCATTCAGGCGACGGGACACTTCCTGGACATGGAACATAAAGCCGCGTGCCGCGACAGCCGTGAGGCCGTGGTGGGCTTCTTGAAAGGGCAACGGCCCGCAAGCCCGTTACGGTATAGCCAGGGCCAGGCGCAGCATGCATGGGCGCTTTGAAATCAGGCCTGACACTGTGGCGAGCAAGCTCTGTCGCCACACGCAACTCTCACATTTTTCAAAGAAAAACTTCAAATCCAGCTGAACATCTGGTACAAAGTCAGCCGCTCTGAGCGGGTATAGTTTAGTGGCAAAACGAAAGCTTCCCAAGCTTTAGTTGAGGGTTCGATTCCCTCTACCCGCTCCACTCAGATTTGCACTTGCGTCGGGGGTTTCTGGCGGAGGCTGCACAAAAAACCGGTCCTTGGTGACCGGTTTTTTTATGCCTAAAATTTAGTCTCCAGCACTCATCTGCTGCTCGGCTATCTGTTGAATCGCATCGTTGAATACCTGTTGAATCATCCACAGGAAAAAGCTGCTCGGGGTTTCTGGCATTCGCAGCGCGAAAAGTATTACAGCAGGAGCGATAGGTACGCCTAAGCAAAGTCTTACAGGAAGACCGGCAACACCTCACGATAATGTAGGCTCATCGGCCCAGAGTTCGGAAACATGGCAATGCTGGACACCAAAAAAGCCACACCCAAAATCATCCTGTGCCAAGTAGCCGGCTGGGTGTTGGTTTTGCCGCTGCTGGTCTCGTTTGTACGGCTGCCCTTCCCCCTCGGATTATTGCTGGAGTCAGGAGTGATTGCCTCCTCAGCGTATGGCGTGAGGTTTGCCTGGCGTCACGCAACCCCACGCGTGGCTGTGTTCGCTTTGTTTGTCACCCTGCTCAACGTCATTTCTATGGTCATGTTAAGTACAGCGTCCGTACTCAAGGCCCTTTACATTATCGCCTGGCTCTACTGGTACCCCTATTATTCCAACTGGGTTTACTGGAATGTCTAGTTTGGCAAGAATTTGACCGCAAGAAACGTAGTTCCCAGCCCCCTTGGTGGAACTACAGTGGCGTCGTCCCCATCAACGCCCTTCAAGGAAACTGCTCATGGACTACCAATACAAGCTCATGCCTTCCCCTGTCGGTGAACTCACTCTGGTGGCGCGGGATGGCAAACTCAACGCCATCCTCTGGGAAGTAGAACGTGCCAATCGCGTGCGCCTGGGTGAATTGATCGAAGCCGACGACAGCCCAGTGCTCTTGGAAACCGAGCGCCAATTGCAGGAATACTTCACCGGAAAGCGTAACCACTTCGAACTGGAACTGGACTTCACCGGCACTGACTTCCAGAAGCAAGTCTGGCAAGCACTGCTGACCATTCCCTTCGGCGAAACCCGCAGCTATAGCCAGATCGCACAGCAGATCGGCAACCCCAAAGCCGTGCGCGCCGTCGGCGCCGCGAATGGGCGCAACCCCATTTCAATCATTGCGCCATGTCACCGGGTGATCGGCGCCTCCGGCGGACTGACCGGGTTCGCGGGCGGGTTGGCAGCCAAGCAGTATTTACTCGCACTTGAAGGCACAGGCCAGACGGAACTAGCGTTATAGGCGGCATTGACCCATACCCCGTCTGAAACCCGGCATGAAAACGGCGGTGGGAGTCCCCTCCAACCGCCGTTTTTCAGATCGGGCAGCGGCCTCAACCGTCGCCTTGATGGCCCTTACCGTACGTCGACGCCAGGGCCCGGGCTTTTTGCAAGCGCTCTTCAAGCTTGGGTAGCGTCTCATCCACCAGTGCCTTTATCTCTGGCACATCCGACGCCGCGCCTTCTTTCTGGAACAGGGCGATGGCGTCTTCGTTTTCCTTGACCTGCTGCGCGGTATAGGCAGCGTCAAAGGAATCGCCGTCCTTGAGTTCAGGCATCAGGGTTTCGGCTTTATCAACGATCTTCTCCCGTGGGGCCACTGGCAAATCAAGCTTCTTGGCGATCGCCGCCAAGTGCTGGTTGGCCAGCGTGCGCTCGTTGATGACCTCAATGGTGTAGTCCTTGATTTCCTGGGACGAGGTCTTGGCGTGGGCCATGCGACTGGTTTCGATATCGGCCATGCCTTTGGCCGAAGCCTGCTCGATGAATTCTGCAGGCGACTGGGCGAAAGCATTGCTGGCGCCGAGGCCCAGCAGCATCGCGAAACTGGCGGTGCGTAACCGGATAGCCATGCGGCTCATGATGGGTTCCTCCAGGGCAAAAATAGGCGCGGGAGCATACAACCCGCCCTGAATTCGAATTTTCAGGACGGTAAAGGTTTAGAAAAAACTTACCTGGGCGACGAACGGTCGTCGTCGCCTCAGGCCGCTTTGCTGCCGAACAGGCCCGGCAATGCGTGCGCCAGGGCATTGAGGGCGAAGCCGATAAACATCACGCCGCAGAGCTTGGTGATCAGGATTTCATGGCGTTGATACAGCGTGCGCACCCGTTGGGCACCCACCACGCCAATCAGGATCGCGTAGGCCAGCAAGCCACCGATAAAGCTCAACAGAATCAAGGTCGGCAGCATCGACCAAGTCAACAACTCGGCCCGGCTGGACAGCAACGCGGTGAACGTCGCCACGGCGACCGGGTAGGCCTTGGGGTTGGTCAAGCCAAACAGAATACCGTGCCAGAACGGATGGCGCGCCGCGCCCTGAGGGGCATCGCTATTGCGGCGTTGGGTGCGGATCGCACGCCAGCCGAGCCAGAATAAATACACCCCGCTGAGTACGCCGAGCACATCAAACGCACTGCTGCCGACTTCCCGCGCACCAACGATGGCAATCAGCGCCGTGCTGCACCACACCACATCGCCGAGCAAATGACCGCACAAGAATCCTGCCCCGGCACGCCGGCCACGGGCCGCACCGATGCCGAATACGGCCAGGACACCGGGGCCTGGGGTAATGCCGTAGATAAAACCCGACGCCAGCACGGCGAACAGCAAGGATGGGGTCATGGTAGACGCTCCGACAGACGCTTGAGGGTGAACGATTCTGCATGTTTCAGCGCGGTGGGTAAAACTTCATTCCAGCATAGGGCTTGGCACGACAGGCTTGCAGCCGCGAGGCCAGATCGCCGACATGGGCCTCCAGCTTATGGCCGTCAGGGTCGAGAAAATAAAACGATGCGCCTTCACTGCGGTTGTCTCGCCACTCCTGTACGCCGGCGGCGCGCAGGCGTTCGACCAAGGCAGTGAAATCAGCAGCATCGACAGTGAAGGCATAGTGGGTGTAATCCATCGCCGGAGCAGCCGAGCGCAACGGGTCCAGCGACAGGCACAGCCAAAGCCCAGGCAATGAGAGATAGGCACCGTTATCCCAGGTTGCGTCGAGCTGCAGGCGCAGCAGGTCGTGATAGAAACTGACGCTGCGCGGCACATCGGTGACGGCCAGGGTCAGGTGGTTGAAACCGCTGAGCATCTAGGTGTTCTCGCGTTGTCGTGGGTCTGCGGACAATACACCCACCACCCTGCCAATCAACCACTGCAACCCCACATCCCCGCCCCGCCGCGTATGCCAGGCCAGCTCAAAGGCAAACGACGGAATATGAAACGGCGGTGGCACGGCCAGCAATTGCCGAGCGTCAATATTCATCAAACCCCGGGACGACACCGTCAGAATCAGGTCCGTGCCCTGGATCAACTGCGGCGCCACGCTCCAGTGCGGCAGGCTGATCACCACGTGGCGGCGTTCACGAATGGCCGTCAGCGCCCGTTCGATTTCCGGCGTGCCGCTGCCGCGCATCTCCAGCAGCACATGGGGGCGTGACAGGTATGTCGGCAGGTCCAGCACTCCGTTGGGCGCAAGGCTGGTGGGGTCGACCAGGCAGGTGTAATGCTCTTCGAACAGCGGCGTAGTCCGCAGTTCGGCGGGCATGTCGGGGAATACGCCCGCAGCCAGATCGAGATCGCCATTGAGCACACCCTCAACCATGCCTTCGCGGCTGGCCTGGATGATCTGCAAGTCGATACCGGGCGCTTCATGGCGTAGGACGCGAACCAGGCCGGGCAGGAATATCGCCGCGCTGTAGTCCGACATCGCCACGCGAAAGCGGCGCTTGGCCGAGGCGGGATCAAAACGATTCGGCGCCAGTAATGCCTGCACTTGGGCCAGAGCTTCGGTCAATGGCCCCGCCAATTCCAGGGCGCGGGCGGTTGGCACCAGTGTGCCGCCCTGACGCATCAGCAGCGGGTCGCCCAGCATATCGCGCAGCCGCGCCAACGCATGGCTGACCGCCGGCTGGCTCAGGTGCAGGCGCTCGGCGGCGCGGGTGACGTGTTGCTCGCTGAGCAAGGCGTCGAGGATCACCAGCAGGTTCAGGTCGATGCGGCGCAGATCATTCATCAGCTGCATGCCTAGCATAAGAATTTGGAATTTAAATTTGCGCGACGAATACCCTAGAGTCCAGCAAAACCTTTGGGAGCGTCGAGATGACTGTGTTGCATTGGGTAGGTTTGTTAGCGCTGGCGGCGTTCGCCGGCGCGGTGGTGCCGTTTCAGAGTGCGATCAACGCCAACCTCGGGCGCGGGCTCGGCCATCCCTTGTGGGCCACCCTGGCATCGTTGCTGGTGAGCATCATCGTGCTGCTGCCGGTGATTGTGGCGCTACGTTTACCTCTGCCGAACATGGCGTTTATCAGCAAGGCACCGTTGTGGATGTGGGCCGGCGGTGCCTTTGGCGTGTGTTTTATTTCATTGGCGCTGATGCTGCTGCCCAAGCTCGGCGCATCGGGCTTCATCGCGCTGGCCATGGCCGGGCAGATTCTCGCGTCGTTGCTGCTGGACCATTTCGGCCTGTTCGGCCTGGTGGAACGTCAGTTGACAACCTCCCGGGCGTTGGGCGCGTTACTGCTGATCAGCGGCGTTGCGCTAATTCAGTTCAGCGGCGCTCAGCCGCAAGGCGATTGATCTGCGCCTGCTCCACCATGGGCTGCGGCGCGCCTTGGCTGGCCGCCTGCAACATCGCACGGCCGACGGTCTCGGTGCTCACCACCCAATCCGGTTTCAGTCGCCGCACAAACGAAAGCACCGGCCCAAGCACGCTGTAGAAGGATTGGTACAACGGCGTCTTCGAACGCACACCGTGCAACGGCTGGATGATCCCGGGGCGGAACAGATACACCCCCTTGAACGGCAAGCGCAGCAAGGCATTTTCGGTCTTGCCCTTGACCCGCGCCCACATCGACTTGCCGGCTTCGGAACTGTCCGTGCCGGCGCCGGACACATAGATAAAGGTCATCTGCGGATTGAGCCGCGCCAGGGTGCTGGCCGCCACGAGGGTCAGGTCATAGGTGAGGTGGGTATAGCGCGCCTCCTTCATGCCCGCCGACGAAACACCCAGGCAGAAGAAACATGCATCAAAACCCTGCAGCAGGTTTTCCAGGGGGTGGAAATCCAGCATGTCGTTGTGCAACACCTGATGCAGCTTGTCGTGCTCTTGGGTCAAGGGCGTGCGGCCGACGGCCACTACTTCCTGCACATCGGCCGCCAGCAGGCACTCGCGCAGCACACCCTGGCCCACCATGCCGGTGGCGCCGAATAACAGAACTCTCATGAAGGGACCTCAGCGGCACGCCGCACGCTTGATGCTTGAATGCATTGAGCGTGTAGCTTACCGCGTGCTGCCAAAGGCTGCCCCTATCAAAAAGCGCTACGAAAGATCTCCTCAATCTGACGCTGGTCCGCCCGCCGTGGGTTGGTCAGCCCGCAGGCATCTTTCAACGCATTGCTGGCCAGCAACGGAATGTCCTGCAACTTAGCGCCAAGCTCACGCAAGCCCGCAGGGATTTCCACGTCCTGGGACAACCGACGAATCGCCGCGATGGCAGCCTGGGCGCCCTCCTCGGCGGTGATGCCCTTGATATCTGCACCAAGGGCCCGGCCCACGTCGCTCAGGCGTTTGGCGCAGACACTGGCATTGAAGCTTTGTACATGGGGCAATAGCACCGCGTTGCACACGCCATGGGGCAGGTCGTACAAGCCGCCCAATTGGTGGGCCATGGCATGCACGAAACCCAGGGACGCATTGTTGAAGGCCATGCCAGCGAGGAATTGCGCGTAGGCCATGTTTTCCCGTGCGGCCTTGTCAGTGCCGTCGCGCACCGCCAGGCGCAGGTTGGCGCTGATCAATTCGATGGCCTTGATCGCGCAGGCGTCGGTGATCGGTGTCGCAGCGGTGGACACGTAGGCTTCGATGGCGTGGGTCAGCGCATCCATGCCCGTGGCGGCGGTGAGGCCCTGGGGCATGCCGACCATCAGGGCCGGGTCGTTGACCGACAGCAACGGCGTGACATTGCGGTCGACGATGGCCATTTTTACGTGGCGGCTTTCGTCGGTGATGATACAAAAACGCGTCATCTCGCTGGCCGTGCCAGCGGTGGTATTGATGGCTACCAGCGGCAGTTGCGGCTTGCTCGATCGGTCCACGCCTTCATAGTCGCCGATACGCCCACCGTTGGTGGCGCACAGGGCAATGCCCTTGGCGCAGTCATGGGGCGAACCGCCGCCCAGGGACACGACGAAATCACAGGCGCTCTGTTGCAGTAACGCCAGGCCTTTTTCGACGTTTTCCACGCTGGGGTTGGGCTTGGCGCCGTCGTAGATCACCGAGTCGATATCCTGCATCGCCAGCTTCTCGGCGATCATGCCGGCCACACCGGCTTTGGCCAGGCCGACGTCGGTGACGATCAACGCTTTGCCGAAGCCGTAGTTGCGGATGGCGGTCATCGCTTCGTCGAGGCAATCGATGCCCATGATGTTGACGGCGGGGATGAAGAACGTGCTGCTCATGATCAATCCTCAAAGGCTTTATGCCGACAGAATCAACCTGTACCGCGTGGCGCATCTTGATCAGGATCAATGCCGGCTCGTGATAAAGTCACCCCCCAGCCGATTTCGAGTAGACCCGCCGCAATGAAGGATTTCCAGGATATTGACGCCCACCTTGAAGACTGGAGTGCCCTGCGCGCTGCCGTCGACTTCAGCGGGATTCTGATCGGCAACGGCGCCAGCCGCACGATCTGGGAAGACTTTGCCTACGACTCGCTGTTCGAAAACGCCCGTACCGTCGAAGAAAAACCCCTGAGCGCCTCCGAGCTCAGCGTGTTCGACGCCTTGCAAACCCGCAGTTTCGAGCAAGCCCTGGGCGCCTTGAAAACCACCAGCCGGGTCAACAAGGCCCTGGCGGTCAGCTCGGCGGCGCCGCGTAACCGTTACTACGCGATCAAGGAAGCACTGATCAACACCATCCATGCCGTGCACATTCCCTGGCGCCTGGTGCAACCGTCGACGCTGGCGACGATCAACGCGGAGCTGGCCACCTACGCCACCGTATTCACCAGTAACTACGATTTGCTCAACTACTGGGCGACCCTGCACGCACCGGGTATCGACGACCTGTTTCGCAGCGCCGACTCAAGCTTCGACCTGCGCAATACGCGCACCGACATCACCCGCATCCTGTACCTGCACGGAGGCCTGCACCTGGTGCGCAACCTCGACGGCACGGCGCGCAAATTGCCGTCCACCGACAGCACCCTGCTCAGCAGTTTTGCCATCAACAACACGATCAAGACCCTCGACGATGTGCCGCTGTTTGTCAGTGAAGGCAAGGTGGAGGAGAAACTCAAAAGTATCCGCAGTTCGGATTATCTGTCGTTCTGTTATGAACAGCTGTTGAGCCATGAAGGCGCGCTGTGCATCTTCGGGCATGACTTGGGGCCGCAGGATAAACACCTGGTAGAAGCTATCGGCCAGGCCCGCATCAGCACCCTGGCGATCTCGGTGTCGGGGCGCAGTGATGGGTTTGTTCGTCAGCAGAAGCGGCGGTATATGGAGCTGTTCGAGGGCTCTAATGTGGAACTGAGGTTCTTTACCGCGCGTACGCACCCACTGGGCAATCCGGCATTGTCCGTCCCTGTAGAACGCTGAGCAAAATGTGGGAGCTGGCTTGCCTGCGATGGCGGTGGGTCAGCGACAGATTGGGCACCGATAAACCGCTATCGCAGGCAAGCCAGCTCCCACATTGAATGCATTTCAAGTCGGGCTCAGTCTCACTCCTCAGCGCTGTGCACCACCACCAGCAACTGCGCCTGCACCTCTCCCACCGAGCGAATCCGGTGGGGTTTCTGCGCGTTGAAATGCAGCGCATCACCGCGCGCCAACAGCACGCGCTCGTTCATGAAATCCACCTCAACCTGGCCTTCATGCACGAATAAAAACTCCTCCCCCAGGTGCTCCTTGAAGGTCTTGTCGGTGAACTCCGCCGGCGGATAAATGATGAACGGCAGCAGGCTGCGCTCGCTGACTTGGTGGGCCAGCACCGCATAACCCGGCGATGTGTCGGGCCGCTCATGGCTACGCACCAGGCTGTAGCTGTCGAGGCTGACGTTGTCTTCGCTGAACAGTTCTTCGACCTTCACGTTCAACGCCTTGGCAAGTTTCAACGCCGCAGCGATGGATGGCGTATTAAGCCCGCGTTCGACTTTCGACAGGTAACTCTTGGTCATCCCGGATTTTTCGGCCAAGGCCTCCAGGGTCACGCCAAGTTTTTTTCTTAATATTTTCAAGCGGATAGACATGTGCTGCGGTTAATCCCTGCAGAAAGCGATGAGACAGGCTTGCCAATGACACAAAGTGTCATATAGCATCTTTAGTGTCATTTGCATTCACCCAACGACCTTGCGAGCAGCGGGCGACCAGCAAATCCGACGTCCATTGAACCACCCAAAGGACACCGATATGGCCAAGACATTAGCACTCCCAAAAGACCAACTGGTCAAGCAAGCACTGAGCCAGATGCAAAACAGCCTGGCAGATAATACGTGGACCGACCGGCAAAAGCTGGCGCTGACCTGCCGAATCCTGTTCGAGTACGGCCACGACTCTGGCCTGGCCGGGCAGATCACCGCACGTGGGCCGACGCCCGGCACCTACTACACCCAGCAACTGGGCCTGGGTTTTGACGAAATCACGGCCAGCAATCTGTTGCTGGTCAACGAAGACCTCGAAGTACTGGAAGGCCATGGCATTCCCAACCCCGCCAACCGTTTTCACACCTGGGTGTACCGCGGCCGCCCGGATGTAAACTGCATCATCCACACACACCCCACGCACATTGCCGCGCTGTCGATGCTGGAAGTGCCGTTGCAGGTGTCGCACATGGACCTATGCCCGCTGTACGAAGACTGCGCGTTCCTGGAGGCCTGGCCCGGCGTGCCGGTGGGCAATGAAGAAGGGGAAATCATCACCGCGGCCCTGGGCGACAAGCGCGCCATTCTGCTCTCGCACCACGGCCAGTTGTCCACCGGGGCCAGCATCGAAGAAGCCTGCGTGATTGCGCAGTTGATCGAACGGGCTGCCAAGTTGCAGTTGCTGGCGATGTCTGCTGGTACCGTCAAACCGATCCTGCCGGAGCTGGGGCGCGAGGCCCACGACTGGATCTCCAAACCCAAACGCCACGGCGCCGCGTTCAACTATTACGCCCGGCAAAACCTGCGCAAGCACGCCGATTGCCTGAACTGATTGCCCCCCTTTTCGACCGGAGTTTCCCCCATGTCCAACCCAACCATTCACGGCATCATCGGCTACACCATCACGCCCTTCAGCGCCGACGGCCAGCGCGTTGACCTCGACGCCCTCGGGCGCTCCATCGACCGCTTGATCAACAGCGGCGTCCACGCCATTGCGCCCTTGGGCAGCACGGGCGAAGGCGCTTACCTGAGCGATGCCGAGTGGGATGAAGTCAGCGCCTACAGCATCAAGAAAGTCGCCAAGCGCGTGCCGACCATTGTCAGCGTGTCCGACCTGACCACCGCCAAGGCCGTGCGCCGCGCCCGCTACGCCGAAGAGCACGGCGCCGATGTGGTCATGGTGCTGCCGGCCTCGTACTGGAAACTCAGTGACGCGGAAATCCTCGCTCACTACGCCGCCATCGGCGACAGCATCGGCGTGCCGATCATGCTTTACAACAACCCGGCCACCAGCGGCACCGACATGTCGGTGGAGCTGATCCTGCGTATCTTCAAGCAGGTCGAGAACGTGACCATGGTCAAGGAGAGCACTGGCGACATCCAGCGCATGCACCAGTTGAAACTGCAGAGTGACGTGCCGTTCTACAACGGTTGCAACCCGCTGGCGCTGGAAGCCTTCGCGGCTGGCGCCAAAGGCTGGTGCACCGCGGCGCCGAACCTGATCCCGCAACTGAACCTGAGCTTGTATCAGGCCGTACTGGCCGATGATTTGAACAAGGCGCGGGAGCTGTTCTACCGACAGTTGCCCTTGCTGCAATTCATCCTCAAAGGCGGGCTGCCGGCGACGATCAAGGCCGGGTTGCGCTTGACCGGGTTGGAGGTGGGTAATCCGCGCTTGCCGGTGTTCCCGTTGGGTGAGGCAGGGATCGGACAGCTCAAAGCGTTGCTGTCATCGGTATAAAAACGCCCGGCTCTCGCGAGCCGGGTGCAGGTCTTCTTGCACAACTGTCAGGTCTTGTCCTTGATAGTGACACTGGGACCATTGGTCTTGACGCTGGCAATGCCATTGTCTCGTGCGGCTGTAGAGGTGTACTGCTCACTGCTGCCGATCACTTGATGATTGGCCGCCTTGAGGTTGAAGAACGGTTGGCCGTTGCTGGCCACTTTTTTCTCATAACGTTCATCATGTGGGCTGTTTGTCTGCACTGAAGCAATGCCGGCTTCAGTAGCACCGCGGGTGGTGTAAAGCTCGCTGGTCAATATGGTTTCTGCGTTCGCCGCCTTAAGCACGAAACGAAACTGCCCGTTACTGCTTTTACTCAACTCATACCATCCAGCCATGACTTTCTCCTTTGAGTGGGATATCGCTCCCAAACTTGTAGGATTAAAGGCCATGCCCCAATTTTTTCCAGCCAAACACGGGAGATCTATTTAGCTGGAGACAAATGACAATAATTCTCGATATCATTCGCGACTTTTCCACGTCGTACTTCGTCAAGAAGGGTATCCATGTCTCGTCCCCAGCCCGACCCGTCGGCGGCCGATGCCTGTCGCGGGTTTTATGCAGACATTCTGTATTTCCTGCGTAAACGCACGGACAACGCCAGCGACGCGGCGGACATGGCCCAGGATGTATTTACCCAATGGCTGGGCTACCGCGACCGTGCCAAGGTCGAGCAGCCACGAGCGTTTCTGTTCCAGATGGCGCGCAACCTGCTGCGCGATCACTGGCGCAAACAGAAGGTACGGCAAACCGTCCACCCTGATCACGCCGAAATGGATGCCGAGCCGGTCACCGACGAGCACAACGACCCCATGGCCGCCGCCCTTCGCCTGCAACGCCTGGAACAGTTGAAAGAAGTCCTTGCCGAACTCTCGCCGCGCCGACGAGAAGCCCTTATGCTGCACCGCTTCGAAGGCTTGAGCCAGGCGCAGATAGCAACGCGCATGGGCATCTCCACCAGCATGGTGGAAAAGCACATCGCCTTTGCCCTGCTGCACTGCAAGCGCCGCCTTCAACCCGCCCCCGGCACGGAGCAGCCAGAATGAACCGCCCGAGCGACACAGACGCGCTGGACAGCCAAGCGAGCGATTGCATCGACGCCCAAGCCGCCAGTTGGTTTGCACGCAACCGCAACGAAGCAAGCCGCGCCGACCGTAAAGCCTTTGCCGACTGGCAGGCGGTGCCCGCGCATGCGCGCGCCTATGCCGAATTCGAACAGCTGTGGGCCGACCTCGCCCAGTTGCAACAACTGAACAAACCGTTGGCACTGCCCAAGCGCAAGCCCAGCCTTTGGCGCCCTGCCCTGGCGATGGCCGCCGCCCTGCTCTGCGCCGTGCTGGCGACCTCTATCGGCGCACCGCGCGAGCTGTATCACAACCAGGTTGCCACCCATGCCAAGGGCGTGCGCACTTTGAATCTGCCAGATGGCAGTACCTTGTATGTGAATGCCAACACCCATATCCGCGTGGACTTCAGCGCCCATCAACGGGTGCTGCATCTGGACAAAGGCCAGCTGTACATCGAAGTGGCCGCCGACAAGGAACGCCCCCTCTACGTGCAGGCCGGCGAGTCGAGCGTACGGGTGGTGGGCACGGCTTTCGATGTGCGCCGTGGGCAGCAGCAATTGGTGGTCAGCGTTGCCCATGGCCAGGTCGCTTTCGCGCCAAATGGCGAAAGCCCCGTCACCCTGCTCGACGCCCAGCAACGGGCCTCATACAACTACGCCAAAGGCACCGTGCAATCGCAAAGCCTCAGCGCCGAAGAGATCGCCGATTGGCGCAGCGGGCATTTGTCGTTTCGCAATCGAGAGCTGGCCAGCCTGATCGACGAACTTAGCCTCTACCGTCCACAAACGCCGTTGCAGGTCAGCAAGGCCGTCGCGCAGCTCAAGGTGTCGGGCAACCTTGATGTGAGCGACCCGGACGCCCTGCTCAACGCCTTGCCCGCGCTGTTGCCAGTGAAAACCGTGCTCTCGGCGGATGGCATCATGAGAATCGAGCCGAGCAAATAAACGGCAGAAACCACACATGAGAATATTTTGCATTCGCATGTGTGGTTTTTTTTGCCTGCCCCGTCTTCCTCCTGTCTGTGTTTGATACGCACACCTTTTTGGCTATTTAGCCGCTCCGGGGGATTTCATGTTTCGCGCGCCTTGCCACGCTTCGCACCTGTTTCTTCGACCGACACTCATGGCTACGTGCCTGGCCTTGAGCCTCAGCGCCGAAGCCGAGTCGCTCAAGCTGCACCTGCCGGCCCAGTCGCTGGCCACGTCCCTGAGCCAGGTGGCCCAGCAAGCGAAAATCCAGCTGCTGTTCGATGAAACCCTGCTCAAGAACGTGCAGGCCCCAGCGCTTGACGGTAACTACACCCCGGAAGTGGCCATCCGTTCCCTGCTCAAAAACGGTGAGCTCAACCTGATCAAGGTCGGCAGTACCTATGTGGTGCGCCCCGACGAGGGCAAAACCACCACCGGTGGCGCGATCCAGTTGGACACCCTGAGCGTGATCGGTACTGGCAATGAGGTAAACGCCAGCACCGTCAACCGCTCCACCCTGACCCAGGCCGACATCGACCGTTACCAGTCCAATAACATTCCCAGCCTGTTGCAGACCTTGCCCGGTGTCAGCCAGGGCGGCTCGCTGAAGCCCGGCGGCCAGACCATCAACATCCGTGGTTTCGGCGATGCCGAAGACGTGCCGCTGACCGTTGACGGTGCCACCAAGACAGGCTTTGAGCGTTACCAGCAAGGCACGGTGTTTATCGAGCCCGAGCTGATCAAGCGCATTGAAGTGGAAAAAGGCCCCAACTCGCCGTTCACCGGTAATGGCGGCTTCGGCGGCACGGTCAACATGGTCACCAAGGACGCCCCGGACCTGCTCAAGGACGGCCGCAACAGCGGTGCGATGCTCAAATATGGCTACTCCAGCAACGACCATGAACAGGTCTACAGCAGTGCCGTCTATGGCCGTACCGACGACGGCCGTTTCGATGCGCTGGCCTACCTGACCCAACGCGACGGCGGCGATATGAAGGTGGCCGCCAAATTGCCCAACGACAACAATGAGTACCCGATCAACCCCCAGCGCCTGCCCAACAGCGCCCAGGATGTGGACGGCAAGCTGTTCAAGGTCAACGCGCACTTTACCGATGAGCACAGTGTCGGGCTGTCATACTCGCGCTCCCACAGCAACCGCTGGACCCCGTTTTCCGCCGCCAGTTACCCAACGCCACCGACCCAGTTCAACATCGACCGCTACGGCTACGAAGGCGCGTTGAAGCGCTTCCTCGCCCACCGTGACACGGTCGACACCACCTGGTCGGGCAAGTATGAATACCAGCCGCTGGACAACCCGCTGGTGGACTTGACCATCAAGTACTCCCAGTCCAACACCGAGCAGACCGATGAGCGTGACGCCACGGCGTTTTTCCAGTTGGCCACCGGCGGGCGCAAGATGGACACCGCCTACACCGACAAGCTCCTGGATATCCGTAACGTCAGCCTGTTTGAAACCGGCCCCTTGCAGCATGCCGTGACGGTCGGCGGGCAAATCCGCAAGCACACCCGCGAAACCGAGATGTGGATGCCCGGCGCCACCTACAACACGCCGCGCTACAACTACGGGCACTTTCAGCCGGGCTTTATGCCCCACGGCAAAGTCGATACCAACAGCTTCTTTATCCAGGACGCGGTGACGTTGGGCGACGTGACGATCACGCCGTCGCTGCGCTATGACCATGTGCGCAACCGCGGCGAAGGCAACGATGCGCCCTACTACAACAACCCGGCAGTGGGTCACGACTACAGCGACCGCACCTACACTGGCTGGTCGCCACGCCTGGCGCTATTCTGGACCGTGACGCCGAGTGTGGGGCTGTTCGCCAACTGGAGCCAGACCTGGCGCGCCCCGGTGATCGACGAACAATACGAAGTGCAGGGCGTGGGCAGTCGCACCGCCACCAGCGTCGACCTGGACCCGGAGCGCATCACCTCGATCACCCTGGGCAACATCACCAGCTTCGATAACCTGCTCGCCCAGGACGACAACTTGCAACTGCGCACCACCCTGTTTCACAACAAAGTCGAAGACGAGATCTTCAAGGCCACCGGCGTGGGTTGCCAGAACCAGGCTGTCAATGGCGGCAGCATCGCTTCAGCTTGCCCGCCTGGGCCGATGTCCAACTACCGCAATATCGGCAGCCTGACCATCAAGGGCGTTGAGCTCGAATCGATCTACAACTCCACCTACCTGTTTGGCTCGGTGTCGTTCGCCTATGCCAAGGGCCAGCACCAAGGCGCCTACACCAATCCCTGGGGCCCGGACGTGGCCGCGCGGGATATTCCGCCGACCAAATGGGTGCTGGTACTGGGCACTCACATCCCGGCCTGGGATGCCCAGGTGGGCTGGATGGGCCAATTCATCGGCGCCACCGACCGCCTGCCCAGCGACAAATACTCGGGCGGCCCGGGCTCCAGCATCGGCGATGTGTTCTACGACCAGTACGGCAACAAGCGCTACAACACCCAGGGCCTGTTCGCCAAATGGACACCGCAGCAGGCATATCTCAAAGGCACCGAGGTGAACTTCACGGTGGACAACCTGTTCAACAAAAACTTCCGCCCGGCCTTGAGCGGCGACCGGGCGTACACCAAGGGGCGTGATGCGAAGATCAGCGTGACGCGGTTCTTCTAAGCACACACGCATTCCAAATGTGTGTGTGGCTTGCCTGCGATAGCCATAGGTATCTACACAACTGTGCAGTTCGCCGCAGCCACCGGTAACCACGATGCGAAGCGAGCCGCTCTTGATCTTGATCTGCTTGTGATCTTGATCTCAGGCGCCCCGTTAAACCACGCTGGCCGGAATTCGCCAGTGATTTGGGGGGTAAACCGGCAGGGATGCCGGTTTAGCCGCCCCGCGCCATGGATGGCGCGTGGCGGCGGCCCCCCAAATCACTGGCGGATTACGGGCACACCGAGCCTAGGCGAGGTGCCGAGTGGTGGGGCAAGAGCGTTTTGCTTACTTTGCCGCTTTTGCAAAGTGAGCCGCCGTCAGGGCGGAACCCTAAGTGGCCGTTACCTAAATAACGGATATGTACTCAGTCTGATCCCACATCCCGGTCGGCTGTCAGGCCGTCTTCGCAGGCAAGCCAGCTCCCACATTTGGATCGCGGGGCGTCAGGTAGATATGCGCTGGCCGCCGGGGCCGGCACGGGAGCAAGCTCTCACAGGGAACCGCGCCCATTTCAGGCCAGGTAGCCATCCCCGCGCAACAGGGTTTCCAGGCAGTGTTCGGTGATGTGATAAAACGCCTTGAGCTCCTGGATTTTTGCCAATAGCTGCGCGTTGTCCACAGGCTCGGCACGTTTGACCGCCAGGATCATCTTGTTCTTGTTGGTGTGTTCCAGCGAGATGAACTCGAACACCTTGGTCTCATAGCCACAGGCTTCAAGGAACAATGCGCGCAGGCTGTCGGTGACCATTTCCGCCTGCTGGCCCAGGTGCAGGCCGTATTGCAGCATCGGCTTGAGCAACGCCGGGCTCTGGATCTGCAGGCGGATCTGTTTGTGGCAGCACGGCGAGCACATGATGATCGACGCACCGGAACGGATGCCGGTGTGGATCGCGTAGTCGGTGGCGATGTCGCAGGCATGCAAGGCAATCATCACGTCCAGCTCACTGGGCGCCACGCTGCGTACATCGCCACATTTGAACACCAGCCCCGGGTGCTCCAGGCGTGCGGCGGCGCTGTTGCAGAGGGTGACCATGTCTTCACGCAACTCGACACCGGTGACCTCGCCCTCGGCCTTGAGGGTATTGCGCAGGTAATCGTGAATGGCGAAGGTCAGGTAACCCTTGCCCGAGCCGAAATCGGCGACACGCACCGGGCGATCGAGCTGCAACGGCGACGACGTCAGTGCATGGCTGAACACTTCGATGAATTTGTTGATCTGCTTCCACTTGCGCGACATCGAGGGGATCAGCGCCTGCTTGGCGTCGGTCACGCCCAGGTCGGAGAGAAACGGCCGGCTCAGGTCGAGGAAGCGATTTTTTTCACGGTTATGCTCGGCTGAAGGCGCTTCGCGCAGTTGCTGCGGTTTGCTTTTGAACAGCGAGCTTTTGTTCTTCTTGCTGTATTCCAACTGGGCTTCGTCGGTCAGCGCCAGCAAGTGCGCGTTCTTGAACGAGCTGGGCAACAGCTCGGCGATCGCCGCCACGCCGTCGGCCAAGGGGAAGTTCTTGGTGATGTCGCGGGTCTTGTAGCGATAGACGAACGACAGGCAAGGCTGCTCCTTGACCACCACCGGCTTGATGATCAGCCGCTGCAACTCGGCTTCCTCACCGACGTACTTGGCCAGCACCAGCTTGATAAAAGCGTTCTGGGCCAAGCTTGCGCTCAACAGTTCGATGAACTGGGCATGATGATCCGGCGCAGGGCGGGCAGGTTGAGCGGTGACGGACATGAACAAAAACGCCTCGGGTAAAGAATGCCGGGCATTTTAGGCGGGATGGGGGTTCAGGGCACGGGGTTATTTGATCAACGGTCAATCAACCCGAATAAGGATGCTGCCTTGTGTAGGAGCGAGCTTGCTCGCGAAAAACGTCAACGATAACGCGGGTGTCCTGAATGAACGCGGCGTCGATGAGTTTTTCGCGAGCAAGCTCGCTCCTACAAAAAAGCAGTTATTCGAGTACGACCAGGCGATTGGGCAGTTCGTTGCGGGTTTGGGTAACGGGCACATGCACCTTGAGCAACTCGCCACAGGCTTCAACGCAGGCGATGAACCCGGCCAGCGTCTGCCCCTGTTTAACTTGCTGGGTAAACGCCTGGACAATGGCGTCCCAATTGCTGTCATCCAGGCGCTTGGAAATCCCCTCATCCACCAGGATCTCCACATAACGCTCAGCCTCACTGACAAAAATCAGCACCCCGGTGCTGCCCACCGTGTGGTGCAGGTTCTGCTCCAGAAACTGCCGCCGCGCCAGGTTGGACGCACGCCAGTGGCGTACCGAACGCGGGATCAGCCGAGTAGTGACCTTGGGCAAGCGGAACACCAGGCACAGCACAATGAACGTCGCCCACTGCGCCACCAGCAAGGTGTACATGGTCAGGTAACCCGACAGGTAATGCACCACGCCCGGCACCACCAACGCGATCAAGCTCGCCCACAGTAACGGAATGTAGGCGTAGTCGTCGGCGCGCGCCGCCAGCACGGTGACCAACTCCGCGTCGGTGGTTTTCTCGACCCGGGCGATCGCTTCGGCGACTTGGCGCTGCTCGTGTTCAGTCAGTAATGCCATGGTTGTAGATGCTCTATTCTCGTTATTGTCATTACCAACTGCCCGAAGCCCCGCCACCGCCAAAACCACCGCCGCCGCCGCGGAAACCACCGCCACCGCCGCCACCACCGCCGCGCCCGCTGCTGTTGAGAATCGCCAGCAGGATAGCGCCCACCGGCAAGCCCATGCGATTGCACAGCCACAGCACGCCGATCAGCAGAATAAACAGGCCGATGGAAAAACCGGGATTATCCATGGCGAAGTTCGCATCCGCCACATGGGCCGGCACCGCCAAGGGCTCACCGCCCACCACCTGGATCATCGCGGCCACACCGTCGCTGATGCCCTGGCTGAAATTGCCGGCCTTGAACTTGGGCAGGATCACCTGGTTGATGATCACCCAGGATTGCGCATCCGTCAGCACGCCTTCCAGGCCATACCCGACTTCGATGCGCAATTGGCGGTCATCACGGGAGACGATCAACAGCGCGCCGTTGTCCTTGCCCTTTTGGCCAATGCCCCACTGGCGGCCCAATTGATAACCGTAGTCCTCAATAGGCACGCCTTGCAGGTCGGGCACGGTGACCACCACCAACTGGTCGCCCGAGGTCTGCTCCAGCGCCTGCAGTTGCTGGGTCAGTTGCTCGCGCACCGCCGGGTCGATCATCTGCGCGCTGTCCACCACCCGCCCGGTCAGCGCCGGGAAGGTGAGCGCCGCCTGGGCCACGCCCACGCAGGCCAACAGCCACAGCGCCAGGCCTATCCGTAATAAACGCATCGACACCTCAGTGCAGCCTTATTTGAACTTCACTTGCGGCGCTTTATCGGCATCGGCGCTGGTGGCTTCAAACGTGGCGCGGATCGGCAAGTCGCTGTACATCACGCTGTGCCACAGGCGGCCCGGGAAGGTGCGGATCTCAGTGTTGTAAGCCTGTACGGCCTGTATAAAGTCACGGCGAGACACAGCGATACGGTTCTCGGTGCCTTCAAGTTGCGATTGCAAGGCCAGGAAGTTCTGGTTGGCCTTCAGGTCCGGGTAACGCTCGGACACCACCATCAAACGGCTGAGTGCGCCGCTCAGGCCATCCTGGGCTTGCTGGAACTGCTTGAGTTTTTCGGGGTTGTCCAGGGTGCTGGCATCCACCTGGATCGAGGTGGCCTTGGCCCGCGCTTCAATCACCGCGGTAAGGGTTTCCTGTTCGTGGGCGGCATACGCCTTCACCGTTTCCACCAGGTTGGGGATCAGGTCAGCACGGCGCTGGTACTGGTTCTGCACCTGGCCCCAGGCGGCCTTGGCCTGTTCGTCCAGGGTCGGGATGTTGTTGATGCCGCAACCGCTCAGCACGCTGCTGATCAGTAACAGCGCCGCAGCCTTGAAGCCCCAGCGATAAGTGTGTGCTGCTTGCATAGTGTTTCTCCTGCCCGATCTGATGGAATGTGACGACTAACCCTATAAACCACGCGCTTGGGGCATAATCCGCCACCACTGGAATGCTTCGAGCCAATCAGCTACAAAGATGCCCAGCGCGAAAAAGAGTTCAGAGTGTGCTGCATTTATCTGAACAACACCCGAACAACAATAGACGTTCCCCACATTTTGGCCGACAGCATCTCTCTGAATGCTGCGCAGTCGCCGAAAAAGGATATTCATGAAAAAGCTGTGTTTGCTCGGCCTTGTTGCCACTCTGGCCAGCCACCCCGTATGGGCAGAAACAAAGCCTGCTGCGCTTAACGACAAGGACGCCTTCGTCAGCGACCTGCTCAAGCAAATGACCCTGGATGAGAAGATCGGCCAATTGCGCCTGATCAGCATCGGCCCGGAAATGCCCCGTGAGCTGATCCGCAAGGAAATCGCCGCCGGCCGCATCGGTGGCACGTTCAACTCCATCACCCGCCCGGAAAACCGTCCGATGCAGGACGCGGCCATGCGCAGCCGCTTGAAGATCCCCATGTTCTTCGCCTACGACGTGATCCACGGCCACCGCACCATTTTCCCGATCAGCCTGGCCCTGGCCTCCAGCTGGGACATGGACGCCATTGGCCGCTCCGGGCGCATCGCCGCCCAGGAAGCCGCCGCCGACAGCCTCGATATCACGTTTGCACCAATGGTCGATATCTCCCGCGACCCGCGCTGGGGCCGCACTTCCGAAGGTTTCGGTGAAGACACCTACCTGGTGTCACGCATTGCCGAAGTGATGGTCAAGGCGTTCCAGGGCACCAGCCCCGCGAATGCCGACAGCCTCATGGCCAGCGTCAAGCACTTCGCCCTCTACGGCGCGGTGGAAGGCGGGCGCGACTACAACGTGGTCGACATGAGCCCGGTCAAGATGTACCAGGACTACCTGCCGCCCTACCACGCGGCGATCAAGGCCGGCTCCGGCGGCGTGATGGTCGCGCTCAACTCGATCAACGGCGTGCCTGCCACCGCCAACACCTGGCTGATGAACGACCTGCTGCGCAAAGACTGGGGCTTCAAGGGCCTGACCGTCAGCGACCACGGTGCGATCGTCGAGCTGATCAAGCACGGCGTGGCCAAGGACGGACGTGAAGCCGCCAAGCTGGCGATCAAGGCTGGCATCGACATGAGCATGAATGACTCGCTGTACGGCAAGGAATTGCCGGGGCTGCTCAAGTCCGGCGAGATCCAGCAGAGCGACATCGACAACGCCGTGCGCGAAGTGCTCGGTGCCAAGTACGACATGGGCCTGTTCAAGGACCCGTACCTGCGCATCGGCAAGGCCGAGGATGACCCGGCCGACACCTACGCCGACAGCCGCCTGCACCGTGCCGAGGCCCGCGACATTGCGCGCCGCAGCCTGGTGTTGCTGAAAAACCACAACGACACCCTGCCGCTGAAAAAATCCGCGACCATTGCCCTTGTCGGCCCGCTGGCCAAGGCACCCATCGACATGATGGGCAGTTGGGCTGCTGCTGGCCGGCCTGCGCAATCGGTGACCCTGCTCGACGGCATGAACGCCGTGATCGGTGAAAAAGGCAAAGTCATCTATGCCCGTGGCGCCAACATCACCGGCGACAAAGCGGTGCTCGACTACCTCAACTTCCTCAACTTCGATGCCCCGGAAGTGGTGGATGACCCGCGCCCTGCCCAGGTGCTGATTGATGAAGCGGTGAAGGCGGCGAACAACGCCGACGTTATCGTCGCGGCGGTGGGCGAGTCCCGTGGCATGTCCCACGAATCGTCGAGCCGTACCGATCTGAACATCCCGCAAAGCCAGCGCGACTTGATCAAGGCCCTCAAAGCCACCGGCAAACCGCTGGTGCTGGTGTTGATGAACGGCCGTCCGCTGTCGATTCTCGAAGAGAACCAACAGGCCGACGCGATCCTGGAAACCTGGTTCGCAGGTACCGAAGGCGGCAACGCCATCGCCGACGTGCTGTTCGGTGACTACAACCCATCGGGCAAGCTGCCGATCACCTTCCCTCGTTCGGTGGGGCAGATTCCGACCTACTACAACCACCTGACCATCGGCCGGCCATTCACCCCAGGCAAGCCGGGCAACTACACCTCGCAGTACTTCGATGACACCACCGGCCCCCTGTTTCCGTTTGGCTATGGCCTGAGCTACACCACGTTCAGCCTGTCGGACATGGCACTGTCGTCCACCACGCTGAACAAGACCGGCAAGCTCGATGCCAGCGTCACCGTGAAGAACACTGGCAAGGTCGATGGCGAAACGGTTGTGCAGTTGTATATCCAGGACGTGGCCGGTTCGATGATCCGCCCGATCAAGGAGCTGAAGAACTTCCAGAAGGTCATGCTCAAGGCTGGCGAAGCGCGCACGCTGCACTTCACCATCACCGAGGACGACTTGAAGTTCTACAACGCCCAACTCAAGTTCGCGGCGGAACCGGGTGAGTTCAATGTGCAGATCGGCTTGGATTCCCAGGATGTGCAGCAGCAAACCTTCGAACTGCTCTGATCTGAAGCTGTAAACACGGTCGCTGTGGGAGCTGGCTTTTGTGGGAGCTGGCTTGCCTGCGATACAGGCACCTCGGTTTGTCAGGTGTACCGAGGTGATGCTATCGCAGGCAAGCCAGCTCCCACAGTTGATTGAGTTGGCCCGACTAGCCGCGCCGATCCAGCAGGTTCACCACCAACCGATCAATCCAGCCCCACACCCGCTGCTTCACCCGCCGCCACAATGGCCGCGCCTTCCATGCCTCCAGGCTCACCGCCTGGCTTTGGGCAAAGTCCGCTTCGAAACTGCCCACCACCGCTGCCGTCAACTGCGGGTCCAGCGCTTCCAGGTTGGCTTCCAGGTTGAAGCGCAGATTCCAGTGGTCGAAATTGCACGAGCCAATGCTCACCCAATCATCCACCAGCACCATCTTCAGGTGCAGGAAACACGGCTGGTATTCGAAGATCTGCACGCCTGAACGCAGCAGGCGCGGATAATAACGGTGCCCGGCGTAACGCACCGACGGGTGATCGGTGCGCGGGCCGGTGAGCAGCAAACGTACGTCCACACCGCGCCCTGCTGCCCGGCGCAAGGCACGGCGCACGCTCCAGGTTGGCAGGAAGTACGGGGTCGCCAGCCAGATACGCCCCTTGCTGCTGTTCAAAGCACGAATCAACGATTGCAGGATGTCACGGTGCTGACGCGCATCGGCATACGCCACGCGGCCCAGCCCCGGCCCGGTGGCGGGCACCTTGGGCAAGCGAGGCAAACCAAAGTGGGTAGCCGGTTTCCACTCACGGCGCGCGGCGTTAGCGTGCCATTGCCGGTCGAACAGGGCCTGCCAGTCCAGCACCAGCGGGCCGCTGATCTGCACCATCACTTCATGCCAGTCGGCGGTGTCTTGCCCCGGCGTCCAGAACTCGTCGGTGACACCGGTGCCGCCGACCACCGCAATGCGCTGGTCGATCAGCAGTAGCTTTCGATGGTCGCGGTACAGGTTGCGCATCCAGCGCCGCCAATTCAGGCGGTTGTAAAAGCGCAGCGCCACGCCGGCATCGGTCAAGCGCTTGCGCAGCCCCAGGGTAAACGCCAGGCTGCCGTAATCGTCAAACAGGCAACGCACCTGCACGCCGCGTTCGGCGGCCAGTACCAGCGCCTGCACCATGGCCTCGGCGCAGGCCCCGGCTTCGACCAGGTACAACTCAAGATCAACCTGCTGCTCGGCCCGGGCGATACCCACCAGCATCTGTGGGAAGAAATTCGGCCCGTCGATCAGCAATTCGAATTGATTGGCGCTGCGCCACGGGAACACCGCGCCGCTCATGTCAGCGCGCCGTGAAGATCAGCACCGCACCCACCGGCACCGACAAACTGATCGACTTGAGCCCTGCCGCCTTACGCAAGGTAGCCACACCGGGCGCCAGGTCGAAATCCTCGGCATGCAGCACCACGGGCTCCAGGGTTACCACCTGGAAACGCCGCTCATCCAGGCGCGTGGCCAGCAGTTCGGCGCTGTAGGTCTGGGTCTTGCCGTGCAGCGTGACGCTCAAGGGCAGGCGCAATTCCAACTGCGCGCCGGACGCCAGGTCATTGATGGGCTGCAGATTGATCTGTGCGCTGATCTGCGCTTCGGGGAAGGTCTTGATCTCGAACAGCTCTTTACGCATGCGCTCGTCGCGCAACGGAATACCGCTGTTGATTGAGTCCAGCTCCACTTCCAGCCGAGCCGCGCCTTTGGCGTCGACTTTGCCGTGCAGCACCAGGAAGCGCTGGACTTCGGCAATCTCGGTGTTTTTGGTGGTGACGAAAGACAGGCGCGAGGATTCGTTATCCAGGTACCAATCGGCGTGGGCAGGCACAGCAGCAAAGGCCAGCAGCGCGAAGACCAGAGGTTTGACATTGAACATATAGACTCATGGGGCAAAAAACCTGGGCGAACCTTAAGCGCAATCTCACAACCGGCGCAAATTCAATGTGGGAGCTGGCTTGCTGTGGCGAGGGAGCTTGCTCCCGTTCGACAGCGCAGCTGGAGCCGGCTTTTTGGGGGCGCTACGCACCCCAGCGGGAGCAAGCTCCCTCGCCACAAAAGCCAGCTGCCGCAGGATTTTTGCTGTGTTTTCAAACCAGCGTTCGCTGCACTTCGCAGATCGTTTCTTCAAGGCTGCCCATGTGCAAATTCAACACCCGCTCCACCGGCGCCTGATGCATCGGCCAATGCAGCGCCATGCTCCCCACCAATCGGCCATTGGCGCGCACCGGCAAGGCCACCGCCCGGATCAGGAACGGCAAACGCACCGGGTATTCCCAATAGCCCTCGGTACGCTGTCCGAAGCCCTGGTGCTGGGTTTGCTCGCATGCGCGATAGTGCTCGTCTGCCGCCACATGATTGCGGCCTGCCAGGCGCTGTACTTCGTCAGCCGGCAATTGCGTCAGGCAAGCCTTGCCCATCGCCGAGTGGAACAGGCTGGCGTACTGGCCGACGATCTGGCAGTTGTTCGGGTACAGCTTGCGCAACACGCTGGGGATCGCGCTTTCCATGACCTCCAGGCGCTCGCCATCGAAGCACGACAAGTCCACCACCAGCCCAGTGCGCTCGCTGAGCTCCAGCAACCAAGGGGCGGCGCTCTCCACCACCTGGCGCTTGAAGCGTTGCTGGGTATCGCCAAACAAGCGCCGGGCACGCAGGCGGTAACGCCGATCGCTCAGGCCGCGGTAGACCCACCCCTGTTCCTGCAAGGTCAGCAACATGCGCGACACCGTGGCCTTGGGCAGCTGCGTGAGGTAGTGCAGTTCTTCCAGCCCCAGGGCCTGGTGCTCGCCCAGCAACTCGACGATTGCCAGAGCGCGCTCAACCGAGCGTACGGTGCCTGTCTCCATATTCGATCTCCCTGTTGCTGGTGGATGATCTTTTTTCACAGCAAGATACAGGCCCGGTCAGCGCTCAACGGGTCGTTGCAAGGCACGCCGGTGGCCGGCGTTGTACCCATTGGGTCAGTTGTTCATGGGCATAGGCCAATTGCAGCACGGCCCTGTCGGCCTGGGCCGGGCCAATGATTTGCAGGCCCATGGGCAAGCCCTGAGGGTTGAAGCCCGCCGGGATGCTCATGCTCGGCAAACCGGCGAGGGTCGGGCCGATCACCACTTCCATCCAGCGGTGATAAGTGTCCATTTCACGCCCGCCCACGAGGCGCGGCCAAGGCTGTTGTGCATCGAAAGGGAACACCTGGGCGGTGGGCAACAGCAGGAAATCGTAACGTTCGAACAGCTTGCCCAAAGCGCGGTACCACTGACTGCGGTCCACCGACGCCTGGTAAACCTGCTGGGCACTCAAGCCCTGGCCGCCCTCCACTTCCCATTGCGCTTCGGGCTTGAGCAACGCGCGCTTTTGCGGGTTGGCGTAGGCCGCGCCGAGGTTGCCGTGCACCAGCCAATGGCGGTGTACCAACCAGCAGCGCCACAGGCGCGCCATGGAAAAGTCCGGTTGGCAGCTGTGCACTTCACAGCCCAACCTGGCGAAATCATCCAGCGCCGCTTCGCACAGGCTCATCACGCCATCATCCATCGGCAGATAACCGTTGTAGTCCCCCAGCCAACCGAGGCGTGCGCCGTTGAAGTCGCGTTGCAACGGCTGGCCCAGCACAGCGGGATCGTCCCTGGATGACAACGGCGCCCGGGGATCGTAACCGGACTGAATGCTCAGCAACCGCGCCACATCCGTTACGCTGCGCCCCATCGGGCCTTCGGTGCCCAATTGCTGCACGAACAGTTCCGGCATCGGCCCGTGAGGCACCCGCCCCTGGGAGGGGCGCAAGCCGAACACGTTGTTGAACGCCGCCGGGTTGCGCAGCGAGCCCATCATGTCGCTGCCGTCGGCCACCGGCAGCATGCGCAGCGCCAGGGCCACCGCCGCTCCGCCACTGCTGCCACCCGCCGCCAGGCGTGGGTCATAGGCATTGCCGGTGGTGCCAAACAGCGTGTTGTAGGTGTGGGAGCCCAGGCCGAACTCCGGCACGTTGGTCTTGCCGATGATGATCGCGCCACTGGCCCGCACCCGCGCCACGCTGATGGCGTCTTCGTTCGGTACATGCTCGGCGAACAGCGGTGAGCCCAGGGTGGTGCGCAAACCCTGGGTGGCCGCCAGGTCCTTGATGGCCTGGGGCATGCCATGCATCCAGCCACGGGAATGGCCCCGGTCCAACTCACGATCACAGGCTCTCGCCTCGGCCAGCACGGCCTCGCTTTCGCGCAACGACACCAGCGCATTCACGCCAGGGTTAAAGCGCTGGATCTGCGCCAGGTACGCCTGCATCACCTCTTCGCACGATACCTGCCGCCCATGGATGGCCCGCGACAGCTCAGTGGCATCCCAATCAACAATACTCAAGGCTTCACCTCTCTGGAAAACGGCAGCGGCTTGCTCGCCCGGGGTGCCTCGCGCATGCAGTAAGTGCCCAGCAGCGTCAGCACGCACGCAAACAATACATAAAACGACGGCGCCACCGGCGTGCCCAGCACCTTGCTCAGCCAGGTCACGATCAACGGCGCGAAACCACCGAACACCATCACCGCCACGTTATAGGCCACCGACACACCGGTGGAACGCACCTCAATGGGAAACTGCTCGGCCAATGCCGTCGGCGCTGGCCCGAAGAACCCGCCAATCGCCGTGCACAACATCACCTGCATCACCAGCAGGCGCTCGATGGACGGCGCGGCGGCCACCCACACATACAACGGGTAGACCATCACGAAGAACGCCAGGGTGAAGGCCATCAACACCGGTCGCCGTCCCAATCGATCCGAGAGCAGGCCGGACAAGGGGATCACCACGGTCATCAGCGCCACCGCAAACATCTGCACCATCAGCACCTGGTCCAGCGGCAGGCCGAGGTTCTTGTGGGCGAAGGTCGGCATGTTCACCAGCACCACGTAGAACGACACCGTCGCCCCGCAGGCCAGGCCCATGGACACCAGGATGCTGCGCCGATGGTCACGCAGCACTTGCATGAGGCTCGGCGCCGGGCCGGTGGCGTTTTTACGCGCCTGGATGAACTCTTCCGGGTCTTCCATGTGCCGACGAATCCACAACCCCACCGGGCCGATCAACAAGCCCAGCACAAACGGCAGGCGCCAGCCCCACAGGTCGAGGGTTTCGGGCGAAAAGAAATGCGTGACCAACGCCACCATCGCCGCCCCGCCGAACACCGCCAGGCATTGCCCTACCAATTGCCAGGAGCCATACAAGCCCTTGCGATGGGCAGGTGCGCTCTCCACCAGAAATGCCGTGGCGCTGGCATATTCACCGCCGGTGGCAAACCCCTGAAGCATCCGCGCCACCACAATCAGCAACGGCGCACCCATGCCAATGGCGGCGTAGCTCGGCGCGAAGGCGATCAGCGCAATGGACACGGTCATTAGCCGGATAATCAACTGCATCGCGGCTTTGCGGCCTTTGCGGTCGGCATAGATACCCAACAGGATGCCGCCCACCGGACGCATGAAAAAGCCCACGCCAAAGGTGGCCAGGGCCATCAGCAGCGACGCGTATTCGTCTTCCGAGGGGAAGAACTGCCGGGCGATGATACTGGCGAGAAAGCCGTAGACGATAAAGTCATACCATTCCAGCGCGTTGCCGATCACGGCCGCCACCACTTGGCGGGTGCGGGAAACGCCAGGCTTTGAAGTCTGCATGAGGAACACTCCATTCAACCGATATAGGGAAAGGGTCCAGCGGCAGAAAAAGATGAGGTCGTCAGGCAGGCTTGAGCCAGCTCTCGGCCAGCGCGCCCCAGTAGGCTGCGCCGGTCAGCAGGATGTCGTCGTTGAAGTCATAGGCGGGGTTGTGCACCATCGGTCGCGACACGCCGTTGCCGATAAACAGGTAACTGCCGGGGCAGCGTTGCAGCATCCAGGCGAAGTCTTCGCTGCCCATCAGCGTGCGGGTGTTCCCATCCACAGCGTCGGCACCGAGCAAGGCCACACCGACCTGGCGGGCGAATTCGGTTTCTTCGGCGTGGTTGACCAGTACCGGGTAGGCCGGGCGGTGTTCGACGTGCACGGTGCAGCCGAAGCTGGCGGCCTGGGTGTGGATGATCGCGTTGACCCGTTCCAGCATCTGTTCGCGCACCGTGGGGTTGAGTGCGCGCAAGCTCAGGCGCAGCAGCGCTTGCTGGGGAATCACGTTGGCGGCCTGGCCGGCTTGCAGCGCACCGACCGTAACCACGGCGGCTTCCTGGGTATCGATATTGCGCGCTACTACCGTCTGCAAGGCCATGACCATACTCGCTGCAGCCACCAGTGGATCGACCGTGAGGTGCGGCATGGAACCATGGCCGCCGACGCCTTCAAGGGTGACAGTGAGCAAGTCCTGGGACGCCATCATCGGGCCAACTCTTAATCCCAAATGCCCCGCCGGCAAGCCCGGCATATTGTGCATGCCGAACAGGCCGTCACACGGGAAGCGCTCCAGCAAACCATCCGCCAACATCGCCTCGGCACCGCCCTGGCCTTCTTCGGCGGGTTGGAAAATCAGGTTCAAAGTGCCGTCGAATTGCCGCGTCGCCGCCAAGTAACGCGCGGCACCGAGCAACATGGTGGTGTGGCCGTCATGGCCGCAGGCGTGCATGCAGCCGGCATGTTGGCTGGTGTAGGCCGCGCCGGTGTTTTCGATGATGGGCAAGGCGTCCATGTCGGCGCGAATCCCCAACGTGCGCGAGCTGTTGCCATTGCGCAACACACCGACCACACCGGTCCTGCCGATGCCGGTGTGCACCTCGTAACCCCACTCCTTGAGTGACTGTGCGACCAGCGCTGAGGTGCGGTTCTCTTCAAAGCCGAGTTCGGGGTGGGCGTGGATATCGTGACGCACAGCGTGCAAGTCGCTGGCAACGTCGCTGAGCCAATCCAGGATGTGCTGGTGCGGGCGCATGGTGATTCTCCTCACAGGCGGGTGGTCCCGTTCTTGTTGGCGACACATCGACAGCTAAGCGCGATGTGCGCGTGAGGACAATCAAAGGTGGTTCCACCCTGTGGAACCTGAGGCCAACCATTTTCTTAAAATCTCTGGAGATCAAAATGTGGGAGGGGGCTTGCCCCCGATGACGGACTGTCAGCCAAAACATTTCCAACTGACCCACCGCTGCCGGGATCAACAGCGAAATGCCACCGGTTGCGAGGCCACGTACATAGCGTTAATCTCCCCACCGTCGCTGCTCATCAACGACCGGGCGTGGAATCCCGAGAAAGAAGCTCATTTTGGTTGTACCAAAGGAGCAAGCTTATGCCGTACGAAATACCCTCAGCCGAAACCATCGGCGCCGCCACCTTCGCAGACTGCGGAGAAAACAAAAGCCACCTGAAACTGTTCCGCGTCAACGCCGGGGTTCCGCTTGTGGAAGCCCTCGAACACGCCTCCCACGTGCTCTACTACGCCAAAATGCTCTCCCTTGAAGCTGCCATGGACCGCAGGGCCGAGAGGTTTGCGTTCGCCTCGCATTACTTGGGCGAAATGGGCAAAGCCATCATCGACGACCTGCTGCTGGCGATGCAGCCCGGCACTCCACCTGTGCAATAAGTAATACGCGCCCGGTGCACGGCATCGGGCGCCGCAATCCCATCAGATTAATACGACGAAACTCACGGAATCGTCTGACTTTACCCTAAGTAAATCCCTCTCCAAAGTCTGGCTTGCCACTGACTCTCCCTTGCTCGTTTACCTCGATTGAAATGCGTCACGCGTTAGTTTTCTTGTCGAGACGAGGAGGAAAGTACGGCCAAAAAACTTAATGGATAAAGGGAAAAACAATGAGCGTAGGTTATTTCATTGGCCTGGGTGACAAGACCACCTGCGGCGGGGAAGTGCTGGACGGAGATAAAAGAGTCAACATCCATGGCCTTCTTCATGCCTGCGAAGGTGATCGAGTTACCTGTGGCAAGGATGGGCAAACATATAAGATCGTCGGTGGCATTTCTTACATGAACAGTCATGGCCGGCTTATGGCCGGTACGTTGGATAGTTACAGCGACTGTCCCTGTAAAGCCGAGCTGATTCCTTCAGTGTTTTCAGCTCAATATGGTAAAGATAGCGGCGCTACGAACTCCGCCAGACGAGCAGCCGAACCGGTCCGAGCCACTACCAGTTGGGCGGCGCCTTCTCAAAGCGCTTACAAACCGCCAAGCCATTCAGTCCCGTCTGCATTTAACGGCCTATCGGGCCAGGAACCAGGTTTTTATATCGTGCCCAAAAGCACTACGCGCGAGGCTTTGGAGGCCACGCTTTTTCCAGTTCTTGACCCGGCTGTAATGCGCAAGTTTCAAACGCTGAATCCCAATACAGGTCACTTCAAAGCCGGCTCAATGGTCGTGCTCAGCGATCCGAACAACACCTCCTGCACTTATCAGGAAGCGCAGTTGATGCAGGCCGCTCAACAAGTCGATGCCTCCCTGGATTCCCTTACGCCGGACGAGGCCGACTTTCTGTATCGACACGGTGCCGAAATCGCCAGCTTCATAGGCCATACCTCAACCTGGCTCGGCGTGAGTGCGGTGGTGATGGAAACGCACCTGAATAACTTGCGCAACACCCTCCAGGCCATCGAGCGTCTACACCAACAAACTTATCGTCAGCACGGCCACCTTAAGTCGTCGCAGTTCTTCACGGATCGCCAGCGTCTTATGAGCCAGCTGGATGCTCATCTGTTGAATTCCACTCGGCTGCGTGGCCACACCACCCTGGGCGATCACCCCAAGTTGAAAACAGCCCTCGGCATTTCCAGTCGTAGCTTGGTGCACCATTGGGACAAGGCCGGTGCGCCGGGGCAGATTCCGGGATATGCCGCTCACGTGGAAGCAACGAGTCGTGCTACCCAATACATGAAGGCGGGCGGTTACATCGGGATTGGGATTGGCGGAGTGTCTTCGCTGATGGCTATTGAGCAGGTATGTAACGGCGAATCTGGGCCAGCTTGTGAGAAGGTCAAGTTTACTGAAGGCGGAAAATTTGGGCTTTCTACTGCCCTCGGCGTTGCAGGTGGCGCGATGGCTAGTTCTGCCAGTGGTCCGATCTGCCTGGCGATTGGCGTAGCCACTGGAGGTATCGGAGGCGTTGTATGCATCGCAGCTATAGTAGGGACAGGCGCATGGATGGGGACGACTGTTGGTAATATGACTGGCGAAGCTATCGGAGAAAAAATTTACGAAATGACTCAACCATGACCGGTATCGACACTTGGCCTCCCTGGGCTGCAATCTTTGTTTTGGGGGCCCCAGGTCTGCTCGCAGTTGCCGGGATTGCTCATAGTTTGCACCTGAGCCACCGTCATCTGGACGCATTAAAGGAGGCTTTGAAAAACAGTCGGTATATCTACCTATGGGGAGATAGCCTAGGAAAACGGGGCTTGATTTGGTCACTCTTGGAAATATCAAAAATCGCGGGGATGGTCGTGTGGCCGAGGGCTTATGTTCTTACAGGTGATGTAAATCCTGCTGATATCGAAACATTTCCAGCTCGTCTGAAACGGCGTCTGATCGTCAATATGACGCTGATGTTCACGTCATTCACATGGGGGGTAGTTGCCGCCATGCTTGTGAAGTTCAGGTAGCTCAAACGGGCCTCAGCCGAGGTCCGACATCAGCAAAAAACCAGCGCCGTTGCGTCCGCCAGCGCATATCCCCTGTGGGAGCGGGCTTGCTCGCGAATGCGCAATACCAGCCAATACATGTGTTGACTGACCCACCGCATTCGCGAGCAAGCCCGCTCCCACAGGAGGTGATGGGGTGTGTCAGGGAGTCAGGCGGCAGCCTTGGCGGTTGCCTATCCATCGCGCTGTATGCGTACGCCCCAAACCACTCGCCGTTACTTCACTGCGCTCAGGCGTGTCGATAAACGCACTGATGGGCACGTACTGCTTCACATACCCCAGGCAATACTGCGCCGGGTTGTTGGCCACGTACCGGCACGAGCAGTACTCCTTGGCGGTGTACGCCGCGATGATGTCGGGGAAGGCTTGCAGGTTGACGCGCTCGTGCCAAACCCAGCCGAACAATGCGAAAAGCAACACCAGTAAAACGCTGATGAACGGATGACGACGGATCATGAGCGCACCGCCGCCAGCACGCGTTTGAGCAGTTCGTTATGCCGGTAACTGCCATCCCGATCATCGCCGTAACGCACGATCACCAGGTGTTCGTCGGGCAGCACAAACAGCGCCTGGCCCCAGTGCCCCAGCGCGGCGAAGGTAGTGGCCGGTGCGTCGGGCCAGGGTTGGGGGGCGCCGGTGTTGAGCCACCAATGGCCGCCCGGCACAGCTTCATCCTGGCCGACTTTGTAGCGGTCGAAGGGCCGGCGGTTGAAGGTGACCCAGTCCTTGGGCAGCAGTTGCCGCACGCCCCAGCGCCCATCCCGCGCCATCAGTAAACCTACTCGTGCCAGATCCCGGGCCGTGAGGTAGGCATAGGACGACGCGACAAACGTTTCATCGGCGTCGGTTTCCCAGGTTGCGTCGCGAATGCCCAGGGGCTGGAACAGCGCGTCCCACGGGTAGGTCATGTAGGCCTTGTGGCCGAGCATGCCCTTGAGCGCAGCGGACAGGATAGTGCTGTCGCCACTGGAATAACGGAAAGCCTGGCCAGGAACGGCGGCGGCCTCGGTATCCGCCGCGAATTGCGCCATGTCGGTGTGGCCACGGGTGTAGAGCATCGCCACCACCGAGGATTTCAACGGGGCGTACTCGTAGTCTTCCTGCCAGTCCAACCCGGAGGCCCAGTGCAGCAGGTCGGCCATGCTCACTTTGGGGTGCTGCTTCATCGGTGGGTAGAAACGTGCGACAGGGTCGCCGAGTTTGAAGCGGCCTTGCCCGTAGGCCACGCCCAGCACGGTAGCCATCAGGCTTTTGCTGACGGACCAGGTCAGGTGCGGTGTGCTGGCAGTGGTGGGCGCGGCGTAGCGTTCATAGATGATTTCGCCATCCCGAATGACCAGCAACGCATCGGTGCGAATACCGTTGCGGGTGGCATCGTCACGAGGTGGGAAAGCGTAGGCGTCCAGGGCATCGACAGCGGGACCGGTGAGGGTTGTGCCCACGGCCCACTCCTTTTCAGGCCAGATTTCAGCGCGAGCATTCACGGCGACAAACAGCAGGGCAACGCACAACAGGCCTCGGACCATGGACGCAAACTCAAGGGGGCATTCAAGCCCGCGAGCCTAGCTCACGCCAGTGACAGATTTGCGACAAGGGGGCTGTCATCCAACCGTCACCGTAACTTCATGGAGCTGACACCGAGGCTACATAGCCTGACTTTGGACAACAAAGTCGACTGGCCGCAACCTGGCCGGCACCCGGAGACTCGCTATGACTCAGATCGCCCGCATCAGCGACAAAGGCAATGAACGCCGTCTGCAAGCCGAACGCCTGGTAGGCGCACAGGCATTGCAGGAAGCCCAGGCCCTGCGGTTCAACGTGTTCAGCGGCGAGTTCAACGCCAAGCTGAAAGGCGCGGAATTGGGTCTGGACATGGATGACTATGATGTTCACTGCAGCCATATCGGCGTGCGGGATTTGAACAGCGGTCGACTCGTCGCGACTACCCGTCTGCTCGACCACCAGGCCGCCAGCACCCTGGGCCGGTTCTACAGTGAAGAAGAATTCAGCCTGCATGGCCTGCTGCACTTGCAGGGCCCGATCCTGGAGATTGGCCGCACCTGCGTCGACCCGGCCTATCGCAATGGCGGCACCATCGCGGTGTTGTGGGGCGAGTTGGCCGAAGTGCTCAACCAGGGCGGCTACAGCTACCTGATGGGCTGCGCGAGCATCCCGATGCACGATGGCGGCATCCAGGCCCACGCGATCATGCAGCGCTTGCGCGAGCGCTACCTGTGCAACGAACACCTGCGCGCCGAACCGAAAAAACCACTGCCGGCCCTGGACTTGCCGTCCAACGTCATCGCCGAAATGCCGCCGCTGCTCAAGGCCTACATGCGCCTGGGCGCGAAGATCTGCGGCGAGCCGTGCTGGGATGAAGACTTCCAGGTAGCAGACGTGTTTATCCTGCTCAAGCGCGACGAGTTGTGCCCGCGTTACGCGCGCCACTTCAAGGCGGCCATGTGATGAACCGCCTGCGCATTTACGGGCGCATCGCCCGCGTGCTGTTGGTGGTGGGGCTGGGGTTGAGCATGGCCAGTGTGTTTGGCCTGTTCGAGCGCCTGGGCGTGGCTAACTCGATGGTGCGGCGCCAGCGTTGGTCGCGCTTCTTTATGGCGCGACTGACCAACGCCCTGCCCTTTCGCGTGACGGTGCATGGCGAGTTGCCGCAAACGCCGATGCTGTGGGTGAGCAATCATGTGTCGTGGACGGATATTCCGTTGCTGGGCATGGTGGCGCCGATGTCGTTTTTGTCCAAGGCCGAGGTGCGCACCTGGCCGGTGGCCGGCTGGCTGGCGGCCAAGGCTGGCAGCCTGTTTATTCGTCGCGGATCAGGTGACAGCCAACTGATCCGCAAGCAAATGACCCGTCATCTGGAGCAACAGCACCCCTTGCTGATGTTCCCCGAAGGCACCACCACCGATGGGCGCGGCCTGCGCACGTTCCACGGGCGCTTGCTGGCCAGCGCGATCGATGCGGATGTATCACTGCAGCCGGTAGCGATTCGGTATCTGCGCGACGGCCAAGTCGACCCGCTGGCACCCTTTATTGGCGATGATGATTTGCTCTCGCACCTGATGCGCTTGTTTTCCAATGACCGCGGCGATGTGGAGATTCATGTGCTCAAGCCGATTGCCTGCGCCGGGCAGGAACGTGCGGCGTTGGCGTATCAGGCGCAGCAGGCGGTGCAGAAGGCATTGTTCGGCCCGGTGCCGGAAACCGAGCAAGTGGCCGCTCGGCCTGCATTCGCAGCCTGAAGCAATGTGAACTCAATCCAAATGTGGGAGCTGGCTTGCCTGCGATGGCGGTGGGTCAGCCATAACATCAACCGGTAGGCCGCTATCGCCGACAGGCCAGCTCCCACATTCAGATCTCAATAGTCAGTTGAGATTGCGCAAATTTCTGCAACTCTGGGTAGAACAGTCGAAAGTCCTCACTCAACGGCTCATACAAAACCCGCAACTCCTGCATCGCATACCCCAGTTCCTCAGGCTGTGTCAGCCGCCGCGAAATCCCGCGCAGCACCTGCTCCATCACCGCAAACTCGCGGTACGAGCCCAACCAATCATCCGCGGCCATATACGGCGCAATCTGCGCCAGCCGCCCCGGCAACGCGGGTTCGGCCGCCAACACCTGATACACATGCGACGTGAAACGCTCCAGGGGCTGGTCGGCATACAGCGCCCAATCACGCGCCAGGCAATGGTCAAAAAACACATCGAGCACGATGCCGGCATAGCGCCTGCGGGTCTGGCTGAAACGCGACAACGCCTCCCCCACCAAGGGGTGGCTGTCGGTGAACCGGTCGATGGAGCGATGCAACTGGATCGCCGCTTCGATTTGCGGGCTGAACTGGCCCTGCAGGCGGCCTTTGACGAAGTCGCCATAGAGACTGCCCAGCAATTGCGCAGGAAGTTGGCCGCCCAGGTGCAGATGTGCGAGATAATTCATGCTACGCAGTCTACCACTGCCACTCGCATATCGTTATAACCCGATATACCGATTTGGCCTGGCCTCAGATCAAAATCATATTGGTATATCGGAATATTACGATTTAAAGTTCGCCTCATCGCGATATAACGCTTTACGACACCGAGCACCCTGCCATGTCCATCGACCTCGACGAAATAATAAAAGCCCTGGCGCACCCAGTACGACGAGACATCCTCACCTGGCTCAAAGACCCGAAAGTGCAGTTCCCTGAGCAATTGCACAACCACGAATACGGCATCTGCGCCGGGCAGATCGACCAGCGCTGCGGCTTGTCCCAGTCGACGGTGTCGGCGCACCTGGCCACCTTGCAACGGGCGGGTCTGATCAGCAGCCAGAAGGCTGGACAGTGGCACTTTTTCAAGCGCAATGAGGAAGTGATCCAAGCCTTTCTCACTGCGCTCATTACCGAACTCAGCGCACCGTAATCATCAAGGACACGCCCATGCCACTCTCGCTACTCATACTGGCCCTGAGCGCCTTCGCCATCGGCACCACCGAGTTCGTCATCATGGGCCTGCTGCCCGATGTGGCGGCGGACCTGGGTGTGTCGATTCCCGGCGCCGGCTGGCTGGTCACCGGCTACGCCCTGGGCGTGGCCATCGGCGCACCGTTCATGGCACTGGCCACCGCCAGGCTGCCACGCAAGGCGGCGCTGGTAGCGTTGATGGGTATTTTCATTATCGGCAATCTGCTCTGTGCCCTGGCAAGCGACTACAACGTGCTGATGTTTGCCCGTGTGGTCACAGCGTTGTGCCACGGTGCCTTCTTCGGGATTGGCTCGGTGGTGGCGGCCAACCTGGTGCAGGCCAACAAACGTGCGTCGGCGGTGGCGCTGATGTTCACCGGGTTGACCCTGGCGAACGTGCTGGGCGTGCCCCTGGGTACGGCGCTGGGCCAGGAAGCCGGCTGGCGCTCGACCTTCTGGGCCGTGACCGTGATTGGCGTGATTGCCTTGATCGGCCTTATTCGCTTCCTGCCCGCCAAGCGTGACGAAGAAAAACTCGACATGCGCGCCGAACTGGCCGCCCTCAAGGGTGCTGGTATCTGGTTGTCGCTGAGCATGACCGCGCTGTTCGCCGCGTCCATGTTCACCCTCTTTACCTACGTCGCACCGCTGCTCGGCGATGTCACCGGCGTGTCGCCCAAGGGCGTGACCTGGACCCTGCTGCTGATCGGCCTGGGCCTCACCGTGGGCAACATCATCGGCGGCAAGCTGGCGGACAAACGCCTGGCGGCCACCCTGGTCGGCGTGTTCATCAGCATGGCGGTGGTGTCCACGGTGCTGAGCTGGACCAGCATTGCGGTGATACCGACTGAAATCACCCTGTTCCTGTGGGCCACTGCCTCGTTCGCCGCCGTGCCGGCGCTGCAAATCAACGTGGTGACCTTCGGCAAGGCCGCGCCGAACCTGGTATCCACCCTGAACATCGGTGCCTTCAACATTGGCAACGCCCTCGGCGCCTGGGTCGGCGGCAGCGTGATTGCCCACGGTTTCGGCCTGACCAGCGTGCCCCTGGCCGCTGCAGCACTGGCGATTTTCGCGCTGCTGGTGACCCTCATCACTTTCCGTCAGGGCGGCAATGCCGACCTGGCCCCTGCGACCAACTGATCAACTTGAAAGAGAAGGTGTTTTTTCCATGACGACTATTTTCGATCCGATCACCTTGGGCGACGTGCAGCTGTCGAACCGCATCATCATGGCGCCGCTGACCCGCTGCCGTGCTGATGCCGGGCGCGTGCCCAACGCGCTGATGGCCGAGTACTACGTGCAACGCGCCTCCGCGGGGCTGATCCTCAGCGAAGCCACTTCCGTGACGCCCATGGGCGTGGGCTACCCGGACACCCCCGGCATCTGGTCCAACGACCAAGTGCGCGGCTGGGCCAATATCACCAAGGCAGTGCATGGCGCGGGCGGCAAGATCTTCCTGCAGTTGTGGCACGTTGGTCGCATCTCCCACGAGTCCTATCTGAACGGGGAAACCCCGGTGGCTCCGAGCGCGGTCCAGGCTAAAGGCCACGTCAGCCTGGTTCGCCCATTGGCCGACTACCCAACCCCGCGCGCCCTGGAAACCGCTGAAATCGCCGACATCGTCGACGCTTACCGCACCGGCGCCGAGAACGCCAAGGCCGCCGGTTTCGACGGCGTGGAAATCCACGGCGCCAACGGCTACCTGCTTGACCAGTTCCTGCAGAGCAGCACCAACCAGCGCACCGACCAGTACGGTGGTTCCCTGGAAAACCGTGCGCGCCTGTTGCTGGAAGTCACCGACGCCGCCATCGAAGTCTGGGGTGCCGGCCGCGTGGGCGTGCACCTGGCACCGCGTGCTGACGCGCATGACATGGGCGACGACAACCTCGCCGAGACCTTCACCTACGTCGCCAGCGAACTGGGCAAGCGCGGCATCGCCTTCATCTGCTCCCGCGAAAAAGAAGGTGCGGATAGCCTCGGCCCACAGCTGAAAAAAGCCTTCGGCGGCGTATACATCGCCAACGAACGCTTCACCAAAGACAGCGCCAATGCCTGGCTGGCGGCGGGCAAGGCGGATGCAGTGGCCTTTGGTATTCCTTTCATCGCCAACCCGGACCTGCCGGCGCGACTGAAGGCCGATGCGCCGTTGAACGAGCCTCACCCTGAGACCTTCTATGGCAAAGGCCCGGTGGGTTACATCGACTACCCGACGCTGCCGATCTAACGTCATCCGCAAATACTGTAGGAGCGAGCTTGCTCGCGAAAAACTGACAGGCGCCGCGCTCATTCAGCAAGCACGCGTTATCGTTGACGTTTTCGCGAGCAAGCTCGCTCCTACAGTGTCAGGAGCAAGTCCCCTCCCACATTTGTGCCTGTCTGTAGCCCCCCCTGGAAACATCGCTTCACAGAACGGCAACAATATCGCTACAAAATACTTAGCCGGCTACCTATCAACCGCCCGCCAGGCCGTATATAAAGTCACCCCACAAATCAGCCAGAAGGACGATTGACCGTCCTTAGGCTTTACTGTTGACACAACGGGTTGCAATTACGCATTTTGTTTCAATTGCGCAGGCTGGGGCTCAGGCGCAGCATGTCCAGCCCTATATCAGCCCAGCGCTCGGCGTCCTGGTGCAGTTCAAAGCTATCGGGGACCAGCAGCCACTGGCCGATCAAACCGTGGATGAAGGCATGTATGCAGACAGCCCCACGGGTGGTGTCGAGATTTTCAGGCAGTTGCCCGCGATGAACCGCGTTACGCAACGTCAGGCTGATACGCAGGTTGCATTCCAGGCTGTGGGTCTGGCGTTGGCGGCGCATGTCACACATTTCATCGGTGAACTCGCACTTATGAAACAGAATCTCGTTGATGCGCCGGGTTTTCGGGTCCAGGGCCACTTCATGGTAGAGATGAATCAGCAGCTTGCGCATACAGCCCAGCGGGTCGACTTCATCCTCGCTTTCACTCGCCCGGGCCAATTCGTCCAAGGGTTCGTGCAGCGTATCGAGCAAGGCCTGGAGCAAATCGGACTTATTGCTGAAATGCCAATAGATTGCCCCACGCGTCACGCCCGCCAACGCGGCGATGTCCGCCAGGGTGGTACGCGCTACGCCACGCTCATAAAAGGCTTGCTCGGCGGCTTGGAGAATCTGGCTGCGCGTTTCCTGAGCTTCCTCTTTGGTGCGACGAACCATGGCAGTAAAACCTCAATCGGGACACTGTGGACGGTACTTGACCGTCATCTGAATAATTGTGGGACGACGCCGTCATGGGCGCCGAACGTACTAGAATCGAGGCTTGCGGCGGTGCTTTGTCAACATTGCGCGAAGCCTGTCAAGAGTTTACAAACAACCATGAACGTAAGTATATTGCGTAGCAAGCTACTTATCCACTCACGGCTTGTTTTTTACCCTTCCACACTTCTTGTGCGCACTCTGCGCGCCTGACCCGAGGATCTTCATGCAACTTAAGCCAGCTGTTACCGCTCTGGTCACTGCCGTCGCCCTGGCATCGCTGCTCAGCGGATGTAAAAAGGAAGAAGCGGCACCGCCCGCTCAAACCCCTCAGGTCGGCGTGGTCACCATTCAACCGCAAGCCTATACCCTGACCACCGAGCTGCCAGGCCGCACCACGGCCTTTCGCATTGCGGAAGTCCGGCCGCAGGTCAACGGCATCATTCTCAAGCGCCTGTTCAAGGAAGGCGCCGACGTGAAGGAAGGGCAACAGCTCTACCAGATCGACCCGTCGGTGTATGAAGCCACGCTCAAAAGCGCACAAGCGAGCCTGACCCAGACCAAATCCATCACCGATCGCTACAAGCAATTGGTCGATGAACAAGCCGTCAGCCGTCAGGAATACGACACCGCCGTTGCCAACCGCATGACTGCCGAGGCAAACGTTCAAACCGCCCAGATCAACGTGCGCTATACCAAGGTGTACGCGCCGATCTCCGGGCGTATTGGCCGTTCTTCGGTCACCGAAGGCGCACTGGTCAGCAATGGCCAGGCCGACGCCATGGCGGTGATCCAGCAACTGGACCCGATCTACGTCGACGTCACGCAATCTTCGGCTGAAATGCTCAAGCTGCGTCGCGACCTGGCCAGCGGCCAACTGGAAAAAGCCGGCGAAAACGCTGCCAAGGTCAAGCTGACCCTGGAAGACGGCACGGCCTACGCCCAGGACGGCAAGCTGGAGTTCTCCGAAGTGTCGGTCGACCAGACCACCGGTTCCGTGACCCTGCGCGCCGTGTTCCCCAACCCTGACCACGTGCTGCTGCCGGGCATGTTCGTACACGCCCAGTTGCTGGCCGGTGTGAACAGCAAGGCCATCCTGGCTCCGCAACAAGGCGTGACCCGTGACCTGCGCGGCATTCCGACCGCGCTGATCGTGAACAAGGACAACAAGGTCGAGCAACGCGAACTGGTTGCCAACCGTACCGCCGGTGCCTACTGGCTGGTGGAAAAAGGCCTCAATGCCGGTGATCGCGTCATCACCGAAGGCTTGCAGTACGTCAAGCCAGGCGCCGAGGTGAAGGTCACGGAAGCCTCCAACGCTAAACCCGCCGGTACTGCCGCAGCGCCTGCTGCCGCTGCTGGTCAAGGGGAGTAATCCATGTCGAAATTTTTTATCGACCGTCCCATTTTCGCCTGGGTAATTGCCCTGGTGATCATGCTGGTCGGGGCACTCTCGATCCTGAAGTTGCCCATCAACCAATACCCGGCCATTGCACCAACGGCCATTGATATCCAGGTGACCTACCCAGGCGCGTCCGCACAAACCGTGCAGGACACCGTGGTGCAGGTCATCGAGCAACAGCTCAACGGTATCGACAACCTGCGTTATGTCTCCTCGGACAGTAACTCCGACGGCAGCATGACCATCACCGTGACGTTCAACCAGGGTACCAACCCGGATATCGCTCAGGTTCAGGTACAGAACAAGCTGAACCTGGCCACCCCACTGCTGCCGCAAGAAGTGCAGCAACAGGGTATCCGCGTGACCAAGTCGGTGAAGAACTTCCTGATGGTGATCGGTCTGGTGTCGGAAGACGGCAGCATGACCAAGGACGACCTCTCCAACTACATCGTGTCCAACATCCAGGACCCGATCTCCCGTACCGCGGGGGTGGGTGACTTCCAGGTGTTCGGTTCGCAGTACGCCATGCGTATCTGGCTCGACCCGGCCAAACTGAACAATTATCAGCTCACGCCAGTGGACGTCAGCAATGCCATCAAGGCCCAGAACGTGCAGGTGGCCACCGGCCAACTGGGCGGCCTGCCAGCCCTGCCAGGCACCCAGCTGAACGCCACGATCATCGGCAAGACGCGCCTGCAAAGCACCGAGGAATTCGCCAAGATTCTGATGAAGGTGAACACCGACGGCTCCCAGGTTCGCCTGGGTGACGTCGCGCGCATCGAACTGGGCGGCCAGAACTACAGCATCAGTGCACAGTTCAACGGCAAGCCGGCCTCGGGTATGGCGATCAAGCTGGCGGCCGGTGCCAACGCACTGGACACCGGCAAGGCCATCCGCGAAACAGTGAAGTCCCTGGAGCCGTTCTTCCCGCCTGGCATGAAGGCGGTGGTGCCCTATGACACCACCCCGGTCGTGACCGAATCGATCTCCGGTGTGGTTCACACTCTGGTCGAAGCGATCGTGCTGGTGTTCCTGGTGATGTTCCTGTTCCTGCAGAACTTCCGTGCCACCATCATCACCACCATGACCGTACCGGTGGTATTGCTGGGTACCTTCGGGATCCTGGCGGCGTGCGGCTTCACCATCAACACCTTGACCATGTTCGGCATGATCCTGGCCATCGGCTTGCTGGTGGACGATGCCATCGTCGTGGTGGAAAACGTCGAACGGGTAATGGCCGAGGAGCACCTGTCGCCCAAGGAAGCAACGATCAAGTCCATGGGCCAGATCCAGGGTGCCCTGGTGGGTATTGCCCTGGTACTGTCGGCGGTACTGCTGCCGATGGCGTTCTTCGGTGGTTCCACCGGTGTGATCTACCGGCAGTTCTCCATCACCATCGTTTCGGCGATGGCGTTGTCGGTGCTGGTTGCCCTGATCTTCACCCCGGCTTTGTGCGCCACCATGCTCAAGCCGATTGATCCGGAAAAACACGGCCAGCCCAAGCGCGGCTTCTTCGGCTGGTTCAACCGCACCTTCGACCGTGGCGTACTCAAGTACGAGCGCGGCGTGGGCGGCATGATCAAGCACAAGATCCCGGCATTCCTGGTGTATGCGCTGATCCTGGCCGGCATGATCTGGATGTTCACCCGTATTCCAAGCGCGTTCCTGCCTGAGGAAGACCAGGGTGTGATCTTCGCCCAGGTGCAGACACCGGTCGGTGCTTCGGCTGAGCGCACGCAGAAAGTCGTCGACGACATGCGCGCCTTCCTGCTGAACGACAAGGAAGGCGAGCCAGGCGAAGGCAAGGCGGTGAAGTCGGTGTTTACCGTGAACGGCTTCAACTTCGCCGGTCGTGGCCAGAGCTCCGGGCTTGCGTTCGTGATGCTCAAGCCGTGGGATGAGCGTGATTCGAGCCAGTCGGTGTTCGAAGTGGCCAAGCGTGCCCAGGGTTACTTCTTCGGGGCCTTCAAGGACGCCATGGTTTTCGCCATCGTGCCGCCTTCGGTGCTGGAGTTGGGTAACGCCACGGGTTTCGACGTGTTCCTGCAAGACCAGGGTGGCGTCGGCCACGACAAGCTGATGGCTGCACGTAACCAGTTCCTGGGTGCGGCGGCACAAAGCAAGGTGCTGGCCGGCGTGCGTCCTAACGGCGTGAACGACGAGCCGCAGTACGAGCTGACCGTTGACGACGAGAAAGCCAGTGCCCAAGGCATCAGCCTGGCGGATATCCAGCAGACCCTGGCCATTGCCTTGGGTGGTAGCTACATCAACGACTTCATCGACCGTGGTCGCGTGAAGAAGGTGTATGTACAAGGCGACGCCGCCAGCCGGATGTCGCCCGAAGACCTGGACAAATGGTACGTGCGCAGCAACGACGGGAAAATGGTGCCGCTGTCGGCCATCTCGTCGGGCAAGTGGATCTACGGTTCGCCCAAGCTTTCGCGATACAACGGTGTAGCGGCGATGGAAATCCTCGGTACCCCGGCACCGGGCTACAGTACCGGTGATGCGATGGCCGAAGTCGAACGCATCGCCAAAGAACTGCCGGCCGGTGTCGGTTACGCCTGGACAGGCCTGTCGTACGAAGAACGCCTTTCCGGTTCCCAGGCGCCAGCACTGTACGCACTGTCGCTGCTGGTCGTGTTCTTGTGCCTGGCGGCACTGTACGAAAGCTGGTCGATCCCGATCGCGGTGATTCTGGTTGTACCTCTGGGTGTGATCGGTGCACTGATCGCCACCAGCATGCGCGGCTTGTCCAACGACGTGTTCTTCCAGGTGGGCCTGTTGGTGACGGTGGGCCTGGCGGCGAAAAACGCCATCCTCATCGTGGAATTCGCCAAGGAACTGCATGAGCAAGGCAAAGGCATCGTCGAGGCGGCTATCGAAGCATCCCGCATGCGTCTGCGCCCGATCATCATGACCTCGTTGGCGTTCATGCTCGGCGTATTGCCGCTGGCAATCTCCACCGGCGCCGGTTCAGGCAGCCAGCACGCAATCGGTACCGGCGTTATCGGCGGTATGATCACGGCCACTGTGCTGGCGATCTTCTGGGTGCCACTGTTCTACGCAACCGTGTCCGCCGCTGGCGAACGCAAAAAGAAAGACACTACTGAAACTCCTAAAGAGGCTGGCCAATGAGCAAGTCGCTACTTTCCCTAGCCGTCACCGCATTCGTGCTCAGTGGCTGCTCGCTGATACCTGACTATCAGCGTCCCGAAGCGCCGGTGGCCGCGCAGTTCCCGCAGGGGCCGGCGTATTCGTCGGCCCAGGCGCCGAGCCAGGCCGCTGCCGAGCAAGGCTGGAAGCAGTTTTTCCATGACCCTGCCCTGCAGCAATTGATCCAGACCGCGTTGGTGAACAACCGTGACCTACGTGTCGCGGCGCTGAACATCGACGCCTATGCAGCGCAATACCAGATCCAGCGTGCCGACCTGTTCCCGGCGGTATCGGCCACCGGTAACGGCAGCCGTTCGCGCACCCCGGCCAAGCTGTCGCAGACCGGCGAATCGACCATCGCCAGCCAGTACTCGGCGGGCCTTGGCATCAGTTCGTATGAGCTGGACCTGTTCGGCCGCGTGCGCAGCCTCAGTGAAGAAGCGCTGCAAAAGTACTTCGCCACTGAAGAAGCGCGCCGCAGCACCCAAATCAGCCTGGTGGCCAGCGTGGCCAATGCCTACCTGACCTGGCAGGCCGACAAGGAGCTGCTCAAGCTGACCCAGGACACCCTGGCCGCGTTCGAGCAAAGCTACAAGCTCACCTCGCGCAGCAATGAAGTCGGCGTGGCCTCGGCCCTCGACCTCAGCCAGGCACGCACCTCGGTGGAAAACGCCCGTGTGCAACTGGCGCGTTACACCCGCCAGGTGGCCCAGGACGAAAACAGCCTGACCCTGCTGCTGGGCACCGGCCTGCCGGCGAATATCGCCAGCAAGCCGCTGTCCGATGACCTGCTCAGCGAAGTGCCTGCCGGGTTGCCCTCGGACCTGCTGCAACGTCGCCCAGACATCGTGCAAGCCGAGTACAACCTCAAGGCCGCCAACGCCAACATCGGCGCGGCCCGTGCGGCGTTCTTCCCGAGCATCAGCCTGACCGCCAGCGCCGGTACTGCCAGCCCTACCCTGGGTGGCCTGTTCAAAGGCGGTTCGGGGACCTGGGCGTTTGCCCCGCAGATCAACATCCCGATCTTCAACGCCGGTAGCCTGCGCGCAAGCCTGGACTACTCGAAGATCCAGAAAGAGATCAACGTGGCCAACTACGAGAAGGCCATCCAGACCGGCTTCCAGGAAGTCTCCGACGGCCTGGCCGCGCGTGCGACCTACAAGCAGCAACTGGATGCCCAGCGCGGCTTCGTCGAGGCTAACCAGGATTACTACCGCCTGGCCGAGCGTCGCTACCGCATTGGTGTCGACAGCAACCTGACCTTCCTCGACGCCCAGCGCCAACTGTTCAGTGCCCAGCAATCGCTGATCACCGACCGCCTGGCGCAGCTCACCAGCGAGGTCAACCTGTACAAGGCCCTCGGCGGTGGCTGGAACGAGCAGACTGCGAAGAACGAGCCGTTGAAAGAACAAGCACCGCCGTTGAAGTTGTTCTGATAGCGCGGGTGTGAAAACCGCTTCCCTCACCGGAAGCGGTTTTTTTATGCCTGCATTGTCGCCCTTACAACTTGCGTTCGATCATCGCCCACAACCCACCTTCCCCTACTTTCATCGCCCCCGCACCGCCGCGCACCATGGCCGCCACCTGCATAAACCCAATAACAACAGGTCCACACCATGAGCACTTTCCAACCGCGCCAGCTGTTGCTGGCGGCTGCTGTCGCCAGTTCTGCACTGCCCGTTTTCGCCCAGGAGCACGGCTTTCTCGAAGACGCCAGCGCCAACCTCAACCTGCGTAATTTCTTCTTCAACCGCAACTACACCAATCCGACCAAGGCCCAGGGTGGCGCGCAGGAGTGGACGCAAAGTTTCATCCTCGACGCCAAGTCCGGGTTCACCCAAGGCACGGTCGGTTTTGGTGTGGATGTGCTGGGCCTGTACTCGCTCAAGCTCGATGGCGGCCGTGGCACGGGCGGTACGCAGTTGCTGCCGCTGGACCATGACGGTCGGCCAGCCGATGAATTTGGCCGGCTGGGCGTGGCGTTCAAGGCGCGCTTTTCCAAGACCGAGCTGAAGGTGGGCGAATGGATGCCGGTGCTGCCGATCCTGCGTTCCGACGATGGCCGCTCCCTGCCACAGACCCTGCGTGGTGGGCAGATCACCTCGAAGGAAATCGACGGCCTGACCCTCTATGGCGGCCAATTCCGCGCCAACAGCCCGCGGGACGACGGCAGCATGAGCGACATGTCGATGTTCGGCAAAACCGCCTTCACCTCCGACCGTTTCAATTTCCAGGGCGCCGAATACGCGTTCAACGACAAACACACCCAAGTCGGCGTGTGGAATGCCCAGCTCAAGGACATCTACAGCCAGCAGTTCGTCAATCTGATCCACAGCCAGCCTGTGGGCGACTGGACCCTGGGCGCCAACCTGGGCTTCTTCTACGGCAAGGACGACGGCAGCGCCCGCGCCGGCGACCTGGACAACAAAACCTGGTCCGGTTTGTTCTCGGCCAGGTACGGCGGCAACACCTTCTACGTCGGTTTGCAAAAACTCACCGGCGACAGTGCCTGGATGCGCGTCAACGGCACCAGCGGCGGTACCCTGGCCAACGACAGCTACAACTCCAGCTACGACAACGCGCGGGAGAAATCCTGGCAGGTTCGCCACGACTACAACTTCGCCGCCCTCGGCGTACCGGGCCTGACCCTGATGAACCGCTATATCAGCGGCAGCAACGTACACACCGGCACCATCACCGACGGCAAGGAGTGGGGCCGCGAGACCGAAGTAGGCTATACGGTGCAAAGCGGCACGCTGAAAAACCTCAACGTGCGCTGGCGCAATTCGAGCATGCGCAGGGACTACAGCAACAACGAGTTCGATGAGAACCGGTTGATCGTCAGCTATCCGATCAGTCTGCTGTAAACCGGCATAGCACTTACTGTATGGTGCGCGCCTGCCGCTGCTGATCCCCCCAGCAGCGGCCTTTACTCGGGCCCTGCACGGCATGAAATCCTTCGCTACAGCAATCGCACTGTTTGCCCTGGCCTTGAGCCTGGGGGGCTGCATCAGCGCCCCCATCGCCCTGACGCCACAGACCGAACAGCGCCTGCTGGCCCAGGCGCCGATCCGCTTTTTGCTGACCTTCGATGACGGCCCAAGCGCCTCGGGCTACAACAATCCGAGCCGTTCGGTAGTGGCGGACCTGGCCAACAACCCGGTGCTGCCGGGAATCAAGGCGGTGTTCTTCCTGCAGACCGAAGCCGCTCGCTCCGGCGGCAGTGCCCGGGGGCGCAAGACCATGGAACGCGAATTCGCCGCCGGCCATGTCCTGGCCTTTCACACCGCCACGGCGTTTCACACCAATCATCGCTGGCTGAACGACGCCACCCTGGAACACACCCTTACCGAAGGGGCCGCAGACATTGCCGCCATCACGGGCGCGCCCCCCGTGCTGGTACGCCCACCCTTCTGGAACTACGACAAGCGCACCTTCGCCGCCTACCAACGCCACGGCATGCACGTTCTGCTGACGGACCTGAGTGCCAATGACGGCAAGATCTGGGGCTTCAACGCCAGCCCGCGTCGGCGGGCCAACCTGTATCGGCAACTGTCGGTGGTGCGCGAACGCATCGCCTTGGGTGAGCTGCCAACGGTGGAGGGGGTGATCCCGGTGGTGGTGACCTTCCATGACATCAATCGCTACACCGCGCGGCATATGCAGGAGTATTTGCAGATCCTGATGGACAGCGCGCGGGTCAACGGTTTGAAGACCGCTGCCGAGCCGTTCTACACCGACACGGCCCAGGTTGAGCGCGCGGCGATTGCGCGAACCGTGAAAAATGTGGACGACCCAGTGCATTTGCCTGGGATTTGGAATCTGGTGTGGGACGCAGACTCTCATTAACCTCGTCGCAACAACGGATAACATCTGCTGCCGTCCCCGCCCACCTGCTGTCGGGAACCTCAATTCCAGCACCACCACTCAGGGTCAACACACAATGAGATGACCCACATGAATACGTCTTCGCTTTCTGGCGCATACGCCGTCAATCCACAACCCATGGCGCCCGTGGAGGCACCTTCCAGCACAACCTCACCGCGACCACCCATCCAGATCAACGCTAAATCTGCCGGGTATGTAGGACCGGACAGGACAGTGAATTTCCTGTACTTTTCCAGCCATTCCAGGCTCACACCTGATCAGGACCCACTAGACACAACCCAAAAAAAATACATCAACACTGATGTGTTGCGTCATGACGCGAACGTAAAGATCTATCAGGAGATAACCTACTTAAGCAAAAACGGCGAGCCGATAGGGGCTGCTGGTAATGAATGTGTAATCGAGACAACTGACCGTGCCGATAAGGTCATTATCAAAAAAGGCCCGGACGACAGTCTGGTCGCCACCATCAATAACATACCGTATCAACTGAGTCTTGCTCGCTCCTCTGACGGAACTGAAATCCAGCCCCTGCGCATAAAAACCAAAGGCGGCGATGACTGCGTTGTGATCCACCCAGACGTTAATAACGACATTCGCATTGAACTGGGCGAGGGCAATGATTATGCCCGTGCTGGCTCGGGTAATACGCGTCTATACGGAGGCGCAGGGAACGACTGGCTAAAACTGGGCAGCGGCGTCGGCATCGCATTTGGTGATGATGGCGACGATTTACTCATCGCAGGCTCCGGCAGTGGCATTCTCAAGGGAAACAACGGTAATGACCGCATGCAGTCAGGAGAGGGTTCTGCTGATCGCCATATCTACATGGACGGTGGTGACGGTCACGACTTTATGATTAGCACCAGCAATGACTCCCCAAACCCGATAGTCATGCATGGAGGCAAAGGTGAAAACCTGATAGTCACGCAGGGCCCTGCCACGATTTATACCGGGCGCGACAAAAATATTGTCAGGTCCAATAGCGATGACACCGTCATTTATGCCAAGCCTTCGGACGAGATTCACCGCACGCCAGGTTCCACGCTCATTCACACGCAATACCGCGAAGCAGGAAAAAGTGGCTATGTCGTTGAAGGCTCTCCCGAGTTCATACAATACGTAGAGGACGACATGGAACTGCTGAGAATGTCCCTGCCAGGCAAAAAAATGTTAAGCACTGCCGATAACTCGGCCCAGCGCAATGACTCTCCGGTGCGCATCACTGAAACGGCTGATGATAACGGCTTTTACATTTTTAATAACGCAGCGGTGCGCAACCACCTGGCTACAGGTAAATCCCTGGAGACCCTTGAACCAGCAGCCCAGGGCTACATTGCTCACAATCAACGTGGCGCCTTCGCGACGGGCGCACAATTACAATACAACCCCTCCTTCGTGCCTAATGACGAAACTGCTCCGGTCAACGTCCTATTCCATGAAATGGCCCACGCCTACAATGGGGCCACGGGTACCTTCCTCGAAGGTCAAACAGTCATAGACGAGAATCCTGAGGGCGAGCCCAACGACGAACGTCAAGCAGTAGGCTTGCCTACAGATGCATTATCGTTCGATTTTGACGATCATCGTGCAACCGAGCCCACGACAAGCAACCCCCCTGCATTTACTGAAAATGCACTGAAGGAAGAAATGCGCCGCCCACTACGTACGGAATACATCTAGACCGCGCCCCGCGACTCAACTCCCAACTCATCCCACACTGACTCAGCCAAGTGAAACGTCGCATTCGCCGCCGGGATCCCACAGTAAATCGCACTCTGCATCAGCACTTCCTTGATCTCGGCGCGGGTCACGCCGTTGCTGGCGGCGGCACGCAGGTGCAGTTTCAGTTCTTCACTGCGGTTCATGCCGATCAGCATCGCGATGGTGATCAGGCTGCGGGTATGCCGAGGCAGGCCGGGGCGGGTCCAGATGTCACCCCAGGCATGGCGGGTGATCATTTCCTGGAACTCGCTGTTGAACTCGGTCAGGGCATTGAGGCTGCGGTCGACATGGGCATCGCCCAGTACTTCGCGGCGCACCTGCAGGCCTTCGGCATAACGTTGTTTCTCGTCCACAAATAGCTCCTCAGCGGGCCAGCAGAAATTCGATCACCCGGTCGCTGAACGCAGCACCGGCCTGAACGTTGGACAGGTGCGCCGCATAGAACTCGGCATACTCGGCACCCTGCACATGGCTCTGGATAAAGTGGCCGCCGGCTGGCGGCGTCACCGCGTCTTCGGTGCCGGCAATCACCAGGGTCGGCACCTTGATCGAGGACAATTGCTCACGAAAATCCGCATCGCGCACGGCGCCGCAGTTGGCGGCATACCCCTCGGGTGACGTGGCCGCGAGCATGTCGGTGATCTGCTTGGCCTGATGCGGGTTGGCAGCGGCGAAATCTGCGGTGAACCAGCGCGCAATCGACGCATCGCGCAGCGCCACCATCGCGGCGGCGCCATCACGCAGGACCATTTCGATACGCGGGTTCCACACCTCGGGCGTGCCGATCTTGGCCGCGGTATTACACACCACCAGGCGTTGCAGGCGCTCGCCGGCATGAATGCCCAGCCATTGGCCGATCAAGCCGCCCATGGACAATCCGCAAAAATGCGCCTTCTGGATATCCAGCGCATCCAGCAGCGCGATCACGTCTCGGCCCAGTTGCTCGATGCTGTAAGGCCCCGCGGTCACCAGGGATTGGCCGTGGCCACGGGTGTCGAATCGCAGCACACGAAAATGCTCGGTAAAAGCCGGTATCTGGATGTCCCACATATGCAGGTCGGTACCCAAGGAATTGGACAGCACCAATACCGGTGCGTCGGCGGGCCCCTCGAGTTGGTAATGCAGTTCGCCCTCGGCGAGTTGTACAAAAGCCACAGCGTTCTCCTCAGGCAGTCAAAGCAAAATGTTCGGTCACCGCACGCGTGACCCAGGTAGACGCCTGGCCTAGGTAGTGGGCAGGGTCGAGCAGGCGATCCAGTTCAGCCGCCGACAGCTCGGCGGTGACGTGCGGCTCATCCGCCAGTACCGCGCGCAAATGGCGCTGCTCGGCGACCGCACGTTTGCAGCACTGTTCCAGCAGATGGTGCGCGGTGTCACGGCCCAAGCGTTGGGCGAGCACGATACTCACCGCTTCGGCCAGTACCAGGCCTTGGGTCAGGTCGAGGTTCTGTGCCATGCGTTCGGCATTCACCTCCAGCCCTTCACTGACCAGAATTGCCTGATGCAAGGCACCGGATACCAGGCGGCAAATTTCCGGCAAGGTTTCCCATTCGGCATGCCACAAGCCCAGGCTGCGTTCGTGCTCCTGGGGCATGGCGCTGAACATTGTCGCCACCAGGCCGGGTACGCGGGTGGCTGCGCTGATCAGCACCGCGGCGCCCACCGGGTTACGCTTGTGCGGCATGGTGGACGAACCGCCCTTGCCCGGCGCCGAAGGCTCGAACACCTCCGCCGCTTCGGTCTGCATCAACAGGCTGATATCGCGGCCCAACTTGCCGAGGCTACCGGCGATCAGACCGAGCAGGCTGGCAAACTCCACCAGGCGGTCACGCTGGGTGTGCCAGGGTTGCTCCGGCAAGCCCAGTTGCAACTCGGCGGCCAAGGCCTCGGCCACAGGCATGGCGTGTTCGCCGAGGGCCGCCAAAGTGCCCGACGCGCCGCCAAATTGCAGCACCAACAGGCGCGGTTTCAATTCGGCCAGGCGCTGGCGACTGCGCGTCACCGCGCCCAGCCAACCGGCGATTTTCATCCCCAGGGTGACCGGCGTCGCGTGCTGCAACCAGGTACGCCCGGCCAACGGCACGGTGGCGTAACGCTGAGCCTGGGCGGCCAACACCTCCCCCAGGCGAGCCAGGTCGGCCTCGATCAACTCCACCCCACGGCGCAGTTGCAGCACCAGGCCGGTGTCCATCACATCCTGACTGGTTGCGCCCAGGTGTACATAACGCTCGGCGTCGGCGTCCTCACTGGCGATCAACTTGCCCAACGCCTTCACCAGTGGAATCGCAGAGTTGCCCGCCGTGGCAATCGCGCTGCCAAGGGCATCCACGTCATACAGCGACGCCAGGCACGCCTGGGCAATCGGTGCGACGGCGGCCTGGGGGATCAACCCTACCTGGGCCTGCGCCCGAGCCAGCGCGGCTTCGAAATCCAGCATGCCCTGCAAGCGCCCCTGGTCACAGAACACCTCGGCCATGCTGTCAGCAGTGAAATAAGCGTCGAACAGTTGATTGCTCGTGCGCAACGTCATAACTCATCCCTTACAGATCGTGATGCAGGTACGCCGCCTGTTTCGGCAGGCGCAAGCTGAACAGGAAGGCCACCGCCATCATCGCGGTGACGTACCAATAAAAGGTGTTTTCCATGCCGATGGATTTGAGGCTCAGCGCGACCACTTCTGCCGAACCGCCAAACACCGCGTTAGCCACCGCATAGGCCAGGCCCACGCCCAAGGCACGCACCTGCGGCGGAAACATCTCCGCTTTGACCAGGCCGCTGATGGAGGTGTAGAAGCTGACAATCGCCAAGGCCAGGGTGATCAGCACAAATGCCAAAAACGGGCTGGTCACGGTTTTCAAAGTCAGCAGGATCGGCACTGTGAACAACGTGCCAAGGCCGGCAAACCAGAGCATCGAATTACGCCGGCCGATCTTGTCGGCCAACATGCCGAACAGCGGCTGCATGCACATGTACAGGAACAGCGCGCCGGTCATGATGTAGCTCGAGGTCTTGGCGTGCATGCCGACGGTGTTCACCAGGTACTTCTGCATGTAGGTGGTGAAGGTATAGAAAATCAACGAGCCGCCGGCGGTGTAGCCCAGCACCGTAATGAAGGCTTTGCCGTGGTCGCGAAACAGCGCGACGATACTGCCGGCGTCCTTGTCTTCACGCATTTCCTTGCTGGTGGTTTCTTTCAGGGTGCGACGCAGCAGCAGGGAGATCACGGCGGCTATGGCGCCGATCACAAACGGGATGCGCCAGCCCCAGGCACGCAATTCTTCTTCAGTGAGGATCTGTTGCAGGATCACCACCACCAGCACCGCCAGCAACTGGCCGCCGATCAGGGTCACGTACTGGAACGAAGCAAAGAAGCCACGCTGGCCCTTGAGCGCGACTTCACTCATGTAGGTGGCCGTGGTGCCGTATTCGCCGCCCACCGACAAGCCCTGGAACAGTCGTGCCACTAACAGCAGCGCCGGGGCCCAGGCACCGATGTCGTTATAAGTGGGCAGGAAGGCGATGACCAGGGAGCCGCCACACATCATCAGCACCGAGATCATCATCGAGTTCTTGCGCCCGTGCTTGTCGGCCACCCGGCCAAACAACCAACCACCGATCGGTCGCATCAGGAACCCGGCGGCAAACACACCGGCGGTGTTGAGCAACTGCACCGTGGGGTCATCCGAGGGGAAAAACGCCGGGGCAAAATAAATCGCGCAGAAGGCATAGACGTAGAAGTCGAACCATTCGACCAGGTTGCCGGAGGACGCACCGACAATCGCAAAGATCCGTTTGCTGCGTTCTTCTCCGGTGTAGTGGCTGGTTTTTGTTGTCATGTTTTTTTACTCAGTGGGAACGGTTATAGCCTAGACATACTTTGCAACAACCCTGTTCCGCAAGCAGACTTTTGGATAGGTGGAGCCTGGATGATCGTTCCCACGCTCTGCGTGGGAACGCCGCATGGGACGCTCCGCGTCCTGCCGTTCGCGGGTGACGCGCAGCGTCACGGGATGCATTACCACGCAGAACGTGGGAACGATCGTCAACAGCCAACTCAATAGTCGAAGAACACCGTTTCCTTATCTGTGCCCTGCAAAATCACATTCCACTGATATACCCCTGCCGCATCCGCCTGGGCAATCAAGGTGCCACGACGTTCTGCCGGCACACACGCCAGCAACGGGTCATCGCCGTTCAAGGCCTCACCGTCAAAATAAATCCGCGTCAGCAAGTGCTTCACCAACCCACGGGCAAACACCAGCACCACCAAATGCGGCGCCTGAGTGGTGCCCTTGAGCCCCGGCACACTGCCCGGCTTGATGGTGGTAAAACGAAAACGCCCTTCGGCATCCACCGGCACGCGGCCGAAGCCTTCGAAGTTCGGGTCGAGCGCTTTGTCCTGCTCGTCTTCGGGGTGAGCATATTTGCCGACGGCGTTGGCCTGCCAGACTTCCAGCATGGCGTCGTTGACGACATCACCGTTGCCGTCCACCACTTGACCGCTGATTGCCACGCGCTCACCGAGGGTGGCGGTGACGGTCAGGTCTTCACGGTTCAGCCAGGTCAGGCCAATGTGGTAATACGGCCCGACGGTGTGGGACGTGGTCGCGTTGAGTGTCATCTCATTTCTCCATCGGCGTGGCGTCGCGGCCGCGCAGGACGATGTCCCAGCGGTAGCCGAGGGCATAGGAAGGAATGGTTTTTTCCAGGTCGAAGCTAGCGATCAAGCGTTGCTTGGCGCTGGTATCCGGCACGCAGTTGTAGATCGGGTCGTACTCCAGCAACGGGTCACCCGGGAAATACATTTGCGTCACCAGGCGCGTCAGCACGCTGGGGCCGAACAGCGAAAAGTGGATATGCGCCGGGCGCCAGGCGTTGTGGTGGTTGCCCCACGGGTAGGCGCCGGGCTTGATGGTCTGGAACTGGTACCAGCCATCGGCGTCGGTGACGGTGCGCCCGGTGCCGGTGAAGTTCGGGTCCAGGGGTGCATCGTGCAGGTCGCGCTTGTGGTTGTAGCGGCCGGCGGCATTGGCCTGCCAGATCTCCACGAGGATGCCCGGCACTGGCAGGCCGTTTTCGTCCAGCACACGGCCATGAATGATGATGCGCTCGCCTTGCGGCTCGCCCTCATGCTGGGCTGTCAGGTCGTTGTCCTTCTCATTGATACGTTCGGCGCCGATGGTCGGGCCGGTGATTTCCGACAAGGAATGGGGCAGGAACACCAAAGGCTGGGACGGCGAACGCAGGTTCGTCGACTGGTAGGCCGGGTGCAGGTAATCAGGTTGAGTGCCCGCTTGCGGGCGCCGGTAACCGGGCTTGTCACTCATGGAGCAATCCTCTTTTATTGATCAGACGCGTTCAATCGCCAGGGCCAAGCCTTGGCCGACGCCCACGCACATGGTCGCCAGGCCTTTGCTGCCGCCGGTTTTTTCCAATTGGTGCAGGGCCGTCATCACCAACCGCGCACCACTCATCCCCAAGGGATGGCCGAGGGCAATGGCGCCGCCGTTGGGGTTGACCTGGGGCGCATCGTCCGCAATACCCAGCTCGCGCAGCACCGCCAGGCCTTGGCTGGCGAAGGCTTCGTTGAGTTCGATCACATCAAAGTCGGTGACAGCCAACCCAAGGCGCTCCACCAGTTTGCGCACCGCCGGCACCGGGCCGATGCCCATCACGCGCGGGGCTACACCAGCACTGGCCATGCCCAGCACACGGGCGCGGGCGGTGAGGCCGTGTTGCTTGACGGCCTCGGCGCTGGCGAGGATCAGCGCGGCGGCGCCATCGTTGACGCCCGAGGCATTGCCAGCAGTGACGGTCTTGTCCGCGCCGTTGACCGGCTTGAGCTTGGCCAGGGCTTCCAACGTGGTGTCCCGTGGGTGTTCATCGTGTTCCACCAGGGTTTCGCCTTTTTTATGGGCGACCCGCACCGGAACGATTTCCTCGGCAAAGAACCCGGCGGCCTGGGCAGCGGCGGTGCGTTGCTGGCTGCGCAGGGCGAAAGCGTCCTGGTCGACGCGGGAAACCTGATAGTCATCGGCCACGTTATCGGCCGTCTGCGGCATGGCATCCACGCCGTACTGGGCCTTCATCAGCGGGTTGATAAAGCGCCAGCCAATGGTGGTGTCTTCCAACTTCATGTTGCGCGAGAACGCCGCGTCGGCCTTGCCCATCACAAACGGAGCGCGGGACATCGACTCGACGCCACCGGCAATCGCCAGCTCCATTTCACCACTGGCAATCGCACGAAAAGCGGTGCCGATGGCATCCATGCCCGAGGCGCACAGGCGGTTGAGGGTCACTCCAGGAATACTTTCCGGCAGCCCCGCCAGCAGCAACGCCATGCGTGCCACGTTGCGGTTATCTTCACCGGCCTGGTTGGCGCAGCCGAGGAAGACTTCGTCTACGGCGCTCCAGTCCACCGACGGGTTGCGCTCGATCAGCGCCTTGATCGGCAGCGCCGCCAGGTCGTCGGCACGCACCGTGGACAGGCCACCGCCGAAACGGCCGATAGGTGTGCGAATGGCATCACAGATAAAAACCTCGCGCATCAGGCTTCTCCCGGTGCTTGGCCGTGGGCAGCCGCGGTGCGCGCTTCGAGGTCACGCAGGGCGGTCAGTTCGGTCTCGGTGGGTTCAGCGGTGGTGCTCACCTGGTCGGCAAAGCGAATCGCCCAGCCGGTGGCGGCGATCACTTGCTCGCGGGTCACGCCCGGATGCAGCGCAGTGACCACGAACTCATGGCTGCCCTCCTCCGGCTCCATGATGCACAGGTCGGTAATGATGCCCACCGGGCCGGCGCCGGGCAGGCCCAGACGCTTGCGTGAGTCGCCACCTTCGCCGTGACCGACGGAGGTGATGAAGTCCAGTTTGTCGACGAACGAACGGGACGATTGCTTAAGGATGATCAACACGCTTTTGGCCGAACCTGCGATTTCCGGCGCGCCACCGGCACCCGGCAAACGCACTTTAGGCTGGTGATAATCACCGACCACGGTGGTGTTGATATTGCCGAAACGGTCGACCTGGGCCGCGCCGAGAAAACCGACATCAATGCGCCCGCCCTGCAGCCAGTAGCGAAAGATCTCACCGGTGGGCACCACGGTGTCGGCGGTCTCCGCCAGCTCGCCATCGCCGATGGACAGCGGCAACACGCTGGGCTTGGCCCCAATCGGGCCCGACTCGTAGATCAGCACCACATCCGGCGAGGACGTCAGGCGCGCCAGGTTGGCCGCCTTCGATGGCAGGCCGATGCCGACGAAGCACACCGAGCCGTTCTTGAGGCGTCGTGCGGCGGCGACGGTCATCATTTCATTGGTGGAATAAGCCATTACTTAGCCTCCTGCGCGGCGGCCAGCTTGGCCTGGAATTCAATGAAGTCGGCAGTACCGTGGATGTATTCGTCGATCCAGGCGGTAAAGGTGCCACGGTCGCGGGCAATCGGGTCCCACGCCTGGTAGAAACGGTTATCCCGCTCGTTGTAGCCGTGAGCGTAGGACGGATGGGCACCACCGGGTACGTGACACACCGCCGTCAGCGCCCAGGTCGGCAGCACGCAGCTGTTCATCGGCGCATTCAGGTCGTCGACGATTTCCTCGACGGTGACGATGCAGCGCTTGGCCGCCAGGGCCGCTTCCTTCTGCACCCCGAGAATGCCCCAGAGCAGCACGTTGCCTTTGCGGTCGGCTTTCTGCGCATGAATCACGGTAATGTCCGGACGCACCGACGGCACCGCCGCCAGCACTTCGCCGGTGAAGGGGCAGGTGACGGTCTTGATTAGCGGGTTGACCTTGGGCAAGTCGGAACCGGCGTAGGCACGCAACACCGCGAACGGCAGGCCGGAGGCACCGGCGACGTAGGCATTGGCCAGGTCGGCGTGGCTGTGCTCTTCGATCTCCAGCGCTTGCGGCCATTGTTTCTCTACCGCGTCGCGCAGCCGATGCAGGGAACCCACGCCCGGGTTGCCGCCCCAGGAAAAAATCAACTTGCGCGCACAGCCGGCACCGATCAACTGGTCGTAGATCAGGTCAGGCGTCATGCGCACCAACGTCAGGTCTTTCTTGCCCTGACGAATGATTTCATGGCCTGCGGCCGTAGGGATCAGGTGGGTGAAGCCTTCGAGGGCGACGGTATCGCCGTCGTTCACGAAGCGCTTGACCGCATCACGCAAGGTGAGGATTTCAGCCATGGGGTTGGGCTCCCGGTGTTGATCGAAAAAGGCGCTGAGGTGGCGCCGAAGTGCTTGAAGATTAAGCCGGGGAAATGGACCGAACAATCCGATAATCGACTGAGCGTTCGATTATCGAACCGATTGTTACTTAACTAACCATTGTAAGGAACAGGGTCAATGTGGGAGCTGGCTTGCCTGCGATGGCGCGAGTGGATTCAGCACCGATATCGGAGGCAAGCCAGCTCCCACAGGGGTAGCGATTGGTTTCAGGTGGCATCGGCATGGCTGACCATGCCCTTGATCACCACCGCTGCCGTGGCCAACGCCGCCGGAATCACCAGTGCCGTAAGCACCTGCTCGAAGTTCCAGCCCAGGCCCAGCAAAGTAGCGCCCATCCACGCCCCCAGAATCGCGCCGAAGCGGCCGATGCCGAGCATCCATGACACCCCGGTGGCACGGCCTTGGGTGGGGTAGAAACGTGCTGCCAGGGATGGCATTGCCGATTGCGCACCGTTGACGCACATCCCGGCGACCAGCACCAGGGTGGCCAACAGCGTGATGTTGCCCAGGCTCTGCCCCACCGCGTAGGCAAACACCCCGGCCAGCAGATAAAAAGTGCCGATCACTTTGTGCGGGTTGAACCGGTCCATCGCCCAGCCCACGCCCACCGCGCTCAATACCCCACCAAACTGGAACAGCGCGCCGATAAACGCGGCCTGTTCCATGCTCGCGCCGCTGTCACGCATCAAAGTCGGGAGCCAACTGGTCAGCAGGTAAACAATCACCAGGCCCATGAAGTACGTGAGCCACAACAGCAACGTGCCAGCGCTGTAGGTGCCCGAGAAAATCACTGCGAAGACATTGCGGGCCTTGACGGTTTTTTGCTCCGGTACGCTGAAGTGAGTGGCCTGGGCAACGATGTTTGGCTCGATGGGGGCAAGGGTCTTGCGTACCTTGTCGGTGCCGCGATTGCGTACCACCAGGTAGCGGGCAGACTCCGGCAGCCACACCAACAGCACCACCGCCAGGATCAACGGCAGGATGCCGCCTATCAGCAACAGGCTGTGCCAGCCGAACGCGGGAATCAGCTTGGCCGAAATAAACCCACCACCGGCCATGCCGAGGTTGAAACCACAGAACATGCTGGTCACCAACAAGGATTTATGCCGCTCGGGGGTGTATTCAGACAGCAAGGTGGTGGCATTCGGCATGCCGGCGCCCAGGCCCAGGCCGGTGAGAAAGCGCAGCACCAGCAACTGGTCGACATTGGTGCTGTAGGCCGACGCCAGGCTGAACGCACCAAACACCAACACCGCGCCGACCAGCACGACTTTGCGGCCGAAGCGGTCGGCCAGCGGGCCGGAACCGAGTGCGCCAAACACCATGCCGATCAACGCGGCGCTCATCACCGGGCCGAGGCTGGCGCGGTCGATGCCCCATTCCTGGGACAGTGCCGGCGCGATAAAGCCCATGGCGGCTGTATCGAGGCCGTCGAGAAAGACAATCAGGAAACACAGGATCACCACGCGCCACTGATAGCGCGAAAGTGGCTGGGTGTTGATAAAGGACTGTACGTCCAGGGTGGTACCGACAGAAGGCTGATTCATTATTTTTATTCCACACCGATGGCGGGCTGACGACCTGGGCCGTCATTCTTATTGGGCAGCTCCTCAGAGCGCTGCCGCACATTAATAAGCCAAGGGAAACACCGTCAATCGAGCCCGCCGGGATCTGTGCGGTCACCGAACAGCTTAGGCAAACAGCTGCGCACTCAGCTCACGGCTGGCGCTGAGCATGCTCGGCAAAAAGCGCTGCTCCAACTCGCTGCGGCTGACCCGACCGGCGTGGGTGCTGACATTCAGCGCGGCCAATACCTGGCCGGACGCGTCATACACCGGCACCGCGATGGAGCGCAGGCCCTGCTCCAGTTCCTGGTCGACAATGCACCAGCCCTGCTGACGCACCTGTTGCAGGCATTCGAATAACGCTTGCGGTGTTGTCAGGGTGCGGCTGGTCTTGGTTTGCAGGTCGGCATGGTCGAGATAATCCTGCAGCGAGGCATCGTCGAGGGCGGCCAGCAGAATGCGACCCATGGACGTGCAATACGCAGGCAGGCGCCCGCCCACCGACAGGTCAACCGAGATCAGGCGCTGGGTGGTGGCGGAACGGGCGATATAGAGGATGTCATCGCCTTCCAGGGTAGCCATGTTGCAGGCTTCATGGAGCTGCTCGCTCATGCGGTCCAGATAAGGCTGTGCCGAAACGGCCAGCGGTGTGGACGACAGATAGGCGTGACCGAGGGTCAGCACCTTGGGCAACAGCGAGTAGGTGCGCCCATCCGTGGTGGCGTAGCCGAGCTTGATCAAGGTGTGCAGGCAACGGCGCACGGCGGCGCGGGGAATTTCGGTGCGGTGGCTGATCTGGGCGATGGTCAGGTGACGCTTGCGCTCCTGGAACGCCTGCACCACGGCCAGGCCACGGGCCAGGGACGTCATGAAATCCGGATCACCGGTGAATGCCTGGATGCGCTTGGCCGGTGAAGCCACGATCGGCGGCGCCACTGATGCAAAGGAGTTGCGCAATTGATCGTTCATTTCAACGGGCCTTCTCTTGTTATCACCACGGGAGGGTTGGCGGCTATTACAAGCCGTGCCGGCCGCCCTGCACAAGTCAACGCCGGTAACATTGGGCGATTATCGGACAACCATGCGATTATCGCAATTTGGCCGGCATGGGTGCAGATCCCGCAGATAACGTTCGAGATTTAGCTGATGTCGCCGAAAAGTGTAGGCATTTACCCTTCTATCAGTATGAATACAGATATGAAGATGACGCTGTTCACACATACGTCGGCGATATGTAACAAAACCCAAGCACGCCGTTGACGCTTTTTAACTTCATGATGATAGTGTTCTTCAAATGCGCCGCTATAATGCAACCTGTGCAGAGGTCAGCCCGGTATCACTATCGGGAGGGGAGCTCACCAGGCATTGCAGGCTGCAGGCAACGCCGGCCACAAGTACTCGCTTAAAAGAACGGCCCTCAGGCCCGTATACCAACTTGAACGGTTCTACTGTTCTATTTGGAATCGCCCCGAGCACGACTTTCAGGCATGACACTGCGCAATCAATAACTCAACTCAATTAGGTAATACTGTGACGAAAGATGAACTGCGCGCGGAACTTGAGCGCCAGGAGCAACGTTACAAGGACGTCTACGGCGGGGAAGTCACCACCTACGCCGCGCAACCTGAGCCGGAACGCAAACCATGGCGCAAACGAGCCAGCCTGCTGGATCAGGCATTTGCCCAGGAAATCCAAAAAATCGAGCAGGAACTCAAGACCGAGGAGCCCTGAGCACTTTGGTCGAGTTCAGCGCCTTGCAGTCGCTGCCGGTCAACCACTGGTTCAGCGGCCGCTGGTCAGTAACCTACAGCCACCCACGAAATTTCATACAAATGTTTCAGGCATAGCATTTTCATGACAAAAGCCCGCCTTCCGCGGCCCGCGCTTTATAAATCAAAGACTTGCCAAAGCCCCGAAAACCCTGGGATACGTGTGTCTTGCCGGTTTTTTTTCCAGGAAGATTGTTACCGATGAGCAGCTAATGCATCGATTACTGATGTTTTCTGGCATAATCGCGCCCCCTTACGACCGGGTCAGAAAACCTTCATGATCGATTTATTCAGCGGACTGGATGCTTGGGTTCTCGTGAGCCTGTTGCTCGCCCTGGCCTTTGTCCTCGCCTTCGAGTTCATCAATGGCTTTCATGACACCGCTAACGCGGTGGCCACAGTCATCTATACCAAAGCCATGCCGCCACACCTGGCCGTGTTCTTCTCCGGGGTGTTCAATTTCCTCGGCGTATTGCTCGGCGGTGTCGGTGTCGCCTACGCCATCGTGCACTTGCTGCCGGTGGAGTTACTGATCAATGTGAACACCGGCCACGGCTTGGCAATGGTCTTCTCGTTGTTGGCGGCGGCGATCACCTGGAACCTGGGCACCTGGTACTTCGGTATCCCCGCCTCCAGCTCCCACACCCTGATCGGCTCGATCCTCGGTGTCGGCCTGGCCAATGCATTGATCAACGACATCCCCCTGGCTGACGGTGTGAACTGGCAGAAGGCCGTGGATATCGGCGCCTCCCTGGTGTTCTCGCCGATGGCGGGCTTCCTGGTCGCCGCCCTGGTGCTGATCGGCCTGAAGTGGTGGCGCCCGCTGTCTAAGATGCACAAGACCCCGGACCAGCGCCGCAAGCTCGACGACAAGAAGCACCCGCCGTTCTGGAACCGCCTGGTCCTGGTGATTTCGGCCATGGCTGTAAGCTTCGTGCACGGCTCCAACGATGGCCAGAAAGGCATCGGCCTGATCATGCTGGTACTGATCGGTATCGTGCCGGCGCAGTTCGTATTGGACCTGGGCAGCACCACTTACCAGATCGAACGTACCCGCGACGCCACCCTGCACCTGAACCAGTTCTACCAGCGCAACCACGAGACCCTCGGTGAATTCCTGGCCCTGGGCAAAAGCGTGAAGGATGACCTGCCGGGCAAGTTCCGCTGCAACCCGCAGCAGACCGAACCGACGATCAACGCGCTGCTGGGCACCCTCAAGGGCGTCTCGGACTACCACTCGCTGACGGCCGACCACCGCATCGAAGTGCGTCGCTACCTGCTTTGCCTGGATGACACCGCGAAAAAGGTCGGCAAGCTGCCAGGCCTGGACTCCCGTGAGAAGTCAGACCTCGACAAGCTGCGCAAAGACCTGACCGCCACCACCGAGTACGCCCCGTTCTGGGTGATTCTCGCGGTCGCACTGGCCCTGGGCCTGGGCACCATGGTGGGCTGGAAGCGCGTGGTACTGACCATTGGTGAGAAGATCGGCAAGCAAGGCATGACCTATGCCCAGGGCATGTCGGCGCAAATCACCACGGCCACCATGATCGGCTTTGCCAATATCTTCGCCCTGCCAGTGTCCACCACCCACGTCCTGTCTTCTGGCGTGGCGGGCACCATGGTTGCCAACAAAAGCGGCCTGCAAGGTGGCACCGTCAAGACCATCCTGATGGCCTGGGTATTGACCTTGCCAGCGACCGTAGGCCTCTCGGCCGGGTTGTTCTGGTTGGCGTCCAAGGCTTTGGGCAACTGATAGCCAGCCGGCGATAAAAAAGGTGCGATCCGCGAGGGTCGCACCTTTTTTTATGATCGTTTTATGATCGTTCCCACGCTCTGCGTGGGAATGCCGCCACGGACGCTCCGCGTCCCACTGGCGCACGGGTGACGCGGAGCGTCACGGGATGCGTTCCCACGCGGAGCGTGGGAACGATCAAAAACTGCGGTGCGTTTTGCCAAAAAAAAGGGCGACCGAAGTCGCCCAAAATGCCTTGCGTGCTCATGTAACCCGGAAAGACTTAAGGTTTTTTACGCTTGTTCGCGTCTTTCCAGATAAAAAATCCAAACCCTACAAAAAACAGCACCATGAGGCTAACAGTCAGCACTCCGGCGAAAACCACATTATCGAAAAACATGACCGGCCTCCTGCACTTGCCCTGTTGCGATAGGGCTAAGTTAATGGAGAAGGCGCAGTGGGAAATTGACCAGGATCAATGTCGCCCACAACGGGGCGTAAAGAAGGGGAATAACTGACCTGCATCAATGGATACAGGGCGTTTCAACGTTTTTTCGGCTTGCTCTTGGACTTTTTCTTGGTCTTGCCCAAGGGCATGGCTTGTTCAAAGGCTTGGCGCACTTCATTCAAGCGTTTGTCATTGAGGTCGTGCACGCGCTTGGCACGTTCGGCGTTCAGGTCGATCAGCTTGTCGTCATCACTCATGGCTTGGCTTACGTCGTGGCGGGAATGCCTCAATAATGCGGCCTGCCCCGCCCGACGGCAATTAAGCGGGCGACAAAATGCAGGCCATCGACCAAAATCGGCATTTTCTACCCTGCCCAGGAGGCGCATCCAGGTGGCCTTGCACAACGACCTTCCACCGCTGCTGGCCCTGCGCGCCTTCGAGGCCGTGGCGCGGCACTTGAGTTTTATCAAGGCGGCCAACGAGTTGTCGGTGACCCAAAGCGCGCTGAGCCACCAGGTACATAAGCTCGAACACCACCTGGGCAAACCGTTGTTTATCCGGCGAACCCGTGCGATTGACCTGACGTTGGCCGGGCAAGATTACTACGCGCAAATCCGCCCTGCCCTGGACGCCATCGCCGCTGCGACGCGCAACCAACGGGGTGCGCCCAGCGCAAGTGTGTTGCGTATCGGCTTGCTGGCATCCTTTGCCACGTTATGGCTGGCGCCGCGCCTGGCCGAGTTTCTACGGTGCTACCCGCATATCCAGGTGGAGTTGCTGCCCGCTATTCAACTGGCCAACGTCGCCACGGCCGAAGTTGATCTGGCCATCCGCTACGGCAAGGGCGACTGGCCCGACGTGCTCGCCACACGCCTGATGACCGAAACCCTGTCACCGGTATGCAGCCCGGCGTTCAAGGCCAGACAGGTCGCCACAGGCCCGTTGTTGATGGCGACCTCGCACCGCCCTTTCGAGTGGACCGATTGGTCGACCCATTACCAGGTCAACCTTGATCACCACCCCCGCGTGATGCTGCATGACTACAACATCGTGGTCGAAGCGAGCGTGGCCGGCCAGGGTATCGCCATGGGCCGCCATCGCCTGATTGAACGCAGGCTCCACGACGGCAGCCTTGTGGAGGCCTTTGACTGGCCGCCCTATCACAGCGAGATCGGTTATTGGCTGATCGCACCTCAGGGTCCGCTCAGTGAGGCGGCTGAATGCTTCAGCCAGTGGTTGAAGCAGGCGTGTGCCGACGCGTGAGTTTTTTAGATACGTCGGTTGAGATCTATCCGTTTGTCGCCCCTCGCCACCGCCAACATGCTGGAACCTTCTGACACCAGAGGATTTCACCATGACCGACTCCATCCGCCAGCGCGTACACGCCCTCGGCCTGACACTGCCCACGCCCAGCCAACCCGCTGCCAACTATGTCAATCATGTGATCAGCCAACACCAGCTGTTCATCTCGGGACAAATTCCCATGGCCGATGGCAAACCTGCCTACCTTGGCCGGCTGGGCGATTCTCTCAGCGATGAAGATGGCGCCCAAGCGGCGGAATTGGCGGCGCTGGGCCTGCTGGGGCAATTGAGCGACGCGTTGGGCGATGACCTGTCGCGGGTGGTGCGCATCCTGCGCCTGGGCGTGTTCATTGCCAGCAGCGCCGACTTCCAGCGCCAAAGCCTGGTCGCCAATGGCGCTTCGAACCTGCTGGTCAATGCCCTCGGCGACAAGGGCCGGCACGTGCGCACCGCCGTAGGGGTCTGCAGTCTGCCGGCTGGTGTCGCCGTGGAAGTGGACGCCATTTTCGAGCTGCAGCCATGACCCCGCTGCAAGTCCAGCACTTGCGAGAAGCCACGCCCGGTTGCCAGTCCGGCATCGTGCACTTCAACCACGCCGGGGCATCCTTGCCCAGCCAGGCGACGCTCGACGCCATCATCGAACAGCTGCAACGCGAAGCCCGCGACGGCCCGATGGAGGCCGGAGAACAGGGTGCCGTCTTAGTGGAAAATGCCCGCCGAGCCGCCGGCCAACTGCTCAATGCGCCCGCCTCATCGATTGCCTTCGCCAGCAGTGGCTCGACGGCCTGGAGCATGGCCTTCCAGGCGCTGGGGCCATGGCAGCCGGGCGATCGTATTCTAGTGGGGCGCCACGAATGGGGCGGTAACCTGGCGAGCATGGAACTGGCCGTTCAAGCCGGGGCGCGGGTGGAGGTCATCCCGTGCGATGCCAGCGGCGCGGCCTGCCCGGTGGCGTTGGAGGCGATGCTGGATGCAAAGGTGAAGCTGATCGACCTCACCTGGCTCCCGGCCAACGGTGGCTTGATCAACCCGGCCCAGGCCATCGGCGATGTGGCCAGGCGGCATACCATTCCCTACTTCATCGACGCGGGCCAAGCCGTCGGCCAGGTGCCGGTGGATGTACAAGCGTTGCAGTGCGATGTGCTCAAGTCTGCCGGCCGCAAACACCTGCGCGGGCCTCGCGGTACCGCGCTGCTGTATATCAGGCCGGATTTTCTGCCGCATCTGAACCCGGCCCAACGCGACGTGTTTTCAGCGCCCTGGACCGCAGAAGGCTTCGACCTGCGCAACGACGCCCGGCGCTTTGAAACCAGCGAAGTCTCTTTCGCCCTGCTGGCCGGCCTGGGCAATGCGTTGCACGAGATCAATCAACTGGGGATTGAGCAAGTATGGCAAAGGGTCTCGAAGACCAGCGCGCGAATCCGCGAAGCACTGCGTCAGATACCGGGAATTACCTTGCATGACTTAGGCAGAACGCATTCAGGCTTGATCGCGTTCAACCTGGCCGGCTGGGACAGCTTTGAACTCAAGCAACGCCTGGCCTGCAAGCGCATCAACATCGGCGCCAATGGCGTGGCCTACACCCCGCTGGATATGCAAGCACGTGGGTTGAACAGCATTGCGCGCATCTCCGTCAGCCCGCTCAACACCGATGACGATATTGAGCTGCTGGTGAAGGCCCTGCGCGAACTGAACGGTTAGACCTCGATATCCACCCACAGGCCCTGGCGCGGCGCGTCTTCGATCAGCGGCGCCACGGGCACGGTGTTGTCAGCGTTGAGCAAGTCGCCGGGAATCGGCAAATGCTGCTCCGCGTCGTCGTCGGCTTCGCGCCGGCGTTTCTGCTGCTCCTGCTGGCGACGCTGCTCTTCGCGCAGCAGAAAGGTCGATTGCTCGGCATCGCCTTTTTTCAGGTCGATCGTGCTCTCGTTGGAGCCCGGTTGAATGGGCACCACCGGCGGAATATCCGGTTTCTGGCGTGCCGGGTCGAGTTGCGACGTGACCGGCACAACACTGACGGGCAGCATGGGTGGCAGCATGATAATTATTCTCCTGATCAACAGGCTGTCGGCGGGTGGCAGGGCGACTTGAGCACCCGCGTGCCAAGCTGTGACTCAGTCGACACTCTCAAGTGCCCGCCACCCGTCGATTCAATTTCCGCCTGCCCGTACAAACAGCGTAGTTTTTGTCAGAGTTCTTGGGCGCCGGGCCGTGTTCCGTTAACATAGTCGGCTTTTTCACGGCGGGAGTCAGGCAGCATGGCGCAGCAGTATCAACCGGGGCAACGCTGGATTAGTGACAGCGAAGCAGAGCTGGGGTTAGGCACCGTTCTGGCACAGGACGGCCGCTTGTTGACCGTGCTCTATCCGGCCACTGGCGACACTCGCCAGTATGCGCTACGGAATGCGCCCCTCACTCGCGTGAGGTTTTCGCCGGGTGACACCATCACCCATTTCGAAGGCTGGAAAATGACCGTACAGGAAGTCGACGACGTCGATGGCCTGCTGGTCTACCACGGCCTCAATGGGCAGAACGAGCAGGTCACCCTGCCAGAAACCCAACTGTCCAACTTCATCCAGTTCCGCCTGGCCAGTGATCGCCTGTTCGCCGGGCAGATCGACCCGCTGGCGTGGTTCTCGCTGCGCTACCACACCCTGGAACACACCAGCCGCCAGTTGCAGTCCTCGCTGTGGGGCCTGGGTGGCGTACGCGCCCAACCGATTGCCCACCAACTGCACATCGCCCGCGAAGTCGCTGACCGTATCGCGCCACGCGTGTTGCTGGCGGACGAAGTGGGTTTGGGCAAGACCATCGAAGCAGGCCTGGTGATCCATCGCCAACTGCTCTCGGGCCGTGCCAACCGCGTACTGATCCTGGTCCCGGAAAACCTGCAGCACCAATGGCTGGTGGAAATGCGCCGCCGCTTCAACCTGCAGGTTGCGCTGTTCGATGAAGAGCGCTTTATCGAAAGCGATGCCACCAACCCGTTCGAAGACACCCAGCTTGCACTCGTTGCGCTCGAATGGCTGGTGGACGACGAGAAGGCCCAGGACGCGCTGTTCGCCGCCGGCTGGGACTTGCTGGTAGTCGACGAAGCCCACCACCTGGTGTGGCACGAAGACAAGGCCAGCGCCGAATACTCGCTGGTCGAACAACTGGCCGAAGTGATTCCTGGCGTGCTGCTGCTGACCGCCACTCCAGAACAACTGGGCCAGGACAGCCATTTTGCGCGCCTGCGCCTGCTGGACCCGAACCGCTTCCACGATCTGCAAGCCTTCCGCGCCGAGAGCGAAAACTATCGCCCGGTGGCCGAAGCCGTGCAGGAGCTGCTGGACAAGGGCCGCATGTCGCCGACCGCGCACAAGACCATTCAAGGCTTCCTCGGTGACGAAGGTGAAGCCCTGCTCACCGCCGTCAACGATGGCGACACCGAGGCCAGCGCGCGCCTGGTGCGTGAACTGCTGGACCGCCACGGCACCGGCCGCGTGCTGTTTCGCAACACCCGTGCTGCGGTGCAAGGCTTCCCCGAGCGCAAGCTGCACGCCTACCCGCTACCGAACCCGGACGAATACCTCGAACTGCCCCTGGGCGAACACGCCGAGCTGTACCCGGAAGTCAGCTTCCAGGCGCAACCGGACATCGAGGAAGAGAACCGCTGGTGGCGTTTCGACCCTCGGGTCGAGTGGCTGATCGACCAGTTGAAAATGCTCAAGCGCACCAAGGTCCTGGTGATCTGCGCCCACGCCGAAACCGCCATGGACCTGGAAGACGCCCTGCGTGTGCGCTCCGGCATCCCGGCCACGGTGTTCCACGAAGGCATGAATATTCTGGAGCGTGACCGCGCCGCTGCCTATTTTGCCGATGAAGAGTTCGGTGCCCAGGTGCTGATCTGCTCGGAAATCGGCAGTGAAGGCCGCAACTTCCAGTTCTCCCATCACCTGGTGCTGTTCGACCTGCCGTCCCACCCCGACCTGCTGGAACAGCGCATCGGGCGCCTGGACCGGATCGGCCAGAAACACGTGATCGAACTGCACGTGCCCTACCTGGAAACCAGCCCGCAAGAGCGCCTGTTCCAGTGGTACCACGAGGCGCTCAATGCCTTCCTCAACACCTGCCCGACCGGCAACGCCTTGCAGCATCAGTTCGGCCCACGCCTGCTGCCCTTGCTGGAAGCCGCCGACGACGGCGAGTGGCAAGCCCTGATCGACGAAGCCCGTGCCGAGCGCGAGCGCCTGGAGCAGGAGCTGCACACCGGTCGCGACCGCTTGCTCGAACTCAATTCAGGCGGCGCTGGCGAAGGCGATGCACTGGTCGAGGACATCCTCGAACAAGACGACCAGTTCGCCCTGCCGATCTATATGGAAACCCTGTTCGACGCATTCGGCATCGACAGCGAAGACCATTCGGAAAACGCGCTGATCCTCAAGCCCAGCGAAAAAATGCTCGACGCCAGCTTCCCCCTGGGCGACGACGAGGGTGTAACCATCACCTACGACCGTAACCAGGCGCTGTCGCGCGAAGACATGCAGTTCATCACCTGGGAGCACCCGATGGTGCAAGGCGGCATGGACCTGGTGCTGTCCGGTTCCATGGGCAACACCGCCGTGGCACTGATCAAGAACAAGGCGCTCAAGCCAGGCACCGTATTGCTTGAACTGCTGTATGTCAGCGAAGTGGTCGCCCCGCGCTCCCTGCAACTGGGTCGCTACCTGCCACCGGCCGCCTTGCGCTGCCTGCTGGATGCCAACGGTAATGACCTGTCGGGCCGCGTGTCGTTCGTAACCTTGAATGACCAGCTGGAAAGCGTGCCACGGGCCAGCGCGAACAAATTCGTACAGGCGCAGCGCGACCAACTCACACCGCGCATCAACGCCGGTGAAGAGAAGATCGCCCCGCGTCACGCCGAGCGTGTAGCCGAAGCCAAGCGTCGCCTGGCGGCAGACACCGACGAAGAGCTGGCGCGCCTGACCGCGCTGCAAGCGGTCAACCCGACCGTACGTGACAGCGAGCTGGTTGCCTTGCGCAACCAGCGCGAGCAAGGCCTGGCCATGCTTGATAAAGCGGCACTGCGACTGGAAGCGATTCGGGTGTTGGTGGCGGGTTGATAATCCGCTGAACGTAAAAGGCCCGCGCAATGCGGGCCTTTTTATTAGCCTTGCCGGCCTCATCGCGGCATAGATATCTCCACAACTCTGAAGCGATCGACAGTAACCACGATGCGAAGCGAGCCGCTCTTGATCTTGATCTGCTTGTGATCTTGATCTCAGGCGCCCCGTTAAACCACGCTGGCCGAACGCAGGCTTGAATTCGTGGGTAACCCGGCAGGACGCCGGGTTAGCCGCCCCGCGCCATGGATGGCGCGTGGCGGCGGCCCACGGATTCAAGACTGCGTTCGGGCACACCGAGCCTAGGCGAGGTGCCGAGTGGTGGGGCAAGAGCGTTTTGCTTACTTTGCCGCTTTTGCAAAGTGAGCCGCCGTCAGGGCGGAACCCTAGGTGGCCGTTACCTAAATAACGGATATGTACCCGGTCCAACTGTGTTGAATGTTAGGCCGCCTTCGCGAGCAAGCCCCCCCACAGGTTAATCGTGGTGTACCAGGTAGATGGGTGTCGGCTATCAGGCCGTCATCGCAGGCAAGCCAGCTCCCACATTTAGATCGCGGCACGTCAGTTAGAACAGCGTCGGCTATCCGGCCTAGAGATCGTTCCCCCGCTCGGCGTGGGAATGCATCATGTGACGCTCTGCGTCACGACTTTTAAGCGGACGCAGAGCGTCCAGAGCGGCGTTCCCACGCAGAGCATGGGAACGATCACTCGGTCTCACGCCGTTGCCGCCGCTGCCGGCACCTCAACCGCACTCAACCCTTCCTTCATCCGCTTGGCATCACGCACAAAACTGCGCGAGGCCTGGAACAGAAACAGCATGGTCAAGAACAACGCCACTGGAATCAGGTACATGGCGTCATGCAAGCCTACCGCTTTATAAGCCTCTGTCATCTGCTGCGCCCCAGCCGCATACATCGCTGAATGGGCAAAGTGATCGGACAACGCCCCGACCACCACCGGCCCCATGCCACCGCCGAGCAGATACAGCCCGGCAAAGAACAGCGCCATCGCCGTTGCGCGCAAGCGTGGTTCGACCACGTCCTGGATCGCGGTATACACGCAGGTATAGAAGTTGTAGGCAAACAGCCAGCCCACACTGAACAGCGCGACAAACACCCCGATTTCGACACGCCCGGCATGCAATGCCCAGGCGGTGGTGACCGTGGAGATGATCAAGCTGAAGGCGGCGAACAACAGTCGGCCATTGGCGACCCGCTGATGAATCTTGTCGGCAATCCAGCCCCCCAGCGTCAAGCCCACCAAACCGGTCAGGCCGACGATGACACCCGTCGCGACGGCCGCGTCCTGCAAGGGCATGAGGAAATAGCGCTGCAGCATCGGCACCAGGAACGAGTTGCACGCATAGGTGGCAAAGTTAAAGCACAACCCGGCCAGCACCAGCCACAGAAAGGTCGGCACAGCCAGCACGCGACGGATCGGGCGGTCGACGCGCTCTTGGGAGACTTGCACGGTTTCCGCCGCACCACGCTTGGGTTCTTTTATGTAGAACATAAACACCGCAAGGATCAGCCCCGGCACCGCCGCGATAAAGAAGGGCGCGCGCCAGCTGTCGAACGCCTTGACCATCGCACCGATCGTAAAGAACGCCAGCAACAGGCCCAACGGCAGGCCAAGCATGAAAATCCCCATGGCTCGGGCACGGCGGTGGGCGGGAAAGAGGTCGCCAATCAGCGAATTGGCCGCGGGTGCATAGCTGGCTTCGCCGATGCCAATGCCCATGCGCACCAGCAGGAAGGTCCAGAAACTGCCGACCATGCCGTTGACCGCCGTCAGCCCACTCCAGGCGAACAAGCCCCAACCCATCAACTTGCTGCGTGAACCGGTGTCAGCCAGGCGCCCGAGCGGCAGCCCGGCAATGGCGTAGACGATGGTAAAAGCGGTGCCGATGATACCGAGCTGGAAGTCGCTCAGGTGCCATTCCATGCGGATGGGCTCAATGATGATCGCGGGAATGGTGCGGTCAAAAAAGTTGAACAGGTTAGCGAGGAACAGCAGGAACAGAATGCGCCAGGCATTCGCCGCTTGGGTCGAGTTCTGCATGGGTCCGTCTCTTTTATTGTTATGAGAGCTGCGATGCCCGATGCATCCTGCTCAGGTCACTGCAACATAGTCAGGCTGGCAGTGATTGTCTGTAATGATTCGTAAAGCTGATAGGGCATGATTTCACCCAGGCAACAGCGGATTTTGCCCACGAAAATATAAGTGCGTGCCCCTCTTCCCAATGGCGATGGCACGGATAGAATGGCGAGCCTTTCGTAGCACCCTCCTCCTACTTTTCTTATTGATGACGCCCATGTCCGAAGCCAGTCCGTGTCTGAATTGCGGTGCCTGCTGTTCACACTTTCGCGTGTCTTTCTTCTGGGGTGAGTGCGCCTCGTCCGGGGGCACGGTGCCCGATGACCTGGTGGTGCAGATCAACCCCAGCCGCGTGGCGATGATCGGCACCGATCAGAAACCTGCACGGTGCTGCAGCCTTGAAGGTGAAGTCGGACAGGCCACCAGCTGCTCTATTTATGAGCAACGCTCCAGCGTATGCCGTGAGTTCGACTCGTCCTGGAGCCAGGGCGAGCAAAATGTCGATTGCGACGCCGCCCGTGCCGCATTCGGCCTGGCGCCGCTGGAAGCCCCACACTTCGAACTCGACCTGCCCATCAGCGCTTAGCACCAAACGCTATGGAAGGCATGTCAAAATAATTTGAGATCAAAACGCCATTACTCATGGCAAATCTTCGGAGACTTCTATACTCGATCTCATCGGTCATCGCCTCTGGCAGTGACATGGCTCTATGACGGGATACGCTATGGAATGGCTGGGGCAGCACTTTTTTACCGACCTTCCAGACAGTGGGCATTTATTACTCAATTGCAGTCATAACCCCTTTCTGGTGCTACTGGCGTACCTGGTCGCCTGCGCGGCGGGCTTCGGTACGCTGGACATGGCCGAACGTGTGGGCCATGTCCAGCGTACCGAAGCCCGCCGCCATTGGCGCTGGCTGGGCGCGGGTTGCCTGGCAGGCGGAATCTGGTCGACCCATTTCATCAGCATGCTGGCGTTCCAGGCCCCCATCGCCATTCACTACGAATTGATCATGACGTTCGCCTCGCTGCTGATCGCCCTGATCGCCTCGCTGCTCGCCATGCAGACCCTCAGTCATACTCACCTGCGCTTTCATCAGTACCTGGTGGCTTCGGTGTGGATGGGACTGGGTATCGCGCTGATGCACTACGTGGGCATGTCGGCCATGCGCTCCCAGGCCCAGGTGTACTTCGAAACACGGCTGTTCCTGGCCTCGGTGGCGATTGCCATCGGCGCCAGCCTGGCGGCATTGTTGCTGTCCAGCTACCTGCGCAACGGAGCCGGCGTGTTTCACCAGTTGCTCAAATACGCCGCCAGCCTGGTGCTGGGAGCCGGAATCCTGAGCATGCATTTCACCGGCATGGCGGCCATGCAAATGCTGGTGCCCGGTGGCGCGGATCTTTCATTGCCGGTGGATGGCAGCCAGATTCAACTGGGGTTGTCGGTGGCGGTAATTACCTTGCTGGTGATCGGCAGTAGTGTCAGCGCAGCCCTGGCAGATAAAAAGCTGCAGCACAAAGAACGGGACCTGCGCCGGGTCAATGCGCTGCTCAGCGAACTCGACCAGGCCCGCGCCTCACTGCAACAAGTGGCCCACTTCGATGCGCTGACCAGCCTGCTCAACCGCCGTGGTTTCAATCAGATCTTCGCGGAAAAGGTTGCGGAAAAAACCCGAAGCCAAGGCATGCTGGCGGTAATCTTTCTCGACATTGATCACTTCAAGCGCATCAATGACAGCCTTGGCCACGATGCGGGCGACCAGTTGCTCACGGTGCTGGCCGGGCATATCAAGGGCTCGATACGCAGCCATGAAGATGTAGTGGCACGCTTTGGCGGCGATGAATTCTGTATTCTGATCACTATTCATCACCGCGACGAAGCCCGGCAGATGGCCCAGCGCATCATGCAGAAGATGAAAGAGCCCATCGAGCTGGCTGGCCGGCGCATGGTGATGACCACCAGCATCGGCATCAGCCTGTTTCCCGAGGACGGCCACACCTGCGAAGAGCTGCTGAAAACTGCCGACCTGGCGCTGTACCAATCCAAGGACGCCGGGCGCAACAGCTTGCACTTCTTCAGCTCCAACCTGAAAACACGCGCGTTCCTTGAGCTGCAACTGGAGGAGGAACTGCGCGCCGCCTTGCGTACGCGCAACCAGCTGGTGCTGTTTTATCAGCCGATCTTCGACATGAAGCTGGGCAAGGTCACGCGCCTGGAAGCCCTGGTGCGCTGGCAACACCCCCAGCACGGACTCCTGGCTCCGGACCGCTTTATCGGCATTGCCGAGAACAACGGGCTGATCGCCGAGCTGGACCACTGGGTATTGCGCCAGGCCTGTCACGACCTGAGCCTGTTGTCTGACCGGGGCTACACCGAGTTGATCATGGCGGTAAACTGCTCGGCGTTGAACCTGGCGCGTGACGAACTGGCCGATGAAATCGAAGACGCCCTGCGCTTCGCCGGCATAGGCACCAACCGACTTGAACTGGAAGTCACTGAAAATGCGCTGATGGGCAACATCAGCAGCACCCTGGCACTGTTGCGGCAAATTCGCGCCCTGGGTGTGTCACTGGCCATCGATGACTTCGGCACTGGCTATTCGTCGCTGGCTTATCTCAAGCGCTTGCCGCTCAACACCTTGAAGATCGACCGCTCGTTTATCCAGGACATTCCCAAATCCACCGCAGACAGTGAAATCGTCCAGGCGGTTATCGGCATGGCCCACACCCTGCACTTGCAGGTGGTTACCGAAGGCGTGGAAACCCAGGCACAGTTCGAGTTGCTGCTCAAGCATGGCTGTGACTACATCCAAGGCTACCTGCTCAGCCCGGCGGTGCCTTTCAATGACATCATCGGCGTGATGCAGGGGATTGCCATGCGCAACCCGCTATACCCGCTCAGCGTGGAGAACAACGACGCTCCACAGCCAAAAGACCCGGCGCCAGGGCGTATCGGCCCGCCGTCTATTGTCAGGCCGATTCGCTGAGACCCAGGCACGGGGAGTGGTGGTGTAATCGCTGCTTCTCTTCACGCCGGGTCATACCTAGAAACAATTGCGCCACTCATTCCTTCGGACCTCAACTGTTCCCGTGACGCTTACGTCACCCTCGGCTGTGACCTTTCTCTACGGCAAGGTGCCATCACGCGTTCAGCGGTTACTCGGCTACACACTTCAGCGCGTGAAAAATACGCACCTTTTTCGTGCGCACCATTCTTATGCCGCCCTTTCCTGGATCAGGATCCATGGCGAGACCACCACTGCCCATAAGCTTGGATCCCGTTCGACCAGGTCCAATGCCCGCGTCGCAGACACCTCGCCAAGGGTGCCTGCAGCCAGCCAGGCGGCGACTTTGTCACGGTTGTCTTCGGCCATTCCTTCGGCGGCCTCGATCAAATCCAGGCCGGCATCGACCCACAATAGGGCACCCTTGGCAAAGAACGGTTCAAGCTCCTTCCAGGAAATTTCGGCGGTTTCACCGAGCAGCTTGGCATAGAGGGTGCTTGGTTCTTGCGTCATGGGAATTCACCTGAGTAGAAAATCGGCGCAATCATAGCCCCGTCGCTCAGGCAGAAAAACCCAGTAGCAAATGAAGTAGCGATTGAAACTGCCAGGAAAGCCAAGGAATGCCTTGAAAGCTGTTAGCAGCCCGGCGCAATTCTGTCTTTTTCTTTCACTTAAGCGACATACCCAGGTTTTGCCCCCAGCTGCCAGCTTTTCAAGCGATCAACCGGCGCTCTACACTGTACCGGTACAGTTGCCAGGGCAATGCCGGGGGGATATCCGCGATATCTGATCCGGTTCCGCAGCTCACAAGGCCGCTAGAACTATAAAAAATACAACAGTAAGAGTGGAGCACTATGAATAAGGCTACTAAGCAGATTTCCAAACTGTTTGCCGCTATGGTCCTGGCTGGGGTTGCCGGCCATTCGTTCGCAGCCGACACCATCAAGATCGGCATCGCCGGTCCCAAGACCGGTCCGGTGACGCAATACGGCGACATGCAATTCATGGGTGCCAAGCAAGCCATCAAAGACATCAACGCCAAGGGCGGCGTAGACGGCAAGATGCTTGAGGCCAAGGAATACGACGACGCTTGCGATCCAAAACAAGCCGTGGCCGTTGCCAACAAAGTGGTCAATGATGGCGTCAAGTTCGTCGTCGGCCACCTCTGCTCCAGCTCCACTCAGCCAGCATCGGATATCTATGAAGACGAAGGCGTCATCATGATCACCCCCGCTGCCACCAGCCCTGAAATCACTTCCCGTGGCTACAAGCTGATTTTCCGCACCATCGGCCTGGACAGCGCGCAAGGCCCAGCGGCCGGCAACTACATCGCCGACCACGTGAAGCCGAAAATCGTTGCCGTCCTGCACGACAAGCAGCAATACGGTGAGGGTATCGCCAGCGCCGTGAAGAAGACCCTTGAAGAAAAAGGCACCAAGGTTGCCGTCTTCGAAGGCCTGAACGCCGGTGACAAAGACTTCTCCTCGATCATCCAGAAGCTCAAGCAAGCCAACGTCGACTTCGTCTACTACGGCGGCTACCACCCTGAGCTGGGCCTGATCCTGCGCCAAGCCAAGGAAAAAGGTCTGAACGCCAAGTTCATGGGCCCAGAGGGCGTGGGTAACGACTCCATCTCGCAAATCGCCCAGGGCGCTTCCGAAGGTCTGCTGGTGACCCTGCCGAAATCCTTCGACACCGACCCTGCCAACAAAGCCATCGTTGAAGAGTTCGCCAAGAACAAACAGGACCCAACCGGTCCGTTCGTATTCCCGGCGTACTCGGCAGTTGAAGTCATCGCCGGCGGTATCGCTGCCGCGAAGAGCGAAGACACCGCCAAAGTGGCCGAGGCCATCCACGCGGGTACCTTCAAGACCCCTACCGGCGATCTGAGCTTCGACGCCAAGGGCGACCTGAAGGACTTCAAGTTCGTGGTCTACGAATGGCACTTCGGTAAACCAAAAACCGAAGTTTCCCCTCAGTAAGCCAGGCGTTACTGGTCAACAAGCCCACTGTGCAAGCAGTGGGCTTTGTTTTACGAGGTTTATGGGCCATGTCACCCGCGATCCGGGCGCTGGCTCACCTGAAAATCTTAAAACCGTCACCAGCGGTTCGCTGGCAAACGCTTTGTGCAACCTGGTCACAGAACAGGGCACCGAGCCGGAAATGACTCCACCAGTGAAATGCGTATCGGGTTTTTAGGAGCGCTGTAATGCCTGAGATCTATCATTTTTTCCAACAGCTGGTTAATGGCCTGACCATTGGCAGCACCTATGCCTTGATAGCCATTGGCTACACAATGGTTTACGGCATCATTGGAATGATCAACTTCGCCCATGGCGAGGTGTACATGATTGGTTCCTACGTGGCCTTCATTGCCCTTGCCGGGCTGGCCATGATGGGGATCCACTCCCTGCCGCTATTGATGACCGCTGCGTTCCTGGCGTCGATCATCGTAACCAGTGCCTATGGCTACAGCATCGAGCGGGTTGCCTACCGCCCCCTGCGGGGCAGCAACCGTTTGATCCCGCTGATTTCCGCGATCGGCATGTCGATTTTCCTGCAGAACACTGTATTGCTGTCCCAGGACTCCAAGGACAAGTCCATTCCCAACCTGATTCCGGGGAGCATTTCCTTCGGCCCGGGTGGCGCACAAGAAGTGCTGATTTCGTACATGCAGATTCTGGTTTTCGTGGTCACCCTGGTGGCCATGCTGGGCCTGACGCTGTTCATCTCCCGCTCCCGTCTGGGGCGCGCCTGCCGGGCCTGCGCCGAAGACATCAAGATGGCCAACCTGCTGGGCATCAACACCAACAACATCATCGCCCTGACCTTCGTCATTGGTGCTGCGCTGGCGGCCGTGGCGGCCGTGTTGCTGAGCATGCAATACGGCGTGATCAACCCCAACGCCGGCTTCCTGGTGGGCCTCAAGGCCTTTACCGCTGCGGTATTGGGCGGCATCGGCAGCATTCCGGGCGCCATGCTCGGCGGGCTGGTGCTGGGTGTGGCCGAAGCCTTTGGCGCCGATATCTTCGGTGACCAGTACAAGGATGTCGTCGCGTTCGGCCTGTTGGTTCTGGTGTTGTTGTTCCGTCCGACCGGCATCCTGGGCCGTCCGGAGGTTGAGAAAGTATGAGCAGATATCTTAAATCGGCGTTTTTCAGCGCCTTGCTGGTGTGGGCCGTGGCCTTCCCGGTACTCGGCCTCAAGCTGAGCATTGTCGGCATCAACCTGGAGGTGCACGGCACCGGGCCTGTGACCCTGACCGTCATCGCCCTGTGTTCGGTGCTAATGTTCCTGCGTGTACTGTTCACCCAGCAGGTCGGTGCCTTGTTCAAGGGCAACCGTGGCCCGTTGGTGTCGCCCAAGGTCAGCCAATTTCTGACCCTGCCGCGCACCCAGCGCTACATCATCATCGGGTTGATCATCGCGGCGCTGATCTGGCCGTTCTTCGGCTCGCGCGGCGCGGTCGACATTGCCACGCTGATCCTGATCTACGTGTTGCTGGGCCTGGGCCTGAACATCGTGGTGGGCCTGGCAGGCCTGCTCGACCTGGGTTATGTGGGCTTCTACGCCGTGGGTGCCTATACCTACGCGCTGCTCTCGCATTACCTGGGCTGGAGCTTCTGGATCTGCCTGCCATTGGCGGGTATGGCGGCGGCCACGTTCGGCTTCCTGCTGGGCTTCCCGGTGCTGCGCCTGCGCGGTGACTACCTGGCCATCGTGACCCTGGGCTTCGGCGAAATCATTCGCCTGTTCCTGCGTAACCTCACCGATATCACCGGTGGCCCCAACGGTATCAGCAGCATTCCCAAGCCGACGTTCTTCGGGCTGTCGTTCGACCGCACCGCCGCCGAAGGCATGCAGACCTTCCACGAGTACTTCGGGATTGCCTACAACCCGGTGAGCAAAGTGGTGTTCCTGTACCTGGTGGCGCTGCTTTTGGCGTTGGCGGCACTGTTCGTGATCAACCGCCTGCTGCGCATGCCCATCGGCCGTGCGTGGGAAGCGCTGCGCGAAGATGAAATCGCCTGCCGTGCCCTGGGCCTGAACCCGACCATCATCAAGCTTTCCGCATTCACCCTGGGCGCTGCATTCGCCGGTTTTGCCGGCAGCTTCTTCGCCGCTCGCCAAGGCCTGGTGACGCCGGAATCGTTCACCTTTATCGAGTCGGCGATCATTCTCGCCATCGTGGTACTGGGTGGCATGGGCTCGCAACTGGGCGTGATCCTGGCGGCCATCGTGATGATCCTGCTGCCGGAAATGATGCGTGAGTTCAGCGAATACCGCATGTTGATGTTCGGCGCCATGATGGTGCTGATGATGATCTGGCGCCCTCAAGGCCTGCTGCCCATGCAACGTCCACACATGGAGCTGCGCAAATGAGCCGCGAGATCCTGAAAGTCGAAAACCTGAGCATGCGCTTCGGTGGTTTGCTGGCGGTCAATGGCGTGGCCCTGTCCGTCAAAGAGAAACAAGTGGTAGCGCTGATCGGCCCCAACGGCGCCGGCAAGACCACGGTGTTCAACTGCCTCACCGGCTTCTACAAGCCGAGCGGCGGCAGCATCCTGCTGGACGGCCAGCCGATCCAGGGCCTGGCCGGTCACGAGATCGCTCGCAAGGGCGTGGTGCGTACCTTCCAGAACGTGCGGTTGTTCAAGGACATGACGGCGGTCGAGAACCTGCTGATCGCCCAGCACCGTCATTTGAACACCAACTTCTTTGCGGGCCTGTTCAAGACCCCGGCGTTCCGCAAGAGCGAGCGCGAGGCCATGGAGTACGCGGCGTACTGGCTGGACAAGGTCAACCTGACCGAGTTTGCCAACCGCCCGGCAGGCACCCTCGCCTACGGCCAGCAGCGTCGCCTGGAAATCGCCCGTTGCATGATGACCCGCCCGCGGATTCTGATGCTCGACGAACCCGCCGCCGGCCTGAACCCCAAGGAAACCGAAGACCTCAAGGCGCTGATCAGCGTGCTGCGCGAGGAAAACAACGCCACGGTGCTGTTGATCGAACACGACATGAAACTGGTCATGAGCATCTCCGACCATATCGTGGTGATCAACCAGGGCACGCCGCTGGCCAACGGGACGCCGGAGCAGATCCGCGACAATCCTGAAGTGATCAAAGCCTACTTGGGGGAAGCGTAAAATGCTGCAATTCGAAAACGTTTCCACTTTCTACGGCAAGATCCAGGCCCTGCACAGCGTCAATGTGGAAGTGCGCCAGGGTGAGATTGTCACCCTGATCGGCGCCAACGGTGCCGGCAAATCGACCTTGCTGATGACCTTGTGCGGTTCGCCGCAAGCCTACAGTGGCAGCATCCGCTACATGGGTGAAGAACTGGTGGGCAAGCACTCCGCCGAGATCATGCGCAAGAGCATTGCGGTGGTGCCCGAAGGCCGTCGGGTGTTCTCGCGCCTGACCGTGGAAGAGAACCTGGCCATGGGTGGATTCTTTACCGACAAGGGCGATTACCAGGAGCAGATGGACAAGGTGCTGCACCTGTTCCCCCGTCTCAAGGAACGCTTCAGCCAGCGCGGCGGCACCATGTCCGGCGGCGAGCAGCAAATGCTTGCCATCGGCCGGGCGCTGATGAGCAAGCCCAAGCTGTTGTTGCTGGACGAGCCTTCCCTGGGCCTGGCACCGATCATCATCCAGCAGATCTTCGACATCATCGAACAGCTGCGCAAGGACGGTGTGACGGTGTTTTTGGTGGAGCAGAACGCCAACCAGGCGCTGAAAATCGCTGACCGTGCCTATGTGCTGGAGAATGGCCGGGTGGTGATGCAGGGTACGGGTGAGCAATTGCTGACCGATCCGAAGGTGCGGGAGGCCTACCTCGGCGGCTAAGAAAGAGTGAGTTCCAAATGGGAGTTGGCTTGTGTGGGAGCTGGCTTGCCTGCGATGGCATCACCCCGGTGTATCTGAAGAACCGAGGCGTTTGCATCGCGGGCAAGCCCGACTCCCACATTTGCTTTGTATAAGTCATTAAACAGGTGTTGTTTGCAGTTTTTTTCGATGGCTTTGTAACGAATTCCCTCCCCCTTTCTCTAGTGGTGCATGCAGGCAATCAAGCCTGCGCATTCAACCACTGCTGGAGACACACCATGACCACCAAACTGTCCGCTGCCACCCTCGTCCTGGCCCTTGGGTCTGCCCTGAGCCTGTCCGCCCTGACCACCACCGCCCACGCGGCCGACGACATGCAGAAATGCTTCGGCGTGGCTGAAGCCGGCAAGAATGACTGCGCCGCGGGCGCCGGTACTTCCTGCGCTGGCACCTCCAAAACCAAAGACCAGGCCAATGCCTGGAAGCTGGTCCCCGCCGGCACTTGCACCAAGACCCCAAGCACCACCTCGCCGACCGGTTTTGGCCAGGAAGCGGCCTTCACCGCCAAATCCTGAACCCCGCGCAGCCTGAGTACTGATGATGACGCCTACAGCCCAACACGCGGTCTCACCGGCTCAGGTGCCCGGCCTCCCCTATCGGGCCGGGCTGGGGCTCAAGACCGAGCACTTCACCGAGGTGCTCGAGACCCGCGCCGACATCGGTTTTTTCGAAGTACATGCCGAAAACTACATGGCGGCCGGCGGCCCGTTTCATCACTACCTGGGGTTGATTCGTGCGCAGTACCCCCTGTCACTGCACGGCGTCGGCCTGTCCATCGGCGGCGAAGCCCCCTTGGATCGCGAGCACCTGGCACGCCTGGCCACGCTGATCGAACGCTATCAACCCCAGTCTTTTTCCGAACACCTGGCCTGGTCCAGCCACGGCCCGGTGTTTCTCAACGACTTGCTGCCCCTGGCCTACGACGCCTGCACCCTGGAGCGGGTATGCGAACACGTGGATCAGGTACAGAGCACGCTCAAGCGGCCGATGCTGTTGGAAAACCCCTCCACTTACCTGCAGTTCCAGCGCTCTACCCTGGACGAAACCGACTTCATCAGCCAGATAGTCCGCCGTACTGGTTGCGGCCTGCTGCTCGACGTCAACAACGTCTACGTGTCCTGCATCAATCATCAGCGCGACCCGCTGACCTACATCGATGCCTTGCCATTGCACGCAGTGGGTGAGATTCATCTGGCCGGTTTTGCCGAAGACACCGACAGCCTGGGCGACCGCCTGCTGATTGATGACCACGGCGCGCCGATCGATAACGCCGTGTGGCAGCTTTACGCACAGGTACTGGCGCGGACCGGAGCGGTGGCGACGCTGATCGAGCGGGATAACCAGGTGCCCGCGTTCAGCGTGTTGCAAGCAGAGGCCCGGCAGGCCGAATGGTATTTGTCGCAGGTGGCCCGATGAGCATTCAGCAAACATTCGCCGAGGCTTTACTGGCCCCGCAAGCAACCTGCCCCGAGGGCGTGTTCAGCAGCAACGGTGCTGAACCGGCGAGCCGCTTTGCGGTGTATCGAAACAATGTCCATAGCGCTTTGATCAATGCTTTGGCAGCCGCCTACCCGGTGGCGCGGCAACTGGTCGGCGATGAGTTTTTCCGCGCCATGGCCGGCCTGTATGCCCAGGCCCACCCGCCCACCAGCCCCTTGATCAATGAGTACGGCGGCACGTTCGCTGACTTTATCCAGGGTTTCGAACCAGCCTGGAGCGTGCCCTACCTGGCCGATGTCGCCCGGCTGGAACGCTTGAGGGTCCGCGCTTATCACGCGGCGGATTGCCAGGTTCTGGATCAGCACAGCGTACTTCGGCAACTGCAAGGTTGCGCACAACTGGGGCAACTGCGTGTAGGACTGCATCCGTCACTTGCCACGCTGGAATCGTCCTACGCGGTGGTATCGGTTTGGGCGGCGCACCAGGCCGACGGGGCCATCGCCAGCTTGAACCCCTGGCATGCCCAAGGCGGGCTGGTCTTGCGCCAAGGGTTGGTGGTCAAGGTATTCGCCATCGACCGCGGGTCTGTGACCTTTATCAACCGACTCAACCAAGGCGCAGGGCTGGAAATGGCCATAGCTGATGCCCTGAAAGCCTCTGACGAATTCGACTTGCACCTATGTCTCACGCTGTTGATCAGCCACGACGCCATCACCCATTTGCATCTGCAACCAGAGGTATCGCCATGAACTTTCCCGCTCCCTGCCTGGTAAAACGAACCGTCGCACTGTTTGAAAAAATCCCCTACAGCCTGATCGCCTTTATCGCGCGCTTCTCCATTGCTGCGGTGTTCTGGAAGTCTGGCCAGACCAAGGTCGAAGGCTTTGCCATTGACCTGATCAGCGGCACCTTCCAATGGGGTGAGCCCAAACTCGCCGCCTCGACGCTCTTTTTGTTTCGCAGCGAATACCAATTGCCTCTGCTGTCGCCAGAGGTGGCCGCGCACCTGGCAACCTTTGCCGAGCACTTTTTTCCGGTATTGATTCTGCTGGGGTTCGCCACGCGCTTCTCGGCCCTGGCCTTGATAGGCATGACCTTGACCATCCAGCTGTTCGTCTACCCTGACGCCTACCCCACTCACGGCACCTGGCTTGCGCTGTTATTGTTGTTGCTTGCCAAAGGCCCCGGGTGCCTGTCCATCGACCACCTGATTGCCCGTCGTTATCGCTGAAGCCGATCCAGCGCTTCGCCGCTGCGCTTGAACCAGTCCACCAGGTAGTCGGCCAACACCTGGGTACGCCGAGGCAAACCGCCTTGGTAGGGATGCACCAAGTACATCGGCATGCTGCGTGTCTGATAATCGCGCAGCAGCCAGCGCAATCGGCCGTCAGCCAGCTCCGTGGGTAGAACGTAGGACGGCAGGCGGGCAATACCGGCGCCGACCAACGCTGCTTTTTTCAACAGGTTGTAGTGGTTGGAGGCGAAGGTGCCGCTCACCTTTACCCGCAGCAATTCGTGTTGCTGGTGGTACAACCACTCCTCGCGGCCACTGTAATGACTGTTGAGCAAACAGCTGTGCGCCGCCAGGTCCGCTGGGGTCTGCGGCTCGCCATGCTGTTCCAGATAAGCCGGGCTGGCGCAGGTCATCTCATGCCAGGCCAGCAAAGGTTTAGCCACCAAGCGTTCATGTTCGATGGCGCCCGACCGTACCCCCAAGTCAAAACCATCCCGTGCCAAGTCTCGGTAGTTGTTATTGAGCTCCAGCTCGATCTGCACCTGCGGGTATTGCTTGGAGAACTCCATCAGCAAGCCATCGAAGAAGGTTTCACCCAACGACACTGGAACGGTCATACGCACAGGGCCAGCCAAATCATCTTTGAGCCGCGCCAATGCCTGGCGGGCGCGTTCCACCTGCACCACCAATGCTTGTGCCTGGGGCAGCAACGCCGCGCCGGCAGCAGTCAGGCTCAGCTTGCGCGTGGTGCGGTGCAGCAAAACCACGGCAAACTGCGCTTCCAACTGGCTGATGCGCTTGGACAACTGCCCTTTGCTGCAGCCCAATTGTGCGGCCGCCACGGTGAAACTGCCGGCTTCGATCAGCACGGCGAACGCCGCCAGGTCATCCATTTCGCTCATGGACTGTTTCCATTTGAAAACCAAAGGTTGCCTATTAGCACGTTTATCCAATTAAAAAGCCACACTAGACTGAACGCAAATCCCAACCCCTGTAGGAGCGAGCTTGCTCGCGAAGAACGTCAACGATCACGCGGTAAGCCTGACTACACGCCGGCGACCTTGAGTTTTTCGCGAGCACGCTTGCCCCTGCAGGAAATCAGCCCCAGAGGAACAGCACGATGAAAATCCTATTGATCGGTGCCAGCGGCACCATCGGTTCAGCGGTCAAGGCGGAACTGGCCCAGCGCCACGAAGTGATCAGCATCGGCCGCACCAGCGGTGACTTCCAGGTGGATATCAGCGATAGCGCCTCGATCCGTAAGCTGTTCGAGCAGACCGGTAAGTTCGACGCCCTGATCTGCGCGGCAGGCAGCGTCAACTTCGTGCCCCTGGCAGACATGAACGACAGCGATTTCGAACTGGGCCTGCGTGACAAGCTGATGGGCCAGGTCAACCTGCTGTTGATCGGCCGTGAGTACGCCAACGACGGTGCTTCGTTCACGTTCACCAGCGGCATCCTGAACCGTGATCCTATCCGTACCGGCGCTTCGGCGGCCTTGGTCAACGGTGCTCTGGACGCCTTCGTCAAAGCGGCGGCCATTGAATTGCCTCGCGGCCTGCGTATCAACTCGGTCAGCCCGACTGTGCTACTGGAAGCCATGGGCAGCTATGCCCCTTATTTCCGTGGCTACAAACCTGCCCCCGCCGCCGATGTAGCGCTGGCTTACGCCAAAAGCGTCGAGGGCCTACAAACTGGTCAGACCTTTATCGTGGGGTGAGGGTGAGTGCTGTAAGAAACGCCTGAAGCTGGCAAGCGGGCTTGTGATGCACGGCCAGCCTGCGTAACGTGGCGGCACTTGCCTGGAGACCCGATAATGCGCGCCGCCCGTACCCTCGTCCTGTTTGCCTTGCTTCCTGTATTCGCCGCCTGCCAATTGTTCGAAAGCGAGCCGGCCAAGCCATCGACTGTCGGGCTGACCCGTATGCAGGGTGAGTTGACCGCGGTGGACGGCAAACTGCTGTTCCAGCCGTGCGGCGACCAGCGTAGCTACGTGGTCAACGACACCGGCGGCACCAGCGTCCTGCAGGAAGCCGCCTCGCTGGCCGGCCAGCAGGGCAAGCTGTTTGCCGACCTGCGCGGCAAGTTTTCCGGGGTCGCCAGCGGCACCCAGGGTTCAGTGGACCTGCAACAGCTGTATCGCGTCGAACGCTCGACTTCAGCGTGCTCCGACCCGGACTTCAAGCGCATGATACTGCGGGCCAACGGCCATAAACCCGCCTGGGCAATGAATGTCACGGCCAAGGGTATGGTGCTGGAACGCGAAGGCCATCCACCTTTGGCAGTACCCTACGTCGAGGAACAACTGGGCGACGGCCGCTTCAATCTGATGACTGAAGCCAACAACCAGCACATCGAACTGTGGGTGGCGCCCCAGCGCTGCGTCGACAGTGTGAGCGGCAGCCTGCAACACATGAGCGCCGAGTTGCGCGTGAACGGCCAGGTGCAGCGTGGTTGCGCAGCATTCGGCGGCTCGCGGGACGACTGATTAGGCCCTGTGCTGTTTTAACCTGACGGAAACTTGCCATTGGGGCTTATAATCGCCGGTTTGCAAAACAGCCGGCCTCCTTGCCCGCCGCCTACCGGATCCTGTCATGTTACGAATCACCGAACTCAAGCTGCCCATCGACCATCCCGAAGAAGACCTGCGCACTGCCATCGTGCAGCGCCTGGGCATCGCCAGTGATGACCTGCTCGATTTCACCCTGTTCAAGCGCAGCTACGATGCGCGTAAAAAGACCTCTGAGCTGTGCTTCATCTACACCGTCGACCTGAACGTGAAGGGTGAAGCCGCGCTGCTGCTCAAGTTTGCCGACGACCGCAACGTCAACCCGGCACCGGATGTCAGCTACAAGGTGGTGGGCCAGGCGCCGGAAGGCCTGGCTGAGCGGCCAATCGTGGTGGGCTTCGGTCCCTGCGGGATCTTCGCCGGGCTGCTGCTGGCACAGATGGGCTTCAAGCCGATCATCCTCGAGCGCGGCAAGGAAGTGCGCCAACGCACCAAGGACACCTGGGGCCTGTGGCGCAAAAGCGTGCTCAACCCCGAGTCCAACGTGCAATTCGGTGAAGGCGGCGCAGGCACCTTCTCCGACGGCAAGCTGTACAGCCAGATCAAGGACCCGAAATTCCACGGTCGCAAAGTGCTGCACGAGTTCGTCAAGGCCGGCGCGCCGGAAGAAATTCTCTACGTCAGCAAGCCCCACATCGGCACCTTCCGCCTGACCGGCGTGGTGGAAAACATGCGCGAGCAGATCATCGCCCTGGGCGGTGAAGTACGCTTCGAGCAGCGGGTCACCGACGTGTTGATCGAAGACGGCCAGTTGAACGGCGTGGTCATCGACGGCGGCGAGCAGATCCTCTCCAAGCACGTGATTCTTGCCCTGGGCCACAGCGCCCGGGACACCTTCCGCATGCTCCACGACCGTGGCGTGTACATGGAAGCCAAGCCGTTCTCGGTGGGTTTCCGTATCGAACACCCACAGTCGCTGATCGACGCCGCACGCCTGGGTAAATACGCCGGCCACCCGAAGCTGGGTGCTGCGGACTACAAGCTGGTGCACCACGCCAAGAACGGCCGTTCGGTTTACAGCTTCTGCATGTGCCCGGGCGGCACCGTCGTGGCTGCGACCTCGGAGCCCCATCGCGTCGTGACCAACGGCATGAGCCAATACTCGCGTAACGAGCGCAATGCCAACTCTGGCATCGTGGTAGGCATTACCCCCGAGGTGGATTACCCGGGTGGCCCGCTGGCCGGTATCGAGTTGCAGGAGCGCCTGGAGTCCCACGCCTACATCCTCGGCGGCAGCAACTACGAGGCCCCGGCGCAACTGGTGGGCGACTTCATCGCCGGCAAACCCTCCACCGCGCTGGGCAGTGTGGAGCCGTCCTACAAACCCGGAGTGTCGCTGGGTGACCTGGCCCTGGCCCTGCCGGACTTCGCCATCGAAGCCATCCGCGAAGCCTTGCCGGCGTTTGAGAAACAGATCAAAGGTTACTCGCTGCACGATGCGGTGCTGACCGGCATCGAGACCCGCACCTCATCGCCCTTGCGCATTACCCGCAACGAGTCAATGCAGAGCCTGAACGTCAAAGGCTTGTTCCCGGCCGGAGAAGGCGCGGGGTATGCCGGTGGGATTCTGTCGGCGGGTGTCGACGGGATTCGGATCGCCGAGGCGTTGGCGCGGGATATGCTCGGCATCCACGGTTGAAGCTTCGAGTTGTAAGCTTCAAGCCACAAGCTAAAAACAGGTATGCATCCTGCTTTTCTTGTAGCTTGGAGCTTACAACTTGGCGCTGCTTGTCAGATATTAGCGCGCAGGATGTTAGCGGGTAGCGCCTCACCGCGCTCGACACTCGCCGCAACCGCCGCGATCAACCCTTCCAGCTCATAGCCCTGCCCCGCCAGCCAAGCTTGATCGTAATAGGTCGTGGCATAGCGCTCACCACCATCGCACAAGATCGCAACGATCGACCCCGACTCCCCCGCCGCTTTCATCTGTTGCGCCGCCATCAGCGCACCGATCAGGTTGGTCCCGCTGGACCCGCCAACCCGTCGCCCCAAACGCTCAGCCAGGTAATGCATGGCCGCCAGGGACAATGCATCCGGCACTTTGACCATGGCGTCAATCACCGCGGGCAGAAACGATGCCTCCACCCGTGGGCGACCAATCCCTTCAATCCGTGAGCCACAGTCCAGGCGCAGGCTGGCGTCACCACTCTGGTAGAAGTCGAAGAACACCGAGCGTTCGGCGTCGGCACATAGAACACGCGTGCAATGTTGACGATAACGCACATAGCGGCCCAGGGTCGCGGTGGTGCCGCCGGTGCCAGGGCTGGAAATCAACCAACTCGGCTCCGGGTGCTGTTCAAAGCGCATCTGCTGGAAGATCGATTCGGCGATGTTGTTGTTCGCCCGCCAGTCGGTGGCACGCTCGGCGTAGGTGAACTGGTCCATGAAGTGCCCCCCGCTTTCCTGGGCCAGGCGTTCGGATTCGGCGTAGATCTGCGTCGGGTCCTGGACCAGATGGCTCTTGCCACCATAGAAGGCAATCTGGGCGATCTTCTCTTGGGACGTGGTCGCGGGCATGACGGCAATGAACGGCAAGCCGAGCAAGCGCGCGAAGTAGGCTTCAGAGATCGCGGTGGAGCCGCTGGACGCTTCAATAACGGGGGCGCCCGGCTTGAGCCAGCCATTGCACAGCGCATACAGGAACAGCGAGCGCGCCAGCCGGTGTTTCAGGCTGCCGGTGGGGTGGCTGGACTCATCCTTGAAGTACAACTCGATGCCTGGCAAACCCGGTAATGGCAGCGGGATCAGGTGGGTATCGGCGCTCCGCTGGAAGTCCGCTTCAATGATACGAATGGCTTCGCGGGCCCAGGTACGGTGGTCGCTCATGGTGGCTTCTCTAAAGGTTTTCAGCGGTGATCTTAGGATATTTCCCACACTTCACACAGATACAGTGACGACGCAATTGGACACACAATTGCTAGTCTTTAACCCACCGATGTTCCGGCCAACTCCTTATAACAAATAAGAATATAACTTTTGTTTTAACAACTAACGGTACGGGTTAGGGTACCCACCTATTGAACCTGGATTGGAGAGCATCCCTTGCCTCTGCGTAGCACTTTCACCCGTTTCTTCCAGCTGGAAGCCGCCAGTGGTCTGTTGTTGATCGCCGCTGCCGCTTTGGCGCTGATTATCAACAACTCACCGTTGTCGCACCTGTACAACGCCTTTCTCGACACGCCGGTGGTGGCTCAGGTTGGCGCGTTGAAAATCGCCAAGCCGGCGCTGCTTTGGATCAACGATGGCCTGATGGCCCTGTTTTTCCTGCTGATCGGCCTGGAGGTCAAGCGTGAGCTGCTGGATGGTCACCTGTCCAAGCCTTCGCAAGTGGTGCTGCCTGGCGCAGCGGCCATCGGCGGCATGGTTGTGCCGGCGCTGATCTACTGGGCGCTTAACAAGGACAACCCGGCCGCCCTGGCCGGCTGGGCGATCCCCATGGCCACCGACATTGCCTTTGCGCTGGGCGTTCTGGCCCTGCTGGGCAAGCGCGTACCAGTGTCGCTGAAGCTGTTCCTGATGACCCTGGCGATCATTGATGACCTTGGCGCCATCATCGTCATTGCCTTGTTCTATTCCGCTGACTTGTCCACGGCATCCCTGGCGGGCGCGGGGGCGTGCTTGATTGCGCTGATTGCGATGAACCGCCTGGGCGTGATCAAGCTGGGGCCGTATATGATCATCGGCCTGATCCTGTGGGTGTGCGTGCTCAAGAGCGGTGTGCATGCGACCTTGGCGGGTGTAACCCTGGCGTTCTGCATTCCACTGCGCACCAAAAATGCTGAAACCTCACCGCTGCTGAGCCTGGAACACGCCCTGCACCCGTGGGTGGCCTACGCCATCCTGCCGCTGTTCGCGTTTGCCAATGCCGGGGTCTCTCTGACAGGTGTCAGCCTGGAGAGCTTCACCCACTCCGTGCCCATGGGCATCGCCGCCGGTCTCTTGATCGGCAAGACCGTCGGTGTGTTCGGCCTCACCTGGCTGGCGATCAAGACCGGCATCGCCTCACTGCCCAGCGGCGCCAACTGGGGTCAGGTAATGGGCGTGGCGATTCTGTGCGGGATCGGCTTCACCATGAGCCTGTTTGTCGGCTCCCTGGCGTTTGTGCCAGGCGCCAGTGAGTTTGCCGGTGAAGATCGCATGGGGATTCTGACCGGGTCGATCCTGGCGGCCTTTATCGGGTATGCCGTGACGGCGATGGCAAGTCGCAAGAAAGTCGTCGTTGCATGATTGAAGTCAGTCAGTTGTAGGAGCGAGCTTGCTCGCTCCTACAAACAAAACCCCCAACCGGTCACCCGGTTGGGGGTTTTTCTTCGCCTGAAGCTTAAGGCTTAGCGAGTAACGCGGCTGGTACCGTCGACGGTCATGATGCGTACGCGGTCACCAATGCGGAAGATTTCATTTTCCTGCACGGCTTGTACGTAGGCACGCATGCTGCCGTCGTCTTCGCGCACGGTGATTTCCACGCCCTGGGTACGGGTCAGGCCTTCTTCAGTGGCCGAGCCCAGCAGGCCGCCCGCAACTGCGCCGATCACAGCAGTAACGATGCTGCCACGGCCGCCACCGATGGCGCTGCCGCCAACGCCGCCGATGACTGCGCCCGCGGCGCCGCCGATTGGGGTCTTGGTCCCTTCGATTTTCACCGGACGCAGGGATTCGATGGTGCCCATGCGAACGGTCTGTACACGACGCGCCTCATCACGAGAGTACGAGTCGCCGGTCAGACTCGAGGCGCAGCCACCCAACAGCAACGACAGGGTGGTAAAGCAGGCAACTAGTAAAACGGACTTACGCATAGCATCAACTCCAAAGGACAGGTATTCATTAAACGCTGTGGCTTGGCGCGTGTCACGGCGCACCAGGCAGAAACTTGCTTTCATTCAGCCTGAGTACAGACTGCCAGCACCAGAGAACTCGACGAACGGTAACCAAGCCAGGGTACGGAACGATGCCATAACCGGCTCGATCAGTGTAGCCGCACAGCCGAAAGCGTCCGAAGTCTCTTGAACAGAGACTTCGACGCAACGGTGTTGATTCAGGTGGGATGACGAAAGGTGACGCTCAGGGCGCCAGGCGCTCGCGGCACCATTGGCCGTCTTGCAAGCGGTAGTTGAGGCGATCATGCAGGCGGCTGGCGCGGCCTTGCCAGAACTCGATGCGCTCAGGCAGTAAACGGTACCCTCCCCAATGCTCGGGGCAATCGGGCTGGGTATCGCTGAAACGCTCTTCAGTGGCCTTGAGCAGCGCCTGCAGCTCTTCGCGATCACGAATGACTTTGCTCTGCGGAGAGGCCCAGGCACCCAGACGGCTGCCCAACGGGCGCACCTGATAATAAGCATCCGACTCTGCAGGCGTGACCTTGACCACGCGCCCTTCAATGCGTACCTGGCGCTCCAGGGTGGGCCAGAAGAAGGTCATGGCCGCAAACGGCCGCGCCGCGAGTTGTTCACCCTTGGCGCTCTGATAGTTGGTGAAGAAGGTAAAGCCCTGTGCATCCAGGCCCTTGAGCAGCAGGATGCGGCAGTGCGGGCGGCTGTCCTGATCCACTGTCGCCAGCGTCATGGCATTGGCCTCCACTGGCGGCTGTTCGGTTTTCACCGCATCAGCAAACCAATGGTGGAACAACGCAAACGGCTCGTCCGGGGCCTGGGCCTCGCTCAAACCGTCCCGTGTGTAGTCACGGCGCATATCGGCCAGTGCCTGGGTCATGCGGCTTTATCCTTGTGGTTCAACAGCTCAGTTCTTCGCCTGGTCGTTCGAAGCGGGTGCCGCCTTGGCTTTTGCCGTGGCAGGTTTCTTCGCAGCCGGCTTGGCCGCAGCCTTTTTAGCCACTGGCTTGGCCGCCGCTTTCTTGGCCGTGGCCTTTTTGGCAGGCGCTTTGGCCGCCGGTGCTGGCGCAGGCACATTCTGCACCGCGACCATTTCGGCTACGGGCGGGGTCTTGCCGGAGTTGTACTTGCTCAGCAGTGCCAACATCGTTGTACGCTGAGTGAACATGATTTCCATGCGACGGTTCAGCGCACGCCCCTGATTGCTGTCGTTGGCGGCACGCGGCATAAGGTCGCCCATGCCACGCAGCATCAAGCGATCCTGTTTCAAACCACTCAGGCTGAAAATCGAGGCAATGGACTGCGCACGTTCCTTGCTCAACGCCTGGCTGGCCGGGGCGCTGCCCGTGGCATCAACGTGGCCCAGCACCAGTACGGCGGTCTTCGGGTCAGCTTCGACGGCCTTGGCCACCCGCGTGAACGGGCCCAGGGTCACCGGCAGCAACATGGCCGGACGCTTCGGGTTGTAGGAGCCGTCTACCGGGGCAATCACCACCAGGGTGTTGTCACGGCGCTCCAGTTGCAGGTTGCTGTCCTTGATGGCGGCACGCAGGCGTGGTTCGTATTCGTCCAGCCAGGCTTGGGTGATCTTCGGGTCAGGCATTTGTACATTGGTCACATCGACCTTGGCCAATGGCTTTGGCTTGCTTTCGAACGGCCACCACCAGCGCGGCTCGCTGTCGGTCTTGGCGAGGACAGGTGCCGCGTCCGAGGCCGGGGTTGCCGCCTTGAGGTCGGCTTTCAGGTCGGCCTTGGCGTCGGCGGCTTTGTCTTCGGCACTCTTGGTGGAAAACGGCCACCAGCTGTAACCGGTGTCAGCTTTGGCGGCCGGGGCAGCGGCAGCAGCGGTGACAGGCTCAACAGGCTTGGCACCGGCGGCCGGCTTGGCGTCGGGTTTGGCATCCGACTTGGCGTCGGTCTGGGCCACTGGATCCTTGGTCGCGGTTTTGTCAGATCCAAATGACCACCAATGCCCACCTTCGGCATCATTTTGTGGAGTTTGTGCACAACCCGTAATAGTGAGGCACAGCGCCAGTGCCAAAGACTTGTTCGATAACATGAGATATCCACAAAATGAGAAAAAAACAGAGGGTCGCAGGACCCGTTAAACAGACGCTAAAAGAGCATTCAAGTTACAACATGTCGTTCAGCATCTTTTTTATACTTGCCTTTGTAACAAAAAATTGTGAAACAGCAAGGGGTTTATAGACAACCGGCCAATATTCCGACCAACTTCTGGGCCCGCGGGTCCATAAGTACGTAGGGCCCCAAGGTATTAGTCACAAAACCGAAGGCTACATCATGTTCAGGGTCGGCAAACCCGACTGAGCCCCCTGCCCCGGGATGCCCGAATGCACGTGGTCCGAGGCCGAACGTGGCATTGGGCAACTGCGGTTGATCCAACATGCAGCCCAGGCCGAAGCGGGTTTGGGTCAATAAGGTTTTATCCAGCCCGATACTGTGCTCGCGGGTCAATTGTTCGAGCATGTCGCTTTCCAGCAAACTACCGTCCAACAAACCACTATAAAACCCGGCCAGGCTGCGTGCATTACCGTGGCCATTCGCCGCAGGCTGCTGCATGCGTCGCCATTCAGGCTTATTAGTGCTGGTCAGAATAGACGGTGGATTGGCAAATGCACGGGTAGTCATCGCCGCCGGCTCGCGCATCATTACTTGAAGTAACCGTTGCGCGGCTTCATCCCCCATAGTGCCTTTGCTGCGCGCTATATGAGCGACGCGATAAAACTCTTCATCCGCCAGGCCTACATGGAAGTCCAACCCCAATGGCCGTGCCACCCGCGCCACGATCGACTCCCCCGGCCCGCGCCCGTCGGCGCGACGCAACAGTTCGCCAACCAGCCAGCCGTAGGTGATCGCCTCATAGCCGTGGCCCTGGCCCGGTGTCCACCACGGGGCTTCTGCCGCCAGGGTATCGACCATCAATTGCCAGTCGTACAACGCTTGGGTGGGCAGCATTTCGCGGATGGCGGGCAGCCCGGCCTGGTGGCAGAGCAACTGGCGCAGCGTGATCGCGTCCTTGCCAGCAGCGGCAAACTCCGGCCAGTACTCGGCTACCGGCGCATCGAGCTTGAGCTTGCCTTCGGCCACCAGTTGCAGGGCGGTCACTGCCGTGAAGGTCTTGGTGCAGGAGAACAGGTTGACGATGGTATCGCTGTGCCAGGCCTCGGCACCGTCCTTGTCGGCAGTACCGGCCCACAGGTCGACGACGGTTTGCCCGCCGATCTGGATGCACAGCCCGGCACCACGCTCCTGAGGATCATCGAACAGGGCGGCGAAGGCTTCGCGCACCGCTTCGAACTGCAGCTCGTAATGACCCTGAATCTGCACCTAAGTCCCCTCGGAAAACACCATGAAAAGTGGTCGCCATTCTTTCAGCCATTGTAGGTTTTGTGAACCCGTCAACGATGAATCAATGACCGTTTCCAGCGTGTCCACCGGCATGCCCAGCGCCCTGCCCCGCGCCTTTGCCGTCGCGCCCCGGCTTGCCCGCTTCACTTTCACGCATCGCTTGGGTGGCCTTGGCTTTTTGCGCCTCACGGCCCAACTGGTCGAGCGCGGCCAGGTTGCTCTTGCGCACCGTCTCGACAAAGCCCTGGAAGGATACATCGGTGATGCCGACCAGGCCGAAATGGCCGTTTTCACCATCCAGCAGACGCCCGGTTACCGGCTGGTCCAGGTACTGGAACCAGTGCACCCCGACAATCGACGGCTCGGCCACCGCCTGCTTGAGGAACGCGGAGTACGCCGCGCCGCGGTCCTCTTCGCGGGCCAGTTGCGTCACGCCGCCCCAGAACGGGCCGCGGTCGGCGGAGCCAAAGTTGAATTCGGTGATCAGTACCGGTTTGTCCAGCGCACGCAGGGCGGCGAAGTCGTAACCGTCCTGGGGTTTCAAGGTGTACATGTTGAAGCTCAGCACGTCGCAATACTGCGCACACGAAGCGACGGCCTCGGGCGTGCTCACCGCAAAACGGCCGCCCAGCAACAGCTGGTTGGGCGCGTGCCACTTCAGCGAGTCGGAAATGGTCTTGAAGTAAGCATCGGCGAAGGTCTTCTGGAAATACTTGAAGTCGGCTTCGATTTCCGGGTGTTCAGGGCTGGGCATCGGCGGCTCGAAGCCTGGGTCTTCCATCAGTTCCCAACCAGCCAGTTGAATACCCCAGGCTTTGGAAAGGCCCTCTTCATTGCGATATTTATCGCGCAGTTGCTTAAGGAAGGCGCGCTTGGCCGGCACGTCGGTGGTCATGCGCAGGGTGCCGTAGGCCAGGGCGTAGCGAGATTTTGCATCCTCGCCAGGACCGGCCCAGGCCAGTTCGTTGTCGGCAAAGAAACCGATCAGCCAAGGATCGTCACGGTGATCGCGTGCGGCAATAGCCACTGCGCGCTCGGTGGCCATGGCAAAGCGCGGGTCGAAGGGGTCGGGCATGCCGCCCCACCAGTCGGTGCCGGTGCTGATGCTGGCATAGTCACCGACAATCGACAGCGGCAAGGTGTACGGCACGCGGTCGGCAGTGGCCAGGTCCGGATCGCTCCAGTTGCCGACGGTGTTGAAGCCCCAGGCTTGCAGGCGATCGAGGGTGTGGGTCACCCAGCGTGGCTGGTCCAACGCGTCCCCGCCGTAAGTACGTTGCAGGTTGGCGCCATAGAAATCGTACCAACGCCCGGAGCCAAAACCGCGGCCTTCACCGGCGCCGTTGCCGGTGCGGCTGTCGTCGCTGCCGTAGTACTTGTCAAAGGGTTCGCCGGCCTTGGGCAGCGCCGCGAACATCCACTCGCGCCCCGCCACATAGGTCTGGCTGTTGTCCGGCGCCACGGTGTTCACCCCCAGCGAGTAGAACGGATGCCCCTGCGGCGTCACCAGGTACCAGCGGCCGTCGCGCTTCTGAGTGCGAAAAAAACCGCTGGCGTCGAAGGCCGGGCCCTTCTTCCAGCCACCGTATTGATCCAGGGAGGACTTGTCCCGCTCGGCCAGCCAGGTCTTGAGCTGCTGTTGTTCCTTGGCGGCCGATGCCTTGAGTTGCTCGTCGCTGCTGACCTTCTCCGGCCAGCGTGCGCGGTTGGATTGGCCATAGGCATCCACCAGTTCAGTGTAGGCAGCCTTCAATACCGGCTCGCTGTCCTGCACGCCAAAGCGCTCCAGCAGGATACTTTGAGCGGCATTGGGCTTGAGCATCGACAGGGTCACCGAGACGACCTGGCTGCGGTCGATTTCTCCGGCGCTGGCGGCCAGCAACACCCGCTGGCCATCCACGGTCATCGGCATCGGCGGGCCGGCCTTCATGCCCTGGCTCAGCGGTGAGTTGGCTTGCAGCGGGACAAGCAGCGTCTGGGCCGGGCCGGCAGGCAGGTCGATGCGGCTGACGAGCGTCTTGCCGTCGGCGCTCTGCACCTTGACGTAAAGGGTCAGTGCCCAGTTCATCGCGCTCTGGATACGCAGGCTCATGGCGCTCGATTGCGACCAGTCCCACGTCCCCGTCTGCGGGCTGAGCACCAGGCTCGGCTCGGCCGCTGGGTTGAAGGTGATGCGGCGCAGCACCTCGCCTTCGGGCGTTTGTTCGGCATTGTATTGCGGCAGGCTGGCGTCCTGGGTCGCCACCTTGACCACATCGGCCGGCCGGACGAAGTTGAACAGCGTTTGTTGCCCCTCGGGCGCCGCCATCAACGGCGCAGCGAACAGCAGGGCAAAAAGAGCGGGCAGCGTGCGAATCATACGAACAAGGTTCTCCCAAACGGCCGATGACTGGCCTGATGATAGTGATGAGATAGACCACAGAGTGGGCGAATCCGCCCACGGTGGCTTAAGAAATTTCGCGCCTGAACGGCGGCAATGCATTGAGGATCGCCTTGCCATAGCGCTGGGTAACCAGGCGACGGTCGAGCAAGGTGATGGTGCCGCGGTCTTCTTCGGTACGCAGCAGACGCCCGCAGGCCTGCACCAGCTTCAGTGAAGCATCCGGCACCGAGATTTCCATGAACGGGTTGCCGCCCCGGGCTTCGATCCATTCGGCCAGTGCGGCCTCGACCGGGTCATCCGGCACCGAGAACGGGATTTTGGCGATCACCACGTGTTCGCAGTAGGCACCGGGCAAGTCCACGCCTTCGGCAAAGCTGGCCAGGCCGAACAACACACTGGAATCCCCACCGTCGACCCGCGCTTTGTGCTTGTTCAGGGTTTCCTGCTTGGACAGGTTGCCCTGGATAAACACTTGCTTGCGCCAGTCGCGGTCGAGGCCATCGAACACGTCCTGCATCTGTTTGCGCGACGAGAACAGCACCAGGGTGCCGCGGGAGCCTTCCACCAACGACGGCAGATCGCGAATGATCGCCGCCGTGTGCGCCGCCGCATCCCGTGGGTCGGCCTTGAGGTCCGGCACCCGAAGCACGCCGGCGTCAGCGTGATGAAACGGGCTGGGCACCACGGCGGTGACGGCCTTTTTCGGCAGGCCGGCGCGCATGCGGAAGCGGTCAAAGGTGCCCAGGGCCGTCAGCGTGGCCGAGGTTACCAGGCAGCCGTAGGCGACGTTCCACAGGTTGCGGCGCAGCATTTCAGCGGCGAGGATCGGACTGGCGTTGACCTCGATATCGAACAGCGCACCGCTTTCCGACAACGTCAGCCAACGGGCCATGGGCGGGTTGTCTTCCGGGTCTTCGACGGTGAAGGCGGTCCACAGCTCCCAATTGCCTTGGGAACGAGACAGCAAACTGCCGAACAAGGGGTACCACTCTTCGGCCTGGTTGCTGGCGATGCCGATATTGACCTCGCCATCCATGCCTTCCTTGAGCAAGTCCGTCAGGCGCGTGAACAGGTCGGTGAGGCGTGAAAAGCCTTTCTTCAGCTCGATGCCCATTTCGCGCATGTGCTCGGGAATCATCCCGCCGACAAAACGGTGACGCGGGCGCTCTCGGCCTTCGACGTCTTCACCGGGCTTGAAGTCCGCCACCTGCTCGCAGGCGCTGAACATGAACTGCTGCTGGGTCTTGATCTCGCGCGCCAGCTCCGGCACTTGCTCGATCAACTTGCCCAGGTCGCCGGGCAACGGGTGCTGGGCCAGTAACTTGGTGAGGTTCTTGGCAGTGGTTTCCAGCCAGTCGGCCGTGGAGCGCAAGCGGGTGTAATGGGCGAAATGGCCAATGGCCTTGTCTGGCAGGTGGTGGCCTTCGTCGAACACATAGAGGGTGTCGCGTGGGTCGGGCAGTACCGCACCGCCACCCAGGGCCAGGTCAGCCAATACCATATCGTGGTTGGTGACGATGACATCTACCTTGCCCATGCCTTCGCGCGCCTTGTAGAAGGCGCACTGGCCGAAGTTAGGGCAATGGCGGTTGGTGCATTGGCTGTGGTCGGTGGTCAGGCGCGCCCAGTCTGAATCTTCCAGGGCGGTGGGCCAGCTGTCGCGGTCGCCGTCCCATTTGTTGCCGGCCAGCTTCTCGATCATGCTGGTAAACAGCTTCTGGCTGGCCTCATCCACCTCGATCTTGAAGCCTTCTTCTTCGAACAAGGAGGCAGTGGCGGTTTGGGCGTGGCCTTCCTGCAGCAATACGTCGAGCTTGGACAGGCACATATAGCGGCCACGGCCCTTGGCCAGGGCGAAGGTAAAGCTCAAGCCGCTGTTGCGCATCAGGTCGGGCAAGTCTTTGTAGACAATCTGCTCTTGCAGCGCGACGGTAGCGGTGGCAATCACCAATCGCTTGCCAGCAGCCTTGGCCGTAGGGATCGCGGCCAAGCTGTAGGCCACGGTCTTGCCGGTACCGGTACCGGCCTCGACGGCCACTACCGCAGGCTCACCCTCGCGGCGGCCTTCGTCGTCGGTGTCGATATCCCCGAGGACTTTTGCCACTTCGGCGATCATCAGGCGTTGGCCGTAGCGCGGTTTCAAGCTCTTGGCTTCGAGAAAACGCGAATAGGCGCCCTGGATCGTGGTTTTGAGTTCAGTGCTGATCATGGATAGTCGGGCGCAAAAAACGCTGGATAAATTTTCAGTGGTTCGGATCGGCCGCTATCATACCCCGCTAATTAATCCCGCGCAGAACGGAGTACCACAATGACCGCGTTTAGCCTCGCTTATACCCTGCATGTACTGGCCGCCTTGATCTGGGTCGGCGGCATGTTTTTCGCCTGGATGATCCTGCGCCCCGCCGCCGTGGCGGCGCTTGACGGCCCTGCCCGGCTCAAGCTGTGGGCAAATGTGTTTCAACGTTTTTTTGTGTGGGTGTGGGTGGCGGTGGTGCTTTTACCGATCAGCGGCATTGGTTTGCTGCAACTGCGCTTCAGTGGTTTTGAGACCGCGCCGCGTTATGTGCAGGTGATGATGGGGTTGTATCTGGTGATGACGGCGTTGTTTATCCGCATCCAGGCCTTGAAGTTCCCGGAGCTGAAGGCGGCGGTGGCGGCTGAGGATTGGCCGGCGGGCGCGGCTGCGCTGGGGCAGATTCGCAGGTTGGTGGGGATTAATTTGATCGTGGGGTTGGTGGTGGTGGCGGTGGCTTCGGCTCGGCCGATGTTCTGAGCTGTTGGCTTGCCCTAACGCGTGTAGGAGCGAGCTTGCTCGCGAAAAACTCACAGACGCCGCGTTTATTCAGGAAGCACGCGTTATCGTTGACGTTTTTCGCGAGCAAGCTGGCTCTTACAGCCGCTGGATGGTCACAGACCCCGCAGGCCCAGCCGGCCCCGGTTGCCCCTCCAACCCTGGTCGGCCCTTTTCGCCGCCGTCCGCGCGGTACACCAGGCAGCCCTTGGACTGCCCGCCCTTGCCGGGTTTACCTGCAACACCCGCCAGGCCTCCAGCCCCGCCATCGACCCAGACCTTGATCTGTTCAGCCGGGAATTCCTGTGGCAACTCCAGGCGTACCTGGGCGCCCGCTGCCCCTGGCCGGCCATCGCCGCCGTTATCGCCATTAAAGCCGCGCCCGGCTGAACCCCAGGTGCAACCCGGGTCCACGCCGTTGGCACCGTCCAGGCCCGCATATCCTTGGGCTCCAGCGCCACCACGGGCATCCACCGACAGCGCTTCGGCAGTCAGCGAGTTAATGCGCAAGGTCAGATCACGTCCAGCCTTGGCGGGTTTTTCGTGGGTGCCGGGGGCGCCCCGTGAGGTGATCTGGCTACCGTGCTCCAACTGCGCCTCGCGTACCTGCATTTGCAAGGCGGTATTGCCAGGCACAATGGTGATGCGTGCGTCGCGCCCCAAGTGCAGCTCATCCACCGTGACCTGGCTGATGGTGGCCGGAATCAGCAAGGTGCCGTAGTCCGCCACGTCCAGGCGCTCGAGCTGCAACACGCTGGTACTGCTGGGCAAGCGCATCAACGAATTGGTTTCGACACTGACGCTCTGGGCCAGGGCAACGGGGCTGACCAACAGGGCCAACAGAAAAACCTTACGCATCATGGGGCTCCTGAGTGTTTTCAAATTTTTCTTTGAGCGCACAGTAACGACTTCTACCGGCGATTTGCCAGTGAAGGATCAAAAAACTTCAATTCCACCTCGGTGGGTATCGACCGCCGCGCTCTAGGCCCACGCGCCCAGCCGCGCTAGTCTCTACGGTCTTGATGCGAGGATCTGCAATGACCGCTGGAATTTCTGCCCGTACGCCCCAACAAGCCTTGGCGGCCCTGCTGGACCTTCACAGGCCAAAACACCTGTTGTTAGTGGGCGCCAGCCAATTTCCGGCGCTGGATGCCTTCCGGGCTGCGCACGCGGATACCGAGGTGTTCTATGCCGCGCCAGGACCGTTGCCGGAAGACCTCGCCGTGCAGCGCTTTGACCTCGCGTTGGTGGTCGACTGCCTGGAGCACCTGTCCAAACCCCAAGGCCTGACCCTGCTCGGAGGCATCCGTAACCTCAACGCCAGCCGCATTGCCGTGCTGGTCGACCTGGGTGCCTGCGACTGGAAGGACACCGACTTTTTTTCCCTGGCCCTGCAAGCCGGCGAACGCTTCCAACGCGATGATCAGGTGCTGACGCTGTTTACCTATGATCTGCTTGACTATAAACAGGTGCCGGACTGGCTCAACGCCCGCTTCTGGGCCAACCCGGAAAACTTCGGAAAGTATTGGTGGTAACCCGATGAGTACATCCATTTGCCCGTGCGGCAGCGGCAATCTGCTGGATGCCTGCTGCGGCCATTATCACGCCGGCCACCCGGCCCCCTGCGCCAGCGCGTTGATGCGCTCGCGCTACAGCGCCTATGTGCTGGGCCTAGTCGATTACCTGGTCGCCACTACGCTGCCTGCGCAACAGGCTGGCCTGGACCGCGACGCCATTGCCGCCTGGAGTGCCCAGAGCACCTGGCTGGGCCTGGAGGTGGAAAGCTCCGAGGTATTCGGCGGCCAGCCTGAGCACGCCTTTGTCACCTTTACCGCGCGCTGGCATGACGCTGCCGGTGAACATAGTCACCGCGAGCAGTCTTCTTTCGTACAGAATGAAGGGCGCTGGTACTTCATCGATCCTACGGTAGAAGTGAAGGCCGGACGTAACGATGCCTGTTTGTGTGGCAGCGGGCAGAAATTCAAGAAGTGCTGTTCCAGCTACTTCTAATCACTCGACGGGGATAGCGCCATGCTTCGAATGTATAGCTTGATGCTGGCGTTGACCCTGGGCCTGACCGGCTGCGCGTCCTGGTTCGAAGACGACGCGCCGCCCCCCCACGTTTCCCTGGTCAAGGTCGAAGTGGTGCGGGCCAAGCTGCTGGAACAGAAATTCAAGCTGTACTTTCGCGTGGACAACCGCGACGACGCCGACCTGACCGTGCGCGGCCTGGTCTACAAGGTCAGCCTGGGCAATCTGGTGTTGACCGAAGGCGAGTCCAACGAGTGGCTGACCGTACCGCCACGCGGTCATAAATTCTTCAAGGTCTCGGTGCGCACCAACCTCTGGCCACAGGTGCGTGAGGTGGTGCAGATGCTGAAAAATCCCGACCGGCCCGTGCCTTATCGTTTAGAAGGCGAACTGAAAACCGGATTATTCATCGGTAATGACGTGCAGGTGGCACACAATGGCGAGATAATCCCCGGCGATTTTATTCCGGAGCAACATCGATGACACAGCAACCTCATGTCCATGGTCCTGACTGCAACCACGATCATGATCATCATGATCACGACCACGGCCATGTCCACGGCCCGAACTGCGGCCACGCTCACCAGGAGCCGGTGCGCAATGCGTTGAAGGACGTAGGCCGCAACGATCCTTGCCCGTGCGGCAGCGAGAAGAAATTCAAGAAGTGCCACGGTGCTTAAACCGCACGGGTAGGAGCGAGCTTGCTCGCGAAAAACGTCAACGATAGCGCGCGTTTTCTGAGTAAACGCGGCGCCTATGGGTTTCTCGCGAGCAAGCTCGCTCCTACAAAACCTTAAGCCACCTCGATTGGTGGCTGTTTCAAGTTCTCACGCAATTGCCAAAACTCCCGCTTGCGTCGTTTCGCCGCGCTCACTAACGTAGCGCCTTTACTGACGCTACCCCCGCAGGAGCTTTGCCATGGCCTCGCCAGCCCTCTTATATTTTCTTCCCCGGTTCGGCGTTGCCGCGGCAGTGGTCAGTGCCTTGGGCCTGGCCGGTTGCCAGCTCCAGAACACCCAGGACACCCTGCCGCCCGTTGCCGGCGTGCAGCCAATCAAGGGCCTGGCACAGAATGTGTCGGTGCGCCGCAATGCCCAAGGCATGCCGCTGATCGAAAGCAACACCTTCCACGACGCTTTGTTCAGCCTCGGTTACGTACACGCCAGCGACCGCATCACCCAGATGGTCACCCTGCGCCTGCTAGCCCAGGGCCGTCTGGCGGAAATGTCGGGGCCGCAAGTGCTGGACGTCGACCGTTTTATGCGGGCGGTCAACCTCAAGAAAAGCGCTGGCGAGTTGTACAACGCTTCATCGCCGCGCCTCAAACGCTTCTTTGAAGTGTATGCCCGAGGCGTCAACGCCTACCTGTTCCGTTATCGCGACAAGTTGCCGACGGACCTGGCCCAGAGCGGCTACAAGCCCGAGTACTGGAAGCCGGAAGATTCGGCGCTGCTGTTCTGCCTGCTCAACTTCAGCCAGTCGAGCAATCTGCAGGAGGAGCTTTCGTCCCTGATGCTGGCGCAAAAGGTCGGCGTCGACAAACTCGCCTGGCTCACCCCAAGCGCACCGGACGAACCCGTCCCGCTGGCCGAAGCCGACAAGCTCAAAGGCGTCAACCTGAACCAGATCACCGGCCTCGCCGGGCTGGAGACGGTGGGCCAGCAATTGCGCGGCCTCAATGCCCTGGGCGTCACCACCTCAAGCAACTGGGCCATTGGCCCACAACGCAGCCGCAGCGGCAAAAGCCTGTTGGCCAACGATATCGCCGCGCAGCCACAAGCACCGTCGCCGTGGAACTACGTGCAGATTCGTGCGCCCAAATACCAGGCCGTCGGTGCTTCGATTGCCGGCCTGCCGACCCTGCTGGCGGGTTTCAACGGCAAAGTGGCGTGGAGCATGAGCGCGGTCAAGGGCGACACCCAGGACCTGTTCCTGGAGAAGGTCAAACGCCAGGGCAGTGCGCTGTACTACGAGAACAACGGCAAATGGCTGCCGGCCGGCGTGCGCAACGAAACCTTCTTCATCAAGGGCCAGCGCTCGATTCGCGAAGTGGTGTACGAAACCCGCCACGGCGCTCTGCTCAACAGCAGCCAGGCGCTCACCAGCGGTCTTGGCCTGGCCTTGCAAACCGCCGACTTCAAGGACGACAAGAGCCTGGATGCGTTCTTCGACCTGTCCCGCGCACAAAACGCCGGCAAGGCCTCGGATGCTACCCGCGAGATTCGCGCCATCGCCCTGAACATGATCTTCGCCGACGCCAGCAACATCGGCTGGCAGGTCACCGGCCGTTTCCCCAACCGCCGCGAAGGCGAAGGCCTGTTGCCATCGCCGGGCTGGGACACGCGCTTTGACTGGGACGGCTACGCCGACGCGATGCTGCACCCGTACGATCAGGACCCGGCCCAAGGCTGGATCGGCACCGCCAACCAGCGTACCGCGCCGCGTGGCTACGGCATGCAACTGTCCAACGCCTGGGATGCACCGGAGCGCAGCGAGCGCCTGGCGCAACTGGCCAACGCCGGCAAGCATGACAGCCGCAGCCTGATCGCCATGCAATACGACCAGACCACCCTCTTCGCCGCCAAGCTCAAGAACATGTTCCAGGCACCCGGCATGGCCCAGCCGCTCAAACAGGCCATCGAGGCCCTGCCGACAGCGGAACGTGCCAAGGCCCGCGAAGCACTGGAGCGCCTGATGACCTTCGATGGTCGGCTGGCAACCACCTCGGCTGACGCGGCAATCTACGAACTGTTCCTGCAGGAAAGCGCCCGGCAGATCTTCCTGGACAAACTCGGCCCGGAAAACAGCGCCAGTTGGAAAGCCTTCGTCAGCAACGCCAGCCTGTCCTACTCGGCCATCGCCGACCACCTGCTGGGCCGTGAAGACAGCCCATTCTGGGATGACACGCGTACACCGCAAAAAGAAGACAAACCCGCGATCCTGGCCCGCACCCTGGCCGCCGCCATCACTACTGGCGACAGTCAATTGGGCGCCGACCACAAGGCCTGGCAGTGGGGCAAGCTGCACAGCACCACATGGAAAAACAGCAGCGGCCAGGTCATCCGCGGCCCCTTTGCCAGCGGTGGCGACCACAACACCTTGAACCCGGCGCCGTATAGCTGGGGCCAGGATTTCAACGCGACCCAGGTGTCGGCGCTGCGCATGATCATCGACTTCGGCCAAGTGGAACCGATGATGGGCCAGGGCGGCATCGGCCAATCCGGCAACCCGGCCAGCCCCAACTATGTCAATGGCATCGACCCCTCGCTGAAGGCGCAATACCTGAGCTTTCCGATGCAGCCGCAGAACTTTGAAAAGGTGTATGGCAAGACAAGGTTGACCCTGACGCCTGGTAAGTAACCGGGCTTCCTTGACGAAACCGGATAACGCTGTGGGAGCTGGCTTGCCTGCGATAGCAGCCGAAGGTAACCACGATGCGAAGCGAGTCGCTCTTGATCTGCTTGTGATCTTGATCTCAGGCGCCCCGTTAAACCACGCTGGCCGGAATTCGACAGTGATTTGGGGGGTAAACCGGCAGGGATGCCGGTTTAGCCGCCCCGCGCCATGGATGGCGCGTGGCGGCGGCCCCCCAAATCACTGGCGAATTACGGGCACACCGAGTCCAAGCGAGGTGCCGAGTGGTGGGGCAAGAGCCTTTTTGGTTACTTTTGGCTGGGCCGGCATTCCGGGCTCTTTTCCAAAAGTGACCCGCTGTAAAAGCGGAACCCTAAGTGGCCGTTACCGCAGAAATGGATATGTACACAGATAACAGCTTCGGCTGTCAGGCCGCCATCGCAGGCAAGCCAGCTCCCACAGTTGGATCGTCGGGTGTCAGGTAGATAGGTGTCGGCTTTCAGACCGTCATCGCAGGCAAGCCAACTCCCACCTTTGTACTACCTGCATTCAGATAGAACTTCTGCACCCAGCCCCGCCTCATAACTAACAAGCCCACCGCCCCGGCAACCCCATGGACCTTGTCATCGCCCGCCCCGAAGGCCTCTACTGCCCTGCCGGTGATTTTTATATCGACCCCTGGCGTCCAGTGGAACGTGCGGTCATCACCCACGCCCACGGCGACCACGCCCGCACCGGCAATCAACACTACCTGGCCGCCGCCCCCGGCGAAGGTATCCTGCGCTGGCGCCTGGGCCAGGACATCAACCTGCAAACCCTGGCCTACGGTGAACGGTTGGTGCATCACGGCGTGACCTTGAGTTTCCATCCCGCCGGACATGTACTGGGCTCGGCCCAGGTACGCCTGGAATACCAGGGCGAAGTCTGGGTGGCGTCCGGCGACTACAAGGTCGAACCCGATGGTACCTGCGCGCCCTTCGAACCGGTGCGTTGCCACACCTTTATCACCGAATCCACCTTCGGCCTGCCGATTTACCGCTGGCAGCCCCAGGCGCAGATTTTTGCCGGGATCAATGACTGGTGGCAGGCCAATATCGCCAGCGGCAAAGCCAGCGTGTTGTTCTGCTACTCCTTCGGCAAGGCCCAACGCATCCTCCATGGGCTGGACGCCAGCATCGGCCCGATCCTCAGCCACGGCGCGGTCGAACCGTTGAACCGGGTGTACCGCGAAGCGGGCATCTACATCCCCGAGACGCTGTATGCCGGCGACTTCAAAAAGACCGACCCACTGCTGCGCCAAGCCCTGATCATCGCCCCGCCCTCCGCTGGAGGCAGTACCTGGATGCGTCGCTTTGGCGACTACAGCGACGCCTTCGCCAGCGGCTGGATGCGCCTGCGCGGTACCAGACGGCGGCGCGGCGTGGACCGTGGCTTCGTGCTCTCGGACCACGCTGACTGGCCGGGCCTGTTATGGGCCATCGAACAAACCGGGGCACAACGGGTGATGGTCACCCATGGTTCGGTCGGTGTGTTGGTACGCCACCTGCGGGAGAAGGGCTTGGATGCCCAAGGCTTCAGCACCGAATACGGCGATGACGAAGAAGAGGCCACGGCATGAAAGCCTTCGCTGAGCTGTACGCCAACCTCGACGCCACCACTTCCAGCAATGCCAAGCTCGCCGCCCTGCAGGCCTACTTTCTGCAGGCGCCGCCAGCAGATGCCGCTTGGGCCGTTTACTTTCTTAGCGGCGGGAGGCCACGACAGCTGGTGCCGACGCGCCTGCTACGGGACATGGCCACCGAAGCGGCCGGCATCGAACCCTGGCTGTTCGAAGAGAGCTACCAGTCCGTAGGTGACCTGGCCGAGACGATCTCACTGCTCCTGCCAGAATCCACCTACACATCCGAAGACGGCCTGGCCGTGTGGCTGGAAGAAAAACTGCTGCCCCTGCGCGGTCTGCCACCCTTGGACCTTGCAGACCGGCTGCCGGCGCTGTGGGCGCAACTGGACCAACCGAGCCTGATGGTGTGCATCAAATTGATCACCGGCAGCTTCCGGGTCGGGGTATCCAAACTGCTGGTGACCCGCGCCCTCGCCGCCATGGCCGATCTCGACAGCAAACGCGTGGCGCAGCGGCTAGTGGGCTACACCGATTTGTCGAACCGTCCCACAGCCGAAGGCTATCTAAAGCTGATTGCCGCCGAATCGTCCGACGAACACGCGCAACGTGGCGGGCAACCCTATCCGTTTTTTCTGGCTCACGGGCTGGCGCAACCGGTGGAGCAATTCGACACGCTGCTCGGTTCACCCGCCGATTGGCAGGTGGAATGGAAGTTTGATGGCATTCGCGCACAACTGGTCAAGCGCGAGGGACGCCTGTGGGTCTGGTCTCGCGGTGAAGAATTGCTGACTGAACGCTTCCCTGAACTCCACAGCCTGGTCAGTGGCCTGCCCGACGGTACGGTGATCGATGGCGAAATCGTGGTGTGGAAAGACTCGGTACAACCCTTCGCGCTGCTGCAACAGCGCATTGGCCGCAAGACCCTGAGTAAAAAAGTCCTTGAGGATGCGCCAGTGGCCGTGCTCGCCTACGACTTGCTGGAGTATCAGGGCGACGACTGGCGCAACCACATCCAGGCCGAACGTCGCACCCAATTGGAACAGGTGATCGCTACGTGCAACCAACCGGTCTTATTGCCTTCGCCCTTGCTGGAAGGCAAGACTTGGGCAGCCTTGGCCGAGCAGCGCGAAGCCTCTCGCAGCCTGGGCGTGGAAGGCATGATGCTCAAGGATCGCAACGGCCTCTACGGCGTGGGCCGCACCAAGGACATGGGCCTTTGGTGGAAATGGAAGGTCGACCCCTTCAGCGTCGACGCCGTGTTGATCTACGCCCAGCGCGGCCATGGCCGGCGCGCCAGCCTCTACAGCGACTACACCTTCGCGGTATGGGACAGCCCACCGGGAAGCGAGCGCACACTGGTGCCGTTCGCCAAGGCGTATTCCGGGCTGACCGACGAGGAAATGCGCAAGGTCGACGCCATTGTGCGCAAAACCACGGTGGAGAAGTTCGGCCCGGTCAGCAGCGTGACGCCGAGCATGGTGTTTGAGTTGGGTTTTGAAGGGATTGCCCTGTCCAAGCGGCACAAGAGCGGGATTGCGGTGCGGTTTCCGCGGATGCTGCGCTGGCGCCAGGACAAGGCGGTGGATGAAGCGGACAACCTGGCCACGCTACAAGACTTGCTAGCCTGATGTAGCCCCTTGTGGGAGCTGGCTTGCCTGCTATCGCGTTTCGTAATTACCCCATGTAACAACTGACCCACCGCTATCGCAGGCAAGCCAGCTCCCACCTTTTGATCAGCGACAGTTCCACAATGGTGCACTGGAAATTCCATGCCCATTTTTGGGCGCCGCCTACACTTGGAACTGCCTTATCCCACCGTTTAAAAAGCCCATCCGGAACTATGGTGCAGAAATTGCTACTTGTGATGGGTCTGACACCGTTCAGTAACAGTCCTAATCGCGCCACAAGCGCTTATCTTGGTTTCCAGGGATTACATAATGAAAAAAGCATTGCTGACCCTTTCTGCACTGGCTCTGTGCATGGCTGCTGGTGTTGCTACAGCCAAGGAATACAAGGAATTGCGTTTTGGTGTCGACCCTTCCTACGCACCGTTCGAATCCAAGGCCGCCGACGGCAGCCTGGTGGGCTTCGATATCGACCTGGGCAATGCGATCTGCGCGGAGCTGAAGGTCAAGTGCAAGTGGGTCGAAAGTGACTTCGACGGCATGATCCCGGGCCTGAAAGCCAATAAATTCGATGGCGTGATTTCGTCGATGACCGTGACCCCCGTGCGCGAGAAGGCCATCGACTTCTCCTCCGAGCTGTTCTCCGGCCCGACTTCGCTGGTGTTCAAGAAAGGCGCTGGCTATTCGACGCCAGAATCTCTCAAAGGTAAATCCGTAGGTTACGAGCAAGGCACCATCCAGGAAGCCTACGCCAAGGCCGTACTGGATAAAGCCGGGGTGACCACCAAGGCTTACGCCAACCAGGACCAGGTGTACGCCGACCTGACCTCCGGGCGCCTCGACGCTTCCGTGCAGGACATGCTCCAGGCCGAACTGGGCTTCCTCAAGTCGCCAGCCGGTGCTGGCTATGAAGTGAGCGCCGCTATCGACGACCCGCTGCTGCCGTCGAAAACCGCCATCGGTATCAAAAAAGGTAACACTGAACTCAAGGCGCTTTTGGATAAAGGTATCAAAGCGTTACACGATGATGGCACCTACGCCACTATCCAGAAGAAACACTTTGGCGATCTGAACCTGTACAGCGGCAAATAATGCCTGGGGCGCCCTACTTCGGGTGGGGCGCTTTTTTATCGCCATAGGTCCTGATTTATGTTCGAAGATCTGTTGCAAACCCTCGGGCTGAGCGCATTCAGCCTGAAGGGTTTCGGCCCGCTGTTGCTGCAAGGCACCTGGATGACCATCAAGTTGTCGGTGCTGTCCCTGGCCGTCAGCGTATTGCTGGGCCTGCTCGGCGCCAGCGCCAAACTGTCCAGCCTGGCCATTGTGCGTATCCCCGCCCAGCTCTATACCACTCTGATTCGCGGTGTGCCGGACCTGGTGCTGATGCTGTTGATTTTCTACAGCCTGCAAACCTGGCTCAGTGGCTTTACCGACTTTATGGAATGGGAATACATCGAGATCGACCCGTTCAGCGCCGGGGTGATCACCCTGGGCTTTATCTACGGTGCGTATTTCACCGAAACCTTTCGCGGTGCGATCCTCGCCGTGCCCCGCGGCCAACTCGAAGCCGCCACCGCTTACGGGCTCAAGCGCGGGCAGCGGTTTCGCTACGTGACCTTCCCGCAGATGATGCGCTTTGCGCTGCCGGGCATCGGCAATAACTGGATGGTGATGCTCAAGGCCACCGCACTGGTGTCGATCATCGGCCTCGCAGACTTGGTAAAAGCCGCCCAGGACGCTGGCAAGAGCACCTATCAACTGTTTTATTTCCTGGTGCTGGCGGCGCTGATCTACCTGTTGATCACCAGCGCCTCCAACTTTGTCTTGCGCCGACTTGAACGTCGCTACTCCGCAGGCGCCCGGGAGGCAGTGCGATGATCGAGCTATTGCAGGAATACTGGCGCCCTTTTCTTTACAGCGACGGCCAGCACATCACCGGCCTGGCCATGACCTTGTGGCTGCTCAGCGCCTCATTGGTCATCGGTTTTCTGGTGTCGATTCCACTGTCCATCGCCCGCGTTTCGCGCAAGCGCATGGTGCGTTGGCCCGTGCAGTTCTACACCTACCTGTTTCGTGGCACTCCGCTCTATATCCAATTGCTGATCTGCTACACCGGCATCTACAGCCTTGCCGCCGTACGAGCACAACCGGTGCTGGATGCGTTCTTTCGCGACGCGATGAACTGCACCCTGCTCGCCTTCGCCCTCAACACTTGCGCCTACACCACGGAGATTTTCGCCGGGGCAATCCGCAGCATGGCCCACGGCGAAGTCGAGGCGGCCAAGGCTTACGGCCTCAGTGGCTGGAAGCTGTACGCCTACGTGATCATGCCTTCCGCGTTGCGACGCTCGTTGCCCTACTACAGCAACGAAGTGATCCTGATGCTGCATTCGACCACCGTGGCCTTTACCGCGACGATCCCGGACATCCTCAAAGTGGCGCGGGATGCCAACTCCGCCACCTTCATGACCTTCCAGTCATTCGGCATTGCCGCACTGATCTATCTGACGGTGACCTTTGCCCTGGTCGGCCTGTTTCGCCTGGCGGAGCGGCGTTGGCTGGCCTTCCTCGGGCCGAGCCACTAAGGAGCTTGCATGCACCATCAGCTACATGACCTGATCGCACCGGTGCCCGGCACGGCGCGGCAGATCCACAGTTTTCACTTCGGCCCGCAGCAGCCCGAAGGCAAGGTGTACATCCAGTCCTCCCTGCATGCCGATGAATTGCCAGGCATGCTGGTGGCCTGGCATTTAAAGGCGCGCCTGGCAGAACTTGAAGCGACCGGGCGCTTGCGCAGCGAAATCGTGCTGGTGCCCGTCGCCAACCCGGTGGGCCTGGAACAGGTATTGATGGATATCCCCTTGGGCCGCTACGAACTGGAAAGCGGGCAGAACTTCAATCGCCTGTTCGTCGACCTCAGCGAAGACGTGGGTAACCAGGTCGAAGACCTGCTGGGCGATGATCCCCAGCGCAATGCCCAATTGATCCGCAGCGCACTGTCCCGCGCCCTGGCCGCGCACACCGCCCAGACCCAGTTGCACTCCCAACGCCTGGTGCTGCAACGCCTGGCCTGTGATGCCGACGTGGTGCTGGACCTGCATTGCGACTTCGAAGCCGTGGCGCACCTGTACACCACGCCCGAAGCCTGGCCACAGGTAGAACCGTTGGCGCGCTACCTGGGCTCGGAGGCCAACTTGTTGGCCACCGATTCCGGTGGGCAGTCTTTTGACGAGTGTTTCACCCTGGTGTGGTGGCAGTTGCAGCAACGCTTCGGCGAACGCTACCCGATCCCCATGGGCGGCTTGTCGGTGACCGTCGAGCTGCGTGGCCAGGGCGATGTCAACCACGGCCTCGCCGCGCTGGACTGCCAGGCCATCATTGATTATTTGATCCACTTCGGCGCCATTCGCGGCAATGCAGCCCCCTTGCCTGCCCTGGCCTACCCGGCTACGCCGTTGGCGGCGGTGGAGCCAGTGACCACTGCAGTGGGTGGCTTGCTCGTGTTCAGCGCCCTGCCGGGGGAATACCTGGAGGCGGGGCAATTGGTCGCTGAAATCATCGATCCCATTACAGACCGCGTGACGCCTGTGCACTGCCAGCACGCCGGGCTGCTTTACGCCCGTTCGCTACGCCGCATGGCCACGGCCGGCATGGTGACCTGCCATGTCGCCGGCACACAGGCCTACCGCAGCGGTTATCTACTTTCGCCTTGAGGATGCATGCCACATGTACAAACTGACCGTTGAAGGCCTGCACAAAAGCTATGGCGACAATCAAGTGCTCAAAGGTGTGTCGCTCAAGGCCAAGACCGGTGATGTGATCAGCCTGATCGGCGCCAGTGGCTCAGGCAAGAGTACCTTCCTGCGCTGTATCAACTTTTTGGAAACCCCCAACGATGGCGCCATGACCCTGGACGGCCAGGCGATTCGCATGGTCAGCGACCGCCATGGCATGCGCGTAGCCGACGACGCCGAGTTGCAACGCTTGCGCACGCGGCTGGCGATGGTGTTCCAGCACTTCAATTTGTGGAGCCACATGAGCGTGCTGGAAAACATCACCATGGCCCCGCGCCGCGTGCTGGGTTGCAGTAAAAAGGACGCCGAAGACCGTGCCCGCCGCTACCTGGACAAAGTCGGGCTGCCGGCGCGCGTGGCTGATCAATACCCGGCGTTCCTCTCCGGCGGCCAGCAGCAGCGTGTCGCCATCGCCCGCGCCCTGGCCATGGAGCCGGAGGTGATGCTGTTCGATGAACCCACGTCTGCGCTGGACCCGGAGTTGGTGGGCGAAGTTTTGAAGGTGATCCAGGGCCTGGCCGAGGAAGGCCGCACCATGATTATGGTGACCCACGAGATGAGCTTTGCGCGCAAGGTTTCAAGCCAGGTGCTGTTCCTGCATCAGGGTCTGGTGGAGGAGCAGGGCTTGCCGGAGGATGTGCTGGGCAATCCGAAAAGCGAACGCCTGCAACAGTTTCTGAGTGGCAATTTGAAGTAGGAGCGAGCTTGCTGTGGCGAGGGAGCTTGCTCCCGCTGGGGCGCGAAGCGGCCCCCGCTCTTTGCTCAAAAAGACTGGGACTGTTACGCAGTCCAGCGGGAGCATGCTCCCTCGCCACAGGGCAGCGCTTCTGCTTGACTGAATGGCATTAGGCAGTTGAACGTCGGCGCTGCCTCAGGGGTCTTTGAACTAACCCCTCCAGAGCGTCCGCTGCCGAATGGCAAAAACCCACGATTTCGCCAAGCAATGGTTTGCCACCCAAGGCTGGAAGCCATTCGCCTTTCAGAAAGAGGTATGGGCCGCGGTCAAGGCCGGCCAATCAGGGTTACTGCATGCCAGCACCGGGGCGGGTAAAACCTATGCCCTGTGGTTTGCCGCACTCAACCGTTTCGCCATCACCCGCCCGCCCGCCACAGGCAAACGCAAACCGCCTGCCGAGCCGCTGACCGTGCTGTGGATCACGCCAATGCGCGCCTTGGCCGCCGACTCCGCACGCGCCCTGCAAGCCCCACTGGAGGCGTTGCAGATTCCCTGGAGCGTGGGCCTGCGCACCGGTGACACCAGCAGCAGCGAACGCGCGCGCCAGACCCGTCGCCAACCCACCGCCCTGGTCACCACTCCGGAAAGCCTGACCCTGATGCTGGCCCGTGCCGACAGTGAAACCAGCCTGGCGCACCTGCGCATGGTCATCGTGGATGAATGGCACGAACTGATCGGCAATAAGCGCGGCGTGCAGTTGCAACTGGCACTGGCACGCTTGCGGCGCTGGCATCCTGAGTTGATGGTGTGGGGTATTTCCGCAACGCTGGGTAATCAGGCCCACGCGTTGGAGGTTCTGGTCCCACAGGGTGGCGGGGTCAATGTGCGGGGGCAAACGGCGAAGGCGCTGAAGGTCGACACCTTGTTGCCGGCTGTCACCGAGCGTTTCCCTTGGGCGGGGCACATCGGTTTGAAGATGTTGCCGCAGGTGGTCGCTGAGGTGGAGGCCAGCAGCAGTTGCCTGGTGTTTACCAATACACGGGCGCAGTCGGAGATCTGGTACCAGGCGATTCTCGACGCCCGACCGGACTGGGCCGGATTAATTGCACTGCACCACGGCTCGCTATCGCGGGAGACCCGGGACTGGGTGGAGCGAGCGTTGAAAGACGGGCAACTCAAGGCGGTGGTGTGCACGTCCAGCCTGGACCTGGGCGTGGACTTCCTGCCGGTGGAACGGGTGCTGCAAATAGGCTCCGCCAAGGGTGTGGCGCGGCTGATGCAACGCGCCGGGCGTTCCGGCCACGCGCCAGGGCGGCCCTCACGGGTAACGCTGGTGCCAACCCACAGCCTGGAGCTGGTGGAAGCCGCAGCCGCCCAGGATGCGATCGCCCAACGGCGCATCGAAGCGCGGGAATCACCTTACAAGCCGCTGGATGTGCTGGTACAACACCTGGTCAGCATGGCCTTGGGCGGCGGGTTTACTCCGGCGGCACTGTTGGACGAAGTGCGCGGCGCCTGGGCCTATCGCGACCTCACCGAAGCGGATTGGGCCTGGGCCCTGGGGTTTGTGCGCCATGGTGGCCTGTCACTCACCGCTTATCCGGATTACCGCCGGGTGGAGCCCGATGAGCACGGCATCTGGCGTGTTCCGGATGCCCGCTTGGCACGCCGCCATCGCATGAGCGTCGGCACCATCGTCAGTGATGCCAGTATCCAGCTCAAGTTCTGGAGCAAGGGCGGCGGCGGCAAGAACCTGGGCAGTGTCGAGGAAGGCTTTATTGCAAGGCTCAAGCCGGGGGATGGGTTTCTGTTCGCCGGGCGCTTGCTGGAACTGGTGCGTGTGGAAAACATGACCGCCTATGTGCGCCGCAGCAACGCGAAAAAAGCCGCCGTGCCACGCTGGAATGGCGGGCGCATGCCCCTTTCCAACGAACTGGCCCAGGCGGTGGTCGAGCGTTTTGATGCCGCCGCGCATGGGCACTTCGACGGCCCAGAGATGAAAGCGGTGCAACCGTTGCTGCACACCCAATTGCGCTGGTCCGGGCTGCCGACCCGCGAGCATTTGCTGGCTGAAACCCTGCGGTCGCGGGAGGGCTGGCACTTGTTTCTGTATCCGTTCGCTGGCCGCCAGGTACACCTGGGCTTGGCCAGTTTGCTGGCGTGGCGGGTTAGCCAGCAGCAGCCGCTGACCTTTTCGATTGCGGTGAATGATTATGGCCTGGAGCTGTTGAGCGCCACCGAGGTGCAGTGGCCCCAGTTGTTGAACACTAGAGTGCTGAGCCCCCAAGGCCTGCTGGCGGACGTGGTCGCCAGCCTCAATGCCGGTGAACTGGCCCTGCGCCGCTTTCGCGAGATTGCGCGAATCGCCGGGCTGGTATTTGCCGGGTATCCCGGCGCGCCAAAAAGCACGCGACAAGTGCAGGCTTCCAGTGGTTTGTTCTTTGAAGTGTTCAAGCAATATGACCCACAAAATCTGCTGCTGGCCCAGGCTGGGGAAGAAGTGCTGCGGGACGAGCTGGATATTCGCCGGCTGGAACAGACGCTGAATCATCTGTCGACATTGAAGCTGGACCTGCACAGGATCCAGCGGCCCACGCCCCTGGCCTTTCCGCTGCTGGTAGAACGGATGCGCGAAAGCATGAGCTCGGAAAAACTCTCGGAGCGCATAGCGCGGATGGTCAACGACCTGGAAAAAGTCGCCGACAAAGGGCAAGGCTGATGCATTACCCACTGACGCTTGAAGGCGAAGAACTCTGGCTATTGCCGGACAAGGCCGTGTATTGGCCCGCACGCCGATGCCTGCTGATTGCCGATGCGCATTTTGGCAAGGCTTCGGCCTATCGCAGCCTGGGACAACCGGTGCCACAGGGCACGACTACGGCCAACCTGGAACGCCTGGACAAGCTGTTATCGGCCCTGCCGTGCGCGCAGTTGATCTTTCTCGGTGATTTCCTCCACGGTCCCGGCTCTCACGCCAGCGGCACCCTGAACGCAATCAGGGCCTGGCGTGAGCGCAATCGCACATTGGCCTTGACCTTGATTCGCGGCAATCACGACAAAAGCGCCGGCGACCCACCGTTGGATCTGGGCATCGAGGTGATCCCCGAGCCCCTGCTGATGGGCCCTTTCGCCTTGCAACATGAGCCAGACGCCCACGCCAGCCATCATGTACTGGCGGGGCATGTGCATCCGGTGTACCACTTGCGCGGCAAAGGGCGCCAGCGGCTACGCCTGCCATGCTTCCAGATCGGCACTCAGGTTAGCCTGCTGCCAGCATTCGGCGCGTTCACAGGGGGTTATGCCGTGGAGCAGGCCCAGGACCAGCGAATCTTTGTGATTGGCGATCACCAAGTCTGGCCGATTCAATGAATCGGACACAGGCCTGCTCAGGTATCAGGCAACGGGTGCGGGTGGCGGCTCGTCCGGTAAGGTCGGCTCACCCGGCTCGGTAGGCTGCGGGTAATCAGGTTCGGGTTGACCAGGGATGCCCCCCGCATGCGCGGGGTTGGCCATCAAGGACCAGGCCAGAACACCAATCTGGTTGGGTTCAAGCCGGGCGAGTTCTGCGCTGATTCGCGGGTCGATCTTCATAGGGTACTCCTCAAGTATGGCCCGGCGCGTTTCACACGCGCCGAAGCAGTACACCTAGATAGAGTCACTTTCTGCAGACAAATTCCCTTTACCCGTAGGCGCTTTCGATCAAGCGCGTGGGAGAGTGACGCCGCGTTGGCCCTGATACTTGCCCGCACGGTCCTTGTAGGACACTTCACAGGCCTCATCGGACTGCAGGAACAGCATCTGTGCCACGCCTTCGTTGGCGTAGATTTTCGCCGGCAAGGTGGTGGTGTTGGAGAATTCCAGGGTGACGTGGCCTTCCCACTCAGGCTCAAGCGGCGTGACATTGACGATAATGCCGCAGCGGGCATAGGTGCTTTTACCCAGGCAGATGGTCAGCACGTCGCGAGGGATACGGAAGAACTCCACGGTGCGCGCCAGGGCGAAGGAGTTGGGCGGGATGATGCACACGTCGCTCTTGACGTCGACGAAGCTCTTTTCGTCGAAGTTTTTCGGATCGACGATCGCCGAATTGATGTTGGTGAACACCTTGAATTCATCGGCGCAACGCACGTCGTAGCCATAGCTGGAAACGCCGTACGAAATCACGCGCTCGTCGCCTTCGCCACGAATCTGGCGTTCGACGAACGGCTCGATCATGCCGTGTTCCTGCGCCATGCGGCGAATCCACTTGTCCGATTTGATGCTCATGGCGGTGTCCTGAATAGCGAGGCGAAAAAAATCTGTGGGCCATCTTACCGGGGCCAGCCTTGGGGTTCAAAGGCCACAAGGGTTTTCTTGATCAAAGCCCTGCGCGCTATAAGCCTCAGCCAACACGGCCGGGGGCGGGATTGCCGTGAGGGATGTCTGTAAATACCACCGCCAGTCACGAAAATAGAGAAACCTTCGGAAATACCATTGGCACGTTCCGGAAAAAGGGTTAAGGTGGCGCCACTGTGCTGCTTGTGTCACTGAGAATCTCTACACGATATGTTGAATTTCGATCCAACCATCTCCAAGAATTTTTCCTGCTCTTTGCACTCAGTCTCGGCCAGGGCTTTTCCTGAGTCGCAGTTAACTTTGTCCAAGGAGTTACACCATGTCTAATCGCCAAACTGGTACCGTTAAGTGGTTCAACGATGAAAAAGGCTTCGGCTTCATCACTCCACAATCCGGTGACGACCTGTTCGTTCACTTCAAAGCTATCCAATCCGACGGCTTCAAAAGCCTGAAAGAAGGCCAACAGGTTTCTTTCATCGCTACCCGCGGTCAGAAAGGCATGCAAGCTGAAGAAGTTCAAGTTATCTAACTTGTACTGACTTAGTCGAAAAAACCCCGCCCTTAAAAGCGGGGTTTTTTTATGCCTGATCGTTCCCGCGCTCTGCGTGGGAACGCCTCTTGTGACGCTCGGCGTCGCGCTTTGGGACGCCGAGCGTCCAGAGCTGCATTCCCACGCAGAGCATGGGAACGATCAGGGCACAGCAAAACGCCCGGTGCATTCACATGCATCGGGCGTTTTGTGATCGCTGCCCTACCAATCGTTATTGGAACAACGACTCACTCGACAAGCCATTCTTCTCCAGGATCTCGCGCAAGCGCTTGAGGCCCTCTACCTGGATCTGCCGCACCCGCTCACGGGTCAGGCCGATCTCCAGGCCTACATCCTCCAAGGTGCTGCTCTCATGGCCGCGCAGGCCGAAGCGGCGAATCACCACTTCACGCTGCTTGTCCGTGAGCTCTGAGAGCCACTGGTCAATACTTTGGGAAAGATCATCGTCTTGCAGCAGCTCGCAAGGGTCTGTCGGACGATCATCGGTCAGGGTGTCCAGCAGGGTCTTATCCGAATCCGGCCCCAGCGAGACATCGACCGAAGAGACACGCTCGTTAAGGCCCAGCATGCGCTTGACCTCCCCTACCGGTTTTTCCAGCAGGTTGGCGATCTCTTCAGGCGAAGGTTCATGATCGAGTTTTTGCGTCAGCTCACGCGCCGCCCGCAGGTAGACGTTGAGCTCCTTGACCACATGGATCGGCAACCGGATCGTGCGGGTCTGATTCATGATCGCCCGTTCGATGGTCTGGCGAATCCACCAGGTGGCATAGGTGGAGAAACGGAAGCCCCGCTCAGGGTCGAACTTCTCCACAGCTCGGATCAAGCCCAGGTTGCCCTCCTCGATCAGGTCCAACAGGGAAAGCCCACGATTGACGTAGCGTCGGGCGATCTTCACCACCAGGCGCAGGTTGCTTTCAATCATGCGCTTACGCCCAGCCGGATCGCCCTTCTGCGACAGACGCGCAAAATGGACTTCTTCTTCGGGGGTCAACAGAGGGGAAAAGCCGATTTCATTGAGGTACAGCTGGGTCGCATCGAGCGCCCGGGTGTAATCAACGTACTTGTGCTGCTTCAACGCGGCAGCATTTTTGGATTTGGTGCGAACTGAAGGTGGTGATACCCCTTCATTATCTGACATCGTTTCCAAATCGATGCCGGTCTCCATAAGGAGAACCTCATCGTCGATGTCAAACTCCGGCACTTCTTTACTGAGAGCCATTGTTATAGTCCTTTGGTGAGTTCGACCTCAAGCTCAAGCGACGCCTCTATCCTTGGCAACGCTGGAGCCTGTTCCTTCTACGTGAGGGAACAGGCTGTGCAACACATCAACGACGGGGCAGGAATTGCAGCGGATCTACAGGCTTCCCTTGGCGGCGAATCTCAAAGTGCAGTTTCACCCGGTCTGTGCCCGTTGACCCCATTTCGGCAATCGTCTGTCCGACCTTGACCTGCTGCCCCTCCCGAACCAACAACCTGCGGTTATGACCGTAGGCACTGACGTAGGTATCGCTGTGTTTGATGATGACCAGCTCGCCGTAGCCCCGCAAACCACTCCCGGCGTACACCACTGTCCCATCAGACGCAGCTAAAACAGGCTGTCCCAAATCCCCGGCGATATCAATGCCTTTATTCAAACTACCGTTTGAAGAGAATTTTCCAATCAACACTCCGTTTGAAGGCCATCCCCATCCGGTCGGCGCAGGCCCGGCAGGTGGCAACGGCGCGGGTGCCGGCTTGCTCGCAACCGTAGGCGTGGCGCTGCCTGCAGGCCGAGTGATGATGGTGGTCTTGCTCGAGGACGATGGCGAAGAACCCGACTTTGTCACAACTGCCGTAGGTGCAGAACCTGAGCGACCATCGAAACGAATGGTTTGCCCAGGATGGATCGTATACGGCACAGGAATGTTGTTACGGGCGGCCAACGCCTTGTAGTCCCAGCCATAACGGAAGGCAATCGAGAACAGTGTGTCGCCTTTGCGCACCACGTATTGGCCGGTGGTGACCGTAGGTCTCTGGGGGGTTGCGTTGGTACGGTCAACGACCCGCGCACCGCCGGATGGCGTGCTCGAGCAGGCTGCCAATAAGGAACTCAAGACAAGGCCAAGCACCAGTCGCTGAAAGCTTGTTTTACTCATTCGCTGCGCAGGACCTGTGAGACTCACCCGCCGCTCCCTTTGTGGTGGCTGAACGTTAACGCCTGTATCAGGCTTGAAATATGACGCAAGTATAACTGGGCATTGGCTTTTTACTGGCACCTGACTGAAAGGAAAAATTCATCATGTTTAATCGTGGCTGCCAGGCATGTTGATTCAATGGACCCCGCCGTAAGACACATCCGCGCTTACAGAATTCACTGCCTGCGAATAAATGATCAGGCCAGCGGGCCGTTGAGCAAGGGTACGAACCGCACGGCACCGAGTACATGCCGGGAAAAACCTTCGTCCTCACGGATAATAAGCATCAACTGTTGCACTTCGCCGGAGCCCACCGGGATGACCAGCCGCCCGCCAGGCGCCAATTGATCCAGCAAGGCTTGCGGCACATCGGTGGCCACGGCGGTGACAATGATACCGTTGTAGGGCGCCAGCGCCGGCCAGCCCTCCCAACCATCGCCCCAGCGGAATACCACGTTGCGCAGGTTCAGCTCCACCAAACGCTCTTTGGCCCGGTCCTGTAGCACCTTGATGCGCTCGACCGAAAACACCCGCTCTACCAATTGCGACAGCACGGCCGTCTGGTAGCCGGAGCCGGTACCAATCTCCAGCACCTTGTCCAACGGCCCCGCCGCCAGCAATAGCTCGCTCATACGCGCAACCATATAGGGCTGAGAGATGGTCTGGTTGTGGCCGATTGGCAACGCTGTGTCTTCATAGGCGCGATGCGCCAGCGCCTCATCGACAAACAGGTGCCGCGGCGTGCGCCGGATCACTTCCAGCACCTGCGCGTTGGACAAGCCTTCTTCATACAGACGCTGGATCAACCGCTCCCGGGTGCGCTGGGAGGTCATCCCGATGCCACGGCGCAACAGGTCGTCTTGTTCACGAGCCATCAACGCAGTCCCTCCAGCCAGCCATCAAGGCCACTGAAGGCATCACTGAAGGTGCGATCAAACAGCAGAGGGGTAACGGAGACATAGCCTTGCATCACCGCATGAAAGTCGGTGCCTTCGCCGCCATCCTCGGCGTCGCCGGCGGCGGCGATCCAATACCCTTCCTTGCCGCGAGGGTCGACCACCTTCAAGGGCGCCGCCGCACGGGCGCGATGACCCAGGCGCGTGAGTTGGATACCGCGAATATGGTCGAGGGGCAAGTTGGGGATATTGACGTTGAGCACCGTACGCGGCGGCAGGTCCAGGGAAGCATGGGCCTCCACCAACTTGCGCGCGTAGTAGGCCGCCGTCGCCAGGTTATCCAGCTGCCGCGAAGCAAAGGAAAAGGCAAAGCCGGTGCGGCCCAGGAAGCGCCCTTCAAGGGCGGCCGCCACGGTGCCGGAATACAGCACGTCATCACCCAGGTTGGCGCCCAGGTTGATCCCCGAGACCACCAGGTCTGGCTGGTGCTCCAGCAGACTGTTGATCGCCAGGTGCACGCAGTCGGTGGGGGTGCCGTTAACGCTGATAAAGCCATTGGCCAGGACCCGCGGATGCAGCGGACGGTCGAGCGTCAGCGAACTGCTGGCGCCGCTCTTGTCCTGGTCGGGGGCAACCACCACGCACTCGGCGTAATCCTGCAGCGCAGCATGGAGCGCGGCAAGACCGGGTGCGGTGGCACCGTCATCGTTTGATATCAGAATACGCATGGGCTGTCCGTCTGCCCCACCGGCACCAGATCAACAAGCTCGCGCACCAAGACAGTGGCGAAGCATCCGGCCGGCAGGACGAATTCCAATTGCAGAATGTCAGGCCCGGGATAATGCCACGTCAACCCGCCAATGGGCAGTCGCAGAATGCGACGTTCCTGGCTCATTCCCGCCTTCACCAGCCAATCACGTAGGTCTGCTTCGCCAGCGGCGACAGATTGTTCCAGCTCGTACGTAAGACCTTTCGCCGGCGAGTCGCCTTCGCCCCACTGCGGGCCGGTGGGATGCAGGTCCAGGATCGCCAGGCGCGGGTCACTGCATTCAGCTTCCCCGGCCGGAAAAAAACTGCGACTGTCGGTAAACGCCAGCAGATCGCCAACTTGGGCACGCTGCCATGAACCGTCGGCGACGCGAGCCGCCAACACTTGGTTGAACAGGTAACTGCGAGCCGTGGACAGCAAGCGCGAGCGCACGTTGCGCTGCTCGGGCAGGGCCTTGCGGGCAGCCCACTCGCGAGCATCCACCACATTGCCGCCGTTGTGGCCAAAACGCTGGGTGCCGAAATAATTGGGGATGCCGTGCCGGGCAATCAACTGCAGACGTGCGTCGATGGCAGCGGTGTCGCCGGCCAATTGGGTCAGGCGCAAGGTGAAACCATTGGCCGAATGGGCCCCACGCTGCAACTTGCGCTTGTGACGGGCGGTTTTCAGGATCTTGAGGGTGTCGTTTTCTGCGCCGCTCATGTCCGGGTCGGCCTTGCCGGGCAATTGCACGCTGAACCACTGGCGGGTCAGGGCCTGACGATCCTTGAGCCCGGCATAGCTGACGGTGCGCAATGGCACCCCAGCGGCTTTGGCGATACGCCGTGCGGCTTCCTCAGTGTTCAAGCCGCGCTTTTCCACCCACAGCCACAGGTGCTCGCCATCGCCGGTCAGCGGGATGTCCAGCACCTCATCAACCTGGAAGTCTTCGGCCGTGGCCTTCAGTACCGCGCTGCCCAGGGCCTCGCCATAGGCCCGCGGGCCCAGCAGTTGCAGGTCGTTCATGCGCGCAGCAACAAGGCGACGGAGTGCACCGCAATGCCCTCTTCACGACCGGTAAACCCGAGCTTTTCGGTGGTAGTGGCTTTCACGTTGACTTGATCCAATTCAATTTGCAGGTCTGCGGCGATCACTGCGCGCATCGCTTCAATATGGGGGGCCATTTTCGGCGCCTGGGCGACGATGGTGTTATCGACGTTGCCGACCTTCCAGCCCTTGGCATGGATCAGGCCGACCACATGGCGCAGCAACACACGACTGTCCGCCCCCTTGAAGGTGGGGTCGGTGTCCGGAAAGTGCTTGCCGATATCGCCTAATGCAGCCGCGCCGAGCAAGGCATCGCTCAAGGCGTGCAGGACCACGTCGCCGTCGGAATGAGCCAGCAACCCATGGTGGTGTGCAATGCGCACGCCGCCCAGGGTGATGAAATCGCCTTCAGCGAAACGGTGCACATCGTAGCCGTGGCCAATACGCATAAAAAAACGCCCCGATTTAATTCAGGGCGTGATTCTACCTACTTTTGCCTCAGATTAGCCGAGCAAAGCACGCCCATGATGACGCAAATGGTCTTCGATGAAGCTGGCGATGAAAAAGTAGCTGTGGTCGTAGCCAGGCTGCAGGCGCAGTTCCAGCGGATGGTTGGCTGCCTTGGCCGCCTGCAGCAGGGCTTCAGGCTTTAGCTGAACGGCGAGGAAATCGTCGCGATCGCCCTGGTCCACCAACAGCGGCAGCTTTTCCGAGGCTTCGCTGATCAGCACGCACGCATCCCATTCACGCCACTTAGAGCGCTCTTCACCCAAATAACGGGAAAAGGCTTTCTGACCCCAAGGACAGTCCATCGGATTGTTGATCGGCGAAAATGCCGACACCGACAGGTAACGTCCAGGGTTGCGCAGCGCACAGACCAGCGCACCGTGACCGCCCATGGAGTGGCCGCTGATGCCGCGCTTATCCGACGCAGGGAAATGCGCTTCCACCAAGGCCGGTAACTCCTGTACCACGTAGTCATGCATCCGATAGTGCTTGGCCCAGGGTTCCTGGGTGGCATTGAGGTAGAAGCCGGCGCCGAGGCCGAAGTCCCAGGCATTGTCCGGGTCGCCCGGCACGCCGGGGCCACGGGGGCTGGTGTCCGGCGCGACGATAATCAAGCCCAACTCGGCGGCCATGCGCTGGGCGCCGGCCTTCTGCATGAAGTTTTCGTCAGTACAGGTCAAACCGGACAGCCAATACAACACCGGCAGCTTGCCGCCCTGCTCCGCTTGCGGTGGCAGGTAGACGGCAAAGGTCATGTCGCAACCGAGCACATCGGAATGATGCTTGTAGCGTTTATGCCAGCCGCCGAAGCTCTTCTGGCATGACAGGTTTTCCAGACTCATGGCCGACCTCAGAAGTGAATGACGGTACGAATGCTCTTGCCTTCATGCATCAGGTCAAACGCTTTGTTGATATCTTCCAGGCCCATGGTGTGGGTGATGAAGGTATCCAGCGGGATTTCACCGGACTGAGCCATTTCCACGTAGCTTGGCAATTCGGTACGACCGCGCACGCCACCAAACGCCGAACCACGCCAGACGCGACCGGTGACCAGCTGGAATGGGCGAGTGGCAATTTCCTGGCCAGCACCGGCCACGCCGATGATCACCGACTCGCCCCAGCCTTTGTGGCAGCACTCAAGGGCCGCACGCATCAGTTGCACATTGCCGATGCACTCGAAAGAGAAGTCCACGCCGCCGTCAGTCAGGTCGACAATCACGTCCTGGATTGGGCGGTCGTAGTCTTTCGGGTTGATGCAATCGGTGGCACCCAGTTGCTTGGCGATTTCGAACTTGGCCGGGTTGATATCAATAGCAATGATGCGACCGGCCTTGGCCTTGACTGCACCGATAATCGCCGACAGGCCAATACCGCCCAGGCCGAAGACGGCCACGGTGTCGCCCGGCTTGACCTTGGCGGTGTTGATCACCGCACCGATGCCGGTGGTGACACCGCAACCGAGCAGGCAGACTTTTTCCAGCGGCGCTTCTTTAGGAATCTTGGCCACGGAGATTTCCGGCAGCACGGTGTACTCGGAGAACGTCGAGGTGCCCATGTAGTGGAAAATCGGCTGGCCCTTGTAGGAGAAACGCGTGGTGCCATCCGGCATCAAGCCCTTGCCCTGCGTGGCGCGAATGGCCTGGCACAGGTTGGTCTTGCCACTCAGACAGAACTTGCACTTGCCGCATTCCGGGGTGTACAGGGGGATCACGTGATCGCCCACAGCCACCGAAGTTACGCCCTCGCCGATGGCTTCCACCACTGCGCCGCCTTCATGGCCGAGGATCGACGGAAAAATGCCTTCCGGGTCGGCGCCCGACAAGGTGTAGGCGTCGGTATGGCACACGCCGGACGCAACTACCCGCAGCAGCACCTCGCCAGCCTTGGGCATGGCGACATCCACTTCAACAATCTCAAGGGGCTTCTTGGCTTCGAAGGCTACGGCGGCACGGGACTTGATCATCCGGGTTTCTCCATCGGGTTAAAAACTGAGGCCGTGAGTGTAAAACATCGCCCATTGATGAATAATCCGGACCAAAGCAAAACATTATTGCCGTACAGGGACAATCAGCATGCTGGAGAACCGCTGGGAAGGCATTGACGAGTTTGTCGCGGTGGCCGAATGCAGCCAGTTCACGGCGGCGGCCGAACGGCTGGGGGTGTCTTCATCCCATGTCAGCCGGCAAGTGGCGCGTCTTGAAGAACGCCTGCAAACCCGATTGCTGTACCGCAGTACGCGCAAGGTGACCTTGACCGAAGCCGGTCAGACCTTCCTGCAGCACTGCCAACGCCTGCAGGACGGTCGCGAGGAAGCGTTGCGGGCGGTGGGCGACCTGACCAGCGAACCCAAGGGCATGTTGCGCATGACCTGCGCCGTGGCCTATGGCGAACGTTTTATCGTGCCGCTGGTGACGCGGTTCATGGCGCACTATCCGCAACTGCGCGTGGACATCGAGTTGACCAACCGCTCGCTGGACCTGGTCCATGAAGGCCTCGACCTGGCCATCCGCCTGGGACGCCTGCAAGACTCGCGCATGGTCGCCAGCCGCCTGGCGCCTCGGCGCATGTACCTGTGCGCCTCCCCCTCCTACCTCGAACGGTACGGTCGGCCACACAGCTTGTCGGAGTTGAGCCGGCATAACTGTCTGATTGGCAGCTCGGATATCTGGCAAATGGCCCAGGATGGGCGGGAATTTTCCCAGCGTGTGCAAGGCAATTGGCGCTGCAACAGTGGGCAAGCGGTGTTGGATGCCGCGTTGCAAGGCATGGGCTTGTGCCAGTTGCCGGATTACTACGTGCTGGAGCATCTGCACAGCGGGGCGTTGGTGTCGCTGCTGCAGGCTCATCAACCGCCGAATACCGCCGTGTGGGCGCTGTATCCGCAGCAGCGGCATTTGTCGCCGAAGGTGAGGAAGCTGGTGGATTTCTTGAAGGTGGGGTTGGCGCAGAGGCCGGAGTACAAGCATTGAATTGAGGTGGTCTGCACCGGCCTCATCGCGGGCAAGCCCGGCTCCCACAGTTGGACGTGTTGTTTGATGTGGCAGCGATCAAATGTGGGAGCTGGCTTGCCTGCGATGAAGCAGACTCGGTCTGACAGGTTACCGCCGATTAGCCCAGCGCAACTTCAACCACTCCAGGTCTTCCGGCCGAGTCACCTTGATATTGTCCGAACGCCCTTCGATCAGGCGCGGTGCCTGCCCAGACCATTCCATGGCCGACGCTTCATCGGTGATCACCGCATCGGCCACCAGGCTGTCGGCCAAGGCGCGATGCAAGGCGCCCAGGCGGAACATCTGCGGTGTATAAGCCTGCCAGATCAGGCTGCGATCAATGGTGTCCACCACACGGCCGTGCTTGTCGACACGCTTGAGGGTGTCGCGCGCCGGCACCGCCAGCAGGCCGCCTACCGGATCGTCAGCCAGTTCCGCCAACAATTTGTCGAGGTCATCACGGCTCAGGTTAGGCCGCGCAGCGTCATGCACCAACACCCAGTCTTCATCACTGGCGCCCAGGGCGTTGAGTTGCAGCAGCGCATTGAGTACCGAGCCGGAACGTTCCGAGCCCCCGTCGGCACGCTGTATACGCGGGTCAGTGGCGCATGCCAAGGTGGGCCAATAAGGATCGTCAATTGCAAGACTGACCACCAGGCCCTTGAGGCATGGATGGTCGAGAAAACAGCCGAGGCTGTGTTCGAGAATAGTGCGCCCGCCCAATTGCAGGTACTGCTTGGGACGGTCCGCAGCCATACGGGCACCGACGCCCGCGGCAGGAATCACGGCCCAGAAGGCCGGTAAATCGTGGCTCATTGGGCCAACTGGTAGAGGGTCTCGCCCTCCTTGACCATGCCCAACTCATGACGAGCCCGCTCTTCAACGGTCTCCGTGCCTTTTTTCAGCTCAAGCACTTCAGCGTCGAGGACACGGTTGCGCTCCAGCAGGCGTTCGTTTTCGGCACGCTGGTCGGCAATTTGCTGGGTCAACTCTTCCACCTGCGCAAAGCTGCCATTACCGACCCATAGGCGGTACTGCAGGCCAGCCAGCAACAAGAGCAAGACGAGGAACAACCAATTGGGACTGCGCATCGAAATCCGGGTATCCATTGAATAAAGACAGTCATGCAAACCTTTTGCAGCAACTGATAGCACAAAGCCTGGAAAACCCAGGCTTGCGCTTGTCAGTCAGCAGATTAGCGCCGAAATTCACATTTTCGTGAGATTTCCGACGCAATCCGCCGACTTTTTACCATTTACTGCTTAGCCGCGAAACTCGCCGCGACCGTTGTACTTGGCTTTACCTGCCAATTGCTCTTCGATGCGCAGCAATTGGTTGTACTTGGAAACGCGATCGGAACGGCACAGGGAACCGGTCTTGATCTGGCCCGCCGAAGTACCCACGGCCAGGTCGGCAATGGTGGAATCTTCGGTTTCGCCGGAGCGATGGGAGATCACGGCGGTGTAGCCCGCGGCCTTGGCCATCTGGATGGCTTCCAGGGTTTCGGTCAGGGTGCCGATCTGGTTGAACTTGATCAGGATCGAGTTGGCGATCTTCTTGTCGATGCCTTCTTTCAGGATCTTGGTGTTGGTCACGAAAAGGTCGTCACCCACCAGCTGGATTTTTTCGCCGATCTTGTCGGTGAGGATTTTCCAGCCATCCCAGTCGGACTCGTCCAGGCCGTCTTCGATCGAGATGATCGGGTAGCGCTGGGTCAAGCCTTTGAGGTATTCAGCGAAGCCTTCGGAGTCGAACACCTGGCCTTCGCCGGACAGGTTGTACTTGCCGTCTTCATAGAATTCGCTGGCGGCGCAGTCCAGAGCCAGGGTCACGTCGGTGCCCAGCGTGTAGCCAGCGTTGGCCACAGCTTCGGAGATGACTTTCAGTGCATCTTCGTTGGAGGCCAGGTTCGGCGCGAAACCACCTTCGTCTCCCACGGCAGTGCTCAGGCCACGAGCCTTCAGTACAGCCTTGAGGTGATGGAAAATCTCGGTGCCCATGCGCAGGCCTTCGGAGAAGGACTTGGCGCCCACTGGCTGCACCATGAACTCCTGGATGTCGACGTTGTTATCCGCGTGCTCGCCACCGTTGATGATGTTCATCATCGGCACCGGCATCGAGTAGACGCCCGGAGTGCCATTCAGGTTGGCAATGTGTGCGTACAACGGCAGATCCTGGTCCTGGGCTGCTGCCTTGGCGGCGGCCAGGGATACCGCGAGGATGGCGTTGGCGCCGAGGCTGCCTTTGTTTTCAGTGCCGTCGAGCTTGATCATCGCGTGGTCCAGGGCTTTCTGGTCCAGCGGGTCCTTGCCCAGCAACAGGTCACGAATCGGACCGTTGATGTTGGCTACAGCCTTGAGTACACCCTTGCCCAGGTAACGGCTCTTGTCGCCATCACGCAGTTCCAGCGCTTCGCGCGAACCGGTGGAGGCACCGGACGGCGCGCAGGCGCTGCCGATGATGCCGTTATCGAGAAGCACGTCGGCTTCGACGGTGGGGTTGCCACGGGAGTCGAGAACTTCACGACCTTTGATGTCGACGATTTTTGCCATTGTTGTAAACACTCCAAAGTTGACGAAAACGACGCAGCTGAAGGAAATCTTTTGACCGACCGCAAGGGTGGAACAACGGGGCAGGCTTGCAGACGACAAGGCTCAGGCCCGGGGGCCTGAGCGTAAAGCGTGGGAAATTCTACCGGAGAAATGCCAGTTACGCGGTCTCTACCGTCGGAAAACTCTTGACCAGCTCGTCCAACTGCTTGAGTTGGGCCAGGAATGGCTCCAGCTTGTCCAGGCGCAGCGCGCATGGGCCATCACATTTGGCGTTGTCCGGGTCCGGGTGAGCTTCAAGGAACAGGCCCGCCAGGGACTGGCTCATGCCCGCCTTGGCCAGGTCCGTCACCTGGGCACGGCGCCCGCCAGCGGAGTCCGAGCGACCACCGGGCATTTGCAGCGCGTGGGTCACGTCGAAGAACACTGGGTATTCGAACTGTTTCATGATGCCGAAACCGAGCATGTCCACCACGAGGTTGTTATAGCCGAAGCTCGAACCCCGCTCGCAAAGGATCAACTGGTCGTTACCCGCTTCCACGCATTTGCTCAGGATGTGTTTCATCTCCTGAGGAGCGAGGAATTGGGCTTTCTTGATGTTGATCACCGCGCCGGTCTTGGCCATGGCGACCACGAGGTCGGTCTGGCGCGACAGGAAAGCCGGTAACTGGATGATGTCGCACACCTCGGCGACCACCGCAGCCTGCTCAGGCTCGTGGACGTCGGTGATGATCGGCACGCCGAAGGCTTGCTTGATGTCCTGGAAGATCCGCATGCCTTCTTCAAGGCCCGGGCCGCGATAGGAGGTCACGGACGAACGGTTGGCCTTGTCGAAGCTGGCCTTGAAGACGTAAGGAATACCCAGCTTCTGGGTGACCCGCACGTACTCTTCACACACCTGCATCGCCATGTCGCGGCTTTCCAGCACGTTCATGCCGCCGAACAGCACCATGGGCTTGTCGTTGGCAATCTCGATGTCGCCTACGCGAATGATCTTCTGGGCCATCAGGTTTACGCCTTCTTCTGATGTTGCGTCAGTGCTGCTTTGACGAAACCACTGAACAACGGGTGACCGTCACGCGGTGTCGAGGTGAACTCCGGGTGGAACTGGCAAGCCACGAACCACGGATGATCCGGTGCCTCGACCACTTCAACCAGCTTGCCATCACCGGAGCGGCCGGAGATTTTCAGGCCAGCTTCTTTGATCTGCGGCAGCAGGTTGTTGTTCACTTCGTAACGGTGGCGGTGACGCTCAACGATCACGTCCTTGCCGTAGCAGTCGTGTACCAGCGAGCCGGCTTCCAGCAGGCAATCCTGTGCACCCAGGCGCATGGTGCCGCCCAGGTCGGAGGTTTCGGTACGGGTTTCAACGGCGCCGGTGGCGTCTTCCCACTCGGTGATCAGGCCCACGACCGGATGGCCGCTGGTGTGATCGAACTCGGTGGAGTTGGCGTCTTTCCAGCCCAGCACGTTACGGGCGAACTCGATAACAGCCACTTGCATGCCCAGGCAGATACCCAGGTACGGCACCTTGTTTTCACGGGCGTACTGCACTGCGGTGATCTTGCCTTCCACGCCACGCAGGCCGAAACCGCCGGGAACGAGGATAGCGTCAACACCTTCGAGCAGCGCGGTGCCCTGGTTCTCGATGTCTTCGGAATCGATGTAGCGCAGGTTGACCTTGGTACGGTTGCTGATACCGGCGTGGCTCATCGCTTCGATCAGCGACTTGTACGCGTCCAGCAGTTCCATGTACTTGCCGACCATGGCGATGGTGACTTCATGCTCAGGGTTGAGCTTGGCGTCGACAACCGCTTCCCACTCGGACAGGTCGGCGCCGCCGCACTGCAGGCCGAAACGCTCGACCACAAAATCATCCAGCCCCTGGGAATGCAGGATGCCCGGGATCTTGTAGATGGTGTCGGCGTCTTCCAGGGCAATCACCGCACGTTCTTCAACGTTGGTGAACTGCGCGATCTTGCGGCGCGAGGAAATGTCGATCGGGTGATCGGAGCGGCATACCAGCACATCCGGCTGCAGGCCGATGGAACGCAGTTCCTTGACCGAATGCTGGGTAGGCTTGGTTTTGGTTTCGCCGGCAGTGGCGATGTACGGCACGAGTGTCAGGTGCATCAGCATCGCGCGCTTGGCGCCGACTTCGAAACGCAACTGGCGGATGGCTTCGAGGAACGGTTGGGACTCGATGTCACCCACGGTGCCACCGATCTCGACCATCGCCACGTCGGCATCGCCAGCACCCTTGATAATGCGGCGCTTGATTTCGTCGGTGATGTGCGGGATCACCTGGATGGTTGCACCCAGGTAGTCACCACGGCGCTCTTTGCGCAGCACGTGCTCGTAGACACGGCCGGTGGTGAAGTTGTTGTTCTGGGTCATGGTCGTGCGGATGAACCGCTCGTAGTGGCCCAGGTCCAGGTCGGTCTCGGCGCCGTCGTGGGTGACGAACACTTCACCGTGCTGGAACGGGCTCATGGTGCCCGGGTCAACGTTGATGTACGGGTCCAGCTTGAGCATGGTGACCTTAAGTCCCCGCGCCTCCAGGATGGCCGCCAATGAAGCGGAGGCAATGCCTTTCCCCAATGAAGAAACAACACCGCCCGTGACGAATATGTAGCGCGTCATGAAAAACCCTAGAAGTCTGCGTTAAAGCGGTCCGAGCCGCCGGGGAAAGCGAAGGAAGGCCGAAGCCCCCGATCACCTGCATTAATCACAGTGCACCTTTCAAAAAAACCGCCGCGTTGTGACAGACCAGCAATGAAGCACCGGTACGTTGATCGCTACACATTTTTTGGAATCGCCCAGCAAAGACTGCTTGGTAATCGGCAACGACTGCGATTCAGGCGAATCCACAGAAGTTGTATCAAGAAGGGAGCGTAGTCTACCGGAAAGGCGCTATCAGCTCAAACCTTGATCGCAGGTCTGTGGCAACCAATCCAATTGCACCTCACCCACCGACCTGGACCATGCCCCCGCAACGCTTGGCACAGCCAGCAATTGCTCGCCCCGATAGACCAGCGGCAATCTGCCACGGGCGAAACCCGGCATGCCGCTTTCATTCAGCAGACGCTTGAGATTCCGCCGGCCTCGGCCCGCTACGTCGATGATTTCGCCACCCTGGCGATAACGCACCTCCAGCGGGCCTTCGGGGGCCTTGCCGATAAACCTCAGTTGACCATTGCCCGTTAACTTTAGTGGATCTTGCGGATCGGGCCAGCTCACCGATGCGTCGGAAAACTCCGACCATGTTGAGGGCAACCACCAGATGCGTTCACCGCTACGCTGCATTTGGCCGTCGGCCAGGCGCCACAGAGGCTGTGCGTCGCTCTTGGCATCGCGCAGGGCATGCCAACCGGCCCAGTGGTCGCTGTCGGGTAAACGGGTCAGTGGCGTGAGCCAATGCCGCAGGGCGTTACGCTGGCGGGCATCGGATAGCTCGCGCAATGGTTCAAGCGCCAGGGACGGCAGAGGCAACCAGGGAAACGCAGAAGGCTGATCGGCGCGCTGCAGGTCCATCATCGCCAATTCGTCGAGCAGCCCTTGCGCCTCAGCCATGTGTTCAGCCGTGCGAGCCAAGTGGGTGATCGCCTGTGGCCAGCGTTTCGTCAGCGTGGGAAGTACGTGGTGACGCAGGTAATTGCGGGAAAACCGTGGATCAACGTTGGAGGGGTCGTCGATCCACTGCAACTGATGCTGATGGGCGTAGGCTTCCAGGTCGCTACGGGAAAATGCCAGCAACGGCCGCACCAAGCACCCCTGCGCCAAGGGGCGATGCTCAGGCATAGCCGCCAGCCCTCTTACACCGGCGCCACGCAGCAGGCGAAACAGCAGGGTTTCGGCTTGATCGTCGCGATGCTGGCCAGTGAAAAGCACCTCCCCCCCCCCTAGGACCTGCATGAACGCTTGGTAGCGCGCCTCGCGGGCCGCACGTTCAAGGCTCGCACCCTCACTGACCTGCACGCGCATGACGCGCAAAGGTACGCCCAGGCTGTCGCAGACCGATTGGCAATGAGAGGGCCAAGCATCGGCAGCAGCTTGCAGGCCATGGTGGACATGGACGGCGCTGACAGGAGGCAGATTTTCGATTTTGGCCAATGAGGCCAGGAGGTGCAGCAGAACGGTGGAGTCGAGACCGCCGGAGAATGCGATATGCCAGGCCGGCGCGTTGCGCCAGTCGGCCAGGGTGTGCAGGAGTGTGGCCGGCAGGGTTGGTTTCATCACACGTCACCGCCGCAAAGCTTGAATACGTCCGTCAGCATACACAAAACAAATGTGGGAGCCGGGCTTGCCCGCGATGCAGGCACCTCGAGGTATCAGTGATACCAAGGTGATGCTATCGCCGGCAAGCCAGCTCCCACACAAGCCGGCTCCCGCATTGGGTACAGCGTCGGCTTAGAGGCCGTAGCTCATCAGGCGCTCATAACGACGAGCCAGCAGCGCTTCGTTATCCAGCTTCTTGAGCATCGCCAGTTGCGATCCCAACTCGGCACGGATGGTCGCAGCAGCGGCAGCCGGGTCACGGTGGGCGCCGCCCAGTGGCTCGGCGATGACCTTGTCCACGATACCCAGGCCTTTGAGGCGATCGGCGGTGATACCCATGGCTTCGGCAGCGTCCGGCGCCTTTTCGGCGGTTTTCCACAGGATCGAGGCACAACCTTCCGGCGAGATCACCGCGTAGGTCGAGTACTGCAACATGTTCAGTTGGTCGCAGACACCAATGGCCAGGGCACCGCCGGAACCACCTTCACCAATCACAGTGGCGATGATCGGGGTTTTCAGGCGCGCCATGACGCGCAGGTTCCAGGCAATCGCTTCGCTCTGGTTGCGCTCTTCGGCGTCGATACCCGGGTAGGCACCCGGCGTGTCGATGAAGGTCAGGATCGGCATCTTGAAGCGCTCGGCCATTTCCATCAGGCGGCACGCCTTGCGATAGCCTTCCGGGCGCGGCATACCGAAGTTGCGGCGTACTTTCTCGCGCACTTCACGGCCCTTCTGGTGACCGATCACCATCACCGGCTGGTCGTCCAGGCGAGCGATGCCGCCCACGATGGCTGCGTCGTCGGAGAAGTGACGGTCGCCGTGCAACTCGTCGAACTCGGTGAAGATGTGTTCGATGTAGTCCAGGGTGTAGGGACGGCGCGGATGGCGAGCCAGGCGCGCGATCTGCCAGCTGGTCAGCTTGCCGAAGATGTCTTCGGTGAGCGTGCTGCTCTTGTCTTGCAGGCGAGCGATTTCATCACCGATGTTCAGCGAATTGTCATTGCCGACCAGGCGCAGCTCTTCGATCTTGGCTTGCAGGTCAGCGATCGGCTGTTCGAAATCAAGAAAATTCGGGTTCATAAGCGTCCGTCTTGGGTCGACGGCCAAGGGGTGCCTGGCCAGCCGGTTGTCTATTCGCGCCCTACCTTAAGGGAGAGGCGCGTTTAGGTCGAGATTAAATGTTTAGTCGAGATCAGATCTATATGACCGTCAACGGTATTGGAGGAAGACGTTGTCTCGCCCGAACTGGTCACGCAAAGCTTGAATCAAGCCATCAGCGGGATCAATTCGCCACGTCTCACCAAACTGCAACATGGCCTTGGCATCGCTGCCGGTGTACTCCATGGTCACCGGGCATGCGCCACGATGGCGTTTTAGCAGGTCACCCAACCAGCGTAGCTGATCACCTTTAAGCGCTTCGGTCTTGACCTTCAGGCGCAGGCTTTCGGCCAGGTTGGTGCGGGCGTCTTCCATGCTCATCACGCGCTTGATGCGCAGGCGCAGGCCACCGGAGAAGTCATCATTGCTGACCTCCCCTTCCACCACCACCATGGCGTCGGTCTGCAACAGCGATTGGGCGGAGTGAAACGCGTCGGCAAACAATGACGCTTCGATGCGGCCCGAGCGGTCATCGAGGGTGATGAAGCCCATCTTGTCGCCCTTCTTATTTTTCATCACCCGCAGGGCGATGATCATACCGGCGACGGTCTGGGTATCCCGCGCCGGCTTCAGGTCGATGATGCGCTGGCGGGCAAAACGGCGGATTTCGCCTTCGTACTCGTCAATCGGGTGGCCAGTGAGGTACAGGCCCAAGGTGTCTTTTTCACCCTTGAGGCGCTCCTTCAGAGTCAGCTCCTTGGCCTTGCGGTGATTCGCGTAGACATCCGCATCTTCTTCGACGAACAGCCCGCCAAACAGGTCGGCGTGGCCGCTGTCATGGGTACGGGCGGTCTGTTCGGCGGCCTTGATCGCCTCTTCCATGGCGGTCAGCAACACCGCACGGTTGCGGTCGATATTGGCCTGGTAAGCCTTCGGCTCATCATGAAAATACGGGCCAAGACGGTCGAGTGCGCCGCTGCGGATCAGGCCATCGAGGGTACGCTTGTTGATGCGCTTGAGGTCAACGCGTGCGCAAAAGTCGAACAGTTCCTTGAACGGCCCGTCCTGACGCGCTTCGGTAATGGCCTCGACCGGGCCTTCGCCCACGCCTTTGATCGCGCCAAGGCCATAGATGATGCGGCCTTCGTCGTTCACCGTGAACTTGAACTCCGAAGCGTTCACGTCCGGCGCGTCGAGGCGCAGCTTCATGGTGCGCACTTCCTCGATCAAGGTCACGACCTTGTCGGTGTTGTGCATATCCGCCGAAAGTACCGCCGCCATGAACGGTGCCGGGTAGTGGGCTTTCAGCCAGGCGGTCTGGTACGACACCAGGCCATAGGCGGCGGAGTGGGATTTGTTGAAGCCATAACCGGCGAACTTTTCTACCAGGTCGAAGATGTTACCGGCCAGGTCGGCATCAATATTGTTGGTGGCGCAACCTTCAATGAAACCGCCGCGCTGCTTGGCCATTTCCTCGGGCTTTTTCTTACCCATGGCGCGACGCAGCATGTCCGCACCGCCGAGGGTGTAGCCGGCCATCACCTGGGCGATCTGCATCACCTGTTCCTGGTACAGGATGATGCCGTAGGTCGGCGCCAGTACGGGCTTGAGGCCTTCATACTGATAGTCGGAATGCGGGTAAGCCAGCTCGGCCCGGCCGTGTTTACGGTTGATGAAGTCATCCACCATGCCCGATTGCAGCGGGCCCGGACGGAACAGGGCCACCAGTGCGATCAAGTCTTCCAGGCAGTCGGGCTTGAGCTTTTTGATCAGCTCCTTCATGCCCCGGGATTCAAGCTGGAACACTGCGGTGGTTTCGGCTTTTTGCAGCAGGCTGTACGTCGGCTTGTCGTCCAGCGGGATAAACGCGATATCCAGCGGCTCTTCGCCGACCTTGGCACGGTCGCGGTTGATGGTCTTGAGTGCCCAGTCGATGATCGTCAGGGTCCGCAGGCCGAGGAAGTCGAACTTCACCAGGCCGGCGGCCTCCACGTCGTCCTTGTCGAACTGGGTGACCAGGCCGTCGCCTTCTTCATCGCAATAGATCGGCGAAAAGTCGGTGAGCTTGGTCGGCGCAATAACCACACCACCGGCGTGTTTACCGACGTTACGCACCACGCCTTCGAGCTTGCGCGCCATGTCCCAGATTTCGGCGGCTTCTTCATCGACCTTGATGAAGTCGCGCAGGATTTCTTCCTGCTCGTAGGCTTTTTCCAGGGTCATGCCGACTTCGAACGGGATCATCTTCGACAGGCGGTCCGCCAAACCGTAGGATTTGCCCTGCACCCGCGCCACGTCGCGGATTACCGCTTTGGCGGCCATGGAGCCGAAGGTGATGATCTGACTTACCGCGTTGCGACCGTATTTTTCGGCCACGTACTCAATCACGCGGTCACGGCCATCCATGCAGAAGTCGACGTCGAAGTCGGGCATGGAAACCCGTTCCGGGTTCAGGAACCGTTCGAACAGCAGGTCATATTCAAGCGGGTCAAGGTCGGTGATCTTCTGTACGTAGGCCACCAGCGAGCCAGCACCTGACCCCCGGCCAGGGCCTACCGGCACACCGTTGTTTTTGGCCCACTGGATAAAGTCCATTACGATCAGGAAGTAACCGGGGAACCCCATCTGGATAATGATATCCAGCTCGAAATTCAACCGATCGACATACACCTGGCGCTTGGCTTCGTAGTCCTCGGTGGTGTCCTTGGGCAGCAGGACGCTGAGGCGTTCCTCCAGGCCATCGAACGACACTTTGCGAAAGTATTCGTCGATGGTCATGCCATCGGGAATCGGGAAGTTGGGCAGGAAGTGTTTGCCCAGCTTCACTTCGATGTTGCAGCGCTTGGCGATCTCGACGGAGTTTTCCAGGGCCTCGGGCAAGTCGCTGAACAGCTCCGCCATTTCCTCGGCGCTTTTGAGGTACTGCTCTTCGCTGTAGTTCTTCGAGCGGCGCGGGTCATCCAAGGCACGGCCTTCGCCGATGCACACGCGGGTCTCGTGGGCTTCGAAATCTTCTTTCTTGATAAAGCGCACATCATTGGTCGCCACCAGCGGCGCACCCAGCTTATCGGCCAGGGCTACGGCAGCGTGCAGATGCTCTTCATCGTTGGGGCGGTTGGTGCGCTGGACTTCCAGGTAGAACCGGCCTGGGAACACCTGCATCCACTCACGCGCCAGCACTTCGGCTTCCTGAGGGTTGCCGCCCAGCAGCGCGATGCCGATTTCGCCCTCTTTGGCCGCCGAGAGCATGATCAGTCCTTCGCTGGCTTCGGCCACCCACTCGCGCTCGATGATGATCGAGCCGTTGCGCTGACCATCGATAAAGCCACGGGAGATCAGTTCGGTGAGGTTGCGATAACCCACGCCGTTCATCGCCAGCAGGCTGATGCGGCTCAGGGGGCTATCCGGGTCTTTGTTGGACAGCCACAGATCGGCGCCGCAGATCGGCTTGATGCCGGCGCCCATGGCGTTCTTGTAGAACTTGACCAGGGAACACATGTTGTTCTGGTCGGTAACCGCAACCGCAGGCATGTTCATGCCCACCAGGGTTTTGACCAGCGGTTTGATCCGTACCAGGCCGTCGACCAGGGAGTACTCAGTGTGCAGGCGTAGATGAACGAATGAAGCCGGCATAGTGATCCTGTCTTGATACATGAAAACAACAAGGCCCGGATTGTACCGGGCCTGGGTAAAAACATCAGCCTTGCTGCTATACCTCGATCAGACTTTCACGGGCCTCATAAGCCTGGCGCACCGGGGCAAACGAGCGGCGATGGATCGGGGTGGGGCCGAGCCGAGCCAGAGCTTCCAGATGAACGGGGGTCGGGTAGCCTTTATGGCCTCCAATGCCGTAGCCGGGATAGATCAATTCGAACGCGGCCATTTCACGGTCGCGGCTGACCTTGGCCAGGATCGAGGCGGCGGCAATGGCGGGAACCTTGCTATCGCCCTTGACCACCGCTTCGGACGGCATTGTCAGTTTGGGGCAGCGGTTACCGTCGATCATCGCCATTTTCGGGGTGATGTGCAGCCCTTCCACAGCGCGCTGCATCGCCAGCATGGTGGCGTGCAGGATATTCAGCTCGTCGATTTCTTCGACTTCAGCCCGGGCGATATGCCAGCTCAGGGCTTTCTCACAGATCTCGTCATAGAGCTTTTCGCGACGGGCTTCGGTGAGCTTCTTCGAATCGTTGAGCCCCAGGATCGGGCGGTTCGGATCAAGGATCACCGCCGCCGTGACCACTGCGCCACACAGCGGGCCGCGCCCGACTTCGTCAACACCCGCCACCAGTTCGTGGGCTTGGGCGACGAGACTGAAATCCAGGCCCATTTGCATGGTCATAAGGCTTCCTGTTTATGGCCGATCAGGGTCAACACGGCGTCGGCCGCCTGGTTCGAGGCATCACGGCGTAACGTGCGGTGAATATCGTCGAAACCACGGGTCTGCTCTTCGCCGCCGTCAATCAAGGGTAGTAGGGTTTGCGCAAGCGCTTCGGGCGTTGCATCGTCCTGCAACAACTCCGGCACCAGCAGGCGCTGGGCCAGCAGGTTGGGCAAGGAAATGTAAGGGCTCTTGACCATGCGCTTGAGGATCCAGAAGGTCAGTGGCGCCAGGCGATAGGCCACGACCATCGGCCGCTTGTACAGCAGGGCCTCAAGTGTGGCAGTGCCCGAGGCGATCAACACCGCATCGCAGGCTGCCAGGGCCAGGTGGGACTGGCCATCGAGCAGGGTCAACGGCAGGTTGCGGCCTTCCAGCAGGGTTTCGATCTGTGCACGACGTTGTGGACTGGCGCAAGGCAGCACAAAGCGGATTCCCGGCTTTTGCGCCTGAAGACGTTCGGCAGCATCAAAAAACAACGCCCCCAAACGCCCCACCTCACCGCCACGACTGCCTGGCATCAACGCTACCAACGGGCCATCGGGCAAGCCCAGCTCGGCGCGCGCAGCCGCACGATCAGCCTGCAAGGGAATGGCGTCAGCCAGGGTGTGGCCGACAAACCGCACCGGCACGCCCTTCTCCTCGTAGAACCGGGCTTCGAATGGAAGCAAGGTCAACATCAGGTCGCAGCCTTCGCGGATTTTCAACACACGCTTCTGGCGCCACGCCCACACGGATGGGCTGACGTAGTGCACGGTCTTGATCCCGGCCTGGCGCAACTTGAGTTCGATATTGAGCGTGAAGTCCGGCGCATCGATGCCGATAAAGACGTCAGGTTTTTCTTCGATCAGCGTCTTGATCAGCAGCTTGCGGCGAGCCAGCAGCTCACGCAGGCGCCCCAAGACTTCCACCAGTCCCATGACCGACAGGCGCTCCATGGGGAAATAGGAGGTCAGGCCTTCGGCCTGCATCAACGGGCCGCCGACCCCGATAAATTCCACCGCCGGATGCTGGGCCTTGAGCGCGCGCATCAAGCCAGAACCCAGGATATCGCCGGAAGCTTCACCGGCCACGAGCGCAATACGCAGAGTGGCCATGATCAGCGGGTGATGCCGCGAGTCGAGGTCTGGATAGAATCACGGAATACCGCGACTTCCGGGAACTGCGTGGCAGGCTCGGCCAACTCGGCCAGGGCCTGCTCCACGGTCAACCCTTGGCGGTAAACCGTCTTGTAGGCACGGCGCAGGGCGTGGATGGCTTCTTCGCTGAAACCACGACGACGCATGCCTTCAAAATTCATGCTGCGGGCTTCGGCAGGATTGCCGAACACCGTCACGAATGCCGGGACATCCTTGCCGATGGCGGTGCCCATACCGGAAAAGCTGTGGGCGCCGATATGGCAGTATTGATGTACCAGGGTGAAGCCGGAAAGGATCGCCCAGTCATCAACGTGCACATGGCCTGCCAACGCAGTGTTGTTGACCAGGATGCAATGATTGCCGATCACGCTGTCATGGCCGATGTGCGCATAGGCCATGACCAGGTTGTGATCACCCAAGGTGGTTTCGGCGCGATCTTGCACGGTGCCACGGTGAATGGTGACGCCTTCACGGATAATATTGTGGTCACCGATTACCAGGCGTGTTTCTTCACCCTTGTACTTCATGTCCGGGGTGTCTTCGCCTACCGAGGAAAACTGGTAGATGCGATTGTGTTTGCCAATGCGGGTCGGACCCTTGAGGATCACGTGCGGCCCGATGACAGTCCCCTCGCCGATTTCCACACCTGCGCCGACGATCGACCAAGGGCCGACCTCAACGTCGGCGGCCAGTACGGCCGACGGATCGATGATTGCGCGAGGGTCAATCAAACTCATAGTTTGCGTTCCGCACAGATGATCTCGGCAGAGCACACCGGCTTGCCATCTACCGAGGCCTGGCATTCGAACTTCCAGATCTGGCGTTTGCAACTGATGAACTTGGCTTCCAGGATCAACTGGTCACCCGGGGTGACCGGGTTGCGAAAACGCAGCTTGTCCGAACCCACGAAATAGTAAAGCGTGCCGTCAGCAGGCTTGAGGTCGAGCATTTTGAAACCAAGGATACCGGCAGCCTGGGCCATGGCTTCGATGATCAACACACCTGGCATGATTGGATGCGCAGGAAAGTGACCATTGAAGAATGGTTCGTTGATGCTGACATTCTTGTAGGCACGAATGCGCTTTTCCTCGACATTGAGGTCCACTACGCGGTCCACCAGCAGGAACGGGTAACGGTGAGGCAGGTATTCGCGAATCTCGTTGATGTCCATCATTTCGGGGGGAAGCCTGTAATAAAGATTGGGGGCGGGCGCACCAGGCGCACGCCCCGCTAGCAAATCAAGGAGGCCGTCTAGCGGCTGCGCACACTTGATATGGAAATGGTATCAGCCTTCTGATGAAGCATTACCGCCAGGGGTCACGTCCCCGACACGCTTTTCAAGCTGTTTGATACGTCGTGCCATGTCGTCGATCTTCCTCAAACGCGCGGCACTCTTGCGCCATTCGGCCGCAGGTTGCATCGCGGTACCGGACGAGTAGGCCCCTGGCTCTGTGATCGAGTGGGTCACCATGGTCATGCCGGTGATGAAGACGTTGTCGCAAATATCGATATGCCCCACCAGCCCAACGCCACCGGCGAGCATGCAATGCTTGCCGATCTTGGTGCTGCCGGAGATGCCCACGCAGGCAGCCATGGCGGTGTGATCGCCAATCTGCACGTTGTGGGCGATCTGGATCTGGTTATCGAGCTTCACACCGTTACCGATCACGGTATCGGCCAGAGCCCCGCGATCCACCGCAGTGTTTACACCGATCTCCACATCATCGCCGATCAATACGCCACCGACCTGGGCGATCTTGTGCCAGACACCTTTGGAGTTGGCAAAGCCAAAGCCTTCGCCGCCGATAACAGCACCGGACTGAATGACCACACGCTGACCAATACGCACATCGTGGTAGAGGGTCACGCGGGGGGCCAGCCAACCATCGGCACCAATTTCACAGCGTGCACCGATAAAGCAGTGGGCACCCACGGTGACACCAGCACCAATACGCGCCCCGCTTTCGATCACGGCGAATGCACCGATGCTGGCGGCAGGATCAACCTGGGCATCATCGGCGATCACGGCAGACGGGTGAATACCGCCGGCCGCCTTCGGCTTGGGATCGAACAGGTGCGACGCCTTGGCGTACGACAGGTACGGATCGGCCACCACCAGCGCATCCCCGGTAAACCCTTCGGCGTCGGCGGCCTTCAGCAACACTGCTGCGGCCTGGCAGTCGACCAGGTATTTACGGTATTGAGGATTTGCGAGGAAGCTCAACTGAGCTGGGCCAGCCTCCTGCAAGGTGGCTAGCCCAGTGATTTCTTTCTCCTTGGAGCCACGCAAGGTGGCCCCCAGGAACTCGGCCAACTCGCCGAGCTTGATAGTCGCTGTCATGGTTTACTTCAGCTGGTTCATGCGCTCGATCACCTGGCGGGTGATGTCGTATTGAGGCTTGACGTCGATCACGGCGCCACGCTCGAACACCAGGTCAAAGGCACCCTTCTTGATGACTTCTTCCACAGCGCTGTCCAATTTCGGCTTGAGCTGCTTGAGCATTTCGCGGTCGGCCACAGCCTTGGCTTCGTTCAGCTCCTTGGATTGGAACTGGTAGTCACGGGCCTTTTGCTTGAATTCAAGCTCCAGACGCTCGCGCTCGCCTTGCTGCATCTTGTCGCCACCGGCTACCAGGCGGTCCTGGATACCCTTGGCGCTGCTTTCCAGTGTCTTGAGCTTGGTCAGCTGCGGACCGAATTTCTTCTCGGCATCCACGGCGTATCGCTTGGCCGCATCGGACTCCAGCAGGGCCATCTGATAGTTCAGGACCGCGATTTTCATTTCGGCGAAGGCCGGGGTGGTGACCAGCACAGTGGCCAGCAAGACCAATTGAGTCAACTTACGCACGATGTACTCCTACAGAATCCGTTGTCGTTATCTTAGGTCAGACGCTTAGAACGTCTGGCCGAGGGAGAATTGGAAAATCTGGGTTTCAGCGTTATCCGGTTTCTTGATCGGCATGGCCAGAGCAAAGCTCAACGGGCCCAGCGCAGTCACCCAGGTCACACCCACGCCCACGGAGCTCGCCAGGTTGCTGAGGCTCACGTCGTTGCATTGAGTATTGGACTTCAAGCCACTTGGGTTTTTGATCTGTTCGCACTTGGAGTCGAACACGTTACCCACGTCCCAGAAGACCGAAGTACGCAGGGAACGCTGGTCCTTGACGAACGGCAGCGGGAACAGAATCTCCGCACCACCCTGGATCAGCACGTTACCACCGAATGGCAGCGGGTCGTTGTCCGAGTCAGCGACAGTGCCCTGGTTACCGGTCCGGTCAAAACCGCGGCTCGGCGTACCACGCGGACCCAGAGTGCTGTCCTTGAAGCCACGTACCGAGTTGAAACCACCTGCATAGTAGTTTTCATAGAACGGCAAGCCATTGGTCGAACCATAACCGTCGCCATAGCCCAACTCTGTGTGCAGGCGCATGGTGTAGTTATCGCTCAACGGCTGGAACAACTGGCCGCGGTAGTCGAGCTTGAAGAACGACAGGTCGCTGCCCGGCGTAGTGACTTCCGCGGTCAGGCTCTGGGAGTGGCCGCGGGTTGCCAGTACGCCTTTGTTCAGGGTCGACTCGGACCAGCCGGCAGACGCCTTGAAGTTCAGGAACTTGTCGCCTTCACGACGGGTGAAGTCGAAGATTTCGTCCACGGTATAAATACCGGTCTTGATCTCATCCTGCTGGGCGGTAAGGCCGAAGGTCAGGCGCGAAGTCTCGCTGATCGGGTAACCCACGTTTACACCGGCACCCAGGCTGTCGATCGCATAGCTTGCAACGTCAACATCGAGGTCTTTGTAGTCGGTGGTGCGGTAGAAGGCGTTGTAGCCCAGGCTCACACCGTCTGCAGTCCAGTAGGGGTCGGTATAGCCGAAGTTGTATCGGCTCTGGTATTCGCTGCGGGTCAGGCCGATGGACACACGGTTACCGGTACCCAGGAAGTTGTTCTGCGTGATGGAACCACCCAGGATCAAACCGGCACTCTGGGCAAAACCGACGCTGGCGGTGATCGAACCCGAGGCTTGTTCTTCAACGGCGTAGTTCACATCAACCTGGTCATCCACACCCGGTACGGCCGGGGTTTCGACGTTGACTTCCTTGAAGAAGCCCAGGCGCTCAAGACGGGTCTTGGACTGGTCGATCAGGTAGGTCGAAGCCCAGCCACCTTCCATCTGACGCATTTCACGACGCAGCACTTCGTCCGCGGACTTGGTGTTGCCACGGAAGTTGATACGGTTGACGTAGGCACGCTTGCCAGGATCGACGACGAAGGTGATGTCCACGGTGTGGTCTTCATCATTCGGGGTCGGCACGCCGTTGACGTTGGCGAAGGTATAGCCTTCGTTACCCAGGCGGCGGGTGATCAGTTCTGAGGTGGTGGTCATCAGCTTGCGCGAGAACACCTGGTCCTTCTGCACGAGCAGCAGGGACTTGACCTGGTCTTCAGGCACTTTCAGGTCGCCGCTGAGCTTGACGTCACGAACCTTGTACTTCTCGCCTTCGTTGACGTTGACGGTGATATAGACGTGCTTCTTGTCCGGGGTGATGGACACCTGGGTCGAAGCGATGTCCATGTTGATGTAGCCACGGTCCAGGTAGTAGGAGCGCAGGCGTTCCAGGTCACCGGAGAGTTTTTCACGGGCGTACTTGTCATCGTTCTTGAAGAACGACAACCAGTTGGTGGTCTTGAGTTCGAACAGGTCGACCAGGTCTTCATCAGGGAACTTGGTGTTGCCCACGACGTTGATGTGCTGGATGGCGGCCACGGTGCCTTCGTTGATGTTGACCTTCAGGCCCACACGGTTACGAGGCTGGGGGATCACTTCGGTTTCCACGGTCGCGGAGTAGCGGCCCTGGGCAACGTACTGACGTTGCAACTCGTTACGCACACCCTCAAGGGTTGCGCGCTGGAAGATCTCGCCCTCGGCCAGGCCCGATTGCTTCAGGCCCTTCATCAGGTCTTCAGTGGAGATGGCCTTGTTACCTTCGATCGCGATACTGGCGACGGAAGGTCGCTCGACGACCGTGATGACCAGGACGTTGCCTTCGCGACCCAGTTGGATATCTTGAAAGAACCCGGTTTTGAACAGCGCACGAGTGGATTCCACCAGGCGACGATCATCCGCCTGTTCCCCGACGTTCAACGGCAAGGCACCAAAGACGCTACCCGCGGAGACCCGCTGGAGGCCATTGACGCGAATATCGGAGATGGTGAAGGACTCGGCGTGAACTTCGGCGATCATCAATACGGTGAGAACCGCAGTTAGCAGCAGACGTTTCATGAAGTCCTTTCTTATTCCAACTGGCAATAAACAAACTGCCGCAAAATGCGGCAGATTCGCAATTCAGCGAAGCGTTACAGACGTCCCAGATCGTTGACCAGGGCTAACAACATCACCCCGACCACCAAACTGATACCAATCTGTATCCCCCAACCCTGCACCCGATCCGACAAGGGGCGACCACGCACCCACTCGACCAGATAAAACAGCAGATGCCCCCCATCCAATACTGGAATGGGCAGCAAATTCAGAACCCCAAGGCTAATACTCAGATAAGCCAGGAAATTCAGGAAATCCGCGACACCCGACTGGGCAGAAGCGCCCGCCACTTTAGCAATGGTTATCGGTCCACTCAAGTTTTTTACCGAGAGCTCACCGAACAACATTTTCTTGAGGGATTCGAGGGTCAGCACGCTCATGGTCCAGGTGCGTTTCGCGCCCTCTGCAATCGCTGCCAAAGGCCCGTAGCTGACCTCTCGCACCATCGATGGCGGCCATTCGACACCTTTGACCCCTGCCCCCAGGTAGCCCCCGGCCGCCTTGGCTTCGCCTCGCACCGACAGGGTCACGGGGACGTCGATTTGAGCACCTTCGCGCTCAACTTTCAGCACAATTTTGGTATCAGGGCGCACACGCACCAGGTCAACCACCTGCTGCCAGTCACCCAGCGCCTGGCCATCAAGGGCCAACAGGCGATCACCGGTTTTCAGGCCAGCAGCCTGGGCCGGCCCCTTTGGATCCAGCTCGGCCAGCACCGGCGGCAAGGCCGGACGCCAAGGGCGGATCCCGAGGGATTTGATCGGATCGGGCTCATCGGCGCCCTTGAGCCAATGGTCCAGCGCCAATGCCCGCGGGGTTTCGGCGCTGGAGCCCTGGTCACGCACTACCACATTGACGGTGCCGCTTTCACCCAGGCGACGCACCAACTGCAAATTGACCGCGCCCCACCCTGTGGTGGGTTCGCCATCAATCGATACAATTTCCTGCCCTGCCGTCAGGCCCGCCTTGGCCGCGATGCTGTCGGCTTCGACCGCGCCAATGACCGGGCGCACCTGCTGGCTGCCCAGCATGGCCAAGACCCAGAAAAACACCATCGCCAACAGGAAGTTGGCGATCGGTCCCGCCGCCACAATCGCAATACGCTGACGAACGGTCTTGCGATTGAAGGATTGGTCCAGCTGGTCTGCAGGCACTTCGCCTTCGCGCTCATCGAGCATCTTGACGTAGCCGCCCAACGGGATAGCAGCAATGACAAACTCAGTGCCGCGGCGATCATGCCAGCGCAACAACGGCATGCCGAAACCGACGGAAAAGCGCAATACCTTGACGCCGCAACGACGCGCCACCCAGAAGTGGCCGAATTCGTGGAAGGTCACCAACACACCCAGAGCAACCAGGGTGCCGACAATCATGTAGAGCGCACTCATCTAATTTCTCCGCACTTCAATCCAATGCCTGAAGACTCAAACCTGCCCGCGGCCTAACCCGCATTGCGATCCAACCATTGCCCGGCCAGGGCTCGGGCCTTGGTGTCGGCCTCGAACACCGCCTCCAGGTCATTCACTGCCACTACCGGCTCAAGCGCCAGGACGTCCTCGATGATACTCGCGATCTGCGGAAAGCGGATGCGCCGCTCAAGAAACGCCGCCACGGCAACTTCGTTGGCCGCGTTAAGCATCGCCGGGGCACTGTTACCCGCCTCGGCCGCTTGCCGCGCCAGGCGCAAACAAGGGAAACGCTGCTCGTCCGGGGCTTCGAAGTCCAGGCGCGCGATTGCAAACAAGTCCAACGGTGCTACGCCGGAATCAATCCGCTCAGGCCACGCCAAGGCGTTGGCGATCGGTGTGCGCATGTCCGGGTTACCCAATTGCGCCAACACCGAACCATCCACGTAATCGACCAGGGAATGGATCACACTTTGTGGGTGAATGACCACCTCAACCTGATCAGGCCGCGCATCGAACAGCCAGCATGCCTCGATCAACTCCAGGCCCTTGTTCATCATGCTCGCCGAATCCACGGAGATTTTGCGCCCCATGGACCAGTTCGGGTGAGCGCATGCCTGATCGGGAGACACATGGTCCAGCTCGGCCGACGGAGTCTGGCGGAATGGGCCACCCGATGCCGTCAGCAGAATTCGGCGCACGCCGACCTGGCTCAAGCCGCGGGCAAAATCACCGGGCATGCACTGGAAGATGGCGTTGTGCTCGCTGTCCAGAGGCAGCAGCACCGCTGCGCTCTTACGCACCGCTTGCATAAAGAGTGCGCCGGACATGACCAAGGCTTCTTTGTTGGCCAGCAGGATTTTCTTGCCAGCATCGACTGCCGCCAAGGTCGGGCGCAAACCTGCCGCACCGACAATCGCCGCCACCACCGTATCCACGTCCGCATCGGCCGAGACCTGGCATAAGCCTGCCTCGCCAACCAATACCTGAGTGGCCAGCCCGGCAGCCCGCAGATCATCCTGCAGACTGCGAGCCGCAGCAGCTTCCGGCACCACGGCAAAGCGCGGCGAGTGACGCACGCACAAGGCCAGCAACTCGCGCAAACGCGTGAAGCCGGTCAGGGCGAAAACCTGATAGCGATCGGGGTGACGCGCGATGACATCCAGGGTACTGAGCCCGACCGAGCCGGTCGCACCCAGCACCGTAACCTGCTGCAGGCGGCTCACGAAGCGATCATCCACAACAGCACGGCAAAAATAGGCAGCGCAGCGGTGAGGCTGTCGATACGGTCAAGCACACCGCCATGACCAGGCAACAGGTTACTGCTGTCCTTGATGCCCGCCTGGCGTTTGAACATGCTCTCGGTAAGGTCGCCCACCACCGAGATGAAGACGACAATAGCCGTCCCCAGCAAGGCCAGAAGCACCTCCTTTACCGACCAGTCACGCACCACACCGACCACCAGGGTGATCAGCAGCGTCAAGGCCAGGCCGCCGTATACACCTTCCCAGCTCTTGCCGGGGCTTACGGCCGGGGCCAGCTTGCGTTTGCCAAAAGCTCTACCCGAGAAGTAGGCACCAATGTCGGCACCCCATACCAACACCATCACAGCCAGGATCAATTCGTTGCCCAGCGGGTAACGCTTGATCTCCACCAGCCCTTGCCAGGCCGGCAAGAGGATCGCCAGGCCAATCACCAGCTTGCAGGCCACGCTGGACCACTGGCCACTGGTGCGCGGATAGGTGAGCACCAGGAAAGTCGCCAACGCCCACCACAACACTGCAGCCCCCAGCACCCAGGGCGCGATGTCCGGCAGGATGTACATGAAGAACAACAACAGCGCGACCAAGGCGGCATAGGCCACACGCGGCAACTGGTTGACGAAGCCTGCCAGGCGCGCCCACTCCCACGCACCAAGGGTCACAACCAGGCCGATGAACAGCGCAAAACCGGAACCGTCGAGCAGGAAAAAACCGCACAAGGCAATCGGCAGCAGGATCAGCGCCGTGATGATTCGTTGTTTAAGCATTTAAACCCGGGCTCCAGCTTCGATCTGCTCGCTCGTTTTACCGAAGCGACGCTGACGGGAAGCGAAATCAGCCAGTGCATTACGCATGGCATCGTGTTTGAAGTCCGGCCAGAACAGGTCGGAGAAGTACAGCTCGGTGTAGGCCAACTGCCACAGCAGGAAATTGCTGATGCGATGCTCGCCACCGGTACGAATGCACAAGTCCGGCAACGGCAGGTCGCCGGTCACCAGGCAGGTTTGCAACAGTTCGGGCGTGATGTCGTCCGGGCGCAGATGGCCGGCCTGCACTTCGCGGGCCAGCCGCTGCGCAGCCTGGGCGATATCCCACTGGCCACCGTAGTTGGCTGCGATCTGCAACACAAAACGGTTACTGCCGGCAGTGATGGCCTCGGCTTCACGCATGGCAGCTTGCAGCTCCGGATGGAACCGCGAGCGATCACCAATGATGCGCAGACTGATGTTGTTGTCGTTGAGGCGCTTGGCCTCACGACGCAATGCCTTGAAGAACAGGTCCATCAAGGCACTGACTTCATCGGCGGGCCGCTGCCAGTTCTCACTGGAGAACGCGAACAAGGTCAATACTTCGACCTTGGCCTCGGCGCACACCTCAATCACCGCCCTTACCGCGTCAACACCCGCTTTATGCCCGGCAACACCCGGCATAAAGCGTTTTTTCGCCCAGCGATTATTCCCATCCATGATGATCGCGACATGGCGCGGCACCACGGAGGGCACAGTCTGCTTGGTCTTTTCCATGAAGGCGTCCTGACCCCTTATACGGCCATCAGGTCCTTTTCTTTTTCTTCGGTCGCCTTGGTGATCTGGGCTTCGGCGTCCTTGGTCAGCTTGTCGATATCAGCGACGGCGCGGCGTTCTTCGTCTTCGCTGATTTCCTTGTCCTTGACCAGCTTCTTCAGATCGCCCAGTGCATCGCGGCGGATGTTACGCACGGCAACGCGCGCATCTTCAGCAGCACTGCGCGCCTGCTTGGTGAAGCCCTTGCGGGTTTCTTCGGTCAGGGCTGGCATGGAGATCAGCAGCAACTCGCCCAAGTTGGTCGGGTTGAGGTTCAGGCCGGCACTCTGGATAGCCTTGTCGACGGCGGCGAGCATGTTGCGCTCGAAGGCAACAACTTGCAGGGTACGCGAATCCTTCACGGTCACGTTGGCCACGCCGCTCAGCGGGGTGTCGGAACCGTAGTAAGGCACCATCACGCTGCCCAGGATGCTTGGGTGCGCCTTGCCAGTACGGATCTGGCCAAAGGCATGGCTCAAGGATTCCAGGGATTTCTGCATACGCGCCTGGGCGTCTTTCTTGATTTCGTTGATCATTGTTGGCCTTCCTCGATCAGAGTCCCTTCTGCGCCGCCGTGTACGATATTCAGCAGGGCGCCGGGCTTGTTCATGTTAAATACGCGCAGCGGCATCTTGTGGTCGCGGCACAGGCAGATAGCGGTCAGGTCCATGACACCCAGCTTGCGATCCAGTACTTCATCGTAGGTCAGATGATCGAACTTCTCGGCATGCGGGTCTTTGAATGGGTCTGCAGTGTATACGCCATCCACCTTGGTCGCCTTCAACACCACGTCGGCATCGATTTCGATAGCACGCAGGCATGCGGCCGAGTCGGTAGTGAAGAACGGGTTACCTGTGCCAGCAGCAAAGATCACCACTTCCTTGGAGTTCAGGTGGCGCATGGCTTTGCGGCGATCATAGTGATCGGTCACGCCAACCATGGAAATTGCCGACATCACGATGGCCGAGATGTTGGCGCGCTCCAGGGCGTCGCGCATGGCGAGGGCGTTCATCACAGTGGCCAGCATGCCCATGTGGTCGCCGGTAACCCGGTCCATACCGGCCGCACTCAGTGCCGCACCGCGGAACAGGTTGCCACCACCAATCACCAGGCCGACCTGCACGCCGATACCGACCAACTGGCCGACTTCCAGCGCCATGCGGTCAAGCACCTTGGGATCGATCCCGAACTCTTCCGAGCCCATCAGGGCCTCGCCGCTGAGCTTGAGTAGAATGCGTTTATAGCGAGCCTGATAACCACTGCCCTGCTGAGCCATTGCGAATCTCTCCTGCGGCGTATTTTTTAAAAAATTCTTGGCGAGCCGTTTACGGCTTGCGTTCACTCTAGCTGGACGCTGTCACAGCGCCATCGGAACACGGCTTTGTAAGCCAGTTCCGAGAGGAAACCAAATAAAATTGGCCTTCCCATTTGAAAAGAGGCTGCGCGCGTGAGCGGGCAGCCTCTTTCGGCGACAGTTTGGAACTGTCTTATTGCTTGGCGGCAGCCAGCTGGGCAGCAACTTCTTCAGCGAAGTTGTCGACCGGCTTCTCGATGCCTTCGCCTACTTTGAAGTAAGTGAAGGAAACGATTTCAGCACCGGCTTTCTTGGCCAGTTCGCCAACCTTGATTTCAGGGTTCTTGACGAACGCCTGCTCAACCAGGCTTGCTTCGGCCAGGAACTTGCTGATACGGCCTTTGACCATGTTCTCAACAATGTTTTCTGGCTTGCCTTTGATTTTTTCTTCGTTCAGCTGCAGGAACACAGCTTTTTCACGCTCGATCGCTTCGGCCGAAACTTCCGAAGGCAGCAGGAACTCAGGGTTGCTTGCAGCAACGTGCATCGCGATGTCTTTGGCCAGCTCAACGTCGCCGCCTTTCAGAACAACTGCAACACCGATTTTGTTGCCGTGCAGGTAGCCACCAACTACGTCACCTTCAACGCGAACCAGGCGACGGATGTTGACGTTTTCGCCAACCTTGCCGACCAGTACCAGGCGAGCTGCTTCTTGAGCTTCGATCAGAGGCTCAACAGTGGTCAGCTTGTCAGCGAAAGCTTTTTCGACGCTGGCAGCAACGAATGCCTTGAAGTCATCTTGCAGAGCCAGGAAGTCGGTCTGGGAGTTCACTTCCAGCAGAACGGCGGATTTGCCGTCTTCTTTCAGAGCGATAGCGCCTTCAGCAGCCACGTTGCCTGCTTTCTTGGCAGCCTTGATGGCGCCGGAAGCACGCATGTCATCAATGGCTTTTTCGATGTCGCCGCCGGCCTTGGTCAAGGCCTTTTTGCAATCCATCATGCCTTCGCCGGTACGCTCACGCAGTTCTTTAACCAACGCTGCAGTAATCTCTGCCATTTCAAAATCCTCTTGGATAGGTTTTCAACCATTCCACCCGATCAAACGGGCGATCAATTCTTCCCGAATTTCCGTTGTAGGTCGCTGCACGTTACAAATAATGTAGCTGCGCTGCCGACAAATGGTTTTCGAGGTGGCAAAAAGGGGGCCAAGCCCCCTTTTTGCTTACTGAGTCAACGCCAGGGCGTCAATTACTCAGCGGCAGCTACCGGAGCTTCTTCAACGAACTGCTCGGTACCACCAGCAACGTGGTTGCGACCACGGATTACAGCGTCAGCCATCGAACCCATGTACAGCTGGATAGCGCGGATTGCGTCATCGTTGCCTGGGATGATGTAGTCAACGCCTTCCGGGCTGCTGTTGGTATCGACTACGCCGATAACCGGGATGCCCAGCTTGTTGGCTTCGGTGATCGCGATGCGCTCGTGATCAACGTCGATAACGAACAGTGCGTCAGGCAGACCGCCCATGTCCTTGATACCACCCAGGGAACGATCGAGCTTTTCCAGGTCACGGGAGCGCATCAGCGCTTCTTTCTTGGTCAGCTTGGCGAAAGTACCGTCTTCGGCTTGTACTTCAAGGTCACGCAGACGCTTGATGGAAGCACGGATGGTTTTGAAGTTGGTCAGCATGCCGCCCAACCAGCGGTGATCGACGTACGGCGAACCGCAACGTGCTGCTTCTTCAGCAACGATCTTGCCAGCGGAACGCTTGGTGCCAACGAACAGGATCTTGTTTTTGCCCTGGGCCAGACGTTCTACGAAAGTCAGCGCTTCGTTGAACATTGGCAGGGTTTTTTCAAGGTTGATAATGTGAATCTTGTTACGCGCGCCGAAAATGTACTTACCCATTTTCGGGTTCCAGTAACGGGTCTGGTGACCGAAGTGCACACCGGCCTTCAGCATATCGCGCATGTTGACTTGGGACATGATAGTTCCTTAATAAGTCGGGTTTGGCCTCCACGTATCCCAATGACCAACCAGCGGCATCAAGGCCTCCGGCACCCAGGTCATCGTGTCGACACGTGTGTGGATTTAAGCTTTGCGGGGTATCCCCGGAAAGCGGCGCATTTTATACCACAGCATCGGCAAAAACGAAACCCGCAATCACACTTGCCGGTCGTCGTCTTTGCGTAACCCCTTGAATACAGCCAACATGCCTCTACCTCATAGAGAGAAGCGATCACCAGACGCGCATGATTTGCCAGCATCGTCTGTTAGAATCGCGTTTTTTGGGACTTGCGCGAATGCTGTACCCCTTTGTCGCGCTCCCCGTGAACCGTATTGATTTCAGCGCGTCGCGCTAGAGAGAGCCTGTATGACCGTTACCTTGAAAACCGCCGAAGACATCGCAGGCATGCGCGTTGCCGGCAAACTGGCTGCCGACGTGCTGGAAATGATCGCCGAACACGTCAAGCCCGGCGTCACCACCGAAACGCTGGACCGCATTTGCCACGACTATATAGTCGACGTGCAAAAAGCCATCCCTGCCCCGCTGAATTACAAAGGCTTCCCCAAGTCGATCTGCACCTCGATCAACCACGTGGTCTGCCACGGCATTCCCGGTGACAAGCCACTGAAAGACGGCGACACCCTGAACATCGACGTCACGGTGATCAAGGATGGTTACCACGGCGACACCAGCCGCATGTTCCACGTCGGTAATGTGCCGGTATGGGCCGAGCGTCTGTCCCAGGTCACCCAGGAATGCATGTACAAGGCCATCGAGATCGTCAAGCCCGGCTGCCGCCTGGGTGACATCGGTGAAGTGATCCAGAAGCACGCGGAAAAGAACGGCTTCTCGGTGGTGCGCGAGTTCTGCGGCCACGGTATCGGCAAGGTGTTCCACGAAGAGCCGCAGATTCTGCATTACGGCCGCGCCGGCACCGGCATGGAACTCAAGGCCGGCATGACCTTCACCATCGAACCGATGATCAACCAGGGCAAGGCCGACACCAAGGTGCTGGGCGACGGCTGGACCGCCATCACCAAGGACCGCAAGCTCTCGGCCCAGTGGGAGCACACCCTGCTGGTCACCGACACCGGCTACGAGATCTTCACCCTGCGCGCTGACGACACCATCCCACGCGTTTCTGCCTGAAGGTCGCCCAGGTTTTCCCGCAACGTGTTGTGACTGACTGATAGATAGAAAGGAAAGCCGAACGATGCCCCAGGTGGATCCCGAACTCTTCGACCGTGGCCAATTCCAGGCCGAGCTGGCACTGAAGGCAAGCCCCATCGCCGCCTTCAAGAAGGCTATCCGCCAAGCCCGCGAGGTGCTCGATGCGCGCTTTCGCAGCGGCCGGGATATTCGCCGCCTGATCGAAGACCGCGCCTGGTTCGTCGATAACATCCTGCAAAAGGCCTGGGAGCAGTTCAATTGGAGTTTCGACGCCGATATCGCCCTGGTGGCGGTCGGCGGCTACGGTCGCGGCGAACTGCACCCCTACTCCGACATCGACCTGCTGATCCTGCTGGACCAGGCCGATCACGAGATCTTTCGCGATTCCATCGAGCGCTTTCTGACGTTGCTGTGGGACATCGGCCTGGAAGTCGGCCAGAGCGTACGCTCGGTGGACGAATGCGCCGAAGAGGCCCGTGCCGATCTGACGGTGGTCACCAACCTGATGGAAAGCCGCACCATCTGTGGCCCCGAGCGCCTGCGCCAGCGCATGCTTGAAGTCACCAGTACCGCACACATGTGGCCAAGCAAAGACTTTTTCCTGGCCAAGCGCGCCGAGCAAAAAGCCCGGCACCACAAGTACAACGACACCGAATACAACCTGGAACCCAACGTCAAAGGCTCACCCGGTGGGCTGCGGGATATCCAGACAATCTTGTGGGTGGCGCGCCGTCAATACGGCACGCTGAACCTGCGCGCCCTGGCCGGCGAAGGCTTTCTGGTGGAGAGCGAAAATTCCCTGCTGGCCTCGTCCCAGGAATTCCTGTGGAAGGTGCGCTACGCCCTGCACATGCTGGCCGGTCGTTCCGAAGACCGCCTGCTCTTCGATCACCAGCGCTCTATCGCTACCCTTCTGGGCTTTGAAGGCGAAGATGCGAAGACCAGCATCGAAAGCTTCATGCAGCAGTACTACCGGGTGGTCATGAGCATTGCCCAGCTCAGCGACTTGATCATCCAGCACTTCGAAGAAGTGATCCTGGCCCCCGAGGACGAAGCGCCGCCGCAGCCGATCAATGCGCGTTTCCAGTTGCACGACGGCTATATCGAAGCACGCAACGACAACGTGTTCCGCCGCACGCCGTTCGCCATGCTGGAAATCTTCGTGTTGATGGCCCAGCAGCCGGAGATCAAAGGCGTGCGTGCCGATACCATCCGCTTGCTGCGGGAAAACCGTCACCTGATCGACGACGATTTTCGCAACGACATTCGCAATACCAGCCTGTTTATCGAACTGTTCAAGTGCCGCATCGGCATCCATCGCAACCTGCGGCGCATGAACCGCTACGGCATTCTCGGGCGCTACCTGCCGGAGTTCGGCTTTATCGTCGGGCAGATGCAGCACGACCTGTTCCATATCTATACCGTCGATGCCCACACCCTGAACCTGATCAAGCACCTGCGTAAGTTGCAGTACACCCAGGTGTCAGAGAAATTCCCGCTGGCCAGTAAGCTGATGGCCAAGCTGCCCAAGCCCGAGCTGATTTACCTGGCCGGCTTGTACCACGACATCGGCAAAGGCCGGCATGGCGACCACTCGGAGATCGGCGCGGTCGATGCCGAAGCCTTCTGCCAGCGCCACCAGTTGCCGTTGTGGGACAGCCGCCTGATTGTCTGGCTGGTGCAGAACCACCTGGTGATGTCGACCACGGCCCAGCGCAAGGACTTGTCCGACCCGCAGGTGATCCACGACTTTGCCGGCATCGTCGGCGATGAAACCCGCCTGGATTACCTGTATGTGCTGACCGTCTCTGACATCAACGCCACCAACCCGACGCTGTGGAACTCCTGGCGCGCCAGCCTGTTGCGCCAGCTGTACACCGAGACCAAGCGCGCCCTGCGCCGTGGCCTGGAGAACCCGGTGGACCGCGAAGAGCAGATCCGCCGCACCCAAAGCGCAGCCCTGGATATCTTGGTGCGCGGCGGTAACGACCCGGACGACGTGGAGCAACTCTGGTCGCAACTGGGTGACGATTACTTCCTGCGCCACACCGCCGGCGACGTGGCCTGGCACAGCGACGCGATCCTGCAGCAACCCGCCGATGGCGGCCCGTTGGTCTTGATCAAGGAAACCACCCAGCGCGAATTCGAAGGCGGCACGCAGATTTTCATCTACGCGCCCGACCAGCACGACTTCTTCGCCGTGACCGTGGCGGCCATGGACCAGCTCAACCTGAACATCCATGACGCCCGGGTCATCACCTCCAGCAGCCAATTCACTCTCGACACCTACATCGTGCTCGACGCCGACGGCGACTCGATTGGCGACAACCCGGCGCGCGTGAAAAAGATCCGCGAGGGCCTGACCGAAGCCCTGCGCAACCCCGACGACTACCCCACCATCATCCAGCGCCGGGTGCCGCGCCAGCTCAAGCATTTTGCCTTTGCGCCTCAGGTGACCATTTCCAACGACGCACAGCGACCGGTGACGGTGCTGGAGCTCAGCGCACCGGATCGCCCAGGCCTGCTGGCGCGTATCGGCGGGATTTTCCTGGAGTTCGACCTGTCATTGCAAAATGCCAAGATTGCGACCCTGGGCGAGCGGGTGGAAGACGTGTTCTTTATCACCGATGCCGACAACCAGCCACTGTCCGACCCGGAGCTGTGCCTGCGTTTACAGGCGGCAATCGTGGAGCAGTTGAGCGTGACCCAGGAACCCGGTGTCGAGCTGACCAGACTGACTATTTGAATTCTTAACTTTGTGAACACGAGTCATGTGGGAGCCGGCTTGCCTGCGATGCAGACACCTCGGCCCGTCCGATCGACCGCAGATCGCAGGCAGGCCAGCTCCCACAGATCCGCGCTCACCGTGATAGAGGCTTATATGAACAACGCCCTTAACCAGTTGCAGCCCTACCCCTTCGAGAAGCTGCGCGCCCTGCTCGGCAGCGTGACGCCGAACCCGGACAAACGCCCGATCGCACTGTCCATCGGCGAGCCCAAGCACACGTCACCGGCCTTCGTTGCCGAGGCCTTGAGCAATAACCTCGATCAAATGGCGGTGTACCCCACCACGTTGGGTATCCCGGCACTGCGTGAAGCCATCGGCGCCTGGTGCGAACGCCGCTTCAACGTGCCCAAGGGCTGGCTGGACCCGGCGCGCAACATCCTGCCGGTCAACGGTACGCGCGAGGCGCTGTTTGCCTTCACCCAGACCGTGGTCAACCGTGGCGACGATGCACTGGTTGTGAGCCCCAACCCGTTCTACCAGATCTACGAAGGCGCCGCGTTCCTGGCCGGGGCCAAGCCGCATTACCTGCCGTGCCTGGATAGCAACGGCTTCAATCCAGACTTCGATGCTGTCTCTGCGGATATCTGGAAACGTTGCCAGATCCTGTTCCTGTGCTCCCCCGGTAACCCGACCGGTGCGCTGATTCCAGTCGCCACGCTGAAAAAACTCATCGCCCTGGCCGATAAATACGATTTCGTCATCGCCGCCGACGAATGCTACAGCGAACTGTACTTCGACGAACAAACCCCACCCCCGGGCCTGCTCAGCGCCTGCGTCGAACTGGGCCGTCAGGACTTCAAGCGTTGTGTGGTATTCCACAGCCTATCCAAGCGCTCCAACCTGCCAGGCCTGCGTTCAGGCTTCGTGGCCGGCGACGCCGAGATCCTCAAGGCCTTTTTGCTGTACCGCACCTACCATGGCTGCGCGATGCCGGTGCAAACCCAGTTGGCCAGCATCGCCGCCTGGCAGGACGAGGCCCATGTACTGGCCAACCGTGACCTGTACCGCGAGAAGTTCGACGCAGTGCTGGCGATCCTCAAGCCGGTGCTGGACGTGCAAAGCCCGGACGGCGGCTTTTACCTGTGGCCGAATGTACAAGGCGATGACGCCGCCTTCTGCCGCGATTTGTTCGTGGAAGAACATGTGACGGTGGTGCCGGGCTCTTACCTGTCGCGGGAAGTGGACGGCTTTAACCCAGGTGCGGGGCGTGTGCGCCTGGCATTGGTTGCGCCGTTGGCCGAATGCGTGGAAGCGGCTGAGCGGATTCGCGACTTTATCCAGCGTCGCCGTTAAGGGCTTACGGGTCACTTCATGTGACCCAAATTCGCCTCGCTCATATCCAATTCCGCCAGCACCTCCCTCAATACGTCATCACCAATCTGGTGGTGACGGCTCAAGCTGTACAACTCCAACCGTTGCGCGCGCAGAGCCTTGAGCCGCAGCTTGCGCTCAAGCAGGTCCATTTGCTGCGCCAGCGCCTGAGCTTCAGCCGAATCGTTGAAGACTTCCAATTGATGGCGATATTCCGACATCAGCCGTGCCTTCAGTTCGGTAGCCAATGCCGCCTGGGCGGCGTCCGGCGTTTCGGCCTCGGCTGGCTCGTCGGCCTCCAGTGCATGAATCGCGGCCACGGCGGTCTTTTTCCAGGCTTCGCGCACTTCTTTGTGGCGTTTTTCATCCGGGCTATTCTCGACGCCGCGTAACAGCAGCGGCAGCGCGATACAGGCAGCGACCAGTGATAACAGGATCACACCGGCAGCGATAAAGATCAGCAGGTCACGCTCAGGGAAATCCTGGCCAGGCGCCAACAGCAAGGGCACCGACATGACGCCCGCCAGGGTCACCGCACCGCGTACACCGCCGACGGTCAACAACCAGCAGGAACGGGCCGTCGGCACCAGGGTCAGCGCGCTTTTGCCACGTAGCCTGCGCAGCAACCCTGACAGCCGCCAGATGCTTTGCACCCAGATGAAGCGCAATACCACCAGCACCAGAAAGATCGCCACCACATCCAGGCAGCGATACATCAAGGTGGGCCACAGCGTGGTTTCATGGCTGACCACGGCCTTGATGATGTCTGGCAGTTGCAGACCGAGCAGCAGGAAGATCAGGCCGTTAAAGGCAAACTCCAGCAACGACCACACGCTGCGGTTGAGCAGGCGCGTGCTGGTCTGGCGCGGCAGCAGGTCGAGCCAGCTTTGCATCATGCCCGCTGCCACCGCCGAGAGGATGCCGGACGCGCCCAGGCGTTCAGCCAGTACGTACGCAGCAAAGGGCAGCAACAACATGAACACCACATGGGTCGCCGGGTCGTCCCAACCGCGCGCGATCATCCAGGCGCGCAGGCGGCCGACCAGCCAGCTCAACGCCACACCGATCGCCAGCCCGCCCACCGCCACTAACACAAACGTCAGGCTGGCATCCGCCAGGGAAAAGACCCCGGTCAACGCAGCGGCCAGGGCGAACTTGAAAGTCACGAGGCCCGACGCGTCATTCATCAAGGCCTCGCCCTGGAGCATGTGCATCAGCGGCTTGGGCAAACGGTTCTGGGAAATGGCCGACACCGCCACAGCGTCCGTCGGCGAGAGCACCGCTGCCAGGGCAAAGGCCACCGGCAAGGGGATCGAGGGCAGCAACCAATGAATGAAGTAACCGGCGCCCACCACGGTGAACAGCACCAGCCCCACCGCCAATGTCAGGATCGGGCCACGCAGGTGCCACAACTCACGCTTGGGCATGCGCCAACCATCGGAAAACAACAGTGGCGGCAGGAACAGAAACAGGAACAGCTCAGGGTCCAGCGCCACATGCAGCCCCAACGTGGGCCAGGCCAGCAAGGCGCCGGCGGCGATCTGCACCAGGGGCAAGGGCAGTGGAATGATGCGCCCGATCAGGCGCGAAAAGCTGACCAGCATCAGCAGGATAAGAACGGTGTAGGCGGTTTGCATAACGCGGGTTTCCCGGACAATCGGCTTGCAACGACACATCAGGCAACAACTGGCCGTTGAAGTGCCATATTACCCGGCTATGTTACCTGGCTATGTTACTCGCCTATGCTGCGCACTGGCACTTTGCACAAAAGTCGCACGCTGTTGACGAGCGGCGCCGAAACCCGCTGGTCGTGGCATAATCGGCGATCTTTCATTTTCATACGTCCAAAGGGGGGCAATTCCTTGAGTGCTTCAAGCAAAACCTTGCACCTTTTCGGCATCAAAGCCTGCGACACCATGAAAAAGGCGCGCACCTGGCTCGATGAGCACGGGGTGAGCTATGAGTTCCATGACTACAAAACGGCCGGTATCGACCGCGAACACTTGACCCAATGGTGCAACGAGCACGGTTGGCAGGTGGTTTTGAACCGTGCGGGCACCACCTTTCGCAAACTCGAAGACGAACGCAAAGCCGATCTCGATCAGTCGAAAGCCATTGAATTGATGCTCGCACAACCCTCGATGATCAAGCGCCCGGTGCTCGATCTCGGTGACAGAACCCTGATTGGCTTCAAGCCAGATAGTTATTCGGCGGCCCTCAAGTAGGCCAGCCTTCCATTTTTGTAGAGGTAACAGCATGTCCAATTCCCTGTTCAGCCTGGGCTTCGGCGTCGGCACTCAGAACCGCCAAGGTGCTTGGCTGGAAGTGTTTTACGCACAACCCTTGCTCAACCCGTCGGCTGAAATCGTTGCCGCCATCGCACCGATCCTCGGTTACACCGAAGGCAACCAGGCGATCACCTTCACCGTGAGCCAGGCCCTGCAACTGGCCGACGCGCTCAAAGGCGTCGATGCTGCCCAGGCCGCCCTGCTCAGCCGCCTGGCTGAAAGCCACACGCCGCTGGTCGCGACCTTGCTGGCCGAAGACGCCGCACTGACCTCCACGCCTGAGGCCTACCTCAAGCTGCACCTGCTGTCCCATCGCCTGGTCAAGCCCCACGGCCTGAGCCTGGCCGGTGTGTTCCCGCAGTTGCCGAACGTGGCCTGGACCAGCCAGGGCGCTATCGACATCAATGAACTGGCCGAGCGCCAACTGGAAGCGCGCCTGCGTGGCGACCTGCTGGAAGTGTTCTCGGTGGACAAGTTCCCGAAAATGACCGACTACGTCGTACCGGCTGGCGTGCGTATCGCTGACGCTGCACGTATCCGTCTGGGCGCCTACGTGGGCGAAGGCACCACCGTGATGCACGAAGGCTTCGTCAACTTCAACGCGGGCACCGAAGGCCCGGGCATGATCGAAGGTCGCGTATCGGCGGGCGTATTCGTCGGCAAGGGCTCGGACCTGGGCGGCGGTTGCTCCACCATGGGCACCCTGTCGGGCGGCGGCAATATTGTGATCAAGGTGGGCGAAGGCTGCCTGATCGGCGCCAACGCCGGTACCGGTATCCCATTGGGCGACCGCAACACCGTGGAGTCGGGCCTCTACATCACCGCCGGCACCAAGGTTGCCCTGCTGGACGAGCAGAACCAACTGGTCAAGGTGGTCAAGGCACGCGAGTTGGCTGGCCAGCCGGACCTGCTGTTCCGTCGTAACTCCGAGACCGGTGCCGTGGAGTGTAAAACCCACAAATCGGCCATCGAACTGAACGAAGCGCTGCACGCTCACAACTAAGCAGCCACTCGATGCCACTAGCGGGCCGCACCCTCGGGGGCGGCCCGCTTATACGAGTCTTGATCACCATGCTTGTGCCCTCCCCCTGGCGCGCCGACTTCCCGGCCATCGCCACCCTGCAACGGCAAGACCAGATCTATCTGGACAGCGCCGCCACCACGCAAAAACCCCAAGCCCTGCTGGATGCCATCAATCATTACTACGCCAATGGCGCAGCGAATGTGCACCGTGCCCAGCATTTGCCCGGGGCCCATGCTACCCAGGCCTTTGAAGACAGCCGCAGCAAGGTCGCGCAGTGGTTGAACGCAGGTGACAGCGGGCAGGTTGTGTTTACCCACGGCGCAACGTCTGCGCTGAACCTCCTGGCCTATGGCCTGGAACACTTATTCAATGCGGGCGATGAGATTGCCATCAGCGCCCTGGAACACCACGCCAACCTGTTGCCCTGGCAGCAATTGGCCAAACGCCGCGCGCTCACGCTGGTGGTATTACCCCTGGACGATGAAGGCGTAATCGACCTGGACGCCGCGGCCCGCTTGATTGGCCCGCGCACGCGCCTGCTGGCGGTGAGCCAGTTGTCCAACGTGCTCGGTGCCTGGCAGCCGCTGCAAGCCTTGCTGGCGCTGGCCCAGGCACATGGCGCCCTCACGGTGGTGGACGGCGCCCAAGGCATCGTCCATGGCCGCCACGACGTACAGGCCCTGGGCTGCGACTTCTACGTGTTCTCCAGCCACAAACTCTACGGCCCGGACGGCGTCGGCGTGCTGTATGGCCGTAATGAGGCCCTGCACCACCTGCGCCACTGGCAGTTCGGCGGCGAGATGGTGCAACAGGCCGACTACCACAGCGCCAGCTTTCGCCCCGCGCCGCTGGGCTTTGAAGCCGGCACCCCACCGATTGCCAGCGTGATCGGCCTGGGCGCGAGCCTGGATTACCTGAGCTCGCTGGATGCCTCGGCGGTGATCGCCCACGAAGCCGCCCTGCATGACTACCTGCTGCGTGGGCTTAAGGCACGCAATGGCGTGCGCGTGCTGGGATCGCCGCAGGTGGCGCTGGTGAGTTTTGTGGTGGAGGGCGTGCACAACGCCGACCTCGCCCACCTGCTGACCGAGCAAGGCATTGCAGTGCGTGCCGGTCATCACTGCGCGATGCCATTGTTGAAGGCAATGCATCTGTCAGGCGCTATCCGCGTTTCCCTGGCGCTCTACAACGATTCCGACGACCTGGAACGCTTTTTTGAAGCGCTGGACCAGGCGCTGGACATGCTGCGATGAGCTTGCCGCTGGAGGCACAAGCCGCGCTGGAAGCCTTCCAGGCCGTGGGCAGCTGGGAGCAGCGCGCACGGATGCTGATGCAATGGGGTGAACGCTTGCCCGCCCTGGCTGATGACGAAAAGGTCGATGCTAACCTGGTGCAAGGTTGCGAAAGCCTGGTGTGGCTGGTGGGGCGCTTGCAGGATGGCCATTGGCAGTTTGCTGCGAGCAGCGAGGCACGGATGATTCGCGGGTTGGTGGCGTTGCTGCTGGCACGGGTCAATGGGTTGTCGGCTGATCAATTGCAAGCGGTCGACCTGCCTGGCTGGTTCAATCAACTGGGCCTGTCGCGCCAACTATCGCCGTCGCGCAGCAATGGCTTGAATGCCGTACTGCAACGCATGCGAGACCTGACGCGTACACAGAAATAATGTGGGAGCTGGCTTGCCTGCGATAGCCATAGGTATCTACATAACTCTGTTAGCTCAACGGTAACCACGATGCGAAGCGAGCCGCTCTTGATCTGCTTTTGATCTTAGGCGCCCCGTTAAACCACGCTGGCCGGAATTCGACAGGGATTTGGGGGGTAAACCGGCAGGGATGCCGGTTTAGCCGCCCCGCGCCATGGATGGCGCGTGGCGGCGGCCCCCCAAATCACTGGCGGATTACGGGCACACCGAGCCTAAGCGAGGTGCCGAGTGGTGGGGCAAGAGCGTTTTGCTTACTTTTGCGCTTTTCAAAAGTGAGCCGCTGTAAAAGCGGAACCCTAAGTGGCCGCTACCGCAGGAATGGATATGTACACGGTCCAACTGTGTTGACTGTCAGGCCGTCTTCGCAGGCAAGCCAGCTCCCACATTGGATCGCGGGGCATCAGTTATATCTGTGTCGGCTGCCAGGCCGTCACGGGAGCAAGCTCCCTCGCCACAGATTTAGCGTCGTGCCGAAGTTGTGTAGATACCTATGCTGCGATAGCGGCGAATCAGTCAGTATTTTCAGTGGCTGACACACCGCTATCGCAGGCAAGCCAGCTCCCACAATCTGGATCTATGTTCGGCAATGAGATTTAGCTGGGTTTGATGCGCTCCGACGGCCTGCGCACTCCCGCCACAATCTTGTCCACCGCCTTGGTCGCCGCCACCATGCCGAACGTGGCGGTGACCATCATCACCGCGCCAAACCCTCCCGCGCAGTCAAGCTTGACCCCGTCGCCGACAAAACTCTTCTGCAAACAGATACTGCCATCGGGTTTGGGATAGCGCAGTTGTTCGGTGGAAAACACGCAGGGCACGCTGTAATGACGGGTCACCGTGCGCGAAAAGCCATAATCGCGGCGCAAGGTAGAGCGTACTTTCGACGCCAGCGGATCATTGAAGGTGCGGTTCAGGTCGCATACCTGGATCAGCGTGGGGTCAATCTGCCCGCCGGCACCGCCAGTAGTGATGATCTGGATCTTGCGACGCTTGCACCAGGCAATCAGCGCCGCCTTGGCGTTGACCGCGTCGATGCAGTCGATCACGCAGTCGATAGTCGGGGTGATGTACTCGGCCATGGTGTCGCGGGTGACGAAGTCTGCCACCGCGTGCACGGTGCACTCAGGATTAATACCGCGCAAACGCTCGGCCATCACTTCGACCTTGGGCTTGCCCACGGTGCTGTCCAAGGCATGCAACTGGCGGTTGCTGTTGCTGACGCAGACATCGTCCAGGTCAAACAGCGAAATCTCGCCCACCCCGCAGCGGGCAATCGCTTCCGCCGCCCAGGAACCCACGCCGCCGACGCCGACAATCGCCACATGGGCCGCTTTCAAGCGCTCCAGGCCCTCAAGCCCGTACAAGCGGGCGACGCCTGCAAACCGCGGATCTTCTGTACTCATCATCATTACCCCAAAAACCGGCGCGCATTATAGGGCTACGGAGCGGCAAGTTTTAAGCTACAAGTTACAAGTGAAGAACTTAGATGGAGTTTCGCAGACTAACGTCCGGCTTTTCTCTGTCTGCTGTACGCTCAGGGAAGCGCCAGTGTAGGATGCGCGCCGTTCGGCGCAGGCCGACACCTCTTTCGTTCCGCACCCTTTGGAACCCGACATAACCATGGCATCGCGTAAATTTGGACTCAACCTGGTGGTGGTGCTGGCAATTGCCGCGCTGTTCACCGGTTTCTGGGCGCTGATCAACCGCCCGGTCACCGCTCCCAACTGGCCCGATCAGATCTCCGGTTTTTCCTACTCGCCGTTCCAGCAAGGCCAGTACCCGCAGAAAGGCCAGTACCCTACCGACGAACAGATGCGTCAGGACCTTGCGATCATGAGCAAGCTGACGGACAACATCCGTACCTACTCGGTGGACGGCCCCCTGGGGGATATACCCAAGCTGGCCGAAGAGTTTGGCCTGCGCGTGACCCTGGGGATCTGGATCAGCCCGGACCTTGAGCGTAACGAGCGGGAGATCCAGCGCGCTATCGAGATCGCCAACACCTCGCGCAGCGTCGTGCGCGTAGTGGTGGGCAACGAAGCGTTGTTCCGTGAAGAAATCACCCCCGAAGCCCTGATCGTGCTGCTCGACCGCGTGCGCGCCGCCGTGAAAGTCCCGGTGACCACCTCCGAGCAATGGCACATCTGGGAAAAGAACCCGCAACTGGCCAAGCACGTCGACCTGATCGCCGCGCACATCCTGCCGTTCTGGGAATACATCCCAATGGACAAGGCCGGCCAGTACGTTCTCGACCGCGCCAAGGACCTGAAGAAAGCCTTCCCGAAAAAGCCACTGCTGCTATCGGAAGTGGGCTGGCCGAGCAACGGCCGTATGCGCGGTGGCAATGAGTCGTCGCCGGCCGACCAGGCGATTTACCTGCGTACGCTGGTCAACAAGCTCAACCGCCAGGGTTACAACTACTTTGTGATCGAGGCCTTCGACCAGCCGTGGAAGGTCAGCGACGAAGGGTCGGCGGGTGCGTATTGGGGTGTATTCAATGCCGCGCGCCAGCAGAAATTCAATTTTGACGGCCCGGTGGTGGCGATTCCGCAATGGCGGGTACTGGCCATCGGTTCGGTGGTGCTTGCGCTGCTGTCCCTGACCCTGTTGATGATCGACGGCTCGGCCCTGCGCCAGCGGGGCCGTACCTTCCTGACCTTCATTGCGTTCCTGTGCGGGTCGGTGCTGGTCTGGATCGGCTACGACTACAGCCAGCAATACAGCACCTGGTTCAGCGTGACGGTCGGGGTGTTGCTGGCACTCGGCGCCCTGGGCGTGTTCATTGTGTTGCTGACCGAAGCCCATGAGCTGGCAGAAGCGGTGTGGACCCACAAGCGCCGGCGTGAATTCCTGCCCGTGGAAGGCGACTCGGACTACCGCCCGAAAGTGTCGATCCACGTGCCGTGCTACAACGAGCCACCGGAAATGGTCAAGCAGACCCTCGACGCCCTGGCCGCCCTCGACTATCCGGATTATGAAGTCCTGATCATCGACAACAACACCAAGGACCCGGCGGTGTGGGAGCCGGTGCGCGACTACTGCGAAACCCTCGGCCCGCGCTTCAAGTTCTTCCACGTCGCGCCCCTGGCCGGTTTCAAGGGCGGCGCGCTGAACTACCTGATCCCGCACACCGCCAAGGATGCCGAAGTGATCGCAGTGATCGACTCGGACTACTGCGTATCGCCGAACTGGCTCAAGCACATGGTGCCGCACTTCGCCGACCCGAAAATCGCCGTGGTGCAGTCGCCCCAGGATTACCGCGACCAGAACGAAAGCACCTTCAAGAAGCTCTGCTACGCCGAATACAAAGGCTTCTTCCATATCGGCATGGTCACCCGTAACGACCGTGACGCGATCATCCAGCACGGCACCATGACCATGACCCGCCGCTCGGTGCTTGAAGAGCTGGGCTGGGCCGACTGGTGCATCTGTGAAGACGCCGAACTGGGCCTGCGCGTGTTCGAAAAAGGCCTGTCTGCGGCGTACTACCACGACAGCTACGGCAAGGGTTTGATGCCGGATACCTTTATCGATTTCAAGAAACAGCGTTTCCGCTGGGCCTATGGCGCGATCCAGATCATCAAGCGCCACACCGCCAGCCTGTTGCGCGGTAAAGACACCGAACTGACCCGTGGCCAGCGCTACCACTTCCTTGCGGGCTGGTTGCCGTGGGTGGCCGACGGCATGAACATCTTCTTTACCGTCGGCGCCCTGTTGTGGTCTGCGGCGATGATCATCGTGCCGACTCGGGTCGACCCGCCATTGCTGATTTTCGCGATCCCGCCGTTGGCGTTGTTTGTGTTCAAAGTCGGCAAGATCATCTTCCTCTATCGTCGTGCGGTAGGTGTGAACTTGAAAGATGCGTTCTGCGCGGCACTGGCCGGGTTGGCGCTGTCTCATACCATCGCCAAAGCGGTGTTGTACGGCTTCTTCACCAGCAGCATTCCGTTCTTTCGTACACCGAAAAACGCGGATAACCACGGCTTCTGGGTGGCGATTTCCGAAGCCCGCGAAGAAATGTTCATCATGCTGCTGCTATGGGGCGCGGCGCTGGGGATCTACCTGGTGCAAGGCCTGCCGAGCAATGACATTCGCTTCTGGGTGGTAATGTTGCTGGTACAGTCGCTGCCGTACGTGGCGGCGCTGATCATGGCGTTCTTGTCGTCGCTGCCCAAACCTTCGACGGCGCTTGAGGCTGCGCCGGCGGCGTAAAAAGTCACGCGATGCACTAAACGGCGGCCTTTGGCCGCCGTTTTGCTATAAGATAACGGCCCTTTTGCGTGCCTTACACCCATCACTGTAGGAGCGAGCTTGCTCGCGAAAATCGTTAACGATAACGCGGGCATCCTGAATGCACGCGGTGCCCTTGAGTTTTTCGCGAGCGAGCTCGCTCCTACAGTTAGAACGTCGCCGCCTCGATTTCCGGAGTTCCCCCCATGACGGCCCATGCCGACCTTTCGCCGACCCTTCAACTTGCCATCGACCTGATCCGTCGCCCGTCGGTCACACCGATCGATGCCGATTGCCAGAAGCTGATGATGCAGCGCCTGGGCGACGCCGGTTTTGCGCTTGAACCGATGCGCATCGAAGATGTGGACAACTTCTGGGCCACCCACGGCAAGCACGAAGGCCCGGTGCTGTGTTTTGCCGGTCACACCGACGTGGTGCCGACCGGCCCGGTACAGGCCTGGCAGAACGACCCGTTCGACGCGTTGATCGATGACAACGGCATGCTCTGCGGCCGTGGGGCGGCGGACATGAAAGGCAGCCTGGCGGCGATGCTGGTGGCGGCGGAACGTTTCGTCAGCGACTACCCGGACCACAAGGGTTCGGTCGCCTTCCTGATCACCAGCGACGAAGAAGGCCCGGCGCACCACGGCACCAAGGCCGTGATCGAACGCCTGGCCGCACGCAACGAGCGCCTGGACTGGTGCATCGTCGGCGAACCGTCGAGCACCAGCCTGGTGGGCGACGTGGTCAAGAACGGCCGCCGAGGCTCCCTTGGCGCCACCTTGACCGTGCGCGGTGTACAGGGCCATGTGGCTTACCCGCATCTGGCAAAGAACCCGATCCACCTGTCCGCACCGGCCCTGGCCGAACTCGCTGCCGAGCATTGGGATGACGGCAACGCGTTCTTCCCGCCAACCAGTTTCCAGATTTCCAACCTCAACTCCGGTACTGGCGCCACCAATGTGATCCCGGGTGACCTGACGGCGGTGTTCAACTTCCGTTTTTCCACCGAATCCACCGTCGAGGGCCTGCAACAACGCGTCGCGGCCATTCTCGACAAACATGGCCTGGACTGGCACGTGGAGTGGGCGCTGTCGGGCCTGCCGTTCCTCACCGAGCCAGGCGCTCTGTTGGATGCAGTGTCGGCCAGCATCCTGGCGATCACCGGGCGCGAGACCCAGGCGTCTACCAGTGGCGGTACTTCCGATGGGCGCTTCATTGCAACGTTGGGCACCCAGGTGGTCGAACTGGGCCCGGTGAACGCGACGATCCACCAGGTCAACGAACGCATCCTGGCCAGCGACCTCGACGTGCTGACCGAAATCTATTACCAGACCCTGATCAAGTTGCTCGCCTGATGCTTGCCTGCCCCATTTGCAGTGCACCGCTCAATACCGTGGACAATGGCGTGGCGTGCCCGGCCGGGCACCGCTTCGACCGCGCGCGCCAGGGTTATTTGAACCTGTTGCCGGTGCAGCACAAGAACAGCCGCGACCCAGGCGACAACCTGGCCATGGTCGAGGCGCGCCGCGACTTCCTCAACGCTGGCCACTATGCGCCAGTGGCCAAGCGCCTGGCCGAACTGGCCGCCGAGCGTGCACCGCAGCGCTGGGTCGACATTGGGTGTGGCGAGGGTTACTACACCGCGCAAATTGCCCAGGCCCTACCCCACGCCGATGGCTATGCCCTGGATATCTCCAAGGAAGCGGTCAAGCGCGCGTGCAAACGCAACCCGGCGCTGACCTGGTTGATCGCCAGCATGGCCCGCGTGCCATTGGCCGATGCCAGCTGCCAGTTCCTCGCCAGCGTGTTCAGCCCGTTGGACTGGCAAGAGGCCAAGCGCCTGCTCAGTCCCGGCGGTGGTTTGATGAAGGTCGGCCCGACCAGCGGCCACTTGATGGAACTGCGCGAGCGTCTTTACGACGAGGTACGCGAGTACACCGACGACAAACACCTGGCCCTGGTGCCGGACGGTATGAGCCTTGCTCACAGTGAAACCCTGGAATTCACCCTGAGCCTGGCCGAACCCCAGGACCGCGCCAACCTGCTGGCGATGACGCCCCACGGCTGGCGGGCCAGTGCCGAGCGCCGCCACGAGGTGATCGAGGCGGCCGAGCCGCTGCAGGTCACGGTGTCGATGCGTTACGATTATTTCGTGCTTCAATGACTGACGTTCACCCATCCGCGAATGGATTTTCGAATCCCGCAACGAGGAACATCCATGCGCCAACCCGATATTGAGATTTACCTGAAGGACGCCGACGTCGATCACAAGGCCATCGCTGCCTGGCTGGGCGCCGCACTCGGCCCGTGTACCGACTGGGTCCAGAAAGGCCAGACCTACAAGTGCAAGGCCGGCAGCGTGCCGGTGACCTGGCTGCCCAAGGCGGTGGGCAAATGGAACAGCCTGTACCTGGAAAGCGACCAGACCCCGTGGGACGACGACATCGCCTGCGCCCGCGCCGCGTTTGCCGCGCTGAACGTCGAAGTGCGTTGCGCGCCGGGCACCTGGGTTGAGGAAGAAGGTGAGGAAAGTGCCGACACCTGGATTCGCATCAGCGAAGACGGTGAAGAACAGATCACCTGGAAGACCGCCTGAAGATCGTTCCCGCGCTCTGCGTGGGAAAGTAGCCTGGGACGCTCTGCGTCCCAAAGCGTGACGCGGAGCGTCACAAGAGGCGTTTCCACGCAGAGCGTGGGAACGATCAAACAAAGTTGTTACAGGCCCACCACATCCTCCGCCTGCAAGCCCTTCTCGCCCGTCACCACGGCGTACTCCACCTGCTGGCCCTCGGCCAACGAACGGTGGCCTTCACCGCGAATGGCGCGGTAGTGCACAAACACATCCTTGCCATCCTCACGCTGGATAAAGCCGTAGCCCTTTGCATCGTTGAACCACTTCACATTGCCGGTTTCGCGCGTTGACATCTGTTCACTCCCACTGGTTTTTTATTGTTGAGTCGCTCGCATTGAACTGCCGAGTATAAGACAGGCTCAAAAACCATCAACTCAACTTTACATCGCTGCTTTTTTGCCGATTTTCGGCGAATACGGCACACTACCCGCCCGAGCGCCTGCTCGGTTTTTTCCACTTGAAGCAGCTCGCCTATGACCCGCTCCCCGTTCCGCCGTCTGGTGTTCGGCACCTTGCGCCGACTGTTGTACCTCTGGGTTCGCTCGGAGACGATCAACCAGTCGTCCCTAACCCTCAACCTGGACCGCAGCCGGCCGGTTTTCTACGTCCTGCAATCACCCTCCCTCACCGAGTTGGCGGTGGTCGATGCCGAGTGCACCAAGGCTGGCCTGCCACGTCCGGTGCTGCCGGTGTCGGTGGGGCCGTTGATGGAGCCTGCGGCGTTCTTCTACCTCACGCCAGACCCGGATTGGCTCGGCCGCCAGGACAAGCGCGGTGCGCCGCCGACCCTGACGCGCCTGGTCAACACCCTCACTGAACACGCCGAAGAGAATGCACAAATCATTCCGGTCAGTGTGTTCTGGGGCCAATCCCCCGAAAGCGAGTCCAGCCCGTGGAAGCTGTTGTTCGCCGACAGCTGGGCGGTCACCGGGCGTCTACGCCGGTTGTTGAGCATCCTGATCCTGGGGCGCAAGACCCGCGTGCAATTCTCCGCGCCTATCAACCTGCGTGAATTGATCGAGCACAATAAAGGCCACGAACGCACCGTACGCATGGCCCAGCGCATCCTGCGTGTGCACTTCCGTAACCTGAAGACGGCAGTGATCGGCCCCGACCTGTCCCACCGGCGTAATCTGGTCAAGGGCCTGGTCAATATGCCGCTGGTACGCCAAGCCATTGCGGATGAAGCCGAACGCGAAAAGATCGCCCCGGAAAAAGCCAAGGCCCTGGCCCTGCGCTATGGCAACGAGATTGCCTCGGATTACACCTACACCGCGATCCGCTTCCTGGAAGTGGTATTGAGCTGGTTCTGGAACAAGATCTACGACGGTATCAAGGTCAATAACATCGAGGGCGTGCAAAAGGTGGCCCAAGGCTACGAGGTGATCTACGTGCCTTGCCACCGCAGCCACATCGACTATCTGCTGCTGTCCTACCTGCTGTTCAAGAACGGCCTGACCCCGCCGCACATCGCCGCCGGCATCAACCTCAACATGCCGGTGATCGGCAGCCTGCTGCGCCGTGGCGGTGCGTTTTTCATGCGCCGCACCTTCAAGGGCAACCCTTTGTACACCTCGGTGTTCAACGAATACCTGCACACCCTGTTTACCAAGGGTTTCCCGGTGGAATACTTCGTCGAAGGCGGGCGCTCGCGCACCGGGCGCATGCTGCAACCGAAAACCGGCATGCTGGCGATCACCTTGCGCAGCTTCCTGCGTTCCTCGCGCATGCCCATCGTGTTCGTGCCGGTGTATATCGGCTATGAGCGCGTGCTCGAAGGCCGCACTTACCTGGGCGAACTGCGTGGCGCGAGCAAGAAGAAAGAGTCGATCTTCGATATTTTCAAAGTGGTCGGCGCGCTCAAGCAGCGCTTCGGCCAAGTGGCGGTCAACTTCGGTGAGCCGATCAAGCTGGCGGAGTTCCTCGACGCCGAGCAACCGGACTGGCGCGCCCAGGAACTGGGGCCGAACTACAAACCGGCGTGGCTCAACGAGACCACCAATCGCCTCGGCGAACAGGTGGCGCGCCACTTGAACGAAGCCGCTGCGGTGAACCCGGTGAACCTGGTCGCGCTGGCGCTACTGTCCACCACTCGCCTGGCGCTGGATGAACAGGCCATGGCCCGCCAACTGGACCTGTACCTGGCGTTGTTGCGTCGTGTGCCCTACTCGCCCCATACCACTTTGCCGGATGGCGATGGCCTGGCGCTGATCAAGCACGTCAAGGACATGAACCTGTTGTCCGAACAGAGCGACGCCTTGGGCAAAATCGTTTATCTGGATGAGCAGAATGCCGTCCTGATGACCTACTACCGCAACAATGTGCTGCACATCTTCGCCCTGCCAGCGCTGCTGGCGAGCTTCTTCCAGAGCAGTTCGCGCATGACCCGCGAACAGATCCTGCGCTACACCCACGCGCTCTACCCGTACCTGCAATCGGAGCTGTTTATCCGTTGGTCGCTGGAGGATCTGGACAGCGTGGTGGACCAGTGGCTGGACGCGTTTGTCGAACAAGGCCTGCTGCGTTTCGAAAACGCCGTATACCTGCGCCCGGCGCCGAGTTCGCGGCACTTTGTGCTGCTGACGCTGCTGTCCAAGAGCATCGCCCAGACCCTGCAACGTTTCTACATGGCGATCTCGTTACTGCTCAACAGCGGCCAGAACAGCATCAGCGCCGAAGAGCTGGAAGACCTGTGCACGATCATGGCCCAGCGCCTGTCGATCCTGCACGGCCTCAATGCCCCGGAATTCTTCGACAAGAGTCTTTTCCGACATTTTATCCAGACGTTGCTGGAGCAAGATGTGCTGCGCCGCGATGAAGCCGGCAAGCTGGGCTATCACGACCTGCTCGGCGAACTGGCCGAAGGCGCCGCCAAACGCGTACTGCCGGCGGATATTCGCCTGTCGATCCGCCAAGTTGCCTTGCACCGCGTGGACGGCGCAGCCGAGGCTGCGGCCGAACCGGTTGCCGTCAATCCTGAAGCACAGCGCTAGACTGATTGAGGCGCCGGGCGGATTCCGGCGCCGTTGAAAAGGAGCCGCACCTTGAAAAAACTCATCCTCCTGGGCCTGACCGCCCTGCTCGGAGCCTGCCACTCGATGACCCCAACCCCGAAGGCCAGCCTCGACGGCGAAGTGTTCTACCTGCAACGCATCGCCCTGCCGCCAGCCGCCACCTTGAGTGTCAGCCTGCAGGACGTGTCCCTGATGGACGCCCCGGCCGTGCCCCTCGCCGAACAGAAAGGCCCGGTCAAAGGCCAGGTGCCGCTGCCGTTTCACCTGAGCTATGACCCGGCCCAGGTTAAGCCAGGCCACACATACTCGGTCAGCGCTCGCATCGAGCTGGACGGCAAGCTACTGTTTATCACCACCGAGCGGCACACCGTGCAGCTCAACGGCCAGGACCCACAACCGCTGCGCCTGCGCGTGGATGCGGCTGCACACTGATCATTCCCACTTCATAAGGAAGCGCCCATGCTCCGCAAATCTCTTCGCCTCACCGCCCTGTGTGCTGGCTTGCTATTCGGCGCCAGCGCCATGGCCCTGGATCTCGGCAGCCTGTCTCAGGGTGACGCCAGCGGCGGCCTCAAGGATGCCTTGACCCAAGGTGCACAGATTGCTGTGAAACAGCTCGGGACGCCCGGTGGTTTCAGCAACAACCCGGACGTGAAGATCGGCCTGCCGGGCAAACTCGGCAAAGTCGCCGACAAGTTGAAAATGTTCGGCATGGGTGACCAGGTCACGCAGCTGGAAACCAGCATGAACAAGGCAGCGGAAACCGCCGTGACTCAGGCCCAGCCGATCCTGGTCAACGCTGTGAAGAACATGAGCGTGACCGACGCCAAGGGCATTCTCAGCGGTGGCCAGGACTCCGCCACCCAGTACCTGAACAAAAGCAGCCGTGAAGAGATTCGCGCCAAGTTCCTGCCTATCGTCAAGGCCGCCACCGACAAAGTCGGCGTGGCCCAGCAGTACAACGCCCTCGCCGGCAAGGCCGCGGCCTTTGGCGCGGTGGACGCCAAGAGCGCCAACGTTGAGAACTACGTGACCGAGCAGGCCCTGGATGGTTTGTTCAAGATGATTGCGCAGCAGGAAGAAACGATTCGCAAGAATCCAGCGGCTGCGGCTACCAGCTTGGCCAAGAAGGTGTTTGGCGCGCTGTAAAACCTGCCGATCTGCCCTGCACCCCACAAGCGCCTCGTATTCTCGAGGCGTTTGCGCAAAAAAGAGCCTCAAAGTCAGTAATTTATGGCCGCCTTCATGACAATCGTCAGCTCAACGGTTTTTATGTAGCAACACTTAGGAGGGGGCTCGGGATTGCACTCTTCAGGAGGTTTGGGCATGCAATACTCAGGGGGTTTGGGTTTGCATTCCTCAGGAGGCTTGGGTCTGCATTCCTCAGGAGGTTTGGGTCTGAAACTCTCAAGGGGCTTGGGTTTGCAATACCCGGGGCGCTTGGGCTTACAACGTTCAGGAGGGCTGGGTTTACACTTTTCAGGAGGTTTTGGCCTGCTGGGCGGACGCAGAAAAGCCTTCAAACTAGCTATACACATGGCGAACTCCTTAAATTCATTCCAATCACTACTGTTTCTGCCGACGAGCAAGAGCAGTAGGTACCTGCCAACCAGGTAACATTGAGTGGCAATCAATAAGGAAAGGTTCCTAGGCCCGTGTAGTGAGCTTCCTATCTCTCACATAGGAAAATTGCTCATTCTGCCGCATGCCCACGGTGACGGGGCGCGTACTCTCTACGCCCCGACAACCGAGATGACAGCCTGATTATCCAGCGTCCTTTTTGACGCGAAACCACGCGGCATAAAGCGCCGGGAGAAAGAGCAAGGTCAATGCCGTAGCCACGATCAACCCTCCCATGATCGCCACGGCCATCGGCCCGAAGAACACACTGCGCGACAGCGGAATCATCGCCAGCACCGCCGCCAGTGCCGTCAGAACAATCGGGCGAAAGCGTCGGACCGTAGCTTCGATAATCGCCTGCCAAGGTGCCAGGCCGGCCTTGATGTCTTGCTCGATCTGGTCCACCAAAATCACCGAGTTACGCATGATCATTCCCGACAGCGCGATGGTGCCAAGCATGGCGACGAAGCCGAAGGGTTGGTGGAATACCAGCAGGAACAGGGTCACGCCGATCAGCCCCAACGGTGCGGTGAGAAAGACCATCGCCGTGCGCGAAAAGCTGCGCAGTTGCAGCATCAGCAAGGTCAGCACCACCACGATAAACAGCGGCACGCCGGCCTTCACCGAGTTTTGCCCACGCGCTGAATCTTCAACCGTGCCGCCCACTTCCAGCAGGTAGCCATCCGGCAGTTCGGCACGTACATCGGCGAGCGTCGGCAAGATCTGCTGCACGAGGGTCGCCGGCTGTTCCTTGCCATAGATATCGGCCCGCACAGTCACCGTGGGCAAGCGGTTGCGATGCCAGATGATGCCCTCTTCGAAGCCATATTCGAGGGTGGCAATTTGCGACAGCGCCACGCTTTTACCATTGTCGGTGGGCACGGCAAGGCTCGGCAGGCGCGACAGTTCGCTACGCTCATGCACCGTGCCGCGCAGGAGGATCTCGATCAATTCGTTGTCCTCACGGTACTGGCTGACGCTGGAGCCGGTCAGGGAACTCTGCAGGAATTTCGCCAGGTTGGCAGTGCTCACACCGAGGGCGCGGGCACGGTCCTGGTCGATATTCAGGTACACGATTTTGCTTGGCTCTTCCCAGTCCAAGTGCACATTGACCACATGGGTATTTTCGCGAACCTTCGCCGCCACTTTGCGCGCCAGCGCGCGCACCTCTTCGATGTGCTCGCCGGTCACGCGAAACTGCACCGGGTAGCCTACGGGCGGGCCGTTCTCCAGCCGTGTGACACGCGAACGCAGGTCGGGAAATTGCTCGTTGAGGGTTTCGATCAGCCAGGTGCGCAGGCTTTCTCGCTCCTCGATGGTGTTAGCCAGCACCACAAACTGGGCGAAGCTGGCAGCGGGCAATTGCTGGTCCAGTGGCAGGTAAAACCGCGGCGAACCGGTGCCCGCGTAGGCGACATAGTTGTTGATGCCGGCATGCTCCTTGAGCAACGCCTCCAGGCGTTTGACCTGTTCGGCGGTGTTACTGAGCGAAGCGCCCTCGGCCAGTTTCAGGTCGACCATCAACTCCAGGCGACCGGAAGCTGGGAAGAACTGTTGCGGCACGAAGCGGAACAGTGCAACCGAGCCGATAAACAGCAGCAAGGTCAGCACGATCACGGTTTTACGCCGTTGCACGCACCACTCCACCAGACGTCTTACACGCTGATAGAAGGGTGTGCCGTAAGGGTCCGGGCCGTCGGTACCGTATTTGGCGGCGTGAATCTTCGCCAGGTCGGGCAGGAGTTTTTCCCCCAGGTACGGCACAAACACCACGGCTGCCACCCAGGAGGCCAGCAGTGCGATGGTCACCACCTGGAAGATCGAGCGGGTGTATTCCCCGGTGCTCGATTGCGCGGTGGCAATTGGCAAGAAGCCCGCCGCCGTGATCAGGGTGCCGGTGAGCATAGGGAACGCGGTACTGGTCCAGGCGAAACTTGCAGCCTTGAGCCGGTCGTAGCCCTGCTCCATTTTGATCGCCATCATTTCCACGGCGATGATCGCGTCATCTACCAACAAGCCCAGGGCCAGGACCAAGGCGCCAAGGGAAATCTTGTGCAGGCCGATGCCCAGGTAATACATGCTGGCAAAGGTCATCGCCAGTACCAGCGGAATCGTCAGGGCAACGACCATGCCGGTGCGCACACCGAGGGAGAAAAAGCTCACCAGCAAAACAATCGCCAACGCTTCAGCCAGTACCTGGACAAACTCGCCGACGCTGGTCTTTACCGCTGCTGGTTGGTCCGACACTTTGCGCAGCTCCATCCCTGCCGGAAGGTTCTTTTGCAGGCGTGCGAATTGCGCTTCAAGGGCCTTGCCCAATACGAGGATGTCGCCACCGTCGCGCATGGCCACGGCCAGGCCGATGGCATCTGCGCCCATGTAGCGCATGCGCGGTGCCGGTGGGTCGTTGAAACCTCGATGGATGTCAGCCACGTCACCGATGCGGAAAGTGCGATCCCCCACGCGTATCGGAAAGTTACGGATCTCTTCCACCGTCTTGAAGTTGCCAGAAACGCGCAATTGCACGCGCTCGGTAGGGGTTTCAAAGAAGCCGGCGGTGGACACCGCATTTTGTTCCTGCAACGCCTGCTGTACCGCAGCCAAAGGCAAGCCGAGGGTAGCGAGCTTGAGGTTGGACAGCTCGATCCAGATCTTCTCGTCCTGCAAGCCGAGCAACTCGACCTTGCCCACATCCGGGACACGTTGCAGCTGGATCTGGATGCGATCGGCGTAGTCCTTGAGCACGGCATAGTCGAATCCGTCGCCGGTCAGGGCGTAGATATTGCCGAACGTGGTGCCGAACTCATCGTTGAAAAACGGCCCCTGGATATCCGGCGGCAAGGTGTGGCGGATGTCGCTGATTTTCTTGCGCACCTGATACCACAGCTCGGGAATCTGCGCCGAACGCATCGAATCACGGGCAATAAAGGTGACCTGGGATTCACCGGGGCGGGAGAACGACACGATGCGTTCGTACTCACCGGTCTCCATGAGTTTTTTCTCGATTCGCTCGGTGACCTGGCGCGATACCTCCTGGGCCGTGGCCCCGGGCCAGTTGGTCTTGATCACCATGGCCTTGAAGGTAAAGGGCGGGTCTTCGCTTTGCCCCAGCTTGGTGTAGGACAAGGTGCCAACCACGGCCAACAGGATCATCAGGAACAGTACGATCTGGCGATTACGCAACGCCCACTCGGAAAGATTGAAACCCATGGGGACTACTCCTTGGCCGCCAGATTAACCACACGGTTGGAGCGGTCCACCGGGCGCACTGACTGGCCCTCATGAAGTACATGCACGCCTGCGGCAACCACCCAGTCGGTGGCGGCCAATCCTTCCAGTATCGGTACGGTGTTTTCGCCAAAGGCACCAATGCGCACGGGAGTGCGTTCAAGGGTGTTGTCCGGTTGTACGCGCCAGACGTAGGACGCGCCGTTTTCGGCACTCAGGGCGGACAAGGGTACCGACAGCGCAATGACACCGTCGGCCTGGATGAAAACCCGCGCACTTTGGCCCAGTTCGGCGGGCACTTTGCCGCCGGTGAAGGCCACACGCGCCGCGAAAGTGCGGGATTTGGGATCGGCCGCGGGAGACAGCTCACGAATGCGCCCGGCAAAACGTTGCTCTGGCTGGCTCCATAACTCCACCGACACTGGCTGGCCGACCTTGAAGCGGCCAAAGCCCTGTTCAGGCAGGCTGATCAACACTTCACGCTCGCCATCGGTGGCCAGGGTGAACACGGTCTGGCCAGCGGAAACCACTTGCCCCACTTCGACGGCACGCTTGGCGACCACACCATCCTGGGGCGCACGCAGCACGGCGTAGCCGGCCTGGTTGCTCGACACATCGAACTCGGCCTTGATCTGCTTGAGGCGTGCTTCACCGGCTCGGTAGAGGTTTTCGGAATTGTCGTACTGCGACCGACTGACCATCTGCCGGTCCATCAAGGTCTTGTAGCGATCTCGTTCCGCACGCACCAGGCTGAGATTGGCCTCTGCAGCGGCTACTTGAGCGCGGGTCGCTTCCAGTTGCAGGCGCACGTCCTGGGGGTCGAGTTCGGCCAGCGGCTGGTTGGCCTTGACCCGCTCGCCCTCCTCCACCAGGCGCTTGCTGACTTTACCGCCGATGCGAAAGGCCAGGTCCGGCTCATAACGGGCACGCACCTCACCGGGGTAGCTGTCCATCGCCTGTGCCGAAGGCTGCGGTTGCACCACCATGGCCGGACGTACGGTGGTCTGGGCCGCTTCTTCATGGCCGCACGCGGCCAACAGGAAGACCAGGCTGACAGGCAAAGCAAGGGGCAGGAAAGCGCTGCGCATGCTGAAGGACCTTTCGCAAATAGAGCTTGGAATAATTATACTGGCCGGTATGTTATTAATACCAAACTCACCAGTCCAGTATTAAAGGTGAAAATGTCCGACAATCCTCTGAACACCGCAAGCCCCGGGCGTCCCAAGGACATGGCAAAACGCCAGGCAATCCTCGAATCGGCGAAATCGCTGTTCCTGGACAAGGGTTATGCCAACACCAGCATGGACGCCGTTGCCCTGGCGGCCGGCGTATCGAAGCTCACGGTCTACAGTCACTTCACCGACAAGGAGACGCTGTTCACCGCTGCGGTGGTGGCCAAATGTGAAGAGCAGTTGCCGGTGATGTACTTCGAGCTTCCTGAAGGCATGCCCGTCGAGACGGTGTTGCTCAACATCGCACGCGGCTTTCATCGGCTGATCAACAGCGAGGAGTCGGTAAACCTGCATCGCCTGATGATGACCACCGGCAATCAGGACGTGAAACTCTCCCAGATCTTCTTCAACGCCGGCCCCATGCGCATGCTGCAAGGCATGGAGCGCCTGCTCGGCAAGATTCACCAGGGCGGCGCCCTGAGCATCGACACACCGTTCAAAGCCGCGGAGCACTTCTTTTGCCTGCTCAAGGGCACGGCGAACTTCCGCTTGTTGTATGGCTGCGGCGGACAATTGAGCGCGCAAGAAGCCGAAGAGCATGTGCAGGACGTGGTGAAGTTGTTTATGCGGGCCTATCGCAGCACGGGGCTCGACAGCACTGCATAGGCGGTAGCAACCGACGGTAACCACGATGCGAAGCGAGTCGCTCTTGATCTGCTCTTGATCTGCTTTTGATTTTGATCTTAAGCGCCCCGTCAAACCACGCTGGCCGGAATTCGACAGGGATTTGGGGGGTAAACCGGCAGGGATGCCGGTTTAGCCGCCCCGCGCCATGGATGGCGCGTGGCGGCGGCCCCCCAAATCACTGGCGGATTACGGGCACACCGAGCCTAAGCGAGGTGCCGAGTGGTGGGGCAAGAGCGTTTTGCTTACTTTGGCCTGGGCCGGCATCCCGGCTTTTGCAAAGTGAGCCGCCGTCAGGGCGGAACCCTAAGTGTAGCGGCTCGCGTTTGAAAACACTCGGGCTCGCATTCAGCGGCATTTCTGGCTCACATTAACTGCAACCAGCCAAAGGCTCCGGCTCACATTAATTGCAAATGGGCTTGCATTCGACGCCGTAGACTCGCGTTCCATTGTGACGGGCTCACATTATCTGCAAATGACCGGCAGTGGTTGCGGTCACAGAGGTGTGCTCCCCCCACCGTCAAGCTCAGAGCCGTATCGTAAGGAACAGTGACCACTACCGTTTGTCGGTCGCGATATGCATAAGTGCATTTTTTGTTTCCCCTTGATACTGGATACCCATACAGTATTAATGCGATATGGTGAAAAGTGGAGAAGACGGGGATTCTCGTTCGTTGAGCTTCTCAAAAACTGACAACCCAAGAGGCGAAGCCGTTCATCAGAGAGTAGTAAGGCAACGAGAGAACCATCCGTCCATCCTACTGAGATGTACAAAGCTCTTATGCTGTACCTAGCGAAAAGGAGAATTCACTATGGCTAATGGCGATACGATTCATCTGCCAGAAATTGAAATCAATGCTATTAATAAATATGAACCTCAGACATTCGGAGGGGGTGGTGGTGACAGTGATTTTTCACATAGTCACACCGGACAGCTCATTAACCTTGCAACGCGTACTTATGTGCTTAACACATACCCTCCCATCATTTCCCAGAATGTTAAGGACCAGGAGGCAAGCTTTGCAGCGAATCTTCAGTCGATGCCTGAATCTATTGCACAAAGCATTACTGCAATAGAACAAAATGAAGGCAGTCCCGCGAGCGAAGTCGAGAAAATCGAACAGCATATTCGTTCGGTAGATACGCTAATTGCTCAAAAAGCACAGGCTGCTGCTGCTCAAAAAGTGATTGCTGATAAGTACTACTATGGAGACTTCTTTTATTATCCGACGATGCAGTTTATTAAAGATGCAATCAGCGGAAGCAAGACAAATTACCCTCCGGATAAAAATTATAAAGAATGGTACGCCTCACTTGAGGCTTCGTATGCTGCAAAATATAGCAACCGCGAGATCGACTATTTGAATGCCCTGAAGCAGAACCTTCAGGCACAGGCTAATCAAGCACGTGCAGACGCCGAGGCTAAACGTATTGCCGATGAGGCCGCAGCTGCGGAAGCCGCAAGGGTTGCAGCTGAGGCTGAAGCCAAACGCGTGGCTGATGAGGCAGCCGCTGCTGAAGCGGCGCGAGTAGCGGCAGAGGCAGAAGCTAAGCGTATCGCTGATGAGGCCGCTGCAGCAGAAGCTGCCAGGTTAGCCGCCGAAGCTGAAGCCAAGCGCATTGCTGATGAAGCGGCCGCTGCAGAGGCAGCAAGAATTGCTGCTGAAGCTGCAGCACTTAAAGCCGCTAATACGTATAGGCTCCCCGCTGACGGTGCGAGTCAGTTAAGTACTGCGGCTGGCTCTATCGCCATTACTGCCGGTTCAGGTCTTACGCTGGATGCGGCTATTCAGGCTGCAAAGGTAGCCTTAGGCACTGTTGTAAGTGCTGCCACGGCAGTGGGCATTGGCGCGCTGGTCTATTCACCATCACTGGGTAATGGTGAGCTACCTTCGACCATGCTTAACACGCCGGCCAAGGATTTAACGCCTAATCTTCCCGAAAATCTTGCCGAGATCGCCGCGGCGGGAGGAACTGTGGATCTGCCCTACCGAATTTATGGCGATCAGTCCAAATACTCGGTAGTGGCCACCCAGCCCACTGGAGGGTTAGCACCTACCGTCCCGGTAAGAGCGCTAGTGCTTGATCCTGTGGCCAATGCCTATACGTTCACTACAACTGACTCACCACCGATCACCCTGACGTTCCCAATCGCAGTACCAGGTAATAGCTCGACGGCGACGCCTGCGCAGCCTGTCGAAACCCCGGTGTATACCGGGATTACACTGACACCGATTGAGGTCAAAGCTGAGCCGTTTCCGGTAGTCGGCCAGTTGGATATTCGGGACGCTATTTACGTTTACCCCGCAGATTCGGGTTTACCGCCGATTTATGCGGTATTTAGTAGTCCGTACGAAGGGGCTACCACCAAAGGTGAGCACAGCGGTCGGATGTACAATCCTGATAAGGCGGGCGGCCCCATTCAGAGTCTAGACTGGACAACCGCAGCGGTGACTCAGGAAGGTATTGACCTCGTTAAGCTGCATACGAGCAGATTCGACCCATCGGACGCAAATGTTGTGATGATTGACCGTCTGGAAAAAATCCTAACTGGCGAATTGGCCATTACCGATGTCGATAAGCGATTTTACACCCATGAGATTCGTGAGCTAGAGCGGTATAGGGCTCTAGGTATAACGGATGGAGTGAAACCGAACGACGATGGCGCCACTTGGAATAATACTCATGCCGCGACTTTAGAGGATTTCAAGCTTAAAGATGCTGACGAATTACTCTATACGCCAGAAGCTATAGTCGCAGAAAACAAACAAATATACGGAGAATAACATGAGCAACATCAATGATATTGTAAACTCTGAATCCCCAAGAGATGTCGTTCTTTTTATAGTAAGAAATAAGTCAATTTCATATCCGATGCTGGATCGACTATATAACAGGAATGGCTGGGTAAATATTGGTAATAATCTTGAGCTATTAAAGCTTGTTCATAACATGAGACTGGAAGGGCTGATTGATAATTCTGATGGGGGAATTAAAAAAGGTTCTAATTGGAAAGAGCCAGCCTTTATGGCTGAGAATAAGTATACGCTTGAGTGATATGTAGGTCTGCAAAAGAAAGCCCAGCTCAAGCTGGGCTTTCTTTGTAAGCGTACGGGCAAACCGTCTTGCACGACTAAGCCGGACGCCACCTATGCGGCAGCAACTCTGCAATCTCACTTGCCCGCTGCGCAGGCAGGCGCGTCAGCACATCCTTCAGGTAGGCCTAGGGATCGTGCCCATTGTTCCGGGCCGACTGAATCAAACTCATGATCGCAGCGGCGCGTTTGCCGCTGCGTAGCGACCCAGCAAAGAGCCAGTTCTTGCGCCCCAGCGCCCAAGGCCGTATCTGGTTCTCACACCAGTTATTATCAATAGGCACGGCCCCGTCATCGAGGTAGCGCGACAGCGCCGTCCAGCGTTTCAAGCTGTAATCCAAGGCTTTGCCAATGGCCGAACCGTTATGCACGATGTCGCGCTGGGCAACCATCCAGGCATGCAACGCATCCATCACGGGTACCGCCTTTTCCTGCCGTATTCGGCGGCGTATGTCCGGTTCTAGATCCTCGATTTCCCCCTCGATCTCGTACAGCGCCTGCATGTAACGCAAGGCTTGCTCAGCCAGCGCGCTCTTGTGAGTCGCATGCAGTTCGAAGAACTTGCGCCGGGCATGAGCCATGCAGCCGATTTCAGTCACGCCGAGTTCGAAGCTGGCCTTGTAATCGCCGAAATAATCGCAGACCAGCTTGCCCTTCCAGTCTTGTAGGAAGTTACGCGCATGCTCGCCGGCCCGGCTGAGGCTGAAGTCGTAAACTACAGCCGAGGTTTCGCAAAACGGGCTGGTCCTTCGGCGGTTGCGTCAGGAAGGTGTGTTGGCCGGACGGATACGCTTCGCCGACGTGCCGCACTGGTGAAGATGCGTGTTGCTCTGAACCAGAGCTGGGCAGGTGAGCCTTTGCTCAAAGCCTCGTCCAAGAGCATTTCAGCTTGTCTTGATAGACATGAAGCGCTCATTGAAAAACGGATATTAGCTGCTGTCACTGAAGCGGGTGTCTTGAATCAAGTCAGGCGCTGCCAAGCCGTAGAGGGCATTGGTTTTCTTACGGCAGTTGCACTGACTATGGCCTTTCAACGAGGAGAGTTTGAAAGTGCTGACGCTTACATTGCTTTTCTGGGAATGGACTTGAGGGTGTCCGACTCAGGGCAAATGAACGGACGTCGTTCGTTAAGCAAGAAAGGAGACTCAGAGATCCGCAGGTTGCTGCATAACGCGGCGTCAGCCGGTATTAGGTCAGAAGCCTGGAAGCCTTTATACGAGGGCTATCTGGCCAGGGGACTGAAAACAACTCAAGTCCTGGTCATCATCGCCCGCAAGTTAGCGCGTATCGCCTTTTCGCTCATGAAAAACCAGAGCGAGTACCAATCAAAAGCGGGTTTGGGGGCTTCCCCCCAACCATAGAATCTCCCACATTTGGATTGCGGCGCACCTGGGAGATAAGTGCTGCTGTTTGCAGCTTACGGCTTGAGCGCTTTCTTGGGATAAATGTCGTAGCGGCTGGACTTGCCATCCAGCGCATGGCTTGGCTTCGGCCCCTCAATACAGGGTGCCTTGCGCGGCCGCTTGACCACCACACGATGGCTGGCCAGGGCCAGAGCCGCCGCGAGCAACGCCGGTGCATCCGGATCATCACCCACCAACGGCCGAAACAGGCGCATTTCCTTCTTCACCAGCGCAGTTTTCTCACGGTGCGGAAACATCGGGTCCAGGTAGATCACCTGAGGCGGCTCGCCCTGCCAATTGAGCATCACGTCGATGGAATTGCCCTTGAGCAGCTTCATGCGCGCCACAATCGGCGCCACGTCAAAATCCTCTGCAGCGCGGGCCAGGCCATCTTCGAGCAAGGCGCCGATCAACGGCTGGCGCTCGATCAGGCTCATCTCACACCCGAGGCTGGCCAGCACGAACGCGTCCTTGCCCAAGCCAGCCGTGGCGTCCAGCACTCGCGGGCGCACGCCCTGGGCGATGCCCACCGCCTTGGCGATCATCTGCCCGCTGCCACCACCATACAATCGCCGATGCGCCGCGCCGCCTTCGACAAAGTCGACCCGCACCGGCCCTGGCGCATCAGGCCCAAGCTGTTGCAACTGCAAACCGTGCTCCCCCACTTGCAGGGAAAAATCCGCATCGGCCACCTGCAGAGGCAACCCCAGCAGCGAAGCCCACTGTTCAGCGCGGGCCTGGAAGCTGTCAGCCAAGGCTTGGACCTGGATGCGGCTGGCCGCTGGTTGTTCGTTCATCAATCGCCACGCTCAAAAAAATTAAGGATCGGCAAACAACAGCCGATAAAAATTACAGTCAGGTATTTTGCCAGAGCTGAGCGTCGACCGAGAAAAATGTCAGACATTCTTCCCCTTTCCATCGGTGTACTGCCGACCCACAACCATTACGGCCTGCGCAATACCCAAGCGCTGGCCGGGGTGAGTCATGTGTGGCAGGACTTCTTTGCCCGCGCGTTGGCCGAGCAGCTCGGTGAAACGCCGGACGCGCTCGCCGCCAAGGCGCCCGCCCCGGCAGACCCGGCAGTTGAACCCCGCGAAGGCGCCGACCTGCTGGCGCAGATCCTCACCCAGCGTGAGTGCGATGTGAAAGACACCGAGATCACCCCGCCGGAGCCGCTCTTCCTGCCGATTGCCGAGTTCGAAACCGAGCTGCTGCCACCGGCCGCGACGCCGTTCCCGGAAGAAGAAGTCATCGCCCAGCAACGCCAACAAGCGTTTGAGAGCGAGTGGGTGCGCCCCATCGTGCTGAACGCCGGCCAACCGCTACCCGAGCCAGGCCCGGCGCCACAACCACGCCCCCTGCACCTGCCAATTGCCGAATTCGAGCTGGACCTGCTGCCACCGGCCGCCACGCCGTACCCCGAAGAAGAACTGCTGGCGCAGCAAAAGGCCCTGGATTTCGATTACTACTGGGCACGCCCGCTGGTGACCCACAACCTGCGCCTGGCCGCCTGAACCCTAGCGACACACCCACCAACGCCCCATGTCGAGATGGAAATGGTTGCGATGAGCCGCGTTGTAGTCCGGGCTCAACACCACGTTGAAATCATCACAGGCGCCATCGCGTACCAAACGCAGGAAACGCGCACTGTCGCTCTGCCCCGGCCAATCCTTGAGCACGCTGATGCTGCGTCCATCCGCCAGGCGAAACCCGGCGATATCCAGGGCATTGGCCGAGGCGTGCTGGCTGAGCCTTCCGTCGGCGCGATTGTAGATATTACGGCAGGCAAAACTGCCCAAATGCTCGACCCGACTCACCGCTTGACCAAACACGGCCTGGGCCGCCGGTTGCAGGCTGTGGCGCTCGAACAATGCGAACGCCACCGCGAGCGGGCAACTGGCGAGAAAGCTGCTGCTCAAGGCCACGTCAGCGCCCTGCACACGCAGAATATTGCGCAAGGGGCACGCCGTATCAGCCGGTGTATCGGCCTGGCGGCTCACGCGCAGACCAGAGGTGTTCAACACCTGGTCACACAGCGCCGGATCGTCCTGCAAACGACTGAGCTTGTAGCGCGTCAACAGGTTGGGGCTGGCCTGCACATCCAAGGGCGCCCAGGGGTTCCACTCGGCCGGCATCGGCACCCAACCCCGCCAGACGGCCAACGCAAATGCGCCCACCAGCACCAGCAACACACTCAATGTCTTGACCACACCCACGGCTCGACCCTCAAAGTAGCCCGAGCTGCTCCGCCACGGGTTCTCGATGCAAGGCAGGCAGCGGCGGTAGCCCTGGCAGACGCACCATCAGCTTGGCGTGGAAGCGCAGCGCCAGTTGCGCCGCGAGACGATTGTCCGAGGTGTGCAGGAACATATAGGGCGTGCGGCCCTCTTCGATCCAACTGGCGATCTTTTCCACCCATGGAATCAGGAACGGGTCATTGGCCTCAAGGTCCGGATGCCCGATGAAGCGCACCTGGGGAAACTGCGTGAGCGCCGCTGGGCGCGGTGGCACCCGGGGCTTTTTGGACTGGGCATGCAGCACCGCTTCCGAGGTAGAGGTACAACTGAACAGGGCACGTGGATCGAGGCAGATGCGCTCGACACCGCGATCGCGCAACAGGCGGTTGAGCATGCGCTCAGCATCACCCCTGGCGAAGAACTGTTCATGACGCACCTCCACGGCCAGCGGCCGATCAATGCCATCGAGAAATCCAGCCAGCTCCGCCAGGCGTGGCGGCGTAAAGCTCTTCGAGAGCTGCAGCCACAGCGGTGAAACGCGCTCACCCAAAGGGCTCATCAAGCCGACAAAACTTTCTGCCGCCGGCAGCTGTTCACGCAAATCGCCAGCATGGCTGATATCGCCGGGAAATTTGGCGGTGAAGCGAAAATCATCAGGCATGATTTCGGCCCAGCGCTGCACAGTGGCGGCCGAGGGGCGAGCATAAAAAGTGGTATTGCCCTCAACGGCGTTGAAGACCTGGGAATAGAGCCCGAGGTAATCGCTGGAACGTGCCTCAACGGGATACAGGTACTCGCGCCAGGCGTTTTCACTCCAGGACGGGCAGCCGATGTAATAAGGCAAACGCATCAGATATGGATATCGAGACCCAGCACTTCCATATCCCATTCGACAAAGCCGGCAGTGGTCAGGTAGCTGGCCAAGGCGGTGGCAACGCTTTTGCTCATGGAACGGGGAAAGACCATGTCTTGCTGACGGGCAGGAACGCCGCTGATGCGTGCGCTCGAGGCGCCTTGGGCTTTGGAAGGCGTATCGGCGTGTACTTCAATGAAGTCCGGTGAATCCTCGACGGACTCGTCTACCGTCACGCTCGCCTTGCGCGGCTTACGCTTGAGGGGGTACGACTGTGAGGAAAAACCGTCTATACGCATACATGCAGACTCGGTATCAATGATGGCAATTTAGCGGCACTTTCCATGGCGCGCAAATGCTCTGGTGATAACTAGAACACATAATTTGTAAAAGGTTTAAAAACCCAGGCAAATTCTGACGATTGGCGAAATTTGCCGCGTAACACCCACATTTCTGGCGTCAAATAATCCCGCGTTCGGCCTTGGTCTGCGCGACTTTATCGCGCAGGTACACCGGTGCTGCCTGGTCCGCCGCAATCGCCTCGCCGCGCTCGAATGCGAAACGTGCCAACGCCAGCAGGTCTTCGGCGTGTGGCAACATCGCTGCGTCCTGCTCGGCACACGTCACGTTGATGCGTTCGCCATAACCCCAGCCCGTGCCGGCACCGAACCAATCACCGTTGGCGTCAGCGGGCAACTGCGCCGCTTCGGGGGCCAGCACCGCTTCCGCACCGACCAGGCGCATTTCGCCTGCGGTCTCACGGTAGCAACCCCAGTAAACCTCATCCATGCGCGCATCAATTGCCGCTGCCACCTGCGATGCCCCGTGCTCACGCAACGCACGCTGGGCCAGTACCGCCAGGTTGGACACCGGCAACACCGGGCGCTCCAGCGCAAAGGCCAGGCCCTGCACCACGCCGATGGCGATGCGCACGCCAGTGAATGCACCGGGGCCACGGCCGAACGCGATGGCATCCACCGCCGCTAGGGTGGTCCCGGCGTCTTCAAGCAATTGCTTGATCATCGGCAACAATTTCTGCGCGTGCAGGCGCGGGATCACCTCGTAGTGGCTCGTGACCTTGCCATCGTGCAGCAAGGCAACGGAGCAAGCTTCAGTCGCGGTGTCCAGGGCCAGCAGGGTACTCATCGGTGTGGGTGTCCAAGTCGGAAAAAAGTGCGCCAGTATAAACAACAACGACCCGCAAGCGGGCCGTTGTCTGTGCCGCTGATCAAGGGATCAGCTCAGTGCTTGCAGCACCTTGGCGGTGATGGCCTCTACCGAGCCCACACCAGGGATGTGGCTGTATTTCGGCTTGCCTTGGGCTGCGGACAGCTTCTGGTAGAAGTCCACCAGGGGCTTGGTCTGGGAATGGTAGACCGACAGGCGATGACGCACGGTTTCTTCGGTGTCGTCTTTACGCTGCACCAGGTCTTCGCCGGTGACATCGTCCTTGCCTTCCACTTTCGGCGGGTTGTAGACGATGTGGTACACGCGGCCAGAGCCTTCGTGAACACGACGGCCAGCGATACGCTGGACGATCTCTTCGTCTTCAACCGCGATTTCGACCACGGCGTCCAACTCCACGCCCGCCTTCACCAAGGCTTCAGCCTGGGGAATGGTGCGTGGGAAGCCGTCGAACAGGAAACCGTTCTTGCAGTCTTCCTGGCTGATGCGTTCCTTGACCAGGTTGATGATCAGGTCATCGGAGACCAGGCCGCCGCTGTCCATCACGCTCTTGGCGATCAGGCCCAGTTCGGTGCCAGCCTTGACGGCCGCACGCAGCATGTCGCCGGTGGAGATTTGTGGAATGCCGAATTTTTCAGTGATGAACTTTGCCTGAGTACCTTTACCGGCCCCGGGAGCTCCCAGCAGAATGACGCGCATCGATGTGCTCCTCAATTTTTTATAGAGATGACGCTCGGATTCGCCGCGTGGGGCCAATCTCGTAAAAATGTGGTTCTAGGCCGATCAAACGGCCAAAGGCTGATCAAGATACACAGCGGGCCCTCACCATACAAGCCGCCAAAAGTAGGAGAAACCCGCGCCGCACATGCGTCAGCGCCGGGGTGTGCCTGAGCGCAACCCACCCTCTCAAACGACGACCGCCCATTTCCGGGCGGTCGTCGCGGTTTACCCGCAAGCCATTGAGTACACGCAAAAAACCTCAGCCGGTGTTGCGCAAACCGGCCGCGATACCGGCCACGGACACCAGCAGCGCCTGTTCCAGAGGGCTGTCTTGGGCAGCCTCCTGCTGGCGCGAACGTGCCAGCAACTCGGCCTGCAACAGGTGCAAGGGGTCGAGGTAGGTGTTGCGCAGGCGGATGAACTCCAGGGTGTCGGGGCTATGGGCCAGCAGCTGCGACTGGCCGGTCAGGCCAAGCACCACGTCACACGCCTGCGACAATAGGTCGCGTAAGTGCGCACCCAATGCCAGCAGGTCCGGCTGCACCAGACGCTCATCATAAAGACGGGCGATATCGGCATCGGCCTTGGCCAGGACCATTTCCAGCATGTCGATGCGCGTGCGAAAGAACGGCCACTGCTCGCGCATCTGCCCCAGCAATTGACCTTCACCGCGCTCCAGTGCCTTGCTCAGTGCCGCTTCCCAGCCGAGCCAGGCGGGCAGCATCAGGCGCGTCTGGGTCCAGCCAAAGATCCATGGGATGGCGCGCAAGCTCTCAATCCCGCCCGCACGACGCTTGGCCGGGCGACTGCCCAAAGGCAAACGGCCCAACTCCTGCTCCGGCGTGGACTGGCGGAAGTACTCGACGAACTGCGGATTTTCCCGCACCACGGCACGGTATGCGCTGACACCGTCTGCCGCCAGTTCGTCCATCAGATGACGCCAGGCAGGCTCGGGAGGCGGCGGCGGTAACAGGGTCGCTTCCAGTACCGCGGCCAGGTAGAGATTGAGGTTCTGCTCAGCGATATCCGGCAGGCCGAATTTGAAGCGAATCATCTCTCCCTGCTCAGTGGTGCGGAACCGCCCCGCTACCGAGCCCGGTGGCTGCGACAGGATGGCAGCGTGCGCCGGGCCACCGCCACGACCAACAGTGCCGCCGCGACCGTGGAACAATAACAGCTCCACCTGTTGCTCGCGGCAGATGTCCACCAGACGCTCCTGGGCGCGGTACTGTGCCCAGGCGGCGGCCGTGGTGCCGGCGTCCTTGGCCGAGTCCGAGTAGCCAATCATCACTTCCTGCGGGCCCTGCAAGCGCGCGCGGTAACCCGGCAGTTGCAACAGGCGCTCCATCACCGGCCCGGCGTTGTCCAGGTCGGCCAGGGTCTCGAACAATGGCACTACGCGCATTGGCCGCTGTACACCGGATTCCTTCAACAGCAGTTGCACCGCCAGCACATCCGACGCGGCGCCGGCCATGGAGATGACATACGAACCTAATGATGCGGCTGGTGCGGCGGCGATTTCCTTGCAGGTATTGAGCACCTCGGCAGTGTCCGCCGAGGGTTTGAAGTAACCCGGCAGCAATGGCCGCCGATTGGTCAGTTCCTGGGTGAGGAAGCTGATACGCGCATCCTCATCCCAGTCCTCATAACGCCCCAGGCCCAGGTAATCGGTGATTTCGGTCATGGCCGCCGAGTGACGGCTGGAGTCCTGGCGCACATCCAGGCGCACCAGGAACAGGCCGAACGTCACGGCACGGCGCAGGCAGTCGAGCAGCGGGCCATCGGCGATCACGCCCATGCCGCATTCGTGCAGGGACTGGTAGCACAGTTGTAGCGGGTCCAGCAGGTCGCGGTTGTTCTGCAACACCTCGGCCGGCGCCGGGGTGGTGCTGGTCAACGAGGTGTGGGCCCACTGGCGCGTGGCGCGCAGGCGTTCACGCAGTTGCTTTAGCAAGGCACGATAAGGTTCGACGCTGTCGCCGACTTTGGCTTGCAACGCCGGGCTGGCCTGTTGCATCGACAGCTCGGAGGCCAATTGATCAATGTCACGCAGATACAAATCCGCCGCCATCCAACGCGCCAGCAACAGCACTTCGCGCGTGACCGGCGCGGTGACGTTCGGGTTGCCGTCACGGTCGCCACCCATCCACGAAGCAAAGCGAATCGGTGCAGCCTCCAGGGGCAGGCGCAGGCCGGTGGCGGCGTGCAGGGCCTGGTCGGCCTTGCGCAGGTAATTGGGGATGGCGTGCCATAGGGAATGCTCGATCACCGCAAAGCCCCATTTGGCTTCATCCACCGGGGTGGGCCGCACTCGACGGATTTCTTCGGTGTGCCAGGCTTCAGCGATCAAGCGTTGCAAGCGCTCGCGAATCTGCTCGCGCTCGGCGGTGGTGAGGTCGCGGTGATCCTGCAAGGCCAGTTGCGCAGCAATGGCATCGTATTTCTGGATCAGCGTGCGGCGGGCCACTTCGGTGGGGTGGGCGGTGAGCACCAGCTCGATGTCCAACCGCGCCAACTGCCGGGCCAGGGATTCATTGCTGTGCCCTTCGCTTTGCAGACGGGCCAGCAACTCCGGCAAGACCCTCGATTCGAACGGCGCGGGTTGCGATTCATCGCGCCGATGAATCAATTGATATTGTTCGGCAATGTTGGCCAGGTTGAGGAACTGGTTGAAGGCTCGGGCCACCGGCAGCAGCTCGTCCTCCTGCAACTGGTTGAGGCTGGCGCTCAACTCATCGCCAGCGGCTTTCTCTGAAACGGCTCCGCGACGGTCGGCCTTGGCGCCTTTGCGGATCTGCTCGATCTTCTCGAGGAAAGCCTCGCCGTACTGCTCTCGAATGGTGTTGCCCAATAGCTCACCCAGCAGGTGAACATCCTCACGCAAGCGTGCATCGATATCACTCATCAGCCAATCTCCAGCCAGAAATCCGGGACGCGCAGGTGCTTCAGAGTGCCGCCGACGTCGGTTTCTGACAAGGCCGAACGCAAACGACTTTAAACCTTGGCGCTTGCAGCTAGTCTCAACGGTGAGTCGCCGCGTCATCCGCGCAGGCGGCTGGTCGCTCATCACCGCCTGCCATCGCAGGCTTTATTGAGGTAGCCATGAAAATTCGAGAACTGGCCCAGCATTGGGAAGAAACCGCCAAGGGTCGTTTGACCAAGACTGAGTACGCCATTCATCTGGATGTAGAAGCCGCTGCACGGCTGGCAGCCATTGCCGAGATGTACCCCAAGCGCCATGTCGAAGAACTGCTCGGCGAGTTGATCGGTGCCGCCCTTGAAGAGCTGGAAGCCAGCTTTCCCTACATCCAGGGCCAGCAGGTAATTGCCACCGACGAAGAGGGTGACCCGCTGTATGAAGACGTCGGCCCCACGCCACGCTTTCTTACTTTATCCCGTCGCCACTTACATGATTTGTCGGCCGGCGCTGACGAACAAAAACACTGATAAACATTTATTGACGTCAATTAAACCCACGTATTCCGGGCCTTTTACAGGCCCGGAGGTACCGCTGCGCACCGCGAAAGTTCCATTTTTCAAACACTGACCAATCAGTCAGATATTTTTTTAGGCAAATCGCCATATCCGCTGAACTTTTGAAAAAAGCCTCCGGTCACAGCCAGTAGCCATCACTTGTGGAACGGTCGTTTGAACGGACGCCATGTGCTTTACCGACGGGCCCGAAATCGATACGCCCCGATGGATTTTGATGTTTTTCAGGAGTTATCCAATGGAGTTGAAGACGATGAACACCAGCACTGCCAAATCCTCGTTTAACCACCTGCGCGGGCTCAAATTGGCCGCGCTGGCAATCGGCACCAGCTTCGTTCTGGCTGGCTGCGCCGGCAACCCTCCAACCGAGCAGTACGCCGTAACCCAATCGGCCGTCAACAGCGCAGTCAGCGCCGGCGGTACCGAGTATGCGGCGGTGGAAATGAAGTCGGCCCAGGACAAGCTCAAAGAAGCTGAGATTGCCATGCACGACAAGAACTACGACAAGGCTCGCCAATTGGCTGAACAAGCCGAGTGGGATGCCCGCGTCGCTGAGCGTAAGGCCCAGGCTGCCAAGGCTCAACAGGCTGTGAAGGATTCCCAGAAGGCTGTTGAAGAACTGCGTAAGGAAGGCATGCGCCCTGCTGCAATCATGCAGAAGTAAGCCGCAGCCCCTTGACTGCATCGCACCTGATATCGAATTGAAAGGACGACACGACTATGCGTAAACAATTGATGATCCCTGCCCTGCTGGCGATGAGCGTTGCCTTGGCGGCCTGCTCCACCCCGCCGAACGCGAACCTGGAAAATGCGCGGACCAATTTCTCGTCCCTGCAAACCAACCCGCAAGCCACCAAGCTGGCGGCGCTGGAAACCAAAGACGCCAGCGAATGGCTGGACAAGGCTGACAAGGCCTACCGCGACAAGGAAGACGAGAAGAAAGTCGACCAGTTGGCCTACCTGACCAACCAGCGCGTTGAAGTGGCCAAGGACACCATCGTCCTGCGCGAATCCGAGGCCAAGCTGAAAAACGCTGGTGACGAACGTGCCCGCGCCCTGCTGGACGCTCGTGACGCACAAATCAAGCAACTGCAAAACAGCTTGAACGCCAAACAAACCGATCGCGGCACCCTGGTGACTTTCGGTGACGTGCTGTTCGCCACCAACAAGTCTGATCTGAAATCCAGCGGCCTGGTGAACATCACCAAGCTGGCTCAGTTCCTGCGCGATAACCCAGACCGTAAAGTGATCGTCGAAGGCTATACCGATAGCACCGGTTCCGACTCGTACAACCAGAGCCTGTCTGAGCGTCGTGCCGCTTCTGTTCAGCGTGCACTGGCTCAACAAGGCGTGGATATCTCGCGTATCGTGACCCAGGGTTATGGCAAGGAATACCCGGTTGCCGATAACGGCAGCGTCTCCGGCCGCGCCATGAACCGTCGCGTGGAAGTGACCATTTCCAACGACAACCAGCCGGTCAAGCCACGGTCTTCCGTTGCTAACTGATTGATGCTGGATAAAAAACCCACCTTACGGTGGGTTTTTTTTGGGTTCGTCGAACCCGACTGGACGATGTGTATCTTCGAGCGGCATTTCTATCTTCGCGCTCGATAGCTTGTCCATCAGTTGGCTAAGCTCATGCGTCTGGGCAACTTTGCGCTCCAGTTCTTCATGCCCTCTCGCCATGTTCAACATATTGCGTATCGCAGCAATAGTAATCGCCACTGTCTCGGCCCCAATCTTTATGAGTCATGACGCTTTTGTGGCTTCTGACGCAAGACGGTTCCCGTTATTCATGTTACTGCTGGAAATCAATGGAAATCTTTGCGCTACCTTCGCCCCCAGGCTTGCTGCCTTCGCCATCAGCGCCTTTACCCTCTTGACCTTCCATAGCTTTAAGCTTTTCCTCGAGTTCTTTCAGCAGTTTTTTAAGGTCATCCATAGCGCCTCCCGAACCGCCGCTGCCCTCTGAACCACCGGCACCTTGAGATTGCATCTGACCTATTTGCTTCTTCAGATCCTCAATCTCTTTCTTGAGGCTGCCCACGTCACCGGATTGTTGACCTGCATCTTGAGCGCCAAAACCACCTTGGGAAGGACCAACTCCACTTATAGACATATGTGACTCCAAATCAAGTTAAAGAGTTAACCGAATCAGCGTTGCTGCTCGGTCCCAAATCAGTGGCAACTCACTCAAAATGGTTCCAGCTTTCCCCACACTGCCTGTCCTACTGCTCCAGTTTCGGCGTTTCTTGACCTATACAACGTACGGCCTGCTTCTTGTTGTTCACCAGCACGCCGCTCAAGCCTTTCTGCTCGGTATCAAACATCACCAACACGCCGTCAACACACTGCGCCACTTGCGCGGCCGGGGTCAGGGACACTTTGTAATCTTCGCCCGGTATGGTCTTGAGCATGGTGAAATCGCTGAGCAGCAACGCATCTTCGGGCTTGGCGAAGTGCAGGTAGCCGTAGTACCACAGGCAGCCAACGGTGCCGATGATGGTACCGATGCCGGTGAGGATCAGCGGGATCATGTTGCGTTCTTCGCTCATTGCGGGCTCTCTGATGAGTCAACTTTAGGAATAGGGTAATTCGGAATTTCCCCCAGGCGACGCAAGCCGTTGAAGTGCTGAGGGTCGTCCAGATAACGCAGCATGACGGTCTGCCAAGTTTTGTCGGCAAAGGTCTGCACATGGCCGCCGCGGGTCAGTTGCAACACCCTGGGCGGTGGCGCCGCTTGATACAGGCGGATGCCATTGGCCACCGGCACGATCGGGTCATCCAGGCTGTGGAACAGCAGCTTGGGCACGCCGGTCAACCGGGGAATGGCATTGATCGCACTGTCGGCGTCGGGCACCAGCCACGACAGCGGCACCTGCAACGGCCAGGTTAACCAGGAAGTGCTCAGGGCGAATTGTCCTACGTCACGATAACTGGCTGGCACGCCGTCCAGTACCAAGGCTTTTAGCTGGGCTTGACGCTCCGGGTGAGCTGCCAGGTAATGCACCGCCAGTGCACCGCCCAGGCTTTGGCCGAGAATAACCAACGGTTGCCCCTGGGTTTCAGGCGCCTTGTCGATCCAGCCGAAGGCGGCGTCGATATCCTGGTAGATCGCCGGCAACGACGGCTTGCCTTCCGACAGCCCATAGCCGCGATAGTCCAGCAACAGCACTTGATAACCCTGCTCCGGCAACCACCAACTGCCCCCCAGGTGCCAGGCGAGGTTGCCGCCGTTGCCGTGCAAATGCAGGACTGTGCCCTTGAGCGGGACACCGGGTTTTGCCGGCAGCCACCAGGCATGCAGTTTCACGCCATCTGCGGTGGTGAGCGTGACGTCGCGGTATTGCAGGTGGGCTTTTTCCGGGGTGAAGGGTAGGCCGGGCTCGGGGTAGAACAGCAAGGAGCTGCAGCCGTTCAATGTGAGTAGCAGGCATAAAATGCCGAGGATTCTCATCCGTTGAAACCTCGCGAAAGTTCTGAAGACCAGTAAAGATCAAATGTGGGAGCTGGCTTGCCTGCGATAGCGGTCTATCAGTGACTGAGTGCTGGCTGACCCAGCGCTATCGCAGGCAAGCCAGCTCCCACATTTTTTGATTCGGTTTCGTCAGTTACAGGATATTGGAGTAATCCGCCTCGATCCGGTCCAGGCTCAAGTGGTTGAGGAAGTTGGAGAAGCACATCCAGGCCGCCAGCGCGTTCATGTCACGAAACTGCTCCGGCAGGTACTTGGGCGGCACCACCAGGCCTTCGTCGACCAACTGGCGCAGGGTACGCATGTCTTCAAGGGTGGTCTTGCCGCAGAACAGCAGCGGCACTTGCTCCAGCTTGCCTTTGCGCACGGCGAGCTGGATGTAGTTGTAGACCATGATAAAGCCCTTGAGGTAGGACAAATCCTTGGTAAATGGCAGGCCGGTGGGCACCGAACCACGAAATACCCGGCTGGCATTCCCATAGCTTTCGGCCATTTCAAAGCCTTGCTCGCGGAAGAACTCGAATACCTGCAGGAAGTCGGCGCCCTCCTCCACCATATGGATGGCGCGGGTCCGGTTGGTGAGTTTGCGCAGGCGGCTGGGGTAGGAGGCAAACGTGATGATTTCCATCAGGATCGCCAGGCCTTCCTGGGTGACGGTGGACGACGGCGGGCCCTTGGACAGAAACGTGCAGATCGGCTGGTTCTGGCCGTTAAGGGTGGTGCCCACATGCACCAACCCTTCATGCACTTCGAGGGCGCGCACGTCGCGGTCATTGAACATCGCATCGGCGCGGATCTTGATGTAGTCGGCGCCCGCTGCCGCATCGGCGACGATGCCGTCGGACTCGAACACGCGGATGGTCTCTTCGGCTTCGCCAAACACCTTGTTCAGGCGCGTTTGCAGCAGGCTGACCGCGTCCTTGGCGGTGAGGGTCTTGGCTTCGTCCTTGAGGTCACCCCGGCCATCGATGTTGTTCAGATAGTCGGAGAGCATCAGGCCAAGGTCGGCCAGGGTCGGGTCGCCGGCGTGGAACGCATCGGAGGCGGCGCCGTAAAGCTCTTGGGAAATCAGACCGAAGTCCTCGGTGCCGCGCGCTTCAAGCATGCGCACCACCATGCGGTATTCACGGCACATGCGCCGCATGATCTGCCCAACCGGACTGAATTGCCCAAGGCGACGGGTGATGTCGCGCTCGATGTTCTGAAACTCCAGCTTCACCGCACTGGAATCGAACGACAGCGGCCGGTTCAGGTAGTAATCACGGTCTACGGCAGGCATCGCCTTGCCCTTGGCCTTGAGAAATCCCTGACGAATGTTCTCGTCCCATTTTACCGCATCAAGGACGCGGATCGGTGTTTGCGCCAGCACAATGCGATCGGACAAGGTGCGTATCGTCTGCTGGTAATCGTCCACCCGGTGCTTCCTCTTTAAACGTTATTGGCCCACGCGCAGTTAGCGCACGGCTTCACATCTGAGCAGCAGGCCCATCAGAGGTAGGAGCTGGCTTGCCTGCCCCCACCCAAAGCAGATTGCGCACAGGGCTAGGCCGAGGCCAATACCAGGTGCATGTGACGCTTGAGGATTTCAAGCATCTCGTCACCCGTCAAAGGCTCTGCGCCGCCCAACAGGCCCTGATATTCCATCCGACTGATGATAGCCGTCAACACCTTGGCATCCTGCTGTGGCTCACGGGAACCCAATACCTGGAAAAACTGCCCGGTGCCCTGCAACAGGATCTGTTGGTGGGAGCGTACCAGTTCGGCCAGGCGCGGGTTGAGCAGGGCCTCCTGGCGAAAAGCCTGCTCGGCCATCAGGTATTCGCGGCGGTTGGTCAATTGACGCAGCACATAGTCGGCGGTCAGGCGCGCGATATCATCGGCCAGTTGCGAGCGCGACTCCGGGCTGCCATCGCCATAGGCGACCATCTCGCGCAACAGGCCTTCGTTGCGCACCCACAGCTTGCCCATGAAAGCGGCGCTGCGCTCCACGTATTGGGCGAAGGTGTCGGTGAGCAGGTCGTCGATGTCTTTGAAGTAATAGGTGGTGGCCGACAGCGGCACCCCCGCCTCTGCCGCCACTGCCCGATGACGTACGGCCCGCACGCCATCGCGCACGACGATACGCATGGCCGCATCGAGAATGTCTTGCCGGCGCTGCTCGCTGCCCCGCCGACTGGCCTTGCGGCCCTGGTACTGAACACTTTCAGCCACGGCAGCAGCAATGCCGGCGGCACCTTCTTGAGCCATTATGCGGTTCACCACACTTCTTCCTTTAGAGGTGACGCGGAGCGTCACAGAGTGCACTCCCACGCGGAGCGTGGGAACGATCAATGACGAGCACCACTTGAACAGGCCACATAAAAAAGCCGCCTTATAAAAGGCGGCTTCGGATTTCGCTACGGTTACGCTTGTGGCCGCATGTGCGGGAACAGGATCACGTCGCGGATCGACGGCGAGTTGGTCAACAACATCACCAGACGGTCAATGCCGATACCTTCACCGGCAGTCGGCGGCATGCCGTACTCCAGGGCCCGAACGAAGTCGGCATCGTAGTGCATGGCTTCGTCGTCACCGGCGTCCTTGTCGGCCACCTGGGCCATGAAGCGCTCGGCCTGGTCTTCCGCATCGTTAAGCTCGGAATAGGCGTTGGCGATTTCGCGGCCACCGATGAACAGCTCGAAACGGTCGGTGACGTTCGGGTTGTCGTCGTTGCGACGGGCCAGCGGCGACACTTCGAACGGGTATTGGGTAATGAAGTGCGGCTGTTCCAGCTTGTGCTCCACCAATTCTTCGAAAATCATCACCTGCAGCTTGCCCAGGCCTTCGAAGCCCAGCACCTTGGCGCCGGCTTTCTTGGCAATGGCACGGGCCTTGTCGATGTCGTTGAGGTCGTCAGCGGTCAGCTCGGGGTTGTACTTGAGGATCGAGTCGAACACCGACAGGCGCACGAATGGCTCGCCGAAGTGGAACACCTTGTCGCCGTACGGCACGTCAGTGCTGCCCAGCACCAGCTGTGCCAGCTCGCGGAACAGCTCTTCGGTCAGGTCCATGTTGTCTTCGTAGTCGGCGTAGGCCTGGTAGAACTCCAACATGGTGAATTCAGGGTTGTGACGGGTCGAGACGCCTTCGTTACGGAAGTTGCGGTTGATCTCGAACACCTTTTCAAAGCCGCCAACAACAAGCCGCTTGAGGTACAGCTCAGGCGCAATGCGCAGGAACATTTCCATGTCCAGCGCGTTGTGATGGGTCTCGAACGGCTTGGCTGCGGCACCACCCGGGATGGTCTGCAGCATCGGGGTTTCCACTTCCAGGAAGTCACGCTGCATCAGGAAGCTGCGGATGTGAGCAATGACTTGCGAGCGTACGCGGAAGGTCTGGCGCACGTCTTCGTTGACGATCAGGTCGACGTAGCGCTGGCGATAGCGCTGTTCGGTGTCGGTCAGGCCGTGGTGCTTGTCTGGCAGCGGGCGCAGGGACTTGGTCAGCAGGCGTACATTGGTCATCTCGACGTACAGGTCGCCCTTGCCGGAACGGGCCAGGGTGCCTTCGGCGGCGATGATGTCGCCCATGTCCCAGGTTTTCACCGAGGCCAGGGTTTCTTCGGACAGGGTCTTGCGGTTGACGTAGACCTGGATGCGACCGGTCATGTCCTGGATCACCATGAACGAGCCACGGTTGAGCATGATGCGACCTGCCACCTTGACCGGGATCGCAGCCTCTGCCAGTTCTTCCTTGGTCTTGTCCGCGTATTGCTTCTGCAAGGCATCGCAGTAGTTGTCGCGACGGAAGTCGTTGGGGAAGGCGTTACCCTTGGCGCGCTCGGCAGCAAGCTTTTCCTTGCGCAGGGCGATCAGGGAGTTTTCTTCCTGTTGCAGGGCTTGCGGGTCGAGTTGTTGGTCGCTCATGTCTTTAAATATTCCATCAGGTTCGTTGCCCCCAGCCTTCGGCGGGGGATCGCGGGCAAGCCCGCTCCCACAGAGGGTATTAGAGGCCGGATTTCAGGCTGGCTTCCAGGTATTCGTCGATATCGCCGTCGAGTACCTTGTCGCAGTCGCTGCGTTCGATGTTAGTGCGCAGATCCTTGATCCGCGAGGCGTCGAGCACGTACGAACGGATCTGGTGACCCCAGCCGATATCCGACTTGGTGTCTTCCAGCGCCTGGGAAGCGGCGTTGCGCTTCTGCATTTCCTGCTCGTACAACTTGGCCCGCAGCATTTTCATGGCGGTGTCCTTGTTGGCGTGCTGGGAACGTTCGTTCTGGCAGCTAACCACGGTGTTGGTCGGTACGTGGGTGATACGTACGGCCGAGTCAGTGGTGTTTACGTGCTGACCACCGGCGCCGGAGGAACGGTAGGTGTCGATCCGCAGGTCGGCCGGGTTGATCTCGATTTCCACTTTGTCGTCGATCTCTGGCGAGACGAACACCGCAGAGAATGAGGTGTGGCGACGGTTGCCGGAGTCGAACGGGCTCTTGCGCACCAGGCGGTGCACGCCGATCTCGGTGCGCAGCCAGCCAAAGGCGTATTCGCCCTTGATGTGTACGGTCGCACCTTTGATACCGGCCACTTCACCGGCGGACAGTTCCATGATGGTCGCGTCGAAACCGCGCTTGTCGGCCCAGCGCAGGTACATGCGCAGCAGGATGTTGGCCCAGTCCTGGGCTTCGGTGCCACCGGAACCGGCCTGGATATCCAGGTAGGCGTTGTTCGGGTCCATTTCGTGGCTGAACATGCGGCGGAATTCAAGCTTGGCGAGGTTTTCCTCGAGACGGGCCAGCTCGGCGACAACATCGCCCACTGCGCCTTCGTCGTTTTCTTCGACGGCCATGTCCAGCAGGTCGCGGCAATCACCCAGGCCGGTGTTCAGTTCGTCGAGGGTATCGACAATCTGTGCCAGCGCAGCGCGCTCGCGCCCCAGTTCCTGAGCGTATTCAGGTTTGTTCCAGACACTCGGATCTTCAAGCTCGCGATTGACCTCGGTCAGACGCTCATGCTTTTGATCGTAGTCAAAGATACCCCCGAATAGTTTCGGAGCGCTCGGACAGGTCCTTGATGGTGTTAAGGATCGGGTTGATTTCCATGGCGGGCAGCACTCGTTGGCGAACTTTTGAAAGCCGGCGAGTATAACGGCAAACGGCTGGAAACGGCAGCCCGCTTGGTCGATTCTGCCAAGACAGCGCTTCCCTCTCGTCACGCTTGCTTCGGTGACGGATACGCGACCATCAGAGCATTTCCTATAGATTGACGATGCCGCGCGTTAGAAAACCCGACCTACTACTCGCTAAAACCAGACCGCTCATCTGTTTATACAAATAATTTGAAAATCCAAATCAGAGCCTGCCTAAAAGACCACAAACCAACCCACTCCAATAAAAACAAACAATTAGGTTTCTAGCCAAATCATCCCAAGACTCAAGTGATAAACATACAAGAATATAAATACATCAGTTTCAGAACCGTCTTACAAAGCCTCCTACACGCATAAAACCAAATCAAAACGCCATCAGTTTTTTCTTTCTTCCCTCTCAAATAAGTTTGATCAAAGCGCCTGAGTTTTTTCTTCAGGACACACAAACTCTAACGATCACTCTCATAAAAATGGAGAGGCCCTATGGCACAACAAGGGTGGCAGCCAGGACAACCTTTAGAACTCAAGCCGACGATAATTACCGCAGGGAGACGAAACACTTATTGGGGTGGTGAAGGCGGAGGCTACGTAGGAAGTGGAGATGGCTGGGGGCCTTCAAGAAGGGCCACGTCGAGGTGAAGGAGACCGTAGCCGCTTCAAGCAGTTTGACTTCCCTAGCACCACCGCCGATTTCATTGGAGAGCAAAAGTACAATCAATCCTTGATTGACGCGGAGTACAGCGCACGGTTCGCAACGCTCACTACTGAAACTGAACGCGAACTCGCAGAGAAACAGCACGCCGCGAAAGCTTCACAGCCGCTTACAGAAACAGCCTCAGCCGTTCTCGATCAAAAAATCACACTTGAAATCATCGGCGCGAAAAAAACCAAATACGCCAGTACTGCGCCACTCATCTATGGGCTCTATGATCAAAGCCCTTTTTACCTGATGGAAAACTTAACTTATACAAAGCTACGTGAAACGCTTGCCTCTTCTGACCCGATAAAAAATCTGGGCGATGCCTACACACTTTACGACAACGTCTGGAGGGCCGCACAAGAACTCAAGGCTCTCTCGCTCTCCATAGACATTCTGACTAAAAAACTTTCAGGGTTGGCAAAGGCCCGGCAAACGCTGGAGGCCAATTTAGCCGAACAGGATCCTGGCTGGGCAAATTTACACAATGAGTATCTGAAGGCCATTGCAGATGAGTTGGAAATTCAGGTGCAGTTGCTGCCGGAATACCTGCAGGTGGAACTCGCCTCTCTTGCCGGTTCGGTCGTTGGATTGACACCCGACCAGCCCCTCATGCGTTACAAAAACACGCTGGACAAAATGATCGAAGAAACGATGGCAGCGATCAAACCTATTGACCCACCGTTAGCCATAAACCGGAACGGGTTGATGATTTACTATCCCGCAGCCAACCCACAGGTTACACCGCCACTCAGCAAACCCGAGCTTGAGGGACTCAAACAGCTTATTTATCTGCAGCGGAACACCGCGCTTGGGGTGAGATGGCTCAGCCATCATGACTTTGTGCTGAAGTCAGAGTCCGCGCGGTTTCTTGCCAACGCCTCCAATGCAATCAGCGACCTCGCAGAACGTGCGCAGCACGTAGCAACGGCCCAAGCGCGTATTGAAGCGGTAAGAGTAGCCAATACCTATCGACTGTCGGGCACTGCTGCTGCGACTCAAGCGATAGTCATGACCTCAGTCGGGACTATCGCTACAGCAGAGGGGGTTACCGTCACGCTGCGAGCCGCTATTGGGGCAGCAGTGGCCGCATTGACGGAATTGGCCGCCAGTACCGCGAGTGGCTTGATGGTCGGTGTTTCAGCGCTGATCTATTCTCCCAAACTCGCGAACGGAGAACTTCCAGAGCGTTATGCGCTTGGCACACCGATCTCAACCTTGGTACCAGGCCTCGACGAGTCGACGATAAGTTCGGCAGTCAACGGCACAATCGACCTGCCGGTTCGAATGAGTTCGAGGACGGCCGCAGATGGGCGGTCAGAAGTTTTTGTGGTCAACACCGATGGTGCAAGCGTGCCTTCCAGGGTCAAAGTGGTTACTGCGACCTATGATCCTGAGCAGAAGGTATACACCGTCACGACAAGTGACATTCCACCAAGAACGTTGATTTGGACACCTATTTCCGCTCCTGGAGATAGCTCAACAACGCTGCCACCGGCCCCGCCTGAAACGCCCGTCTATTCAGGCGCCGACACAATTCCAGTCGAGGGTAGGGTTGACAGTTTTCCAGCCGTTGTTGAAGCTGGATTTGACGACTTCATCATCGTTTTCCCGGTCGATTCTGGCCTGCCTCCAATCTATGTCATGTTCAGGGATCGGCGTGAAGATCCCGGAATCGTGACAGGCAATGGGCAATCTATAACCGGCTCTTGGCTGGGAGCGGCCTCCCAGGGTGAAGGAGTCCCTATACCATCGCAAATTGCCGCAAAACTGAGAGGTCAAGAATTTAAAAACTTCAAGGCATTTCGTGAAGCCTTCTGGAAAACGGTTGCTAGCGACTCGGAACTGGCTAGTCAGTTAAACCGTCAAAACCTAAGAAGAATACTAAACGGCAAGGCGCCCTATACTAGCGAACTAGAACATGCTGGAAAATCTAGTAAATTCGAACTTCACCATAAAATATTCATTTCCCAAGGCGGAGAAATTTTCGACATCGACAATATCCACATAGTCACTCCAAAACTTCATAAGCGTATTCACGGCAAAGGTAATTAAGATGAAAACCTCAATTTCTGAGTACACAGAAAGCGAATTTTTAAAATTTGTAATTTCTCTTTGTGATGCGAGTGCTCGCTCTGAGGAAGAAGATGACGAAATGCTATTAGAATTCAAGCGACTTACGGAGCATCCTGATGGGTCAGATCTCGTCTATTATCCAAGAAAGGGTAGAGAAGACAGTCCAGAAGGCATTGTAAAAGAGGTCAAAGAGTGGCGCGCGAATAATGGCAAGCCTGGATTCAGAATAGAATAACGCCGTCCTGCCCCCTGCCATCGGCTCTACAACGATGGCAGATTTCTTAGCTCAAAAACTTTCATATGTAATCAATTCGGATGAGTACGAAACTCAGGAGTGCAAGGGGGAAGTCCCCCTCGCACATTGAAGTTGGCCTCTAATTACTCGATACCAACCTGATTACGCCCATTGTTCTTGGCCGTGTACAACCCCTTGTCCGCCGCCATGATCAGCTGCCGGCAGTCCGTACCCTGGACAGGCGTCAACGTCGACAGCCCGATACTGATGGTCAGGCTGGCACCTTCAGCCGGGGCGATGTGCGGGATTTTCAACGCCGCCACCGCCATGCGCAGTTTTTCCGCGACCAGGCGTGCGCCGCCCGGCGAGGTGTTGGGCAGGACCAGTGCGAACTCTTCGCCACCGTAGCGCGCCGGCAAGTCCGAAGGGCGGCTGCTGGCATCGCGAATGGTGGCGGCGACTTTGCGCAAGGCTTCGTCGCCCTCGACATGGCCGAAGCTGTCGTTGTAGGTCTTGAAGAAATCCACATCGATCATCAGCAACGAGAGTTGGGTCTGGTCGCGCATGGCGCGGCGCCATTCCAGCTCCAGGTATTCGTCGAAGTGACGGCGGTTGGACAGCCCGGTCAGGCCATCGGAGTTCATCAGGCGTTGCAGCACCAGGTTGGTGTCCAGCAACTGTTGCTGGCTGACCCGCAACGCACGGTAGGCCGCGTCGCGCTGCAACAGGGTCATGTAGGAGCGCGAGTGATAGCGGATGCGCGCTACCAGTTCGATGTTGTCCGGCAGCTTGACCAGATAATCGTTGGCCCCGGCCGCAAAGGCCGCGCTTTTGATCAGCGGGTCCTCTTTGGTGGACAGCACGATAATCGGGATATTCGCGGTGGCCGGGTGATTGCGGTACTCACGCACCAGGGTCAGGCCGTCCAGGCCCGGCATCACCAGGTCTTGCAGGATCACCGTGGGCTTGATGCGGATCGCCTGGGCAATCGCCTGGTGCGGGTCGGCGCAAAAGTGGAAGTCGATGTTCTCTTCATGGGCCAGGCCACGCCGCACGGCTTCACCGATCATGGCCTGGTCGTCGACCAGCAGCACCATGGCGGCGTTTTCGTCGGTCTTGAAGTCGTCGAGCTGTAAATCATTCATGTGCAATCACCTGAATTACTACCTGCAAGCCAGCACGGCGGGAGATTTTTGTTCATTTTGCAAAGACCTCCAGCAATCGGGGCGCAATTCTATCCAGTGGGCGAATTTCAACAGCAGCATCAATCGCCGCCGCCGCTTTGGGCATGCCATACACCGCCGAGCTCTGTTGGTCCTGGGCGATGGTCAAATATCCTTGCTCACGCATCAGCTTGAGGCCCTGGGCGCCGTCGCGCCCCATGCCGGTGAGCAAGACGCCAACGGCGTCACCGTTCCAGTAGCTGGCGACGCTTTCGAAAAACACGTCGATGGAGGGCCGGTAAATCTCGTTCACCGGCTCTGCGGTATAGGCTAGCGTGCCATTTTTCAACAAGCGAATATGGTGGTTGGTTCCGGCCAGCAATACCACGCCGGGTTGAGGCGGCTCGCCCTCACAGGCCAGGCGCACCGGCAGGCCGGAAGCGCTGCTCAGCCACTCGGCCATGCCGGCGGCGAAGACCTGGTCCACATGCTGTACCAGCACGATGGCGGCGGGAAAATCCCGGGGCAAACCCTTGAGCAGAACTTCCAGTGCCGCCGGCCCACCAGCCGAAGAACCAATGGCCACCAGCCGTTGACGCTTGCCGGTGACCCGCTGCGGCGGGGTTTCGGCACGCACCCGCGTGCCGCGCTGGCCGATCAGCCAACCAATATTGAGGATCTTGCGCAGCAGGGGCGCGGCCGCATCCTTGGGGTTGCCAACGCCCAGTGCCGGGGTGTCCACCACATCCAGGGCGCCGTGGCCCATGGCTTCGAATACGCGGCTGACGTTGGCCTGGCGGTCGACAGTGACGATCACAATCGGGCAAGGCGTGTCGGCCATGATCTGCCGGGTGGCCTCCACCCCATCCATCACCGGCATGATCAGGTCCATCAGGATCAGGTCCGGGGTCAGCTCGGCGCAACGCTGTACCGCTTCCAGGCCATTGCTGGCCACCCATACCACCTCGTGGGCGGGCTCGTAACTCAGGGCGCGGCGCAAGGCCTCCACCGCCAGGGGCATGTCATTGACGATCGCAATCCTCATGCCCGGGCGCCTCCAATCAGTTCAACCACGGCGTCGAGCAAGGCGTCGTCATGGAAACTGGCTTTGGCTAGATAATAGTCGGCCCCGGCGTCGAGGCCACGGCGGCGGTCTTCTTCACGATCCTTGTAGGAAACCACCATCACCGGCAACGATTGCAGGCGACTGTCACGGCGCAAAAGTGTGACCAATTCAATACCGTCCATGCGAGGCATATCAATATCAGTGATAAGCAGGTCGAAGTCCTCGGAGCGCAATGCGTTCCAGCCATCCATGCCATCGACCGCAACAGCGACTTCATAACCACGATTGAGTAATAATTTGCGTTGCAGCTCGCGCACCGTCAGTGAGTCGTCCACCACCAGCACACGCTTGCGCGGCGCTTCGGTGGTCTGCTGGCTGCGCCGGGCAATGCGCTCCAGGCGACCGGTGTTGAGCAATTTATCCACCGAACGCAGCATGTCTTCGACATCGACGATCAATACCACCGAGCCGTCATCGAGCAAGGCCCCGGCAGAAATGTCCTGGACTTTGCCCAGGCGATCATCCAGCGGCAACACCACCAGGGTGCGCTCGCCGATAAAACGCTCCACGGCAATCCCGTATACGGCATCGCGCTCGCGGATCACCACCACCTTCAAGGTATCTGACGGGTTCTGCCCCGGCGGGCGCTGCAGCAACTGGCTGGCGGCAACCAGGCCGACGTGCCGGCCCTCATGCCAGAAATGCTGGCGGCCTTCCAACTGCACGATGTCGTCGGGCGCCAGGTCGCACATGCGTTCGATATGCGCCAGGGGAAAGGCATAGGCTTCTTCGCCGACTTCCACCACCAGGCTGCGCACCACCGACAGGGTCAACGGCACCTCAAGATGGAAGCGGCTGCCCTGCCCCGCCGTCTGCTCCAGCACCACCGCGCCGCGCAGTTGACGAACCATATGTTGCACCGCGTCCAGGCCGACCCCGCGCCCGGACACTTCGGTGACTTTGTCGCGCAGGCTGAACCCTGGCAAGAAGAGGAACGTGAGCAGTTCCTCTTCACTCAGACGCAGGGCCGTTTCAACCGGCGACAGATGGCGGTCGACGATGGTGCCGCGCAGGCGCTCGAGGTCGACACCGTTGCCGTCATCGCTCAATTCCAGCACCAACAACCCGGCCTGATGGGACGCACGCAGGCGAATCAAGCCTTCCGCCGGCTTGCCCGCCAGCACGCGTTGCTCAGGGGTTTCGATGCCGTGATCGACCGCATTGCGTAATAGATGGGTGAGCGGCGCTTCGAGTTTTTCCAGCACGTCCCGGTCGACCTGGGTCTTTTCGCCCTCAATCTCCAGGCGCACTTGCTTGCCCAGGCTGCGACCTAAGTCACGCACCATGCGCACCTGCCCGGCCAGCACATCGGCAAACGGCCGCATGCGGCAGGCCAATGCGGTGTCGTAGAGCACCTGGGCGCGCTGGCCGGCCTGCCAGCCGAACTCATCCAGCTCGGCGTTTTTTTCCGCCAGCAGGGCCTGGGCTTCACTCAGCAGGCGACGAGTATCGGCCAGGGCCTCCTGGGCCTCCAGGTTCAGATCCAGCGACTTGAGCTGGCCGTCCAGGGCATCCAGCGCACGCAAGCTGTTACTTTGAATGCGCTTGAGGCGTTGCAGGCTGGCCAGGTACGGCTTGAGCCGCTGGGTTTCCACCAGGGATTTGCTGGACAAGTCCAACAGACTGTTCAAGCGCTCAGCCGTCACCCGCAGCACACGCTCGCCGCCTTCGGTCATGCGCTTGTTCTGGCGCGGCGCGTCACTGCCGAGCGGTGGCGCAGGCTCCAGCTCGGGCTCCAGCAGCAGCGCGTCAACCCGCGGCGCGGGGATGGGCTCGGGTTTTGGCGCGGGCGTCGCAATCGGCTGCGAGGGATCGAGCAAGCGCTCCATCAGCGCTACGTACGCCTCGATATCCGCCGGCCCCACATCGTTGCCCGGGGTGGCGATACGCATCAGCAGATCAGTGCCTTGCAGTAATGCGTCGATATGTTCAGGTTGCAGATACAGACGGCCTTCCTGGGCGCTGACCAGGCAATCTTCCATGACGTGGGCCACGCTGACGCCGGCATCCACACCGACAATCCGCGCCGCCCCTTTAAGTGAATGCGCGGCGCGCATGCAGGCTTCGAGCTGGTCGGCCTGGGTCGGGTTGCGTTCCAGCGCCAGCAGGCCCGCGCTCAACACTTGGGTCTGCGCATCAGCCTCCAGGCTGAACAGTTCCAACAGCGAGGCATCGCGCATCTGGTCGGGGGTCATGCGAGGCTCCGGGTCACGGCGGACAACAATTGCGCTTCGTCCAGCCAACGCAGGCTGCGGCCTTTCCACTGCAACACGCCTTGGGTGTAGCGTGCGCTGGCCTGGGTGCCGGACACCGATGCGGCCTTCAAGGTGCGCTCATCGATGGCATGGATACCGTCTACTTCATCCACCGGCACCACGACCGGGCCGTCCTGGGCAGCGATGATCAGCATGCGCGGCATGATCCGCCCGCCGCTGGAGCCGGCACTGGTGCTGTCCAGGCCCAACAGTTCCACCAGTGACAGGCACGCCACCAGCGCCCCGCGTACGTTGGCCACGCCCAGCAGCGCTCGGGAACGCTGGTGCGGCAGCGAGTGGATCGGCTGCAACGGCGCCACTTCCACCAGGCAACGGGTGGCGATACCGAGCCATTCTTCGCCGAGGCGGAACATCAACAGCGAACGGGTGACCACCTCGTTATCCGCTTCGGCAGTTGCCTGCGCGTGATGGTCGTCCTGTTGCAGTGCGTAGCGGTCGAGCAGGCGTGTGGCGGCGGCGGAATACACCGAGCAATTGCGGCAGTGGATATGCTCGGCCAACAACGGGCAGGACTTGTCGCCATGAATACCGATGCGGTTCCAACAGTCGTCAATGGCTTGGGTATCGGTCAGCGTCAGGTCCAGGCCTGCGGTGTCGAGCGCGTCAGGACTACTCATCGTTTGGACTCACTGTCAGCTCGCTCGCTACGGGCGGCGCGTGCCTGAAGACGGCGCGCGCCGGCACTGTCACCCTGGGACTCGAGCAACGCGGCCAGGTGCATCAGGGCCTGGGGATGCTGCGGTTCCAGATACAGGGCTTTTCGGTAATACCCTTGGGCCTCCAGGGCACTGCCAGCCACATCGCTGAGCAGCCCCAACCAGTAAAACACCTGGGCGGCCGGCGGGTGACTGCTCAAATACCGTTCGCAGGCCGCTCGGGCCTCGGCACTTTTGCCCTCGTTGGCCAGGGTTGCGATCTGGCTGAGCAAATCCCCGGCATCGGTAGTCACCACTTTGACCGGTGGCACGTTGGGGCTGACGGTGCTGAACGGCCGCGGCTTGAGCGGTATCGGCACCGCCCTGCGCTGCGGTAGCGGCGCGGGCGTCGGTTTGACCACAGGTGCAACCGGCGGGGCCGGTTCTACATGCCGACTGAAGGCAAAGGACTGCGGCACACCGATGGAGCGCATGCCGTGACGCCCCAGCAGGCTGCCCTCGGCCGGGCCGATAAACAGCACACCGTCTACGTGAGTCAATGCCTTGAGCACATCAAAGACCTGTTTCTGGGTCGGCTGGTCGAAGTAGATCAGCAAGTTGCGGCAGAACACAAAATCGTAGGTTGGCTCATTCGCCAGCAGTGCCGGGTCCAGCAAGTTGCCGACTTGCAGGCGCACTTGTTCGCGCACCCGGTCGGCGATGCGGTAATTACCTGCGTCTTCAGTGAAGTGACGGTCACGAAACTCAAGGTCGGCGCCGCGAAACGAGTTCTTGCCGTACACGCCCCGCCGCGCGCGCTCCACCGACAGCGGGCTGACATCCATGCCCTGCACTTTGAACTGGTGGGGCGCCAACCCCGCATCGAGCAAGGCCATGGCAATCGAATAGGGTTCTTCGCCGGTCGAACACGGCAGGCTGAGAATACGCAGGGCGCGCATCTGGTTGATCTCGGCCAAGCGTGCCTGGGCCAGGCGAGCCAGGGTTGCAAAGGATTCGGGATAGCGGAAAAACCAGGTCTCGGGGACGATCACCGCTTCGATCAGCGCCTGCTGCTCGTCATGGGAGGTTTGCAGGTGTTGCCAGTAAGCCTCCGCCGACTGCGACTGGGACGACTGGCAGCGCTGGCGCACCGCGCGTTCGATAATCGCCTCGCCCACCGAAGCGACGTCCAGGCCGATGCGTTCTTTCAAAAACGCGAAAAACCGCGGGTCATTGCTCATAGGCTCAACTCGGCGGAAAACAGCAAGGCGCGCACTGGCGCGGTCAACAGATCCGCAACGCCAATCCACTGCATCAAGCCCTGGGCATCTTCACGCACCGGCCCCAGGTACGGCGCCTGCCGGTTGTCCAGGCCATAGGGCTGGAATTCGGCGGGGTCGCAACGCAGGGTGTCGGTGGCCTGTTCCAAAATCAGCCCCAGCCAACGCGCCTCACTCCAGGGCTGCGGCTGGTAATTGACCAGCACCAGGCGCGTGCTGGTACGCGCCTGGGCCGAAGTGCCGAACGTCAGGGCGCTCAAGTCGATGACCGGCACCAGCACCCCACGATGGGCGAAGATACCCGCCACCCACAAGGGCGCTTGGGCGATAGGTTTGAGCGCCAGGCGCGGCAGCACCTCGGCCACTTCCGTAGCCTTGAGGGCAAAGCGTTCGTTGCCGATGCGAAACACCAGAAACAACGCCTTTTTCGCTGCCGGGACGGCACCGCGTTTAGCCGCGAGTTCGCTCATCAGACTTTGAAACGCGAGACGCCGCTGCGCAGACCGACCGCAACCTGGCTCAGTTCATCAATGGCAAAGCTGGCCTGGCGCAGGGATTCGACGGTCTGGCTGCTGGCATCGCCCAATTGCACCAGCGCGTGGTTGATCTGCTCGGCACCGGTGGCCTGGGCCTGCATGCCTTCGTTGACCATCAGCACCCGCGGCGCCAGGGCCTGTACCTGATGGATGATCTGCGACAGTTGCTCGCCCACTTGCTGCACCTCAGACATGCCGCGGCGCACCTCCTCGGAGAATTTGTCCATGCCCATCACCCCTGCCGACACCGCCGACTGGATCTCACGCACCATCTGCTCAATGTCGTAGGTCGCCACAGCGGTCTGGTCGGCCAGGCGGCGCACTTCGGTGGCAACCACGGCAAAGCCGCGCCCGTACTCACCGGCTTTCTCAGCCTCGATCGCAGCATTGAGGGACAACAGGTTGGTCTGGTCGGCCACCTTGACGATGGTGACTACCACCTGGTTGATGTTGCCGGCCTTCTCATTGAGGATCGCCAGCTTGGCGTTGACCAGGTCGGCGGCGCCCATCACCGAGTGCATGGTTTCTTCCATGCGGGCCAGGCCCTGCTGGCCAGAACCGGCAGCCACCGAGGCCTGGTCGGCGGCGGTGGAGACCTCGGTCATGGTGCGGACCAAGTCCTTGGACGTGGCGGCAATTTCGCGGGAAGTGGCGCCGATTTCTGTGGTCGTGGCCGCTGTTTCGGTAGCGGTCGCCTGTTGCTGCTTGGAGGTCGCGGCAATTTCGGTGACCGAGGTAGTGACCTGTACCGATGAACGCTGCGCCTGGGACACCAGAGCAGTCAGCTCGGTCATCATGTCGTTGAAGCCGGTTTCAACCGCGTTGAATTCATCCTTGCGCTCCAGATTCAGGCGCTTGCTCAGGTCGCCGGTGCGCATGACTTCGAGGATTTGAACGATGCGCTGCATCGGCGCCATGATCGCGCGCATCAGCAACAGGCCACACAGCGCGGCGGCGAGAATCGCCAGCAACAGCGAGACGCCCATGCTGATCTTCGCGGCCGCTACCGCATCATCGATGGCGGCGGTGGCGTTGTCGGCGACCTGCTTGTTTTCGTTGATAATGTCATTGAGCTTCATGCGGCCTGCGGTCCAGGCGGGGGTCAGTTGCTCGTTGAACAACCTCAGTGCTTCGGCGGCGTTATTGCTCTGATGGGCCGCCAAGACCTGGGCGAGAATCTGGTTGTAGCTCTGGTGCAGTTTTTCGAAGGCATCGAATTCGGTGCGATCCTGGGTGATATTGATCGTCCCTGCGTAGCTGGCCATATGTTGCTCAAGCCGAGCCTCGAAAGACTTGTAGTCCTGTTTGTCGGTTTCGGAAATGCCCTGGTTCTCGTGGATCCCGACCAACTCCTGGGTCTGCAGGTAGCTGTCGACCCAGGCGCTACGAATCATGGAGCTGAAAAACACCCCGGGCACCGCATCGTCCCGCACTGAGTTTTCGCTGATTTCGATTTTCAGCAGGCGCGAATACGAGACCACGACCATCAGCAGCATGATCGCGATAATTACCGCAAAGCTCGCCAAAATCCTTTGGCGCAGGGTCCAGTTCTTCACAGTAATTCCTCGCAGGGCCATTCAAATGGAGGGGAGTATAGCTGAGCGGCTGCGCGCTTTTATCAAGGCTTTTGATGTGCAGTGCACAGAATGCAGATGTGCTCGCGTTGGCCACAGCTATCTACACAATTTTGGTACGGCGCTGGACCTGTGGCGAGGGAGCTTGCTCCCGTGACGGCCTGACAGCCGACGCCTACCCACCTGCCCCCCCCACGATCTGAATGTGGGAGCTGACTTGCCTGCGATGGCGGCCTGACAGTCAACACAGCTGGATTGTGTACATATCCATTCCTGCGGCAATGGCCGCTTAGGGTTCCGCCCTGACGGCGGCTCACTTTTGAAAAGCGCAAAAGTAAGCAAAACGCTCTTGCCCCACCACTCGGCACCTCGCCCAGGCTCGGTGTGCCCGTAATCCGCCAGTGATTTGGGGGGCCGCCGCCACGCGCCATCCATGGCGCGGGGCGGCTAAACCGGCATCCCTGCCGGTTTACCCCCCAAATCCCTGTCGAATTCCGGCCAGCGTGGTTTAACGGGGCGCCTGAGATCAAGATCACAAGCAGATCAAAAGCAAGATCAAGAGCGGCTCGCTTCGCATCGTGGTTACGGTGTTGGTGCCTATGCCGCGATGGCGTGAGTCAGTCAGTCAGAAATAGAGTGACTGGCCCACCGCATTCGCGGGCAAGCCCGCTCCCACAGGTTTGACTGGCGTGTGGCCCTATTTATGCGTTTAGCCGTACTTGTTTTTCCAGCTCAAGCTTCAAGCCTGGTTCAAGTTTCAGTTGGCGTGCCAGTTCGTCCAGGTAGGCTTTTTCCATGAAGTTTTCTTCGTCCACCAGCATCACGCTGGCGATGTACATTTCGGCGGCCATTTCCGGGGTGCTGGCGGCGCGGGCAACGTCGGTTGGGTCCAGGGGCTTGTTGAGTTCGGCGTGCAGCCAGTGTTGCAGCTCGTGGTCGTTGTCCAGCTTGGTAAATTCGCCTTCGATCAAGGCGCGCTCGCGCTCATCCACATGCCCATCAGCCTTGGCCGCGGCCACCAGTGCCTTGAGAATGCCCTGGCTGTGTTGCTCCACCTGGTCAGCCGGCAGGCGGTCGATGGTTTGCGGCTCGCCTTGGGGCGCGCTGGCCTGCTGGGCTTGCCAGTTGCCGTAAGCCCTGTAGGCAATCACACCCAGTGCGGCCAAGCCGCCGTAGGTGAGCGCCTTGCCGCCGAATTTGCGGGCTTTCTTATTGCCCAGCAGCAAGCCCATGGCCCCCGCCGCCAGGGCGCCGCCGCCGGCACCGCCGAGCATGCTGCCGAGCCCGCCACCGCTGAGCAAGCCGCCGAGGGCGCCCTTGTCATTGGATTTGCGTTGGCCGCCGGCCTTGTTTTGCAACATGTCCTGGCCAGACTTGAGCAACTGATCGAGCAATCCACGGGTATTCATTCGTAGCCTCCAGACACTTGGGTTCGTAGGACCAATAGGCCTCCAGCGTAAAACTAAGTGCCAAAAAGCCGCGATCTAGAGTGCTTCCAGATGTAACGTCCTCCTGCGATGCTGGAAATGTCTTGTTGCACATGCAACGCCATCATCCCGCCATCAATCAATTTGCCTTGTTCATCGAACCGCTTAAGCTATCCGGCGTCTGTTTATTGTCCGTTGCGTTTGGCCGAAGGCATGTCCGAACCGTTATTTCTGATCCGATACGTGCCAGGAACGGCGCGGGATTTGCTCACGACAGGTTGTCTCTATGCACCGCAGGAATTTGCTCAAAGCATCCATGGCCATTGCGGCTTACACCGGTTTGTCGGCCAGTGGCCTGCTGGCCGCGCAGGCCTGGGCCGGGAATCGGGCTGCCGATGGCAAGGCCGTGGCGTTCGATTTCGAATCGCTCAAGGCCCAGGCCAAGCAATTGGCCACCCGTGGCTACCAGGACACTAAGCAGGTGCTGCCGCCGACCCTGGCCACCATGACCCCGCAGAATTTCAACGCCATCGGCTATGACCGTAACCATTCGCTGTGGAAGGAGTTGAACGGCCAACTGGACGTGCAGTTCTTCCACGTCGGCATGGGCTTCAAGACGCCGGTGCGTATGCACAGCGTCGACCCAAAGACCCGTGAAGCCCGCGAAGTGCATTTTCGCCCTTCACTGTTCAACTATGAAAAAACCACGGTGGACACCCAGCAACTGACCGGGGACCTGGGTTTCTCCGGCTTCAAGCTGTTCAAGGCGCCGGAGTTGGACCGCCATGACGTGCTGTCGTTTCTCGGCGCCAGCTACTTCCGTGCGGTGGATTCCACCGGCCAGTACGGCCTCTCGGCGCGTGGCCTGGCGATTGATACCTACGCGAAAAAACGCGAGGAATTCCCCGATTTCACGCAGTTCTGGTTCGAAACTCCGGACAAGAACGCCACGCGCTTTGTGGTCTACGCCCTGCTCGACTCGCCAAGCGCCACCGGCGCCTACCGCTTCGATATCGACTGCCAGGCCAACCAAGTGGTGATGGCGATCGACGCGCACATCAATGCGCGCACCGCCATCGAGCAACTGGGCATCGCGCCCATGACCAGTATGTTCAGCTGCGGCACCCATGAGCGCCGCATGTGCGACACCATCCACCCGCAAATCCACGACTCGGACCGCCTGGCCATGTGGCGCGGCAACGGCGAGTGGATCTGCCGGCCCCTGAACAACCCGGCCAAGCTGCAATTCAACGCGTTCGCCGACACCAACCCCAAAGGCTTCGGCCTGGTGCAGACCGACCATGAGTTCGCCAGCTACCAGGACACCGTCGACTGGTACAGCAAACGCCCAAGCCTGTGGGTTGAACCGACCACGGCCTGGGGCGAAGGCTCCATCGACTTGCTGGAAATCCCCACCACTGGCGAAACCCTGGACAATATCGTGGCCTTCTGGACCCCGAAAAAGCCCGTGGCCGCGGGTGATTCGCTCAACTACGGCTACAAGCTGTACTGGAGCGCACTGCCGCCGGTGAGCACGCCGCTGGCACAGGTCGACGCGACCCGTTCGGGCATGGGCGGCTTTACCGAAGGCTGGGCACCCGGCGAGCATTATCCGAAGGTATGGGCGCGGCGTTTCGCCGTAGACTTCAAGGGCGGTGGCCTGGATCGCCTGCCAGCGGGCACCGGCATCGAGCCGGTGGTGACTTGTTCCCATGGTGAGGTGAAGGATTTCAGCGTGCTGGTGCTGGATAACATCAAGGGCTATCGCATCCTGTTCGACTGGTACCCCACCAGCGACAGCGTGGAACCCGTCGAATTGCGCCTGTTTATACGAACCCAGGACCGCACCCTGAGTGAAACCTGGCTGTATCAGTACTTCCCGCCAGCACCGGAGCAGCGCAAGTACACCTGAAACTAACCGCCTGATCATTCCCACGCCGCAGCGTGGGAATGATCACAGGTGGCTTAGAACCGCGACACGCTTTTCATCGCACCAATCAGATACCGCATCGCCACCTGATCGCTCTCGGTCAGCGCCCGGTATTGCACCAGCAACTCCATCTCATCTGAACTCAACCTTCGACCCCGCAAGGACATCCGACGGCTCAGAAAAGACGCCACCGCACCCGCTACGCCATAGGACTTGGCCATGGACCGCTACTCCTGATATCAGTCAAACACTCCTGGTGCCCATTTCCAAACTCCCGGGAAGCGCAACGGCTTCGCGGACCAACCGCCTGTCTCCCTGGGCCAGGAGTCGGGCTTACCCTTAGCGTAGAAACTATCTCATCATTCGTGGGATTTTTTTAGAGTATTAACTTAAAAAATAACGGCGGTAATAAAAACCTACAGCCATTACTCACGCAGGGGTCGATACAGGTGAATGTCTAGCGGTTCTTGCGCATAAAGCTCAGCGTGGGGTTGCTGCAACAGACGGCAACCATGGCGCAGGTAAAAGTCCACAGTGTTACGCGACTCCGTCGCCGAGATATAGAGTGCTTGGGCCCCCACTTGCCGGCCGTGCTCGCAAGCCAGCGCCAACAACCGCCCGCCCAGGCCAGAACCGCGGGCACTGTGGCTGACATGCAGGAATTTCAGCTGCCGCATCAGCAGGCCCTGGTGATGGAACGGCCGATTGTCCACCACCACTGCGGCAACCAGCACCTGGCCGTCGAATACGCCCCATAACCACCCGCCGCGCTGGAGGCAGGCACGCAGCGCCACCGCATCCTGTTCAGCCTCGCCTTCGGGCCAGCCGTGCATGTCATGATGTGTGGCATACAACACCAGTTCGCCGCAGTCCATGCGATAGCACGCCGGGATCAGCTCCGTACGATCGATGGCTGCCAGCAAAGGGATATCGTCTTCGGTTAACGCGCGTTCCACCAGCATAAGCTTCTCCTGCTTAACAACCGCCAAGGATCAGCCTTCCTATAAACGCGAGCAAGAAAAAACCCACCGTATCAGGGTGGGTTTGGCACAGAGGTAAGTAGGGTCAATCCCGCAGATCCGACTCATGGATCGGCTGGTCCCGATGGGTTGCCCGCTGGTACTGCGCCGGCCAGATGGCTTTGCGTCCGCCCAGGTCATCGTCGGCATGCAACGGCCAGTACGGGTCGCGCAGCAGTTCACGGGCCAGAAAAATAATGTCAGCCTGGCAGGTACGCAGGATGTGCTCGGCCTGGGCCGGTTCGGTAATCATGCCGACCGTGCCGGTGGCGATGCCCGATTCCTTGCGCACGCGCTCGGCGAAGCGCGTCTGGTAGCCGGGGCCGGTGGGAATCTCGGCATTGGCGGCGGTACCACCGGACGACACGTCGATCAGATCCACCCCGAGGTCTTTCAGGCGGCGCGCCAACTCCACGGTTTCATCCGGGTTCCAACCGTCTTCCACCCAATCGGTGGCCGACACGCGCACAAACAGCGGCAACTCCTCAGGCCACACGGCGCGCACGGCCTTGGTGACTTCCAGCACCAGGCGAATGCGGTTTTCGAAGGAGCCGCCGTAGTGGTCCTGACGCTGGTTGCTGATCGGCGAGAGAAACTGGTGCAGCAGGTACCCGTGGGCGGCATGGATTTCCACCACCTCAAAGCCTGCGGTCAAGGCGCGCCTGGCGGCGGCGACAAAGTCGGCGATTACTTGCTGGATCTGTGCTTCGTCCAGTGGCTTGGGCTGGGTGTGATTGGGGTCGAAGGCAATCGGCGAGGGCCCCACCGGCACCCAGCCGCCCTCCTCCGGCTTGACGCTGCCGTGTTTGCCGATCCATGGCCGGTGGGTGCTGGCCTTGCGCCCGGCATGGGCCAGCTGGATCCCAGCCACCGCGCCCTGGGCCGCGATAAAACGGGTGATGCGCCGCAATGGTTCGATCTGGGTGTCGTTCCACAGGCCCAGGTCCTGGGCGGTGATACGGCCATCGGCGGTCACCGCCGTGGCCTCGGTAAAAATCAGCCCGGCGCCACCCACGGCCCGGCTGCCGAGGTGCACCAGGTGCCAGTCATTGGCCAGGCCATCGTCGCTGGAGTATTGGCACATGGGTGAAACCGCGATGCGGTTGAGCAGGGTCAATTGGCGCAGGGTATAAGGTTCGAGCAGCTGACTCATGGCGCACCTCTTCTGGGTTCTGTGGGCACTGTTCAACAGTGCATAGAGCCTAGTCGACAACCATCGTTTGCACAGGGTTCAGAAAGGAAAGCGGGAGCCGATTGCCGGCTCCCGGTAGGCAGCGCCTTACATCTCGACCTGGGTGCCCAACTCGATCACACGGTTGACCGGCAGTTTGAAGAACCGCAGGTTGCCGTTGGCGTTTTTCAACATGAAGGCAAACAACACTTCACGCCAACGGGCCATGCCTTTGATGCGCGAGGCAATTACCGTTTCACGGCTGAGGAAGTAGGTGGTGCGCATCGGGCTGAAGTCCAGGTCATCCAGATGGCACAGTTTCAGCGCTTCAGGCACGTCCGGTTCATCGGTGAACCCGAAGTGCAGGATCACCCGGAAGAAGCCTTCGCCATAGGCATCCACCTCGAAGCGTCGCGCCGCAGGCACCCGTGGAATGTCTTCGTAGACCACGGTCAACAGCACCACCTGCTCATGCAGCACCTGGTTATGCAGCAGGTTGTGCAACAGCGCATGGGGCACGGCGTCGGGCCGCGCGGTGAGGAACACCGCCGTGCCCTGAACGCGATGGGGCGGCTGTACGCGGATACTGCTGATAAAGATCGGCAACGGCAGGCCACCCTCGTCGAGACGGCCGACCAGCAATTGCTTGCCGCGCTTCCAGGTGGTCATCAGCACGAACAGCACGATCCCCGCCAGTACCGGGAAGGCGCCGCCCTGGAGGATCTTCGGCGCGTTGGCGGCGAAGAACAGGCCATCCACCAACAGGCAGCAGAGCAACAGCGGCACGGCCAGCACCGGTGGCCATTTCCACAGCAGCAGCATCACCGCTGATACCAGGATGGTGGTCATCAGCATGGTGCCGGTCACCGCCACACCGTAGGCCGAGGCCAGGGCACCGGAGGATTCGAAACCCAACACCAGCAGGATCACGCCGACCATCAACGACCAGTTCACTGCACCAATGTAGATCTGGCCCTGTTCGGCACTGGAGGTGTGCTGGATATGCATGCGCGGGATGTAACCCAGCTGGATTGCCTGGCGGGTCAACGAGAACGCGCCGGAAATCACCGCCTGGGAAGCAATCACCGTGGCCATGGTGGACAAGCCCACCAACGGGACCAGTGCCCAGCTCGGCGCCAGCAGGTAGAACGGGTTGCGCGCCGCCTCCGGATCGCCCAGCAGCATCGCGCCCTGGCCAAAATAGTTCAGCACCAGCGCCGGCAGCACCAGCAGGAACCAGGCGCGGGCGATGGGTTTGCGGCCAAAGTGGCCCATGTCGGCGTACAACGCTTCAGCGCCGGTCAATGCCAGCACCACCGCGCCGAGGATCGCCACGCCAATACCGGGGTGAACCATGAAGAAGCGCACGCCCCATGCCGGGTTCAGCGCATTGAGCACTTCGGGTTGCTGCAGAATGCCGTACACCCCCAGGCCGCCCAATACCAGGAACCAGGTAACCATCACCGGGCCAAACAGCTTGCCGATGCGGTCGGTGCCGTGTTTCTGGATCAGGAACAGCGCCACCAGCACCACCAGGGCAATGGGCACTACCCATTTTTCCAGGCCGTCGAACGCCAGTTCCAAGCCTTCGATGGCCGACAACACCGAAATTGCCGGGGTGATCATACTGTCGCCGTAGAACAACGCCGCGCCACACAGGCCACACACCACCAGGAAACTGCGCAATTTCGTGTGCTTCCCGGCAGCTCGCCGGGCCAACGCGGTGAGGGCCATGATGCCGCCCTCGCCCTGGTTGTCGGCACGCAGCACGAACAATACGTACTTGATCGACACCACCCAGATCAGCGACCAGAAGATCAGCGCCAGGATCCCCAAGACACCGTCATGGTTGACCTGCACCCCATAACCGCCGTTGAACACCTCTTTAAGGGTGTAGAGCGGGCTGGTCCCGATATCGCCATAAACCACCCCGACCGCCGCCACCAGCATGCCAATCGGCTTGGCTTTTGAATGCTCGGCACCTGCTGCCTGACTACTTGCCTGACCCATCAACCACTCCTGCCCTTTGACCTGAGGTCTTTTATAAACAGCGCTTCTAAGCTGACCCTAGCATGCGCTGTTTTACTTCTCGTAACAGACGTTTTATTGACCCAAGGGCTTTACCCGTGCGCAACGGCGCGAAGCATAGCGCAGCACTCGTCGTATTTCCCCGTTCAAGTGAACGGGGTGTCGTTTTAGGCAATCAGTCATAGCGGGCACAGCAGCACTTTGGCGCCTTTTTGCCTGCATTGATCACATTTACGGCCAACCGTATATTCCTGGCCCGGCTCAGTCGTGCTGCGTGGGTGGTGTGAGCAGGAGCGCCTTGGCCGGATTACCTGATCAGTCATTCGTGCATTCGCATGGCGCGCAGTCGATACAAAAACTCAACTATCGGACTGTCTCTTTTAAGGTACACTCCTCATGTACGAAGTGAAACACGTACTGTCAATCAACGGCGTGGATATCTACCAGGCTTGGCTGGATACAGTGCAGGACACGCGTTCGAAAGCAAGAATCACCACCAGAGTGGATGGGGCGTCCCTTGGTCACTTTGGCGTTACCGAGCCAGTGGGTGATGGGGTCTTTGAGATGAAGCTCGACTTCGGCCCAGGGTTTCGCGTGTATTACGCAGTCCAGGATCGAAAAATCATTTTCCTATTGGGCGGTGGTTCGAAGGCCAGACAGCAGAACGATATCGATCAGGCCAAGGCTCTCTGGAAATCTTACAAGGTGCAGCAAAAATGACCATTCGTACCCGCCCGCACGAAGATAGCGTTATGGAAATGCTTCGCAACGACGAAGCATTCGCCCTCGAATATTTATCTGTCGCGCTTGAGGAAATAGATGAAGCCGGTGGCGAGGACGCTTTCCTTGTCGCTATCCGTCGAGTGGCGGAAGCTCGTGGTGGGATGCTCAGCTTGTCGCAGAACACAGGACTCAATCGAGCAAACCTCTACAGGTCCATCGGCGTCGGCGGTGATCCTAAGCTCTCCACTTTGCTTAAAGTCCTCCAGGCGTTAGGTGTGGGCATGTCTAAAGTGGTATCGCACCGAACAGAACAAGACGCCCAGGCTTAAGCGCGCGCCAGTAGCTATGGGGATTACCCGGCGCAGCACTCGTCGTATTTCCCTGCATAAAGCTGGTCAAGTGCGCTGCCCGCCGATAGAATTGCGCACTTTTTGATCAGAGGCGCACCAAGCGCCCATCCGTTGCCTTGTCGTGCAAGACCGGCAGCGTCATTCAATACCGAGGTTAGACATGTCCACCACCATCGCAAAAGCCAACCCCAAGGTTGGCTTTGTTTCCCTGGGTTGCCCGAAGGCGCTTGTCGACTCCGAGCGCATCCTCACGCAATTGCGTATGGAAGGCTACGACGTCGTGTCCACTTACCAGGACGCCGATGTGGTGGTGGTCAACACCTGCGGCTTCATCGACTCGGCCAAGGCCGAATCGCTGGAAGTGATCGGCGAAGCCATCAAGGAAAACGGCAAGGTCATCGTGACCGGCTGCATGGGCGTGGAAGAAGGCAATATCCGTAACGTGCACCCGAGTGTGCTGGCGGTGACCGGCCCGCAGCAGTACGAGCAGGTGGTCAACGCTGTGCACGAGGTGGTGCCGCCACGCCAGGATCACAACCCGCTGATCGACCTGGTGCCGCCTCAAGGCATCAAGCTGACCCCACGCCACTACGCGTATCTGAAGATTTCCGAAGGCTGCAACCACAGTTGCAGCTTCTGCATCATCCCGTCGATGCGCGGCAAACTGGTAAGCCGCCCGGTGGGTGACGTTCTCGACGAGGCCCAGCGCCTGGTCAAGTCTGGCGTCAAGGAGCTGCTGGTGATCTCCCAGGACACCAGCGCCTACGGCGTCGATGTGAAATACCGCACCGGTTTCTGGAACGGCGCGCCGGTGAAAACCCGCATGACCGAGCTGTGCGAAGCCCTCAGCAGCCTGGGCGTGTGGGTGCGCCTGCACTATGTTTACCCTTACCCGCACGTGGACGAGTTGATCCCGTTGATGGCCGCCGGCAAGATCCTGCCGTACCTGGATATCCCGTTCCAGCACGCCAGCCCGAAAGTGCTCAAGGCGATGAAACGCCCGGCGTTCGAAGACAAGACCCTGGCACGCATCAAGAACTGGCGCGAGATCTGCCCGGAGCTGATCATCCGCTCCACCTTCATCGTCGGTTTCCCCGGCGAGACCGAGGAAGACTTCCAGTACCTGTTGGACTGGCTGACCGAAGCGCAGCTAGACCGCGTCGGTTGCTTCCAGTACTCGCCGGTGGAAGGTGCACCGGCCAACCTGCTGGACTTGGCCGTGGTACCGGACGACGTCAAGCAAGACCGTTGGGAGCGCTTCATGGCGCACCAGCAGGCCATCAGCTCGGCACGCCTGCAACTGCGCATCGGCAAGGAAATCGAAGTGCTGATCGATGAAGTCGACGAGCAAGGCGCGGTAGGTCGTTGCTTCTTCGACGCCCCAGAAATCGACGGTAACGTATTTATCGACGATGCCAGCGGCCTGAAGCCGGGTGACAAAGTCTGGTGCACCGTGACCGACGCCGACGAGTACGACTTGTGGGCTGAAAAGCGCGACTGATCGCACGGTGATAAAAAAGCCTCGCCTCTGAGAAGATGCGGGGCTTTTTTAGGTCTATCGTATTGTCCATCAACCCCGAATACAGCAAGGGACAGCGGGCATGCGTCAGCATTCGGTGATTCACACACCTAAAACCAGCGACTACGCACGCCTGGTGCAGATCTGGGAGGACTCGGTACGCGCCACCCACGACTTCCTCCCGGACAGCTATATCGACATGTTGAAAAACCTGGTGCTGAGCCGCTATCTCGATGCGGTCATGCTGATCTGCACCAAGGACGTGCGCCAGCACATTACCGGCTTCGCCGGGGTGTCGGCGGGCAAGGTGGAAATGCTGTTTATCGACCCGCGCTACCGTGGCCAGGGGCTGGGCCGGCAATTGCTGGGCTACGCGATCGAACACATGAACGCCGATGAACTGGACGTCAACGAACAGAACCCCCAGGCCCTGGGTTTTTACCTCAAGCAAGGCTTCGAGGTGATCGGGCGAACGGACCATGATGGGCTTGGGCAGCCTTATCCGTTGTTGCACCTGCGTCTGCGCCAGCAGCAACAGGCCCGTAATGCCTGAACTGTGGGAGCTGGCTTGCCTGCGAAGGCGTCGGGTCAGTCTACCCATCCGGTGCTGGTATACCGCCATCGCAGGCAAGCCAGCTCCCACATTTAACCCGTGTTGTGTCAGTTAAGTAATTGTTATGGCCCATGTGCTGAAATGGGGCCGGGATTAACCGGCGCCAGGCAGGTACAATAGTGGCCCCCTTTTGTTACGGCCCTTGTCATGACTGACCCCATACGCCTCTCCAAACGCCTTATCGAACTGGTCGGTTGCTCCCGTCGGGAGGCTGAGTTGTTTATCGAAGGCGGCTGGGTCTCGGTGGACGGCGAAGTGATCGACGAGCCGCAGTTCAAGGTCACTGACGAGAAGGTCGAGCTGGACCCGGAAGCTAAAGCCACCGCGCCAGAGCCGGTGACCATCCTGATGCACGCCCCCGCAGGCATGGATGCTGAAACCGCCATGGCCTCGATCAGCGCCGAAACCCTTTCTGAAGAGCACCGCTTCGGCAAGCGCCCGCTCAAGGGGCACTTTCTGCGCCTGAGCGCCAGCGCCGACCTGCAAGCCAAGGCCAGTGGCCTGCTAGTGTTCACCCAAGACTGGAAGATTCTGCGCAAGTTGACCGCCGATGCCGCCAAGATCGAGCAGGAATACGTGGTGGAAGTCGAAGGCGACATGGTTGCCCACGGCCTTAACCGCTTGAACCACGGCCTGACCTACAAAGGCAAAGAGCTGCCTGCCGTCAAAGCCAGCTGGCAGAACGAGAACCGCCTGCGCTTTGCGATGAAAAACCCGCAACCCGGCGTGATCGCGCTGTTCTGCGAAGCCGTTGGCCTGAAAGTCATCGCCATCCGCCGCATCCGCATCGGCGGCGTGTCCATTGGCAAGGTGCCAGTGGGCCAATGGCGTTACCTGTCCGGCAAAGAAAAGTTTTAAGCCGTTCCCTTTTCCCGACACCGCCTGATTCCGGCGGTGTCATCAGTTGAATACCAGGATTGCCCATCATGATTCACAACGACGTACTGCGCAGCGTGCGCTACATGCTCGACATCAGCGACAACAAGATGGTCGAGATCATCAAGCTCGGCGGCATGGACGTGACCAAGGAAGACCTGCTGACCTACCTCAAGAAAGATGAGGAAGAAGGCTTCGTGTTCTGCCCGGATGAAGTCATGGCTCACTTCCTCGATGGCTTGGTGATTTTCAAGCGCGGCAAGGACGAAAGCCGCCCGCCGCAGCCGATCGAAACCCCGGTGACCAACAACATCATCCTGAAAAAGCTGCGCGTGGCCTTCGAACTGAAGGAAGACGACATGCATGCAATCCTCAAGGCGGCGGAGTTCCCGGTGTCCAAGCCAGAGCTGAGCGCGCTGTTCCGCAAGTTTGGTCATACCAACTACCGCACCTGTGGCGATCAGTTGCTGCGCAACTTCCTCAAGGGCCTGACCTTGCGGGTCCGTGCCTAAGCCATGAGTTACCAGGTCTCGCCCGTCGGCTTCGTACGCTCCTGTTTCAAGGAGAAGTTCGCCATCCCGCGCCAACCGCAACTGGCACCGGCTGCCCGTGGCGTGCTGGAGCTGGTGGCGCCGTTCGACCAGGGTGAGGCGGTGCAGGGGCTGGAGCAGGTCAGCCATGTGTGGCTGCTGTTTCTGTTTCATCAGGCCCTGGAAGACAAGCCACGCCTGAAAGTGCGCCCGCCACGCCTGGGCGGCAATACGTCCATGGGCGTGTTTGCCACCCGCGCAACCCATCGCCCCAATGGCATCGGCCAGTCGGTGGTGAAGCTGGACAAGGTGGAACCGGGGCGCCTGTGGATTTCCGGCATAGATTTGCTCGATGGCACGCCGGTGTTGGATATCAAGCCGTATGTGCCTTATGCCGATATCGTGGATGCCGCCACCAACGACATCGCCAGCGATGCGCCCGCGCTGATCGGCGTGCAATGGCTCAAGGCTGCACTGCAACAGGCGCAAGGCCATGCACAGCGCCTTGGTGAACCGTTGGTGGAGCTGATTGAACAGTGCCTGGCACAGGACCCGCGGCCGGCGTATCAGGTTCCGACGTCGGAACGCGAATACGGTGTGCGGTTCTGGGATGTGGATGTGCGCTGGCACTACCCGGAGCCGGGGATGATTTGTGTGCTGGAAGTGGTTTCGGCGCAGTAATTCGCAGAAACGCAAAAGCCCGCGCTGCCTTCACAGGCAACGCGGGCTTTTCTTTGCAACGCATTCGACTGTAGGAGCGAGCTTGCTCGCGAAAAACGAGCAGGCACCGCGTTCAGTCAAGATGCCAGCGTTATCGTTGGCGTTCTTCGCGAGCAAGCTCGCTCCTACAAGTGACCCGAAGTCACTTCTCGACGAACGCACGCTCGATCAGGTAGTCACCCGGCTCACGCATCCGTGGCGAAACCTTGAGGCCAAAGCTGTTCAACACTTCGCTGGTCTCGTCCAACATGCTTGGGCTGCCGCACAGCATGGCGCGGTCGTCCTCGGGATTGATTGGCGGCAGGCCGATGTCGCTGAACAGCTTGCCGCTGCGCATCAGGTCGGTCAGGCGGCCTTCGTTTTCGAACGGCTCGCGGGTCACGGTCGGGTAGTAGATCAACTTGTCACGCAGGGCCTCACCGAAGAACTCGTTCTGCGGCAGGTGCTCGGTGATGAATTCGCGGTAGGCAACTTCGTTGACGTAACGCACGCCGTGGCACAGGATCACTTTTTCGAAACGCTCATAGGTCTCCGGGTCCTGGATCACGCTCATGAATGGAGCGAGGCCAGTACCGGTGCTGAGCAGGTACAGGTGTTTGCCCGGCTTCAAATCGTCAAGCACCAGAGTGCCCGTCGGTTTTTTGCTGATGATGATCTCGTCGCCTTCCTTCAAATGCTGCAATTGGGAAGTCAGCGGGCCATCGGGCACCTTGATGCTGAAGAACTCCAGATGCTCTTCCCAGTTCGGGCTGGCAATGGAGTAAGCGCGCATGAGCGGGCGGCCGTTGGGTTGTTGCAGGCCGATCATCACGAACTGACCGTTCTCGAAGCGCAGGCCCGGATCGCGGGTGCACTTGAAGCTGAACAGAGTGTCGTTCCAGTGATGAACACTGAGGACACGCTCGTGGTTCATGTTGCTCATGTACGGGGGACTCCTGGAAATGGGTCTGCGCCAAAGGTATGGATGCGCAATTGCACAGCATTCTAATGGCGGCGACAATATCTGTTAACTGGATTATTAAGATAAGGGTTATCGGTTATATCGATATGCGATTTACTCTCCGTCAACTGCAAGTTTTCGTCGCCGTCGCCCAGCAGGAAAGCGTCTCGCGCGCTGCTGGCCTTCTGGCCTTATCTCAATCCGCCGCCAGCACCTCGATTACCGAGCTGGAGCGTCAATCCAGCTGCCAATTATTCGATCGCGCCGGCAAACGCCTGAGCCTCAACGCCCTCGGCCATCAGTTGCTACCCCAAGCGGTGGCGCTGCTGGACCAGGCCAAGGAGATAGAAGACCTGCTCAACGGCAAATCCGGCTTCGGCTCCCTGGCAGTCGGCGCCACCCTGACCATCGGCAATTACCTGGCGACGCTACTGATTGGCAGCTTTATGCAGCAACACCCCGAGAGCCAGGTAAAGCTGCACGTGCAGAACACTGCCCATATCGTGCATCAGGTTGCCCACTACGAAATTGACCTGGGTCTAATCGAAGGCGACTGCAGCCACCCGGATATCGAGGTGCAGACGTGGGTAGAAGATGAGCTGGTGGTGTTCTGTGCGCCCCAGCATCATTTGGCCAAGCGTGGCGTGGCCACCATGGACGAGTTGACCCACGAAGCGTGGATCCTGCGAGAACAAGGCTCGGGCACGCGCCTGACCTTTGACCAGGCCATGCGCCATCATCGCAGCGCGCTGAATATCCGCCTGGAGCTGGAACATACCGAGGCAATCAAGCGGGCTGTGGAGTCGGGGTTGGGGATTGGCTGCATTTCGCGGCTGGCGCTGCGCGATGCCTTCCGCCGTGGCAGCCTGGTGCCGGTGGAAACCCCGGACCTGGACCTGGCCCGGCAGTTCTACTTCATCTGGCACAAGCAGAAGTACCAGACCTCGGCGATGCGCGAGTTTCTCGAACTGTGCCGCGCCTTCACCGCTGGGGTGCAGCGCAGCGACGAGATCGTACTGCCGAGTATCGCGTGATCCTCAGATCAGGATCACCGCCCATACCAGGGTGATCATGGTCAGTGCCACGAATTGCGCGGCGCTGCCCATATCCTTGGCGTTTTTCGACAGCGGGTGGCGGTCCAGGGAAATACGGTCAATGGCCGCTTCTACCGCTGAGTTGAGCAATTCGACGATCAGCGCCAACAGGCACACTGCAATCAGCAGCGCCCGTTCAACCCGACTGACCTGCAGGAAAAAACTCAGGGGGATCAGGATGACGTTCAGTAACACCAACTGGCGGAATGCCGCCTCGCCAGTGAAAGCCGCACGCAGGCCATCCAGGGAATAGCCCCCTGCGTTGAAAATACGTTTGATACCGGTTTGACCCTTGAAAGGCGACATAGATGTAGGCAACTGAACCAAAGAAGTGGGGAAGCTAGATCACGCAAAGTCAAAAAAGCGTGAAGCGGCTGTAACTTAATGTTGCGAGATAGACTCAAGTTGCTGCAAAAGCAACGCCGCCTGAGTGCGCGTACGCACGCCCAACTTACGGAAAATCGCCGTAACGTGGGCCTTGATGGTCGCTTCCGACACACTCAATTCGTAGGCAATCTGCTTGTTCAACAAACCTTCGCAAACCATGGTCAACACCCGGAACTGCTGGGGCGTCAAGCTGGCCAGGCCATCGCGGGCGGCCTTGGCTTCATCGGACACATTGATTTCTTCAAACGCCTGGGGTGGCCAGGACACATCGCCGTCCAACACCGTGCGCACGGCTTTCTGGATATCTTCCATCGCGCTGGACTTGGGAATGAAACCGCTGGCGCCAAACTCCTTGGAGCGCACCACCACGTCGGCTTCTTCCTGGGCCGACACCATCACCACGGGGATCTGCGGGTATTGGCCACGCAGCAGCACCAGCCCGGAAAAACCGTAGGCGCCCGGCATGTTCAGGTCGAGCAACACCAGGTCCCAGTCGGATTTTTCAGTCAGGCGGGCTTCCAGTTCGGCAATGCTGGCTACTTCGACCAAACGTACATCGGGGCCAAGGCCCAGGGTTACGGCCTGATGCAGTGCGCTGCGAAACAGCGGGTGGTCATCGGCAATCAGGATTTCGTATGTGGCCATTGGTTAAATGATCCTGTTTTTTATGGGAGCCCTGATGGGTTCAGGGTTCACCAATACACGAGGCGACGGCCGGGCAGCGATCGCCACAGGGCCCGCTCAACGTCAAAAACACATGAAACGACGTCGATAATTCACGGTTGCGCCCAATCGGCGCACAGCATGCCCAGCGTAGCCTGGAGGGTCAAGCACTACGCCCGTGGGGATTTTAGCGGGTTGCGGGCTTACAGTGCCATCATGCAAACGTCGTGTGGTTATCCCGCCGGGATGTAGGGTGCAAGGCGCGTATGCACGGTGTCTGCCGCATCCAGTGGCAGTTGGAACTTGGCAGCCAGGTAATGGGTGCTGAACACATCGAGGTAGGCATCCAGCACTTCGCTGGCGACCAAGTCATCGGCCAGCTCCAGGCACAGCGCCGCCACCTCGGCGGTGCAGAAATGGTCATCGCGCTTGGAGCGCCGTAGTTTGTAACGCGACAGCTGCTCAGGCGCCAGGCTCAGCACCGGTAAATGTTCCAGATAGGGACTTTTGCGAAACATCTTGCGCGCTTCGCTCCAGGTGCCGTCCAACAGGATGAACAGTGGGCGCTTGCCCTCCTCCACGCGCACTTCACTGACCACCCGTTGCGGCGCAACGAATTCACCGGGAAATACGATGTACGGTTGCCACTGCGGGTCGGCCAGCAACCTGAGCAACTCGGGGTCGACTTCGGTACGCGACCAGGCGAATGCCGTGGTGTCGTGTATGACATCGGCGATCAGCCAACCCGTGTTGCTGGGTTTCATCGGTTCTACGTCATGCATCAACAGGCACATGGCGGACTTGGCTCCTACCTGAGGCCGCCAGGCACACAGGCAGTACTCAGGAATGACCCGGCAGCCGGGACAGCGCTCAGCACGGGAACCCCGATTGAGAAACGGCCTGACGGCACGCGCCAGACGCTGGGTACGCAAGCGGGAGACGGCGTGACTCATCGGGCACGCGGCGAAGTAGAAGAAATCGACACGGAACAAACTCGTGAAAAACAGAAGTCCAGCAGTTTACCAGCGATACGCCTGGCTGTAGTGGCAAGGGCTCACCTATAATTGCGCGCCACTGAACGCACAGCCCAGTGGCTGGTCTATGCACCAGTAACCGAATCAGGAGAGTTTCATGCTGCGTTCCATGCTGCGCCTTGTTGCCCCATCCGTCGCCCTTGCGCTGGTCTTGCCTATGGGCGCCCACGCGGCCTCGCTGCTGGAGGCTCAAATGAACAAGAAGCTGCAAAGCGTCGCGGCCGAAAGCAACAAGGACCTGCCCCGGGAAATCGATGAAAAAACCCTGGAAGTCGCCTACACCGTTGAAGGGATGCAACTGATCGATCACCTCAGCGTGCTGCCTGACCGTGCCGAACAGATGCGCGCCAACCCCAAGGCTGTGTATTTCCAGCTGGGCCGCAGTGTGTGCACCAACCCGGGCTACCGCGAGCTGATGGCCAAGGGCGCAGTGATGCGCTACGAAATTACCGAGAACAAGACCAATCGCCCGGTGGCTTCCGTCAAGTTCGCAGAGGCCGATTGCCCGGCTCCGGCGAAAAAGAAAAAGTAACCTCTGCTTGACCCTCCCGCGCCGCTTCCCAGCGGCGCGCACGCTTCCTCTGCGTTTGCCACCAACGACTAAACTGCGTAATGAACCCCCAATAAGCGGTTGCCAGCCAAGGGTTTTTCGGCCCATGATCAGTTCATCCCAGATGCCCGCCCACCACAGTTTTTAATGCTGTTCTGTCATATTTTCAGGGCAAAAAAAGGCCTGCCCTCTTGCGGCATGCCGCGACACAAGCAGTGTCGTGGCCCAGGCGACGTTCTCGTCGACTACCCAGGCCCTGTAAAGAAGGAGAAATTGAATGCCTTATGAATCGAATGATTTGCTGCTTCGTCATTTTGAAGAAAACGGGACCGACCTCACTCAGCAGGTCGACGCACAAATTCAGTTGATCGCCCCCAACAGCCCGAATATCCCTCTTTATCGAGACATGATCCTCACCGTCCTGCGCATGGCCCAGGACGACCGTGATCGCTGGAACGCCAAGATCACCCTGCGTGCCATCCGTGAACTGGACCATGCCTTTCGGGTGCTCGAACAATTCAAGGGCCGGCGCAAAGTCACGGTATTCGGCTCGGCGCGTACGCCAGTGGAAAGCCCGCTGTATGCGCTGGCCCGAGAGGTGGGTGCGACGTTGGCACGTTCCGACCTGATGGTCATCACCGGTGGCGGTGGCGGGATCATGGCCGCAGCCCACGAAGGCGCGGGCCTGGAGCACAGCCTGGGGTTCAATATCACCCTGCCCTTTGAACAGCATGCCAACCCAACCATTGATGGCACCGACAACCTGCTGTCATTCCACTTCTTCTTTACCCGTAAGCTGTTCTTCGTCAAAGAAGCCGACGCGCTGGTGTTGTGCCCTGGCGGCTTCGGCACCCTCGACGAGGCATTGGAAGTGCTGACCCTGATCCAGACCGGCAAGAGCCCGCTGGTGCCGGTAGTGCTACTGGATGCGCCGGGCGGTGGATTCTGGCAAGGCGCCCTGGATTTCATCCGCAGCCAGCTGGAAGCCAATCGCTACATCCTGCCCACCGACCTCAAACTGGTCCGCCTGGTCTACCGCGCCGAAGAGGCGGTGGACGAAATCAACCAGTTCTACGCCAACTTCCACTCCACCCGTTGGCTTAAGCGTGAGTTTGTGGTGCGCATGAATCATCCACTGAGTGACCGCGCCCTGGCCCATATGCAGCAAGCGTTTGCCAGCCTGCGGCTCAGTGGCGAGTTCCAGCAACTCGCCTATACGGGCGAAGACCATGACGAACCGAGGTTCAGCCATTTGACGCGTTTGGTGTTCAATTTCAACGGTCGCGATCAGGGGCGATTGCGGGAGTTGGTGGATTACATCAACCTGCCGGAGAACTGGGCACAGGCCCAGGGCAAGGCACAGCAACGGATGACACCAGAAACAGCGTGATTTTTTGCAGGCAAAAAAAAAGGCCCACTATTTTCATAGTGGGCCTTTTGTTTTTTGCTCAGTCGTCCATATCCCGACCGCTCAATAAGCGGCTGATCATGTCCATCGAAAACCCGCGATAACTCAAGAAGCGACCTTGCTTCGCACGCTCCTTGGCATCAATAGGAAGATGCCCAGCAAACTTGCGACGCCAGGTTTCCTCCAACTGCGACTGCCAACTGATACCGCACTCACGTAGCGCAAGGTCAATATCGGCACGTTGCAGTCCACGCTGGCTCAACTCTTCGCGAATCCGCGCAGGTCCATAACCGGAGCGTGCACGGTAAGACACAAAGCTTTCGAGGTAACGGGCTTCCGACAACAGCCCTTCTTCCGTCAACCGGTCGAGGGCTGTTTCGATCATCTCAGGCTCTGCGCCGCGCTGACGCAACTTACGTGTCAGTTCGACTCGACCATGCTCGCGGCGAGCGAGCAGGTCCATTGCAGTGCGCCGAACGGCGACGAGTGTATCCAGTACAACAGTCATCGTTTGCTTCAGACGTCAGTATCGGCTTCTTCCATTTCATCTACCGGCTCGCGGTTGGCAGCCGCCTTCACGTCCGGCGCTGCGGTCAGCAGCTTGTCGCGGATCTGCTTCTCAAGCGTGGCAGCGATATCCGGATTGTCTGCCAGGAACTTGGCCGAGTTGGCCTTGCCCTGACCGATCTTGCTGCCGTTGTAGGCATACCAGGCACCGGACTTCTCGACGAAACCGTGCAGTACGCCCAGGTCGATCATCTCGCCGTTCAGGTAGATACCCTTACCGTAGAGAATCTGGAACTCAGCCTGACGGAATGGCGGGGCCACTTTGTTCTTCACGACCTTGACGCGGGTTTCGCTACCAACAACCTCGTCACCTTCCTTCACCGCGCCAGTACGGCGGATATCCAGACGGACCGAAGCGTAGAACTTCAGCGCGTTACCACCGGTGGTGGTTTCCGGGCTACCGAACATCACGCCGATCTTCATACGGATCTGGTTGATGAAGATCACCAGGCAGTTGGCGTTCTTGATGTTACCGGTGATTTTACGCAGCGCCTGGGACATCAGGCGGGCTTGCAGGCCCACGTGCATGTCGCCCATTTCGCCTTCGATTTCAGCCTTGGGTACCAGGGCAGCCACGGAGTCGACCACGATCACGTCGATGGCGTTGGAGCGCACCAGCATGTCGGTGATTTCCAGGGCTTGCTCGCCGGTGTCCGGCTGGGAAACCAGCAGGTCATCAACGTTGACGCCCAGCTTGCCGGCGTATTCAGGATCCAGGGCGTGCTCGGCGTCGACGAACGCACAGGTGGCGCCCATTTTCTGCGCCTGGGCAATCACCGACAGGGTCAGGGTGGTTTTACCGGAAGATTCAGGACCGTAGATTTCAACGATACGGCCTTTTGGCAGGCCGCCAATGCCGAGCGCGATGTCCAGACCCAGAGAGCCAGTGGAAATAGCCGGGATCGCCTGACGGTCGTGATCGCCCATACGCATTACGGCACCCTTGCCGAATTGACGTTCGATCTGACCCAGGGCCGCAGCCAAGGCTTTCTTCTTGTTGTCGTCCATTAAAGTCCTCACGTAATCAATAAGGCCTGACGGCCAACACCTGTATAAGTAGACAGTATTGTTCCACAAAGATCCAAGATCGCCTACCCCTGATTGTCTATTTCTGCTGCAGCTCGTCGCAACAAGCCCTCCAGCGCGGCTTTTACCGTTTGTCGGCGGACCTCGTCGCGGTTGCCGGTGAAGTGCGCAAGCTCAGCCGTCACCTCTTCGCCCACGGCAAAAGCCAGCCAAACGGTGCCCACCGGCTTGTCCGGCGAACCGCCATCGGGGCCGGCAACACCGCTGACCGCCACGGCAAACCGCGCCAGGCTTTTTTCCTGCGCGCCGCGGGCCATCGCCTCCACCACTTCCTGGCTGACGGCCCCGACTTTGGCGAACAGTTTTTCCGGTACATTCAACTGCCGGGTCTTCTGTCGGTTGGAATAAGTGACATAGCCCGCCTCGAACCAGGCCGAACTGCCCGGGATCCGCGTGATGGCTTCGGCGATGCCGCCGCCGGTACAGGACTCGGCAGTGGTGACGTGGGCACTGAGCACCTGCAAACGGCGACCCAGTTCGGCAGCCAGTTGAGTGATTTCCTTCACGGTCGTCTCCAGGAATGGGCGGGGGTTTGCCTACCCTACAGGAGCCCATCGACCATGCAAGGTACAGAGTGCATCAAGACGCTAATGCGCGACGGCCTGCACGTAGGCCTGGCAAGCACGCAAGGCGATCAGGGCGTTATCGCCGTCGTCGGTGATGCGGATAATTCGCTGAGCATGCGCCGGGTCAAGTCGGGCTCGCGAGGTTGCATGAACCACGCCGCCGGGGCTGGGGGCGGCAGGCACTGTGCAGCCAGTGGTGACGGTGGCGAGAAGGACTGACAGCCGCACATCAGCAGTGGCCAGGCGATCGCGCAGAGCCGCTTGATTACGCAGGGCATCGTTCAATTCCTGAATGTGTTGGTGATCGCTAGTAGAGATTTGCTGTTCAAGGGCCAGGCGTTTGGCCTGTTCAGCCTGTTGTTGCTGAAGAATTGCCTGGCTTTGTTGGCTGAGCGCCTGTGTATGTCGGACCGATTGCAGCTCCAGCTGCGCCCCGTATCGCCACGCCTGCACCTGCCAAACAAGCGCCATGAGCAGGCACACACCGACCAAGCGAAACGCACCTAGGAAACGCATAGCACCGCCTTCGCTCGCACCCACAACCGCAAACGATCGTCCAGACCGTTGAGCCCACCATTGATACGGCGAGTGATGGTGGTGAACTGGTCTTTGTCGGCGAGCTCATTGAGGCCGTTGCTTTGCCAGAACCAGGCGGCGGATTCGCAGGCCCACTGTGGCTGCTCCAGCAATTTTGGGTGTCGCAGCAGACGATCGTCACCAAACAGAGCTTGGCTGCACGCCATGTAATTACGGCGCCCGGTGATCTGGATCAGCCCCCTGCCCCGATACATTTGCCCATCACCATCGGCCTCAGGGGTGTTGCCCAGCCGCGCGGCCAGGCTGCCGGTGTCGTACTTGCTCAGGTATTGATCGCTACCCAATTCGCGCACGTACTGTAACTGGGCAGACTCGTGACCGATTTGGGCGAGGAAGGCGGCGACGCGACGGGCCGTATTGATCTGATGCCCCGCAAAGGCCGCATTTAGAAAGGTTAAAAAAATGCCCGCGCGAAGGCGGGCTCCAGGCATTACACCCAGAAGCTGAGCATGTGTGATTACCATGGGTTTTACTCTAAGGAAGGATCTACACCGACAAACCGCTGGCCTGGACCGTACTCCGATAGCCACCTTTTCGCTCGCCCCTGGATTTCACCGTTTTAATCGACCAGCGCCCTTGCATGAACCTCGGCCACGACTCATCCAGCAGCAACAGGCCTTCAGCAGCCAGCGAAGGATTACCCGGGCAGACCACATCGATCTGCAACCCTTCGCGCCCCACCCGCCGCATCTCTCCCTGCGCCGCCGAGCGTGCTTCGTCCTCGCTCTGGTATCGCTGTGTCACCACTTTGAAGGGTGCGATGCCCACCTTGACGACACGCTGTTTTCCGGCTGCCGCGTCCCACCATGACGTTTGCGCGCCGTTGTATTTGGCACGGCTGGTTTCGGTGAAACTGGCGCTGATGAACGCGCGGTCACCTGGACGATTGTCATGGGTAATCGACAACCGTACATCCGGCAATGCCTTGCCCGACAGCGTCTTGATCTGGCCTTTGCGCCCCAGTACATACAGCTCATCGACAGGCTTGGCCACCGCATCGAAGCGCTTGGCCAAGCGCGTCAGAAAGGCCATGTCGCTTTCATTGGTCTGATCGATGTGCGCGATCGGCTCACTGTCGAGTTCAGGCGCCACACGCGGTGAAAAACCATATCGGGTGGTCAGTTGGCGAAACAGCGCACCCAGGGTTATCGGCCCATGGCTGGCGGTGCGGCGCTGTTTGAATTCGTGCTCGTCGAACGGTGCCGCCGTGGCCACCAGCACCAGTCGCAATGGGAACATCGACGGCGTGCGCTGGGTGATCTTGAACACGCCCTTATCCACCAGGCCCGATTCCAGATAGCCAATACGCAGGCCAATTTTGCCGCCCAAATCGGGCAGCCCTTCAAGCCCCTCGATATCGAGGGTCAACTTCAGTTGATCAGATACAAACCCCGCTGCGTCGGTATGCTCCCACTCCAAGAGCCTCTCGTTGAATAACGCGGCATTGGCTCCGTATAGCTCCACTACAGGTGTAAATCCGAGTGCCATGATGGCTCCTTAATCCCAGGCGGAAACCGGCCGACTCGCAACCGGTTGCGCGTCCAATTCGGGCACCAGCACGCTGACGCCCGCCGGCAGTACCGCGCACTGTTCGGCCAACTCCGGGTTCAAGCGCCACAACGCTTCTTCTGCGGCATCATCACTGCGCCCCAGTTCGCGGTAGAGCAACAGGTTCACCGAGTCGCCGGCAATACTTCGAACCCTACGCATTGACGAACTCCTCCAGTAACAATGTCCAATTGATCACCATGGCCGTCCCGTCGTCGATCACGCTGGCTTGTTTTTCACTGATCGACTGGATGGTCCATAGCCCCCAGTTACGCCCCAACCCGTCCACCAAAGGCAACGGCGCCCGCAGGGCCTGCAGGGTGCGCAACTCATCCAGGCGCGCCATGCCATCGGCACGCGCAGCCTTGCCGCCCAATGCCAGCGTTTCGAGCCCCTGGCCGACCTGGCTGGATTTAGGTTTGCCGGCAATGATGTCGAGACTGACCCAGCCCCCGCTGCTACCACGATCAAGCGTGTCGTAGGCGAACCCACGGGACAGCCCGAAAATAAAAGTACCCAAGACCATCTGTTGTCGCATCACACAGCTCCATCGGTGAGTGCTGCGCCGCGTCGGGTCGCCAGCAGGTTGTCCATCGACAGCGGGGTAAATTGCGCTTCGATCTGTTGCACCACGAGCGCCGCCAGCTGGTGATGGCTGGCTTGCTCAGGCGCGGTGATGGTGATTTGCGGGGCGAAGTTGATTTGGCGGTTGTCGGCCTGAGGGGCGTTGAGGTTTTTGCTGACCTCCGTGGGGGATGGCAGGCGATCGCCCGTCCCCATCACTTTTTCAGCCAGCCACGCACCGACGTCACTGCCCACGAAAGTGCCCACGGCGCCACCGACTACCTTACCGATTGCGCCCCCGGCGACGCCGCCCATCACACCGCCCAACACTGTGCCGGCACCCGGAACAACCGAACCGATAACAGCTCCCGCCAGCGTGCCGACCGCTCGGCCTATCGCCATCCCGGCCACATCACCGACGACACCGCCGGCAACACCGCCGCCGATGGAGCCCACGCTAGTGCCAACCTCTTGACCCAGGTTTCCGGTCATCGCGCCTTGCGTCATCTCGACACCGGCCTGGGCCACCACCAAAACCAGGGGGACCCCTTTGGCCAGCTTGCTCACCTTCGCCGCTTTGCCAGAGATGCCTGGGCCGGAAGAAGACGGGCGATTACCGTTGTGCCCGTCATTACTCGGGGCGTTGCGCGGGCTGCCCGGCGGTGTGGTTTTATTCCCTGCTGCCGGCCCCTCTCCGAGCACTTTCCCTGCGACCTTTTCGAAAATCTTGTCCTTCACGGCACCGAAAACACCGGAAACCACCGGGATCAGCACCGCCCCCGCCAGGGTGACGGCAGCGGCAGCCTTGGGCAGGCCCTCCGCGAGCCAAGCCACGCCACTGACCAGGCCGTTCATGGCGGTCAGCTTGGCATCCACAACGGGGTCCAGCGCTGTATCAGAGGCAGTGCTCAAGCGCGTGGTACTGGCCTCGTAGGCTTGCCGACGTGCGTAAGTAGAGTCCGCACGAACCTCGGCCGAACGCAGCACCGAACCTTGGTCGCCCAGCGTCGAAGTGGCGTAGGTGGATTTTTCTGCGACCAGCGAAAAGGCCTGTTTCACGCTGTCGATCACCGGTACCAGGCTCAGAATCGTCTGGTTGCCGTCGAACAACTGCGTCGCCAGCACCGCCTGCCTTTCGGCAGGTTGCGACTTGAGCGCCTCCAGCACCGTAAGCACGGCCTGTGGGGCGTCCTGTTTCATGCCCGCCGCGAGTACTTTTGGATCAAGCTTGAGCTCTGCCCAGGCACTGCGTTGCCCTGCAGAGGCGTTGTCGCCTTTAGCCAGGACGGCGCTGATTTTTTCCAGCCCGGCACCAGCAACAACCTTGCTGTTACCTGCGCTCAATAACGCCGCCGAAAGCGCTGCAGCCTGTTCGGGACTCATGCCCGCAGCCTTCGCGGCAGCGCCCTGGAGTTGCACAACAGCGCCGATATCCGCCGATTCGGCCTTGAGCGATACCTGGGTGCCCAGCACGTTTGTTGCGTCGGCAAGGTCCAAGGCTTGTGCGCGATCAAGGTGCATTGACTCGCGCCAGCCGCCCATGATTTCGCCGGCATTTTTGACGTCGATCTTGAACGCCGTCGCCAGGATCGCAGCGTCGCGAGCGAACTGCTGCAGGTCTGCCCGGCGCCCAACGGGGTCGATATTGCCCGATGCGTCCTTGCGATCACTGCCGATACCGGAACGGGCGGCGGCATACTCGACCTTCGCGAGGTCGACGGCACTGGCACCACTGGCAGCCACCACCGGCTCGGACGCCATGGCAAGGTTGGCTTCACGCAATGCCTTGCGCTCATGCCGGGCAAACATCAACAGTTGGTCAATATCGGTCATCGCGGCGTCCAGCGCCTGCGAGGGTGTGCGCTTGTCTGTAGGCGCGACGGTCTTCGTACCCTCTGCGTTCCCGGCAGTTTGAGCTTGCCGGGCGTCCATCACCTTGAGCAACGAGACGTTGAACAGCTCCAGCGTATCGACCAACCGGACCTGCCCGTCCGCCAGATGCTTGATCTGCAAGCTGGCATCGGCCAATGCCAGGGCCAAACTCGCCGCACTCCCCGGGGCCCCCTCAAGCGGGCTCGGCAGCGCTTGGGTGATAGGTTTGAGACTAGCGTGCATTCCTGTCATCTGAAGTGCGCCCTGAGTCATCACGCCGTCCTTGGCAATGGCTGACCCTGCTTCATGATTACTATCTGCCATTGCGCTCTACTCCTGTTTGACGCCAAGACGACTGATCGCGATGTCGTAGCGGCGCAATGCTTTGCCGGCTTCCCAGTCGAGGATTTCCGCTTCGTTTACCGAGTAAACCAGCGGCACTACATCGAGGATCACTTCGATGTCGCGCTCCGAAAGAAGTCCGCCGGTTTGTTTAAAAAATCGTCGATGCGCTCCTGCAGCTCGGTCCAGTCGGGCACGGTCAGGCCGGCAAGATCGGGAATCATCAGGCCGGTGCAATGGGCGGTGATGAACTCGGCACGCTCTTTGTTAGTGGCTAGCTTTTTCATCACCTTGGTAGCGCGCAGGGCGGGCATTTCCAGGGGCAGTTCGGTCAGGGTACGGCCGGCGGCTTCCAGGGGTAATAGCAGGTGGACAGGCTGGTCGTGGGTCGTCACGTCCTGTTCGTTCAGGAAGAACGAGGCCGGGCGCGTCGACATTTCGTGTACGTACTGCGCAATGCTCACGTAGTCCGGGCGTTTGAGTTGGTCGAGTTCTTTTTCCGACAGGCCGGTGGCGAGTTTCGCCAGTTCGAAGAACTGGTCGTCCTCGTCATCACCGGCCCGGGCCAGCGCGTCTTTTTGCGCGGCGTAGAACAACGGTTTGAGTTGAACCTGCTCGATCATTGCACCGGTGTCGGCGGTGATCGGGGACAGCAGGATGTGCAACGGTGGCATCCAGGCCATGGGGCAATTCCTTGTTGAACGGTATTGAAAAGTGCGAAAAATCTAAACCTGAGCATGGCCCCTGTGGGAGCTGGCTTGCCTGCGATGGCATCCACTCGATACACCAGGGATACCGAGTCGCCTACATCGCAGGCAAGCCAGCTCCCACCTTGACCGTGCTCGCTTCAGATTGCGCCGGCCCTTAAGGCATCAGCACGGCGCGGCGGGCATCGCCAAGAATGTCGACGCCGTTGAGCACGAACTTCTGGGTGCGCACATCGATGTCGATCACCGAAATGCCATTTTCCAGACGGTTGTAGGTACGGCAGGACAGTTCCAGCGTGGTGGTAGCCTTGTCGCCCATTTTCAGCTTCGCCTCCTCCAGGGATTTGAGCTTGCCGCCCACGGTGTGGTAGGTGAAGTAGGTCTTGCCGTCCTGGTCTTGGCCGGCTTCACGCACGTTCAGCAAGATGTCGTCGCCCGTGCGCACGCCCAGGGCCAGCATGATTTCCGGGCCGGCACCTTGCAGCACCAGCTTGGCGTTGAGCACCTTGCCGCTCTTGGCCATTTCCTCGGCAATAAAGCGCCCGCCGGACATAAGCTCCATGTCGAACTCGATCTTCGGCGGGGTGAACTCTTCCACGGTTGCGGACAACGGCAGGCCTTGAAGGGTGGCCGCAATGGCCTGTCTGACTCGGTTGGTAAACATTAGAGAACGTCCTCCAGGAACTGCTCGATGATTTCATCGCGGGCGTTGAGTTGATAAACCATGTGTTCGTTCGGCGCGTAGCGGCCGTAGTCGATGACGATGAACCAGGTGCCGTTTTTGTACTTCTCGACGCTGTTCAGCTCCGGGTGCAGGTACACGCTGCCGCCGGGGATGGTTTCGTCGGCCACCAGGGTTTGCAGCCAGTCGTTGATGCGCTTGACCTCCTGGTCCATGAAGGACTTGGTGAGGTTCTTGGCCATGGCTTTCTGGCCAGCCTTGACCAGCTTGCGGCTGATGGCATCTTCCAGGCCAACGTAGCTGATGAACTTACCGGTGATGGAGCGGTTGCCCAGCAGGGAGAAGCCGCCGAGGATGGTGCGAGCGTAGTAGCTCACGCCGTAGCGGTTGAGCAGGTCGCCTTCGGTGGAGGTGTCGAGGATGTTGTACTCGACCACGCGGGAAACGTCCTCGGCGAAGGTCACCTGGTTACCTGGGCTTTCCCACTGCTTGACCTTGGCCAATGCGGCGATGGCCAGCGAGGATGGCGACAGGAACACGTTCTTCTTCGCGGCCTTGGAGTACACCGACGGCATGTTGTGCACCAACAGGCAACGGTCGAAGCCCAGGTCGGCCCCGCCCAGTTCGCCGCTGTAGGTCACTTGATCGGCAACGGACGCGTCCTTGCCATCCAGCACCACACGGGCCTTGATGCGCTTGCCGAAGGAGGCGAACTCACCGGCCACTGCCTTGGTGCCGGTAAAGCCTGGAGCGCCGATGATGGTCAGGTCTTCAGGCACGCTGCTCAGGGCCGCCAGGCCCAGCTTGCGACCGGTGGCCGGGTCGTTGCCGCCGATCACATTGTTGATCGTATCGGCCGGGGTAGCGCCTTCTTCGACGATGACCACATAGACCGGCACCTTCACCACTTTGAGGATCTGGTACACCGCTTGGAACAAGGTTCCCGACTCAGTGCCGGTAGGGTCCAGCAACGCCTGAGTGGTAAAGCTGTTGATGCGAAACGGCGCGTTTTTCGGGATCGACGCATGGGCATTCGGTGCAGTGCCGACCAGGCCGATGACGTTATCGCCAAGGCCACCCATGGCCTCGGGGGATTCAGTGGCATTTACAGTGATGCCGTTGTGCTCGAAGTTCAGGACTTCTGCCATGGTTATTCAGCCTTCTTGGGGGTGGAGTTGAGGGCGCTGGTCAGTTCCAGGCGGCCAGCGGTGCGCAGGGCGGATGCTTCGACGTCGAGCAGTTCCAGCTCCTCACCGGCGGTAGACCAATGGCCGTTGCCGGTGGGGAATGGGATGAGGACGGTGTAGGTTTGGCGGGTGGGCATGGGTGGAGATCTCCGGGATGGAAAATGTTAAAGCCCCTGCAGGAGGGGCTTTCGGGGGGCGAAAAAACCGCTTTCGCGGTGGGGGGCTTACTTCAGGAAGCGGGGCTTTTCAGGCCATACCACCGCGTCCGGGTCGGCACCCTGATCGGGGATGTCGCGCAGAGCTTTACGGTAGGCCACGAACACTGAGCGATCTTCGTCGGCCATTGGGTAATCAGGCATGGCCGCATAGTCGCTAGATGCCAGGTCGGCGTCCCGGGACTTACGAATGAGCGTCCACTTGATCAAAGGGTGAAGCTCAGCAGGTACAAATTCAGGTTTCATCAATATTCTCCTTAACCCAAAGCCAACATGGTTCCCCAGTCAGCGGGGTGGGCAACTACGCCCGTACAAGCGCCCGCCAGCATTACTTCAACAACTCCACCCTCGGAGTTGCGCATTGGATGAAGATGCGCGTAATACCCAAAACGCTGGGCCGGCAATACCACCTCAGAACACCAACGCCACTTACCCTTTTCGCTCTGTGTACTCCAAAAACCTGAAACAGCGCCCTCAATCACTCGAACAAAAGCTCCGAAAGTCATACACGAATTCAGACTCACGGGCGTCCCTCCGCTTGCCCTGTCGCTGTCAACAGAATAAGGAAACGCAAGCCACATGCCGCTCTGCGGGGTGCCTTGATTGTCCGACCATTTCATTTGCCAGACGTTAATACTGGTGCGCCAATATCCAGTCGAGCTTATGTCGAAATCTGGATATTGCTCACGCACATCCGCCTGTACCTGAAGCATAAAGTCGACGTCCGCCTGAGGCCGCCCCGCAGTGTGCGCCGCCGCGGTCACCGTCCGCAGTTTTGTAGCAGTTACCTGTTGATGAACAGCCCACCCATCAATCAGGGTTCCCGTGGCATCCGCTGTCATATTGAAGTTTCGCGTAAGCGCCAGCCTAGGCAACCTCTGCTCCAGGCTTACAAGCTGTGCCTCATATTTTCGACGCGAAGCTTCAAGCGCCTTATCAATATCATCGACCTTGCTCGTAACGATGTTCGTCAAATTATTTGCCGCGCTTACAACAGCGGCCAATTGCTGTTCAGTACTCACTGTTTGAACTCCCTGTATTCCATTAATATTTCCCCTGAGTTTTCAATCAAGCCCAAAGAGCGGCTTCATGGTGACAAGTAAAATGGCTCTGTCGCTAAGTCGCATTCTTTTCCAAAGCCATTACCCGAAATAGAACCCCTACACCTCGGGCCATGTTGTCGACGCTTGCCGCCGAAAGAGAAGCAAGCTCTTCGACCAGCAAAATATTGAGGTTTTCAGACCCCACTACCACCGTAACGCTATCCGCCGGCAACGGCGAGACATCCAGCGTAAACTTCTGCAGCACCCGCGCCGCCGCCGCTTTATACGTCAGCAACTTCCCCGCCACGGAATACACCGCCAACAACGTCCCGCTGGCGAGGTAAAACCCGAACTCGCCAATCTCATACTCACCATCGCCATCGAACAGCGCGGCCATCCTGAGTTGGCGCTCGCCCAGGTCTTCGTAATCAACGATGGCCACCCGTTGGCGCTCGTCACGCAAGGCCACTTCGCTGCCGTCGGGGTTGTAGCGTGCGGTGCCGGCGCCGATGTGGGTGATTTCGCCTTTGAGGCCCTGGTTCTTTGCCTGCAGCACTTCATCCAAACCTTTGGAGGTGAAGCGCACCAGGCGCGTGATTTCATCTGTCATGGCTGCGCCCTGAGGTCGTAATCGTTAATGGTGTAGTGCTGGGCAACCCCGGCACTGTTTAGTCGGGCCACCAGCGCCAGGTCCGGCAGCGCGCCGTTCAGATAGAACTCGCCGTCGCTTAAAGGCGCGTCGAGCACTTGCGTGAGCGCGAGCTGGCCTTCGGTCTCATGCACGATGGTAATCGTCGCCTGATCACGCTCACTTTTTGCCGCGTTGATGCGGCGGATCAGCCGGTTGTGATCGCCGCTGGACCAGCTGCGCCCGATGATCGCCTGCACGTCGAAGGTGTAAGGCACGCCCAGCGGACGTTGCTGGTACCAGGCGCTGATATTGGGCGTGAAGCCCAATGACTCCACCGCATGACTCAGCGCCTTGGGTGTGCCGGCCTGGCGCTGGATCTGCCAGGACAACGCTACGGTCAGACGCTTTTCCGCCTCGCTGGCCTCGGCATCCCATTCGCTGACGCCACGGTCGGCGGCCAGGTAAGGCAGGAATTCGCTGGGGGTGTGCAGCGGGTTCATCAGTGCCGGAAACGGCGGCGTGACACGCTCAATCAATGTGCCGAAGCCCAGGTCCAGGGCCTTTTCCAGCGGTGAACTGTTGGCAGGCAGCAAACTCGCTTTGGGTTCACTCATAGGGTGCGCACCTCCACCTCGACGCCCGTGCAATACGGGGCCTGGAACGCGGTGCTGACAATCGGCGCCAGCGGTTCCAGGATGTGCAGTTGCGCAGCGCCGGCGCTGTGGATGGCGTAGTCGATCCAACTGGGGTCGACCCGCCCTTCCAGGCGATGGCAGGACTCTGCGTAGTCTTGCAGCAGTTTCTGCGCCGCCACTTGGGTCAGCCCGGAGTCCGGGCCGGCGTTGATCTTGGCCACCACGCGAATTTTGTAGGGTTGAATCTGTGCGCCCTGAACGCTGACAAGGTCGGTTTCGGGCCGTACATCCGGCCGTGCGAAATGTCGACGTACACCGTCAAGCAAGTCGGCAGATGGCGTGCCGTCACCCTCCCTGGAAAGCACGGTGACCATGACTTCCCCCGGTGCGGTGCGTCGGGCGTTGCCGTCCTTGATCTGGGCCGCGTAGCCGTCCGGGTCGAAGGTGTAGGTGACCGTCACCACACCCGGCGTCGCGCTCTGTACTTTCACCGCCGGGCGCTCGCCGAGGGTGAACACTTCGCGGCGATACTGCATGCGTGATCCCGCTGCCGGCGCGTGGGGGGCCAAGTAGTAACGCAGGCGAGCGTCGTCGTCGCTTTCCAGGGTTGGCGGCACCGGCGGGAACGCCGCCGGGTCGCCAGGGTCGAGCATTTGGCGTTCAAGGCCCATATCGGCCAGGCGTGCATCCAGGTTACTGTCGGTTGCCCACCACGCCAGCATCTGCTTGATGCGGGCGTTGTATTTGCGTTCGTGGGTTTGCAGACGCACGCAAAAAGCTTCCAGGGCCAGGGTCAGCAGTTCGCTCTCGTTGTCGAGGCTGACCTGGAGTTTGGCTGCGCTTTGCGGAGCGCGGGTGGCGACATAGTCGATGACAAACGCTTTGAATTCGGCCAGCAACGGTTCGAACTCATCCACCTTAATGATGGCCGGTTCCGCCAGTTGGTTCTGGCCGGGGATCAACATGCTCATGTCACGACCTCGAAGGATTGTTGGCGGTTTTTCCAGGTGCCGGCAAACCGCAACAGCAGGCCGGCGCCCTGGCGAGTGGCGACGATGACCTGAGGGTCGAAGTCGCCGATGCCGTTGTGGGTGTTGTAGAAGGCCTGCGCGGCGTGGCTCTGGGCGAGGATCAACAGGTCGTCGCCGAGGTTCTGGCCGAGCAACTGTGGGATCAGCGAGCCGTACAACGGGCGTTTTTGCCGAGTGCCCACAGGGGTGGTCAGCGCTCGGGTGGCGCGCTGCACAAATTGCAGCCAGTCGTCGACGGCCGCCCCGGTGTTCCTATCGATTCCAAGCATGGGGTGTCCTTATCGGGGGCTGATGACGCGTCCTTGATGGTCCACCACCGGGCCGCTGAAGTGCGCGCCGCCGGCATCCAGCAACAGACTGGTGCCGCCGACTTGCAGGGTGATGCCTTGGGCGTTGAGGGTCAGGCTGGCGGCGCCGACTTTGACGTCAACCTGTTCGCGGGAACCGCTGAAGCTGGTCGGGCCGTTGACCCAGTTGAAGGTGTGGCTGGCGTCGTCATAGTCGCTTTGGGTGCCATCTTGATGCCGGCGCCGAGTCAGCGTTGCCACGCTGGAGACCGGCGGGAAGCGATCACTGTTAAGGCCGAACAGGGCCACGGATTGCACACCGCCCTCCCCCCCGCCGTAGTTGAGCAGCAGGCATTGCTCACCCACCGTGGGAATGCGGGTTTCGGTTTGTGCACCGGCACTGGGGTTGAAAAAGCGGATCGCCGGGGTCAGCAAATCACCGTGGCTGACCTTGCAGGTGTTGCTGGCTGCATCGACCTGCTGGCAAATTCCGATCCGGCAGAAGCTTTCAGCGCGGCGGTAAAGGTCTTCGAGCTGGCTCTCCATCTCTGCCAGGCGTTCGACGATCGGTCCCAATTGCATGCGTAACAGCGCGTCGAACATGGGCTACTCCGCCAGTGGCTGGTATTGGGTTGGGTCGTCGATGTTGGAGACGTCCCAGGTACAGGCAAATAGCGGTTGGCCTGTGGGATCGTCGAGTAACGCCGGCCCCAGATAGAGGGTTTGCGTGAAGGAAACCGTCCAGGTGTCGTAGTCCGTTTCTACGGAAGTGCGCAAAGCGGGCGCAGCGACGATATTCGCGGGCAAATCGCACTGTGCCGGGGGCAGGTCCCATCGGTTATCCAGCACCAGGTCCATCAGTTGGCTGGCCAGGTCGCAGGCATCGAACGCCAATGCACCGGGAGCAACCATGGCCCTGAGTGAAATGGCCAAGACGTGGGCTTTGCGCCCCTCGCGAGAGCGAATGCCAGGGCCATTACCTTCGACCGTAACCATTACGCCGTTTTTTTTTTCAGCGTCGCCCTGGAAATCCTGGTGGCTCCCCACCTTGAGGCCCGGAAGGGCTGCATGCAGCGCCGCGCCAATGCCCTGGGGCAGTTGCGATGGCTTTTCGATAAGCGTCATTTTAGTAGCGTCCTTGCAACAATTACTGCGGGTCCTGGCGGGAGCCTTGGTTGATCCCGATGCGCTTGGCCGCCCACCGCTCGTAAAGGCCGATAGCCACGTCAGCACCGGCCATGGCGGTCAGGCAACCAATGGCGCCGGCGGTCCAGATCGACATGCCGGCGGCGTAGCACAGCATCAAAGCCGAAACCCCGCAAACCATGCACGCCCCGGAACGCAGGGCCAGGCGGCGGATCAACGACCAACCGCGGGCGCCCTCCTTGTCGGCCCGCCACATCTCGCCGGATACACCGCCGATCACTGCCAGTACGATGACCAGCCAGATAGGCATCTCCGCTAACGCTTGCTGTTCACTTGTCATGTCACGCCTCCTGGCTGAGCAATAAATAGTCCGTATTTCATTTACAAATGCTTGAGTAGGTAGGCATTCCAAAAAGCCCGGTCGCCCGGGCTTTTCAGTAATGATGTCCTCGGACTTTCGGCGCTACTGGCGCGGTACGGTCCTTTCCTCGATGTTTTTCCGACCACGATCCCTGTCTGCCGGATAACTGCTTTTGGTGCTTTACGCTGCACACCCGGGTCAGTTGCCAACCCTCTGAACCGTTAAGGCCGGTTCATCGCTGCCTGTTGTTGAAGCGTTGAAACTAAAGAGCGTCGGCATCCTTGCCGGTGTTGCCTGGCATCCCTGTCATCGCTTCGATGGCGTCCTTGCCGATGTTGCGTGCCTTCCTTGTCTTCCTTGGCAGCATCCTTGCCGCCTCCACCAAGCCTTGTTGGCTGGCTTGAGATGAAGAATATGCATGTATGCATATACAGTCAATGCACAAATGCATTTATTTTTGCTACAGGAATGCACGGATGCATTCGAAGCCTGGCGGGCTTGGGTTTTGCCGGTTTTCTATGGACGAAAAAAAACCCGCACATGGGCGGGTTTCTTCTTACGCGTGGAGGTTAGCGGGCGTACATGCCCCACCAGAAAACATGACCGAGGATGCTGATCTGCTCATCCTGGATATCCTGGAAGCTGTAGTCCTCATCGGGGTGTTCATCACGGTTGAAGCTGCGCAGGCGAATACCGGAAGGTAGGCGGTAGAGCTGTTTAACCCGCAACTGGCCGTTGTGATTGATGGCATACAGGTCACCATCCACGATATCGCCAATGCCGCTCTTGCCGGCATTCACCCCTACCGTGGCGCCGTCGCGCAATACCGGCAACATACTGTTGCCACGTACCGTCACGCATTTGGCCTGGTCGAACTGCACACCATTATGCCGCAGGCTGCGCTTGCCGAACCGCAGACTGGCCTTCTCACTTTCCTCGATGACGAATCTTCCTGATCCAGCAGCCAATTCAACCTCGCGCAGAAAGGGGATCGACACCTCGTCATCATTAACGGGGGTGTCGTCGTCCCACAGGCTTATGTCCTTGAGTTCCGAATGCATCGGGTCGCGCCCATCGTCGCGCACAACGCCCACTGCTGCGCGCCCGCGCAGGTAATCAGTACTGACGCGAAAATACTCGGCGATGCGCGAGATGTGTTTATCCGACGGATCAACGATCTTGCCGCTGAGGATCCGGGACAGTGTGGATTGAGGCACGCCGGTGCGCCGATGGAGCTCCGTGGGGGAGATCCGGTCGCGATCCAGCAGTTCTCTTAAGACGATAGAAACGTTGCGTTTTTGCATAACGCGGATAGTGACGGGAGTTTCTGAGGTTGGCAAATGCTAATTTGCATATTTATGCATTAAACATCCGACTTTCAATTAATTCGAATCAAAATACTGTATATACACCCAGCATTCTACTATTCTGCCAGCTTGGTATTGCTGCCGATCAACACCTTGCATGTCGACAACTCAAGGCCTATGTATAAAACTCTTTGACAACGTAGCCAGCAACGACGGAGGTGCTCATGGCTTATTCAGCGCTAGCTGTTGCTAACGCCTTCATTGAACGCGCGAAGGAAGGCAAGGTTTCGGGCCTGACCCCGATGAAGCTGCAGAAACTGCTGTTCTATACACAGTCCTGGCATTTGCGCGAACGGGACCAGCCCCTGATGGATGACCACTTCGCCCGCTGGCAGTATGGCCCGGTCATCCCGTCGCTTTACCATGAGTTGAAATCCTACGGTAATCGCCCGGTGACCGCGCTGCTCAGCAACCTGAAGCCCGACGCCGAAGACATTGTCTTCGTGACACCGAGGGTTCCTGAGAGCGATACCTACACCCATCGTTTGATTGACCGGATCATTAACAAATACGGCAAATGGTCCGGGACCCAACTGTCCAACCTGTCCCACGAGGACGGCACAGCCTGGGCCCTCAAGGGTGCCGACGGTTCTGCCATCGACTGGGAAGACATGGCAACACTCATTCACCCAAAGAGCCGCATCCGTGAGTGAAGAACTCGACAACCTGGAACTCACCCTGCCCCCCGCGGCAGGGCCTGACCAGGACACCCAAGCCGGTGGCGAGCAAGCCATAGGCACCGACGATGAAAGAAACCAAAACTTAAAAGACCAAAAGGCCGAACGGCAACTGCGCAAGAAGTATGCGGGACGTGCATTCTGGTTTGCCGCCTGCGGTGTGATCTTCTGGGCGGTTCTTTTGGTTTGGAATGGGTGGTCGACGTATTACTCGGGTAAAGCGCCGTTCTCGGACAATGTATTGATTGCCATCACTACGGCGACTTCAATCAATTTGTTTGCTGCGTTTCTTGGGGTGATCAGAGGGTTGTTTCCGGCCAGTGGGCGTAGATCCAAATAGTCTGATCGTATTCACGACCTGCGTTTCTATCTCGTATTGAGATATGAATGCGCGTGAGTCAGCCCCTGATTTTCAGGGCTCTGACCGGATTGTCTAACGCTGCTGCAATGCCTGATTGAACCGCTAACCTGTGGCGAGGGCGCTTGCTCCCGCTCGGCTGCGTAGCAGCCATTTTCCAGGGACGCTGCGCGCTCCACCGGGAGCAAGCTCCCTCGCCACGGTTATGTTGGTGTTTCTTGAGGCGGCACCGCTTTCGTGGTTTACCTGGCCGCTTGCGACCTGCGAAGGTCCGACCTCGCGTGTTAACCTTGCCGCCATCGCAAAAAATGCTGGGCCAAGCGCCCCCTTTGCCCCATCACTTTCAACGAATTTGCCTATTACCCAATGAGTAAAAACTCCTCAGATCTGTCCTCCCACACCCCGATGATGCAGCAGTACTGGCGCCTGAAAAACCAGCACCCTGATCAGTTGATGTTCTATCGCATGGGCGACTTCTACGAGATCTTCTATGAAGACGCGAAGAAGGCCGCCAAGCTGCTGGACATCACCCTGACCGCGCGCGGGCAGTCGGCGGGGCAGTCGATTCCGATGTGTGGGATTCCTTACCACTCGTTGGAAGGCTACCTGGTCAAGCTGGTGAAGCTGGGTGAGTCGGTGGTGATCTGTGAGCAGATCGGCGACCCGGCCACCAGTAAAGGGCCGGTGGAGCGTCAGGTAGTACGCATTATTACGCCGGGCACGGTGAGTGATGAGGCGTTGCTGGATGAGCGTCGCGACAACCTGATTGCGGCGGTGTTGGGCGATGAGCGTTTGTTCGGCCTGTCGGTGCTGGATATCACCAGCGGCAACTTCAGCGTGCTGGAGATCAAGGGCTGGGAGAACCTGCTGGCGGAACTTGAGCGTATCAATCCGGTGGAGTTGTTGATTCCGGATGATTGGCCCAAGGACTTGCCGGCAGAGAAACGTCGTGGGACCAAGCGTCGTGCACCGTGGGATTTCGAGCGCGACTCTGCGCTGAAAAGTCTGTGCCAGCAGTTCTCGGTGCAGGACCTTAAAGGCTTCGGTTGCGAAACCCTGACCCTGGCCATCGGTGCCGCAGGCTGCTTGCTCAGCTACGCCAAGGAAACCCAGCGCACTGCTCTGCCTCACTTGCGCAGCCTGCGCCATGAGCGTCTCGACGATACCGTGGTGCTCGATGGCGCCAGCCGTCGCAACCTGGAACTGGACACCAACCTGGCCGGTGGGCGTGATAACACCCTGCAATCGGTGGTGGACCGTTGCCAGACCGCGATGGGCAGCCGTTTGCTGACCCGTTGGTTGAACCGTCCGCTGCGGGATTTGACGGTGCTGCAAGCGCGCCAGTCTTCCATTACCTGCCTGCTCGACGGCTATCGCTTTGAAAAACTGCAGCCGCAACTGAAAGAGATTGGCGATATCGAGCGCATCCTGGCGCGGATCGGCCTGCGCAATGCGCGGCCCCGCGACTTGGCGCGCCTGCGCGATGCCTTGAGCGCCCTGCCGCAGCTGCAAGTCGCGATGACCGAACTGGACACGCCGCACCTGCAACAGCTTGCCGTCACCGCTGGCACTTACCCGGACCTCGCGGCGCTGCTGGAAAAGGCCATTATCGACAACCCGCCGGCGATCATTCGTGACGGCGGCGTGTTGAAAACCGGCTACGACAGCGAGCTGGATGAGCTGCAATCCCTGAGCGAAAACGCCGGGCAGTTCCTGATCGACCTGGAAGCCCGCGAAAAAGCCCGTACGGGCCTGGCCAACCTGAAGGTCGGCTACAACCGCGTGCATGGTTACTTTATCGAGCTGCCGAGCAAGCAGGCCGAGTCGGCGCCTATCGACTATCAACGTCGCCAGACCCTCAAAGGCGCCGAGCGTTTTATCACCCCTGAGCTCAAAGAGTTCGAAGACAAGGCGCTGTCAGCCAAAAGCCGCGCCCTGGCGCGGGAAAAAATGCTCTACGAAGCCTTGCTCGAGGACTTGATCAGCCGCCTGGCGCCGTTGCAAGACACCGCCGCCGCCCTGGCGGAGCTGGATGTATTGAGCAACCTCGCCGAACGTGCGCTGAACCTGGACCTCAATTGCCCACGGTTTGTCAGCGAACCGTGCATGCGTATCGTGCAAGGTCGTCACCCGGTGGTAGAGCAGGTGCTGACCACGCCGTTCGTCGCCAATGACCTGTCGCTGGACGACGATACCCGCATGTTGGTGATCACCGGTCCGAACATGGGTGGTAAATCCACTTACATGCGCCAGACCGCGCTTATCGTGTTGTTGGCGCATATCGGCAGCTTCGTACCGGCAGCCAGTTGCGAATTGTCCCTGGTAGACCGCATTTTCACGCGGATCGGCTCCAGCGATGACCTGGCCGGCGGCCGTTCGACCTTTATGGTGGAAATGAGCGAAACCGCCAACATTCTGCACAACGCCACCGAACGCAGCCTGGTGCTGATGGACGAAGTGGGCCGCGGCACCAGCACCTTCGACGGCCTGTCCCTGGCCTGGGCCGCGGCCGAACGCTTGGCGCATCTGCGTGCGTACACGCTGTTCGCCACGCACTACTTCGAGCTGACGGTGTTGCCGGAAAGCGAGCCGCTGGTGGCCAACGTGCATCTCAATGCCACCGAGCACAACGAGCGCATCGTGTTCCTGCACCATGTGCTGCCAGGGCCGGCGAGCCAGAGTTATGGTCTGGCCGTGGCGCAGTTGGCCGGTGTGCCGAACGAGGTGATCACTCGTGCCCGCAAACACCTCAGCCGCCTGGAAACAACGGCGCTGCCCCATGAAACGGTGGTCGCCAGCCCTGCCAAGGCCAGCAAGAAACCTGCCGCGCCGCACCAGAGCGATATGTTCGCCAGCTTGCCCCATCCAGTGCTGGATGAGTTGGCAAAACTTGACCTGGATGACTTGACGCCACGTAAAGCGCTCGAAATGTTATATGCACTGAAGACTCGGATATAACGCAGACGCTTGCAAGCTGATAGAATCTCGCGCGGTTTGGGATGCTGCGGGCTTTTAGCCTGGTCCGCAGACTATCGCTCTCAAACCTCGCGAACCCCACCACAAGGGGTTTCGCTGCCGCCGCCTGAGGAGAAAATTAGAAATGACCTTCGTCGTCACCGACAACTGCATCAAGTGCAAGTACACCGACTGCGTAGAAGTCTGTCCGGTGGACTGCTTCTACGAAGGCCCGAATTTCCTGGTTATCCACCCGGATGAGTGCATCGACTGCGCCCTGTGTGAACCAGAATGCCCGGCCGTCGCGATTTTCTCCGAGGACGAAGTGCCTGCGGGCATGGAGCAATTCATTCAATTGAACGTCGAGCTGGCCGAAGTGTGGCCAAACATCACCGAGCGCAAAGATCCGATGCCGGATGCCGCTGAATGGGATGGCAAGCCCAACAAAATTGAGCAACTAGAGCGCTAAAGCGCCGCTGCCCAACAAAAAAAGGCCCCTTGAGGGCCTTTTTTGCGTTCGGGTGCCTGCATTCACTTTTCTACAGGCAAAAAAAAGGGGCGGTATGACCCGCCCACATTTTTTCCCTAGTCCCTGTATTCCTTTTCATCATCCTGATGAATCGCATCCTGCGACGTTCCTTCAAACCATCGTTCCTTGATGGCTGTGCCAATCCGTGGACACAGGGCTGATGTTAGAGCGTTCCCAGAGAAGTTCAACGCGATCCCCACGGCGGGCTGACAAACTTTTTCGCTCGCCAGAATTAAAATAATCTTTATTTTTCAAAAGGTTAGATAATAGCTTCGTCGATTCAAGACGTACGTAACCGCTAAAAAAACCAAACACTTACGGAAAAGTAAGCGAATGCTTACACGCGCATTACGCAAAGTAGCAGCAAGCCCTATTGGCGCCCCACCTGTAGGAGCGAAATCGCTCGCGAAAAACCTGAGAGCACCACGGATCGTCAGGCTTTTCGCGTAACCGTTAAAGCCTAATCAATCGTCGCTCACGGTAATGGTCGGCATCGCCGGCGTCGTCGCTTCCTGCAAAACAATCCGCGCACCGACGTGACGGGCCAATTCCTGATAGATCATCGCGATCTGCCCATCAGCCTCTGCCGCTACGGTAGGTTTGCCACCATCGGCCTGCTCGCGAATCTCCATCGCCAATGGCAACGATGCCAACAGTTCAACGCCATACTGGGTAGCGAGCTTCTCGCCCCCACCTTCACCGAACAGATGCTCGGCATGCCCGCAGTTGGAACAGATGTGCACCGCCATGTTTTCCACAACACCCAGCACCGGAATGTTGACCTTGCGGAACATCTCCACACCTTTCCTGGCGTCGAGCAGCGCCAGGTCCTGAGGCGTGGTGACAATCACTGCACCGGCCACCGGAACTTTCTGCGCAAGGGTCAACTGAATGTCGCCGGTGCCTGGCGGCATGTCGATCACCAGGTAGTCGAGGTCGCCCCAAGCCGTTTGTGTGACCAGTTGCAGCAACGCACCGGAGACCATCGGCCCGCGCCAGACCATCGGGGTGTTGTCATCGGTGAGAAACGCCATGGACATCACTTCCACACCCAGCGACTCGATGGGCACAAACCATTTTTGATCCTTCACCTTCGGCCGCGTGCCTTCGGCGATGCCGAACATCACGCCCTGGCTCGGCCCGTAGATGTCGGCATCGAGAATGCCCACGCGCGCACCTTCCCGCGCCAGGGCCAGGGCCAGGTTGGCCGCCGTGGTCGATTTACCCACACCGCCCTTGCCGGACGCCACCGCCACCACGTTCTTGACGTTGGCCAGGCCCGGGATCTGCGCCTGGGCCTTGTGCGGCGCGATCACACATTGGATATCGACCTTGGCCGAACCCACGCCGTCCAGGCCCTCGATGGCCATTTGCAACATCTGCGCCCAACCGCTTTTGAACAAACCCGCGGCATAACCCAGTTGCAACTGCACCGACACCTGGTCGCCCTGGACCTCGATGGCACGCACACAACCGGCACTGACCGGGTCCTGGTTCAAATAAGGGTCGGTGTACTGGCGAAGAACGGCTTCCACCGCTGCGCGATTGACGGCGCTCATGGGCTACTCCCGAAAAAAGACTGACTGAAACAGGCGGCTATCCTAACCGTTCCAGCCGCCGAGCGGCATGCTTTCGAAGGTGCGCAAGATACTGAAACAGCGTCACGGGGTGAAATAAATTTCCCGGCGCTTTATAGTGGCCGACCTCCGTTTCATCAAGTAGCCGAGCCCCATGTCCGAGCCACGCAAGATCCTCGTTACCAGCGCCCTGCCCTATGCCAATGGTTCGATCCATCTTGGCCATATGCTTGAGTACATCCAGACCGATATGTGGGTGCGCTTCCAGAAGCATCGCGGCAATCAATGCATTTATGTCTGCGCGGACGACGCCCACGGTTCGGCCATCATGTTGCGCGCCGAAAAGGAAGGCATCACCCCGGAACAACTGATCGCCAATGTGCAGGCTGAACACAGCGCCGACTTTGCCGAGTTCCTGGTGGACTTCGATAACTTCCATTCGACCCACTCGGACGAAAACCGCGAGCTGTCGAGCCAGATCTACCTGCGGTTGAAGGAAGCCGGGCACATCGACCAACGTTCGGTGACCCAGTATTTCGACCCGGAAAAGAAGATGTTCCTGGCCGACCGTTTCATCAAGGGCACCTGCCCGAAATGCGGCACCGAAGACCAGTACGGCGACAACTGCGAAAAATGCGGCGCGACCTACGCACCGACCGACTTGAAGGATCCCAAGTCAGCGATCTCCGGCGCCACTCCGGTGCTCAAGGACTCGCAGCACTTCTTCTTCAAGCTCCCGGATTTCCAGCAAATGCTGCAAACCTGGACGCGCAGCGGCACCTTGCAGGACGCCGTGGCCAACAAACTCTCCGAATGGCTCGACAGTGGCCTGCAGCAGTGGGACATCTCCCGCGACGCGCCGTACTTCGGCTTCGAGATTCCGGGCGAGCCGGGCAAGTATTTCTATGTTTGGCTGGACGCGCCGATCGGCTACATGGCCAGCTTCAAGAACCTGTGCGATCGCACCCCGGAGCTGGACTTCGACGCGTTCTGGGGCAAGGACTCCACCGCCGAGCTGTACCACTTCATCGGCAAGGACATCGTCAACTTCCACGCGCTGTTCTGGCCAGCGATGCTTGAAGGCTCGGGCTATCGCAAGCCGACCGGTATTGCCGTGCACGGCTACCTGACGGTCAACGGCCAGAAAATGTCCAAGTCCCGTGGCACCTTTATCAAGGCGCGCACCTACCTGGACCACCTGTCGCCGGAATACCTGCGCTATTACTACGCGTCCAAGCTGGGCCGTGGCGTCGACGACCTGGACCTGAACCTGGAAGACTTCGTACAGAAGGTCAACTCGGACCTGGTGGGTAAAGTCGTCAACATCGCCAGCCGTTGCGCCGGGTTTATCCACAAGGGCAACGCCGGTGTACTGGTAGCCGAGAACGCCGCACCGGAACTGACCGACGCCTTCCTGGCCGCCGCGCCGAGCATCGCCGACGCTTATGAAGCCCGCGACTTTGCCCGCGCCATGCGCGAGATCATGGGCCTGGCCGACCGCGCCAACGCCTGGATCGCCGACAAGGCGCCGTGGTCACTGAACAAGCAGGAAGGCAAGGAAGCTGAAGTCCAGGCGATCTGCGCCACCGGAGTCAACCTGTTCCGTCAGTTGGTGATTTTCCTCAAGCCGGTGCTGCCATTGCTGGCCGCCGATGCCGAGGCGTTCCTCAACGTACCGCCGTTGAGCTGGAACGATCACACCACCTTGCTCGGCAATCATCAGTTGAACGCGTTCAAGCCCTTGATGACCCGAATTGACCCGGTGAAAGTCCAGGCAATGACCGACGCTTCGAAAGAAGACCTGGTCGCCAGCCAGACTGATACCGGCCAATCCACGCCGGCGGGCAATGGCGAGCTGGCCAAGGACCCGATTTCCCCGGAAATCGATCTCGACGCCTTTGCCGCCGTGGATCTGCGCGTGGCGCTGATCATCAAGGCCGAAGCCGTGGAAGGTGCCGACAAGCTGCTGCGCCTGACGCTGGATATCGGCGACGAGCAGCGCAACGTGTTTTCCGGCATCAAGAGCGCTTACCCGGACCCGTCCAAGCTCGATGGCCGCCTGACCATGATGATCGCCAACCTCAAGCCACGGAAAATGAAGTTCGGCATTTCCGAAGGCATGGTGATGGCGGCGGGCCCTGGCGGCGAAGAAATCTACCTGCTGAGCCCGGACAGCGGTGCCAAGCCGGGTCAACGCATCAAGTAACCTCTGCAAAATGCCCCGCTGTTGCTACGGCGGGGCTTCTCAGCTTGCCCTCCTCCCTGGGCCGGGCGTCCACGCTATGATCACAGCATGAACCTCATTCAACGTATCGACGCGCTGCTGCCGCAGACTCAATGCGGCAAGTGCGGGCACCCGGGTTGCAAGCCTTACGCAGAAGGCATCGCTAAAGGCGAAGCCATCAACAAGTGCCCGCCCGGTGGGCAGGATACCATTGCCGGGCTCGCGCAACTGCTGCGCCTGCCGGTACTGGAGCTGGACACCAGTCGTGGAGATGCGCCTGCGCAAGTCGCCTATATCCGCGAAGCCGAATGCATCGGTTGTACCAAATGCATCCAGGCCTGCCCGGTGGACGCCATTGTGGGTGCCGCCAAGCTGATGCACACCGTGATTGTCGACGAGTGCACAGGTTGCGACCTGTGTGTTGCGCCCTGCCCTGTCGACTGTATCGAGATGCGCCCGCTTGCTGACGTTGTGCCTATCGTCGGTGACTTGGCCAGCAACGATGATGAACGGCGTGCACGCGACCTCAAACGCAACCGGGCGCGGCGACGCTTCGAACAACGTAACGCCCGCCTGCAACGTGAAGAAGCCTGCAAGCTCGCCGAACGCCTGGCACGAGCCAAGCGCGCAGCGCCGATGGAGGTTGCACCGGTCGATAACACTCAGGCCGCTCAGGACGCTGCGATCAAGCAGGCCAACAGCAGCGTCGCCATGAGTCGCGCTCAGTTGCACAAATCCTTGAAAGCGTTTGGGCATCCGCCGACCTTTGAGCAACAGTCGCAATTGATTATGCTGCAGCGACAGTTCGAGGCATCCGAGCAGGCGCTTGCCGCACTGGAGGCCAACACCTCACCGCAGCCACCGAAGACGGCCACAAAAAGCGCCGAGTTCAAGCGCGCAAAAATCCAGCTGGCCATGCGCCGTGCAGCGTTGAAAAAGGCTCAGGATCACCATGCTGACGAGCATCAATTGGCAACCTTGAAAGCTGCATTGAATGACGCCGAGCAAACGGTGCAAGATGCCGAGGCCAACGGCTGACCCACTGCGCTGTGTATTACTAACATCACGCCGACCGCCTGCAAGGAAACGTCTGTCCCTATGAATGCCGCAAAACGCCTGGAAATCTTCCGCAGGTTTCACGAAGACAATCCGGAACCGAAAACCGAACTGGCCTACTCCTCACCGTTCGAATTACTGATTGCGGTGATCCTTTCGGCTCAATCCACGGACGTTGGCGTTAACAAGGCCACGGCGAAGTTGTACCCTGTGGCCAATACACCCGCCGCGATTTACGCTCTGGGTGTGGAAGGCCTGTCCGAATACATCAAGACCATCGGCCTGTATAACAGCAAGGCCAAGAATGTGATCGAAACGTGCCGCCTGCTGTTGGAGCTGCATGGAGGCGAGGTACCACAAACCCGCGAAGCCCTCGAAGCCTTGCCTGGCGTGGGCCGCAAAACGGCAAACGTGGTGCTCAATACGGCGTTTCGGCAGTTGACCATGGCGGTGGACACGCACATTTTCCGCGTCAGCAACCGAACCGGCATTGCACGGGGCAAGAATGTGGTTGAGGTGGAAAAGCAATTGATGAAGTTCGTGCCCAAGCCCTATCTGCTCGACTCCCACCATTGGCTGATCCTGCACGGACGCTACGTTTGCCAGGCCCGCAAGCCGCGCTGCGGCAGCTGCCGTATCGAAGACTTGTGCGAATACAAGGCGAAGACCTCCGACGATTGAGCGATCATTGGTTTTTGTGATCAGACGATTGAAAAAATCTTTTTTACCCGTTCGCGGATTATCGCTATAAGGAGCCCCAACGGCAGTCTTAGCCTGGAGTTGACCTTATGAGCGCTGGCAACGAACAACTGGAAGTGGAAGACGACCTCGTTGAGTCGGATGACGATGTGGTAGAGGCACCTGTGGCAGAGGTGGCCAAGGCCAATTTAAGCAAACGCCGCACTATCGACAATCTTCTGGAAGAGCGACGCTTGCAAAAACAGCTGGCCGATTACGACTTCGATCTCTGATCGAGCCGTTGACGGCCGGAAGCCTCCCTGACGGAGGCTTTTTTCTGCCGGTTACACGGGTATTCAAGGGGGGCAATATCCTCCTAGACCAAGCCGTTGCGCTGGGCCAGTTCGATCAGGTCCACGAGGGACCTGGCATTGAGCTTGAGCAGCAAGCGCGTCTTGTAGGTACTGACGGTTTTGTTGCTGAGGAACATGCCATCGGCAATTTCCTTGTTGGTTTTGCCACGGGCCAGTTGCTGCAGCACCATCATCTCCCGTCCCGATAAGCGTTCGACCATGTCGGCTTCACTGGCATTGCCCATGGTTGACCGCACTGAGTTGAGCGCCTGGTTCGGGAAATAGCTATAGCCGGAAAGCACCGCCTTGATGGCACTGAGCAACTCTGTCAGATCCTGCTGCTTGCACACATAGCCGGCGGCACCCGCCTGCATGCAGCGCATGGAAAAATGGCCAGGCGCCTGGGACGTCAGCACCAGCACCTTGAACGAGACGGCTTGCTTGGTCGAAGCCAGCCGACAAATAACTTCCAGGCCGTCGAGCTTGGGGATTCCGATATCCAGTATCACAATATCCGGCATATGTTCACGTGCAAGTTGCAACGCATCGACACCGTTATCAGTCTCGGCAACGACCTCATAACCATGACGCTCCATTAGCATGCGCACAGCAAGACGAATGACGGGATGATCATCCACGATCAGCACTTTATTCATGAGAAAGTCCAATTTCGCTGTTCGAATTATTTAGAGCAAACACAATAGCCTAGTCGATTACTAGTTGGCATAGCATTCCCCCCCGAGCAAGAGCAGGCAGAGACCCAACCCACAAGAAGATAGGAATTAGCCTACAAAAATTCGCCAACTTAGATGCATATAGCTTTATGGTTGCTTTCAGACCTTTCTCGACGCGTACATATTTTGAGTGAAAGATCATGACCATCAGCCCGCGAAAGTAAACGTGCCGCACAAGTCTTTCAGGAAATACCCCTTGTTTGTCGCAATGACGCCAGCAAACCGCCCCAAAAAAACTATTCGCATTAGTTCCATTTAACATATTTCGACACTTCCATAATTCCTACAGAAAATTCAACAACTCACATATCCATTGCAGCTACATGAGTGAATTTTCTGTCAGACATAGTTCCTCCTCAGATGTAAAAAATCATTCAACCTTAAAAACATAAAGATAAACTGGATAATAATTGCGCAAGTTAGGGAAAATCCTTAAACACACGCTAAACGCTAATAAACAGCACCGCATCTAAAATCCAGGCAAAAAAAATGACCCCTTGCAAAAGGGGCCATTTTTCACGACGGGCGCACGGTTCAGAACAACGAGCGGCCCTTGTTGGCAGCAATGCGCATGCGCAGTGCGTTCAACTTGATGAAGCCTGCCGCATCCGCCTGATTGTAGGCGCCGCCGTCTTCTTCGAAGGTGGCGATGTTGGAGTCGAACAGCGACTCATCGGACTTGCGGCCGGTGACGATCACGTTGCCCTTGTACAGCTTCAGGCGCACGACACCGTTCACGTGAGCCTGGGAGGCGTCGATCATCTGTTGCAGCATCAGACGCTCAGGGCTCCACCAGTAACCGGTGTAGATCAGGCTGGCATACTTGGGCATCAGCTCGTCTTTAAGGTGGGCGACTTCACGGTCCAGGGTGATGGACTCGATGGCGCGGTGGGCACGCAGCATGATGGTGCCGCCCGGGGTTTCGTAGCAACCGCGAGACTTCATGCCCACATAACGGTTCTCGACGATGTCGAGACGGCCGATACCATGCTGACCGCCGATACGGTTCAGGGTCGCCAGTACGGTGGCCGGGGTCATTTCAACGCCGTCCAGCGCAACGATGTCGCCGTTGCGGTAAGTCAGTTCCAGGTACTGCGCCTTGTCTGGAGCGTTCTCCGGGGAGACCGTCCATTTCCACATATCTTCTTCGTGCTCGGTCCAGGTGTCTTCCAGCACGCCGCCTTCATAGGAAATGTGCAGCAGGTTGGCGTCCATCGAGTACGGCGACTTCTTCTTGCCATGGCGCTCGATCGGAATAGCGTGCTTTTCAGCGTAATCCATCAGCTTTTCACGGGACAGCAGGTCCCATTCACGCCACGGCGCAATGACTTTAACGCCTGGCTTGAGTGCATAGGCACCCAGTTCGAAACGTACCTGGTCGTTGCCCTTGCCGGTGGCGCCGTGAGAAATGGCGTCGGCGCCCGTTTCGTTGGCGATCTCGATCAGGCGCTTGGCGATCAGCGGACGTGCGATGGAGGTACCCAGCAGGTACTCACCTTCGTAGACAGTGTTGGCGCGAAACATCGGGAAAACGAAATCGCGGACGAACTCTTCGCGCAGGTCGTCAATGTAGATCTCTTTCACGCCCATGGCTTGCGCCTTGGCACGTGCAGGTTCGACCTCTTCACCCTGACCCAGGTCAGCGGTGAAGGTCACCACTTCACAGTTATAAGTATCCTGCAGCCACTTGAGGATCACCGAAGTGTCCAGGCCGCCGGAATACGCGAGAACGACCTTGTTTACGTCGGCCATGCCATCACTCCACGGGGTTGTACGGAAAGGCGACGATTCTACCGATCAAAACCGTGAAATTACAGGGGCGCGACAGCAAATGAAGATAAAGCGACAGATTATGTCGAGTGGGCGACCGATGGTCGCCTCTTATGAGGTAGCCGCCGGGTTGCTCGGCGCAGTGGCCTGAGGCGCCGGTTTCTCTGGGGCAGCCACCCGCTCAAGCTGAATATTTACACGGCGGTTACGCGCACGGTTGGCGGCATTAGTGTTGGGCGCCAAGGGGTAGCTTTCGCCATGGAAGCGCATCGTGATTTGCGATTCCTGGATGCCGTTGGCCTTGAAGTAGTCCATCACCGCCAGGGCGCGGCGCCGTGAGACGTCACGGTTGGTCAGGCGATTGCCACTGTTGTCGGAATGACCGTTCAACTCGACATGATTGACCGTGGGATCGGCTTTCATGAATACCAGGATCACCGACAACTTCTTCTTGGCCGCCGCGTCCAGCTCAATACCACCACCGGGGAAGCCCACTTCAGTCTGTTTGACCTGGTCGTAATTCATGGGCAGCAGCTTGGTGGTGCACACCTGATAATCGTTGTACGCCTTGTTGAACTTCACAGGCAGCAGGCGAATTTCCGAGTAGCCGCCTTGACGCCCGTAATGCCGCACGGTCGGGCTGCGCCCTTCAAGCAAACCCGTGAACAGGCGGCCGGCCTGGGCCTGGGAGCTATTGAACAGGACGTCGCCGCTGCCGACACGCACGGCCCCAAGGTTGATATCACCTCGGCCCGGCTGCCACGGCGCGGCCGCGGCCAATAAGGTTGCCGAGCCGGCGCCAAGAGTGCCGCCATAGGTTTTCAGACGAAACGTTGCCTGCTCACCGGCCCGGCGCACGAACTCACCGGAACCGAAATCGGTGATCGGCTGGGTCAGGCGGCACTCGAACTGATCGCCCTCTACCTTCCACTCAATATTCTCCAGACGTGTCTGGAACGTGAGGGCCGCCGCAGGCAGGCTGGCGAACACACTGAGCAGGGCTAGACAATACTGGCGCACGGGAGGCTCCACTGGTTTCTACAACACTTCAAAGCGTCATACATCGTTAAGGCATACCCGGAGATATCGGTAGCATCCGGCAAAACTTGATAGCGAGTGCCTGCAAGAGTCTTTTCCGGTAGCATTCCCACCAGATTGACCCGCCTGGAATCCCCAATGTCCGACCGCCTGACCCTGCTGCGTCCCGACGACTGGCATATTCATCTTCGCGATGGTGCTGCGTTACCCCAAACCGTGGCCGATGTGGCCCGCACGTTTGGCCGTGCCATCATCATGCCTAACCTGGTACCTCCGGTGCGCAATGCCGCAGAAGCCGACGCCTATCGCCAGCGCATCCTCGCTGCACGACCGGCCGGCAGCCGCTTCGAACCGTTGATGGTGCTCTACCTGACCGACCGCACCCAGCCTGAAGAAATTCGTGAAGCCAAGGCCAGCGGTTATGTGCACGCCGCCAAGCTGTACCCGGCAGGTGCGACCACCAACTCCGATTCCGGTGTAACCAGTATCGACAAGATCCTGCCGGCGATCGAAGCCATGGCGGAGGTCGGCATGCCATTGCTGATCCACGGGGAAGTCACCCGTGGCGACGTGGATGTGTTCGATCGCGAAAAAATCTTCATCGATGAACACATGCGTCGTGTGGTCGAGTTGTTCCCTACGCTCAAAGTGGTGTTTGAACACATCACCACCGCCGATGCGGTGCAATTCGTCAGCGAAGCGTCGGCCAACGTTGGCGCGACCATCACCGCTCATCACCTGCTCTACAACCGCAACCACATGCTGGTGGGCGGGATTCGGCCGCATTTCTATTGCCTGCCTATCCTCAAGCGCAATACCCACCAGGTGGCACTGCTGGATGCCGCCACCAGCGGCAGCCCGAAGTTCTTCCTCGGCACCGACTCTGCGCCACACGCCCAGCACGCCAAGGAAGCCGCATGCGGCTGCGCCGGCTGCTACACCGCGTTTGCCGCCATCGAGTTGTACGCCGAAGCGTTCGAACAGCGTAACGCGCTGGACAAACTCGAAGGTTTCGCCAGCCTCAACGGCCCGCGTTTCTACGGCCTGCCGGCGAATACCGACCGCATTACCCTGGTTCGTGAAGACTGGACCGCCCCTGCCAGCCTGCCGTTTGGCGAGCTGACCGTTATCCCGCTGCGCGCCGGTGAAACACTGCGCTGGCGCCTGCTGGAGGAAAGCAAGTGAGTGAAGACCATTACGACGACGAACAAGAGCACGGCGGTGGCGGCTCGCGCCATCCGATGGCCGAGCGTTTTCGCGGCTATCTGCCGGTCGTCATCGACGTAGAAACCGGTGGTTTCAACTGCGCCACCGATGCCTTGCTGGAAATTGCCGCGACCACCATCGGCATGGACGAACAGGGCTTTGTGTACCCGGAACACACTCATTTCTTCCGCGTCGAGCCGTTTGAAGGCGCCAATATCGAAGCCGCTGCCCTGGAATTCACCGGGATCAAGCTCGACCACCCACTGCGTATGGCGGTAAGTGAAGAAGCGGCGCTGACCGATATCTTCCGTGGCGTGCGCAAGGCGTTGAAGGCCAATGGCTGCAAACGTGCGATTCTGGTCGGCCACAACAGCAGTTTCGACCTGGGCTTCCTGAACGCCGCCGTGGCGCGGCTGGACATGAAGCGCAACCCGTTTCATCCGTTCTCCAGTTTCGACACCGCAACGCTTGCCGGCCTGGCCTACGGTCAGACCGTTCTGGCCAAAGCCTGCCAGGCGGCCGGTATCGACTTTGACGGGCGTGAAGCCCACTCGGCCCGCTACGACACCGAGAAGACCGCCGAGCTGTTCTGCGGCATCGTCAATCGGTGGAAACAGATGGGCGGCTGGGAAGACTTCAACGACTGAAGGCAAATCCCGCGCATAAAAAAACCGGCCTTTTCAGGCCGGTTTTTTTTGTACCGTGACGTTGGCTTACAGCTTGCCAGCGTTCTCGGTCAGGTAAGCCGCTACGCCTTCAGGCGAAGCGTTCATGCCTTTGTCGCCTTTTTTCCAGTTGGCAGGGCAGACTTCGCCGTGCTCTTCGTGGAATTGCAGCGCGTCGACCAGGCGGATCAGCTCTTCCATGTTACGGCCCAGCGGCAGGTCGTTGATGATCTGCGAGCGCACAACGCCCTTGTCGTCGATCAGGAACGCGCCACGGAACGCCACGCCGCCTTCGGACTCAACGTCGTAAGCCTTGGCGATGTCGTGCTTCATGTCGGCAGCCATGGTGTATTTGACTTTGCCGATGCCGCCGTCGTTGATGGCGGTGTTGCGCCAGGCGTTGTGGGTGAAATGGGAGTCGATGGAAACCGCGACCACTTCAACATTGCGCGCCTTGAAATCGTCCATGCGGTGGTCCAGGGCGATCAGCTCCGAAGGGCAGACGAAGGTGAAGTCCAGCGGGTAGAAGAACACCAGGCCGTATTTGCCTTTGATGGCTTCAGACAGTTTGAAGCTGTCTACGATTTCGCCATTGCCGAGGACGGCTGGTACGTCGAAATCCGGGGCTTGTTTACCGACGAGTACGCTCATTGGATATCTCCTGATATAGGGGTGACGATTGAAGTAAAAGGACCGGTCGAGTCTGCCTGTGGAAACAGACAGAAATATGACGCAATCACGCTTCGTGAAGACCGACCATCATACACCGAAAAAACCGTTCGTCAGCGCACGGGCAATTCCCCCCGGATTGCTGCTGAAACTATTTTGACAATCATTCTCGTTAACATTAAGATCCATCGCACTTAAGCCATAAACCCGCGACGGTTCTCACTTATGTATGTCTGCCTCTGCACTGGCGTCACCGACGGACAAATCCGCGAAGCAATCTATGAAGGTTGCTGCAGCTACAAAGAAGTGCGTGAAACCACCGGCGTTGCCAGCCAGTGCGGCAAATGTGCTTGCTTGGCCAAGCAAGTGGTACGGGAAACCCTGACGCAGCTGCAAACAGCCCAGGCCGCACTCCCCTACTCGACAGAATTTACACACGCCTGATAGGCATGTTTTAAAGAGCCGGACCTTGTGTCCGGTTTTTTTATGCCTGTAATTCAATTAGTTAGCGCCAAGACGCGGAACACAAACATTCTTATTCCGATTAATTTTCATTTATTATTCAATAACTTAGGTTTGACACTAGGATTTTCACCGCTCAGACTCCGCCCTATACACAGCTATTACAGGGCAGGACCCCAGTCATGAAAGGCGACATCTCAGTCATCCAGCAACTCAACAAAATCCTTGCCAATGAACTGGTCGCGATCAATCAGTACTTCCTGCATGCGCGCATGTACGATGACTGGGGCCTGGAAAAGCTCGGCAAGCGTGAATACAAAGAATCGATCAAGGCCATGAAGGACGCCGACGCGCTGATCAAGCGCATCCTGTTCCTGGAAGGCCTGCCGAACGTGCAGGACCTGGGCAAGCTGAACATCGGCGAGCACACTCAGGAAATGATCAGCAGCGACCTGGGCTTTGAGCGCAAGAGCCACAGCGACCTGAAGGCTGGTATCGCTCACTGCGAAACCAAGGGCGATTTCGGCAGCCGTGAACTGTTGGAAGATATCCTGGAAGATCAGGAAGAGCATATCGACTGGCTTGAAACCCAGTTGGGCCTGATCGACAAGGTCAGCCTGGAGAATTACCTGCAATCGCAGATGGGTGAATAACCCGTAGCGTTCAGGCACAAAAAAGCCCCGCTCTCACCAGAGAAGCGGGGCTTTTTATTGCTCGCCAATTAGGCGTCAGTCTTGACTGCTGCTTTTTGCGCTGCGTCTTTGATCAGCGCTTGCAGCGAGCCATCAGCTGCCATTTCAGTGATGATGTCGCTACCGCCAACCAGCTCACCGGCTACCCACAACTGCGGGAAAGTCGGCCAGTTGGCGTACTTTGGCAGGTTGGCGCGGATTTCAGGGTTTTGCAGGATATCCACGTAAGCGAACTTCTCGCCACATGCCATCACAGCCTGGGACGCTTTTGCGGAGAAACCGCACTGAGGCGCGTTAGGTGCGCCCTTCATGTAAAGCAGAATGGTGTTGTTGGCAATCTGCTCTTTGATCGTTTCGATGATATCCATGGAACACCTCTGCAGGAACTTTGCGACTCACGGGTCGGCACGGTGGCGCATTGTAACGCAAAAATCCAGCAGGATGCTCAGGCCGCCGCCACCTTCACCGGTACGCCGTTGAGCGCCGCATTACCCGACAACTCGTCCAATTGCCGCTCGTCGGTCAAGTCATTGGCACTCGCCCCCGGCTGGCTGCTCGCGATGCTCATCTGCACGCCCGGACGACCGTGGCCCCAGCCGTGAGGCAGGCTGACCACACCCGGCATCATGTCCGTGCTGGCCGCTACTTCCACCTCGACCATACCGATACGCGAACTCACCCGCACCCGCTGGCCATCGCTCAACTGACGGCTAGCCAGATCATCGGGGTGCATCAGTAGTTGATGGCGTGGCTTACCCTTCACCAGTCGGTGATAGTTATGCATCCAGGAATTATTGCTGCGCACATGCCGCCTGCCAATCAATAGCAGTTCGTCGGCCACCGGCACCGGCTGCGCGGCGAAACGCGCCAGGTCTGCCAGGATCACGGCCGGTGCCGCTTGCACCTTGCCATCCGCGGTTTTCAAACGTGCCACGAGGTTGGGCTTGAGCGGCCCCAGGTCGACGCCATGGGGATGATCCGCCAACATCGCCACCGACAGTTTATGACTGGATGCGTCACCATAGGCACCCGCACGCAGCCCGAAGTCGATCATCTGTGCCGGTGGCAGGGTGGGCTTGAGCACCGCGCCAGTGTGCGCCGCAAACGCCTTGGCCAGGCCGACAAAGATCTCCCAGTCATGCAACGCACCCTCAGGCTTGGGCAGGATGGCGCGATTGAAGCGTGTGACATTGCGTACCGCGAACAGATTGAAGGTGGTGTCGTAGTGATCGTTTTCCAGCGCCGAGGTGGACGGCAGGATCAGGTCGGCATAACGCGTGGTCTCGTTGATATACAGGTCGATGCTGACCATGAACTCCAACCCGTCCAGGGCTTGTTCCAATTGGCGGCCGTTAGGCGTGGACAGTACCGGGTTGCCGGCCACCGTCACCAGGGCGCGGATCTGCCCTTCACCCTCGGTCAGCATTTCTTCGGCCAGGGCTGACACCGGCAGTTCTCCGCCGTACTCCGGCCGCCCGGACACGCGGCTCTGCCAGCGGTTGAAATGGCCGCCGCTGGTGGAGGCCACCAGGTCCACCGCAGGGCTGGTGCAGAGCGCGCCGCCGACACGGTCCAGGTTGCCGGTCACCAGGTTGATCAGTTGCACCAGCCAATGGCACAGCGTGCCAAACGCTTGGGTCGAGACCCCCATGCGGCCATAACAAACGGCCTTGTCAGCGCCGGCGAAGTCCCTGGCCAACTGGCGAATCTGCTCGGCAGGCACCGCACACTGGCGGCTCATAGCCTCGGCATCGAAGCTGGCAATCGCCTTGCGTACATCATCCAGGCCTTGCACCGGCAAATGGCTGTCGCGTGTCAGCCCTTCGGAGAACAAAGTGTTGAGCACCCCAAACAACAATGCCGCATCGCCGCCGGGGCGTACGAACACGTGCTGGTCCGCGATGGCTGCCGTCTCGCTGCGCCGAGGGTCGACCACCACCACTTTTCCGCCCCGCGCCTGGATGGCCTTGAGGCGTTTCTCCACATCGGGCACGGTCATGATGCTGCCATTGGAAGCCAGCGGGTTGCCGCCGAGGATCAACATGAAGTCGGTCTGGTCGATATCGGGTATGGGCAACAACAGGCCGTGGCCGTACATCAGGTGACTGGTGAGGTGATGAGGCAGTTGGTCTACCGAGGTCGCGGAAAAACGATTGCGCGTCTTCAACAGCCCTAGAAAGTAGTTGCTGTGGGTCATCAACCCATAGTTATGCACGCTTGGGTTGCCCTGATACACCGCCACCGCGTTCTGCCCATGCCGCGCCTGGATACCCGCAAGCCGCTCGGCCACCAGGGCAAAGGCTTCATCCCAGGCAATCGGCTGCCATTCGCTGCCCACCCGCCGCATGGGTTGGTGCAGGCGGTCTGGGTCATTCTGGATGTCCTGCAGGGCCACGGCCTTGGGGCAGATGTGGCCGCGACTGAAACTGTCCAGAGGGTCGCCCTTGATCGAGGTGATCGTCAGGCTACCGTCTTCGGCTTGGGTGGTTTCCAGGGTGAGGCCGCAGATGGCTTCGCACAGGTGGCAGGCACGGTGGTGGAGAGTCTTGGTCATGGCCAGTCTCTTTTATAGGGGCTTTGACTCAACTATGGGCCGCGACCACTTGGCGCGCCAGCAACCTTCGCGTTGTGAATCGACGGGCATAGGCCAGGGCATGGCTAAACATGAGCAAATGTTTCAGAAACCTTGTCAGCAGGCGCTGAAACCGACGCGACCTGGCCCAAGCCGCCCCCGCGCATTGCAAAAGGCCTGGACGCCAGTGTACAAATGGCTCGCTGCTGTCAGGAAATCGTCTTCAAACGCGCGCCAGCGCCCTGCTTGAACACCCCTAAAGCCGTAGCCCTATTGGTAAAACGCGACATTTAATGTCAATATCGCGTCTTCCCCTATTTCGTCGCCCCGTGCGGCTTTCGCCGCAGGTCTCGCCCGTTGTCGCAATAAACAAGGCTTTGAGTATCTGCGGTCTGTTGCAAAAGGTAGTTAATGATGAGCGCAAGGCACTTTCTCTCCCTGATGGATTGCACGCCCGAAGAGCTGGTCAGCGTGATCCGTCGAGGCATTGAGCTTAAAGACCTGCGTAACCGCGGTGTACTGTTTGAGCCGTTGAAAAACCGGGTACTCGGGATGATTTTCGAAAAGTCCTCGACCCGCACACGCCTGTCGTTCGAAGCCGGCATGATCCAGCTGGGTGGCCAGGCCATCTTCCTGTCACCGCGCGACACCCAACTGGGCCGTGGTGAGCCGATCAGCGATTGCGCCATCGTGATGTCGCGCATGCTCGATGCCGTGATGATCCGTACCTTCGCCCACAGCACCTTGACCGAATTTGCCGCCAACTCCCGTGTGCCCGTGATCAACGGCCTGTCCGATGACCTGCACCCCTGCCAGTTGCTGGCCGACATGCAAACCTTCCTCGAGCACCGTGGCTCGATCCAAGGCAAGACCGTGGCCTGGATCGGCGATGGCAACAACATGTGCAACAGCTATATAGAAGCGGCGATCCAGTTCGACTTCCACCTGCGCATCGCCTGCCCTGAAGGCTACGAGCCCAGCGCCGAGTTCATGGCCAAGGCCGATGGCCGTGTGCAACTGCTGCGCGATCCGAAAGACGCAGTGGTCGGCGCGCACCTGGTCAGCACCGACGTCTGGACCTCCATGGGCCAGGAAGACGAAACCGCCAAGCGCCTGGCCCAGTTCGCGCCGTTCCAGGTGACCCGTGCGTTGCTCGACCTGGCCGCGCCAGACGTGCTGTTCATGCACTGCCTGCCCGCCCACCGGGGCGAAGAAATCAGCCAGGACCTGCTCGACGATTCGCGCTCAGTCGCGTGGGATCAGGCCGAGAACCGCCTGCATGCGCAAAAAGCCTTGCTCGAATTCCTCGTACCACCGTCGTACCACCACGCATGAGCCAGTCATTACTGCTGAACCTGCGCAATCTGGCATGCGGCTATCAAGACCAGCGCGTCGTGCAGAACCTCAACCTGCACCTCAACGCCGGCGATATCGGTTGCCTGCTCGGCTCTTCAGGGTGTGGCAAGACCACTACCCTGCGCGCGATTGCTGGCTTTGAGCCGGTGCATGAAGGCGAAATCAGCCTGGCGGGCGAAGTCATCTCCCGTGCCGGTTTCACCCTCGCCCCGGAAAAACGTCGTATCGGCATGGTGTTCCAGGACTACGCGTTGTTCCCGCACCTGAGCGTGGCTGACAACATCGCCTTTGGCATTCGCAAGCACCCGCAAAAAGAGCGCGTAGTTGCCGAGTTGCTGGAACTGGTCAACTTGAAGAACCTGGGCAAGCGCTTCCCCCATGAGCTTTCCGGTGGTCAGCAACAACGCGTCGCTCTCGCCCGGGCCCTGGCGACGGAGCCGCAACTGCTGTTGCTGGATGAACCCTTTTCCAACCTCGATGGCGAACTGCGCCGCAAGCTCAGCCATGAAGTGCGCGACATCCTCAAGGCTCGCGGCACCAGCGCGATCCTGGTAACCCATGATCAGGAAGAGGCCTTCGCCGTCAGCGATCACGTCGGGGTCTTCAAGGAAGGCCGCCTTGAGCAGTGGGACACGCCCTACAACCTCTATCACGAACCGCAGACGCCTTACGTCGCCAGTTTCATCGGCCAAGGGTATTTCATCCGTGGTCGGCTGAACTCGCCCGAATCGGTCAGCACTGAACTGGGCGACCTGCGCGGCAACCGTGCCTACACCTTGCCGACCGGCGCTGCGGTGGACGTGCTGCTGCGCCCGGACGATATCGTGTATGCGCCGGACAGCGCGTTGAAAGCCCGGATCGTCGGCAAGACCTTCCTCGGCGCCTCAACGCTGTACCGGTTACAGCTGCCGACCGGCGCTCAGCTGGAGTCGATTTTCCCCAGCCATGCCGATCACCAAGTGGGCGCAGAGGTGGGGATTCGTGTGGCGGCTGAGCATTTGGTGGTGTTCCAGGCATCCGGCAGCACAGCGGCGCAAATTCCTGCTGTTGAGTCAGGCGTGCGCCGCCACAGCGTCGCTCACTGATAAAACCGGGTCGGAAGGTAGGAGCTGGCTTGCCTGCGATGCAGACAACTCGGGTTATCTGTTACACCGCGTTGATGCTATCGCAGGCAAGCCAGCTCCCACATTTGATCCTCATAGACTTCAAAGAATGAATATCAGGCCCGCCCGATCGGTGCGAATTTGGCCTGGGTGTGTTCAGCCAACACCGCCGCTGGCAATTCAACTTCCAATCCTCTTCTGCCCGCGCTGACAAAAATCGTTGCAAAGGGTTGCGCCGTTTCATCGATAAACGTGCGCAGCCGCTTCTTCTGACCCAGCGGGCTGATGCCGCCCAACAGATAACCCGTGGAACGCTGCGCCGCTGCCGGGTCAGCCATTTCGACTTTCTTCACACCCGCAGCATGAGCCAGGGCTTTCAAGTCCAGACTTCCGACGACCGGCACAACCGCCACCAACAATTCACCCTTCTCACTGCTCGCCAGCAGCGTCTTGAACACCTGGGCCGGGTCCAGGCTCAATTTTTCCGCGGCCTCCAGCCCATACGAGGCTGCCTTGGGATCATGTTCATAACTATGCACACGATGTTCGGCGCGAACTTTTTTCAACAGGTCCAATGCAGGGGTCATAGCGGCTCCGGGCGGGCAAACTGATGGCCAATTCTAGGCCAAGCCTACCTAAAACGCTCTAGCACAGACCTATCACCGCAAAAGCAACGTGCCTTGGCCATGATCATTCACCACACCAATAGTTCGGAAATGACCAATGGTTCACTTTCGACCTTTGACAGCGGTCATTCTTGTCTATATTTTTTCGTTTCCGAATACCGTAGGAATAATCCTCTGGTACTCCGCAGTAAGCCGCGATCCAGGATGGGGATCCTTCTCGTGGTGAATATCGTGCAACTGCCCGTTGAGGCCGTGCGCAAGACAAGAACAACAATTGAGGTTTTCCATGACAACTGCTCTTCAACAGCCTTCACTTTCGAGCCAATGCATGGCCGAATTCCTGGGCACCGCGCTGCTGATCTTCTTCGGTACAGGATGCGTCGCCGCGCTCAAGGTCGCGGGTGCGAGCTTTGGCTTGTGGGAAATCAGTATCATCTGGGGGGGCGGCGTGAGCATGGCGATCTACCTGAGTGCCGGTATTTCCGGGGCTCACCTCAACCCGGCGGTCAGTATCGCCCTGTGCATCTTTGCCGATTTTGAAAAGCGCAAACTGCCCTTCTATATTCTTGCCCAGGTCGCCGGCGCCTTTTGCTCCGCCGCCCTGGTGTACACGCTCTACAGCAATCTGTTTTTCGATTACGAACAAACTCACCACATGGTCCGCGGCTCCCAAGCCAGCCTGGAATTGGCGTCGGTGTTCTCCACCTATCCCCATGCGCTGCTGAGCACGGCCCAGGCATTCCTGGTGGAGATGGTCATCACCGCCATCCTGATGGGCGTGATCATGGCTCTGACCGATGATAACAACGGCCTGCCACGCGGCCCCCTGGCACCTCTGCTGATCGGTTTGCTGATCGCCGTAATCGGCAGCGCCATGGGCCCGCTGACTGGCTTTGCGATGAACCCGGCACGGGATTTCGGTCCCAAGCTGATGACCTTTTTCGCCGGTTGGGGTGAAATGGCCTTTACTGGCGGTCGCGATATTCCTTATTTCCTGGTGCCGATTTTCGCTCCGATTGTCGGCGCATGCCTGGGCGCTGCGGCCTATCGCGGGCTGATTGCTCGCCACCTGCCGAGCGCCGCACCGGCTATCGCTGAAGAAACACCTGACACGGCTGTCAACGGCAAAACTCGTATTTCCTGAAAGCGCCAGCCTGGTCCCCTGCCCTTCGCGGCCCAGGCTGATTTCTGACTTCCTTATTTCGTCCAAGGCAATTGACATGACCGACCTTCAGAATAAGAACTACATCATTGCCCTTGATCAGGGCACCACCAGTTCCCGGGCGATCATCTTCGATCGTGACGCCAACGTGGTGTGTACCGCCCAGCGTGAATTCGTCCAGCACTACCCGCAGGCTGGCTGGGTTGAACATGACCCGATGGAAATCTTCGCCACCCAGAGCGCGGTGATGGTCGAAGCGCTGGCGCAGGCCGGCCTGCACCATGACCAAGTGGCCGCCATCGGTATCACCAACCAGCGTGAAACCACGGTGGTCTGGGACAAGATCACCGGCCGCCCGATCTATAACGCTATTGTCTGGCAGTGCCGCCGCAGTACCGAGATCTGCCAGCAGCTCAAGCGCGACGGCCATGAGCAATACATCAGCGACACCACGGGCCTTGTGACCGACCCGTACTTCTCCGGCACCAAGCTCAAGTGGATCCTCGACAACGTCGAAGGCAGCCGCGAACGTGCGCGCAATGGCGAACTGCTGTTCGGCACCGTCGACAGCTGGCTGATCTGGAAATTTACCGGCGGCAAGACCCACGTCACCGACTACACCAACGCGTCGCGCACCATGCTCTTCAACATCCACACCCTGGAGTGGGATGCGAAGATGCTGGAGATTCTCGACATCCCACGGGAAATGCTCCCTGAAGTGAAGTCGTCGTCGGAAATCTATGGCCGTACCAAGAGCGGCATCGCTATCGGTGGCATTGCCGGCGACCAGCAAGCGGCCCTGTTTGGCCAGATGTGCGTGGAAGCGGGCCAGGCCAAGAACACCTACGGCACCGGCTGCTTCCTGCTGATGAACACCGGCGACAAGGCGGTGAAATCCAAGCACGGCATGCTCACCACCATTGCCTGCGGCCCGCGCGGTGAGGTGGCCTATGCCCTGGAAGGCGCGGTCTTCAACGGTGGCTCCACCGTGCAATGGCTACGTGACGAGCTGAAGATCATCAACGATGCCCACGACACCGAATACTTTGCCGGCAAGGTCAAGGACAGCAACGGCGTGTACCTGGTACCCGCTTTCACCGGTCTCGGCGCGCCCTACTGGGACCCGTATGCCCGTGGCGCACTGTTCGGCCTGACCCGTGGCGTACGCGTAGACCACATTATTCGCGCAGCCCTGGAGTCGATTGCCTACCAGACCCGCGACGTCCTCGACGCCATGCAACAGGACTCGGGCGAACGCCTCAAGGCCCTGCGCGTGGACGGCGGCGCGGTTGCCAACAACTTCCTGATGCAATTCCAGGCCGACATCCTCGGCACCCAGGTAGAACGCCCGCAAATGCGCGAGACCACCGCCCTCGGCGCAGCCTACCTGGCGGGCCTGGCGTGTGGCTTCTGGGGCAGCCTGGACGAGTTGCGCGGCAAGGCGGTAATCGAGCGCGAGTTCGAGCCACAGCTGGACGAGGCGGCCAAAGAGAAACTCTACGCCGGCTGGCAAAAAGCTGTGAGCCGCACCCGTGACTGGGAGCCGCACGAAGGCGCCGAATAAGCCAAGCGCTGGCTTACGGCAGGTTGTAACTGGCAGGGAGCGGATTCCTGCGTCATCATGGGCCACTTTTGTATGGCAGCCCAAAGGACGCCCCATGAATCTGCCTCCCCGCCAACAACAAATCCTCGAACTGGTCCGCGAACGCGGGTACGTCAGTATCGAGGAAATGGCGCAGCTATTCGTTGTCACCCCGCAAACCATCCGCCGCGATATCAACCAGCTGGCGGACGCCAACCTGTTGCGCCGCTACCACGGCGGCGCAGCCTATGACTCCAGTGTCGAGAACACCGCGTACGCCATGCGTGCCGACCAGATGCGCGACGAGAAGCAACGCATCGGTGAAGCCATCGCCGCGCAGATTCCCGATCATGCCTCGCTGTTCATCAACATCGGCACCACCACCGAATCCATCGCCCGTGCGCTGCTCAATCACAGCCACCTGAAAATCATCACCAACAACCTCAACGTCGCCACCATGCTCAGTGCCAAGGACGACTTCGATGTGTTGCTCACCGGCGGCAATGTGCGCCGTGACGGTGGTGTGGTGGGCCAGGCCAGTGTCGACTTCATCAACCAGTTCAAGGTCGACTTTGCCCTGGTGGGCATCAGCGGGATCGACGAGGACGGCAGCCTGCTGGACTTCGATTACCAGGAGGTGCGGGTTTCCCAGGCAATCATCGCCAATGCGCGGCAGGTGATCCTGGCGGCGGACTCCAGCAAATTCGGGCGCAATGCCATGATTCGCCTGGGGCCGATCAGCCTGGTGGACTGCCTGGTGACTGACCAGCAGCCGGTGCCGGCGTTGGTGCAAGTGCTGAATGAGCACAAGGTGCGGCTGGAAGTCGTTTAGCGCCTGTTCAGGCGTCATCGCGGGCAAGCCCGACTCCCACAGTTTGAAATGCGATCAAATGTGGGAACCGGGCTTGCCCGCGATGACGGCCTCACTCACACCCATACATTCACCTTTGTTCATAATTCTTCCTTTCTCCGCCCTTCGATGAGTTTTTTCAATCGAAGTCGGGTGGCTGTGCCCGCAATTATCAGCTACCATTTTCGCAAATGAACATTCATGTTCGAATTCCAAGACGAAAAGATCGCGAGGCCAGCCGATGAACCCTTCCACCTTGCCTGCTCCACCGCTTGCCGAAGTCTATGACGTAGCCGTAATTGGTGGTGGGATCAATGGCGTCGGGATTGCAGCAGACGCAGCCGGTCGCGGTTTGTCGGTATTCCTTTGCGAAAAGGATGACTTGGCCAGCCACACCTCATCGGCCAGCAGCAAGCTGATCCACGGTGGACTGCGTTACCTGGAGCATTACGAATTCCGTCTGGTGCGTGAAGCATTGGCCGAACGCGAAGTACTGCTGGCCAAGGCACCGCACATCGTCAAGCAAATGCGCTTCGTACTGCCGCACCGCCCGCACCTGCGCCCGGCCTGGATGATTCGTGCTGGTCTGTTCCTTTATGACCACTTGGGCAAGCGCGAAAAGCTCGCGGGTTCCAAAAGCCTCAAGTTCGGTGCCGACAGCCCGCTGAAAAGCGAAATCACCAAAGGCTTTGAATACTCCGACTGCTGGGTCGACGACGCCCGCCTGGTGGTACTCAACGCCATGGCTGCCCGCGAGAAAGGCGCGCACATCCACACCCAGACCCGTTGCGTCAGCGCCAAGCGCAGCAACGGCATGTGGGAAATGAACATGGAACGTGCCGACGGCAGCCTGTTCTCGATCCGCGCCCGCGCCCTGGTGAATGCCGCCGGCCCATGGGTGGCCAAATTCATCCGGGACGACCTGAAGCTGGATTCACCGTACGGCATTCGTCTGATCCAGGGCAGCCACCTGATCGTGCCGAGACTGTACGAGGGCGCTCACGCGCATATTCTGCAAAACGAAGACCAACGCATCGTCTTCACCATTCCGTACCTGAACCACTTGACCATCATCGGCACCACCGACCGCGAATACACCGGCGACCCGGCTGCAGTGGCGATCACCGAAGGTGAAACCGACTACATGCTTAAAGTGGTCAACGCGCACTTCAAGAAACAGCTGAGCCGCGACGATATCGTCCACACCTACTCCGGCGTGCGCCCACTGTGCAATGACGAGTCGGACAACCCGTCGGCCATTACGCGTGACTACACCCTGTCGCTGTCCGGCGGCACCGGCGAAGCGCCGATCCTGTCGGTGTTCGGTGGCAAGCTGACCACCTATCGCAAACTGGCTGAGTCGGCCATGGCCCAACTGGCGCCGTACTTCACCCAGATGCGCCCAAGCTGGACTGCCACAGCCAGCCTGCCCGGTGGCGAACACATGACTTCCCCGGAAGCCCTGGCCGATGCCATCCGCGCCAAGTTCGACTGGGTACCGAGCGAGATCGCCCGTCGCTGGTCCACCACCTACGGCAGCCGCACTTGGCGCTTGCTGGAAGGCGTGCAATCGCTCGCCGATCTGGGTGACCACTTGGGTGGCGGCCTCTATACCCGCGAAGTCGACTACCTGTGCGCCGAAGAGTGGGTAACACAACCGCAGGACGTGCTGTGGCGCCGTACCAAGCTTGGCCTGTTCACCACGCCGCAAGAGCAGGAAAACCTGCAGCGCTACTTGTCCAAGGTCGAGCAGAACCGCAGCAAGATCGAAGCCGCCTGACCGCCCCAGTGTAGGAGCGAGCGTGCTCGCGAAAAACCCGAGAGCGCCGCGTTTATTCAGCATAAACGCGGCGTTTTTGCGTTTTTCGCGAGCAAGCTCGCTCCTACGGACTATTCGGTTTTCCGAACGCGCACCTCTGCCCTATTCGGTTTGCCGGACTACCGACCGAAAATACTGCCGACACAAAAAGTTAATTTCCATATAAATCATGAAGTTATCCTTTTGTTTTCGGTATGGCACGACTCATGCTCTACACTCTTCAACGATTGCCTGAGGCGCCTTAGGAGCCGTCAGGGGCAGTCGCTTTACAAGAGAGCCGTTCAGCTGGCTTCATAAAAAAAACAAATGTCGAGGAAGTATTGATGCGCATCGTTCCCCATATCCTGGGCGCAGCTATCGCTGCTGCTCTGATCAGCACTCCAGTTTTTGCCGCCGAACTCACCGGCACACTGAAGAAAATCAACGACTCCGGCACCATCACTCTCGCTCACCGCGACAGCTCCATTCCGTTTTCCTACATCGCGGATGGCTCGGGCAAACCCGTGGGCTACTCCCACGACATCCAGTTGGCCGTTGTCGAGCAACTGAAAAAAGACCTGAACAAACCCGACCTCAAAGCCAAGTACAACCTGGTGACCTCGCAAACCCGTATCCCGTTGATCCAGAACGGCACCGCGGATCTGGAGTGCGGCTCCACCACCAACAACACCGAACGCGCCCAGCAAGTTGATTTCACCGTCAACATCTTCGAAATCGGCACCCGCCTGCTGGTCAAGAAAGACAAGGAAGGCAAGCCGTCCTACGCTGACTTTGCCGACCTGAAAGGCAAAAACGTCGTGACCACCGCCGGCACCACGTCCGAGCGCATCATCAAGGCGATGAACGCCGACAAGCAGATGGGCATGAACGTTATCTCCGCCAAAGACCACGGCGAATCCTTCCAGATGCTCGAAAGCGGCCGCGCCGTTGCATTCATGATGGACGACGCCCTGCTGGCCGGTGAAGAAGCCAAGGCCAAGAAGCCGGACGACTGGGTCATTACCGGTACTCCGCAGTCCTTCGAAGCCTACGCTTGCATGGTTCGCAAAGGCGACCCGGACTTCAAGAAAGCCGTGGATGACGCCATTGTCGCCCTGTACAAGTCCGGCGAGATCAACAAGATCTACGCCAAATGGTTCGAAAGCCCGATCCCACCGAAAGGCCTGAACCTGAACTTCCCGATGAGCGACAAGGTCAAGGAGCTGATCGCTAACCCTAGCGACAAACCAGCGCCAGAAGTAAAAATCTGATACCTGACTAAGCTTATGTCCTGAGGGAGCCAACCCTCCCTCAGGCGTCTGTAATTACCTGCTGGTTTTAACTTGGAACACTCGACCTGGCGGTTTTCGAGCCGATCGTGTGTGCCTGGCGTTCAACGTCAGGCGGGAACGGATCTTCCCCAAGCGGGTGCTTGTACATCGATCGATCTCGAGGGGAGACCCTAATGAATTACAACTGGGACTGGGGCGTGTTCTTCAAGTCCACCGGCGTGGGCAGCGAGACTTATCTCGACTGGTACCTCTCCGGGCTGGGCTGGACCATCGCCATCGCTGTCGTGGCATGGATTATCGCCTTGCTGCTGGGCTCCATTCTGGGGGTCATGCGCACTGTGCCAAACCGCCTCGTATCGGGCATCGCGACCTGCTACGTGGAACTGTTTCGTAACGTGCCGCTGCTGGTTCAGCTGTTCATCTGGTACTTCCTGGTACCGGACATGCTGCCGCAGAACCTGCAGGACTGGTACAAACAAGACCTGAACCCGACCACCTCGGCCTACCTGAGCGTCGTGGTGTGCCTGGGCCTGTTCACCGCCGCCCGTGTGTGCGAGCAAGTGCGTACCGGTATCCAGGCGCTGCCACGCGGCCAGGAATCCGCGGCGCGCGCCATGGGCTTCAAGCTGCCGCAGATCTACTGGAACGTGCTGCTGCCCCAGGCTTACCGCATCATCATTCCGCCGCTTACCTCGGAATTCCTCAACGTGTTCAAGAACTCCTCCGTGGCGTCCTTGATCGGCTTGATGGAACTGCTGGCGCAAACCAAACAGACCGCCGAGTTCTCGGCCAACCTGTTTGAAGCCTTCACCCTGGCCACGCTGATCTACTTCACCTTGAACATGAGCCTGATGCTGCTGATGCGCGTGGTCGAGAAGAAAGTCGCAGTGCCCGGCCTGATCTCCGTGGGGGGCAAATAATGGACTTCGATTTCAGCGGCATCATCCCCGCCATTCCAGGCCTGTGGAACGGCATGGTCATGACCTTGAAGCTGATGGTCATGGGTGTGGTCGGCGGCATCATCATCGGGACCATCCTGGCCCTGATGCGCTTGTCGTCCAACAAACTGCTGTCCCGCGTGGCCGGCGCCTACGTGAACTACTTCCGCTCGATCCCCTTGCTGCTGGTGATCACCTGGTTCTACCTGGCGGTGCCGTTCGTACTGCGCTGGATCACCGGCGAAGACACGCCGATCGGTGCGTTCACCTCCTGCGTCGTGGCGTTCATGATGTTCGAGGCCGCGTACTTCTGCGAAATCGTACGAGCCGGTGTGCAGTCGATTCCCAAGGGCCAGATGGCGGCGGCACAAGCCATGGGCATGACCTACGGCCAGACCATGCGCCTGATCATCCTGCCCCAGGCGTTCCGCAAGATGACGCCGTTGCTGCTGCAACAGTCGATCATCCTGTTCCAGGACACCTCCCTGGTCTACACCGTGGGCCTGGTGGACTTCCTCAACTCCGCCCGCTCCAACGGCGACATCATCGGCCGCTCCAACGAGTTCCTGATCTTTGCCGGTGTCGTCTACTTCATCATCAGCTTTTCCGCCTCGCTGCTGGTCAAGCGTCTGCAAAAAAGGTTTGCCGTATGATCTCTATCAAGAACATCAACAAGTGGTATGGCGACTTCCAGGTGCTGACCGATTGCAGCACTGAGGTTAAAAAAGGCGAAGTGATCGTGGTGTGCGGGCCGTCCGGCTCGGGCAAATCCACCCTGATCAAGTGCGTGAACGCGCTGGAACCGTTCCAGAAAGGCGACATTGTCGTCGACGGCACCTCCATCGCCGACCCGAAGACCAACCTGCCAAAACTGCGTTCGCGCGTGGGCATGGTGTTCCAGCACTTCGAGCTGTTTCCGCACCTGACCATCACCGAAAACCTGACCATCGCGCAGATCAAGGTATTGGGCCGCAGCAAGGAAGAAGCCACCAAGAAGGGCCTGCAACTGCTCGAACGCGTGGGCTTGTCGGCACACGCCCACAAGCATCCTGGCCAGCTCTCCGGCGGTCAGCAGCAACGTGTGGCGATTGCCCGCGCCCTGGCCATGGACCCGATCGTCATGCTGTTTGACGAACCGACTTCGGCGCTGGACCCGGAAATGGTCAACGAAGTGCTCGACGTGATGGTGCAACTGGCCCACGAAGGCATGACCATGATGTGCGTGACCCACGAAATGGGCTTTGCGCGCAAAGTGGCCGACCGCGTGATCTTCATGGACGCCGGCAAGATCATCGAAGACTGCCCGAAAGAAGAGTTCTTCGGCGACATCAGCGCCCGCTCCGAGCGTGCGCAGCACTTCCTCGAGAAAATCCTGCAGCACTAAAAGCAACACCGTTCGTCCTGTAGGAGCCGGGCTTGTGTGGGAGCTGGCTTGCCTGCGATGGCATCGCCTCGGTGCAACTGTTACACCGAGGCGCCTGCATCGCCGGCAAGCCCGGCTCCCACACAAGCCCGCTCTTACACTGGCGAGAAGTAGCTGACCCAAGGCATCTGTGATGAAATGCGACCCCAATCAATATCGCGCCGCGCCGCCATCACTTGCCGTGAAGCCTCGTCTGATACGCCAACTGTTCCTGCCGCCGTTGATCATCGCCCTGATGGTCGGCCTGGGTTATATCGGCTTCTGGGTCAGTGACTACTACGGCATCCGCACCCTCAGCGACAATGGCGAACGCCAGTTGGAGCTGCACGCCCGCACCGTCGAAAGCGAACTGAGCAAGTACACCTACCTGCCCAGCCTGCTGGAGCTGGAGTCCAGTGTTTCCCAACTGCTCGCCGACCCGAACCAGGAAACCCGCAAGACGGTCAACGACTACCTCGAAGGCCTGAACCGCCGCAGTCGCAGCCGCGCCATCTATGTAATGGACACCACCGGCCGTGTGCTGGCCACCAGTAACTGGCGCGATGCCGACAGTTACCAAGGTGAGGACCTGTCCTTTCGCGCCTATTTCCAGAATGCTGTACGCGGCCAGCCCGGTCGTTTCTACGGCATCGGCAGCACCAACGGCGAACCCGGCTATTACCTGGCCCACGGCCTGGAAGAGCACGGCAAGATCATCGGCGTCGCCGTGGTCAAGGTGCGCCTCGAAGCCCTTGAAGAGCGCTGGCAACGTGCGCGCCTCGAAGCTTTCGTGAGCGATGAGAACGGCATCATTATTCTTTCCAGCGACCCCGCGCGTCGCCTCAAAGCTGTACGCCCGCTGAGCGATGACACCAAGGACCGCCTGGCCCACAGCCTGCAATATTACTGGGCGACGCTCAATGAACTGCAACCCCTGGCCCGTGAGCGCCTGAACGAAGGCACCGAGAAACTGACCTTCCCGGCCAACACCGAAGTGGTCAACGACCAGCACGCCGTCAGCTACCTGGCGCAAACCCGCCCGCTGAACGACACGCCGTGGAACTTCACCCTGCTCACCCCGCTCAACGACCTGCGCCGCGCCGCGATCAACCAGGGCATCCTGGTGGCCGTCGCATTTGGCCTGGTCGCCTTCCTGCTGATCGCCTGGAACGAACGGCGCAAGGTCATCGCCACCCGCCTCGCCGCACGGGAAGCCTTGCAGGAAGCCAACAGCCAGCTTGAGCGTCGGATTGCCGAACGCACCGCCGACCTGCGCGCCAGCAACGAACGGCTCAAGGGCCAGATTCGCGAACGACGCCAGGCCGAAGAAACCCTGCGCCACGCCCAGGACGAACTGGTGCAGGCCGGCAAACTCGCGGCCATCGGCCAGATGTCCACCAGCATCGCCCATGAACTGAATCAGCCGCTGGCAGCGCTGCGCACGCTGTCGGGCAACACCGTACGCTTCCTTGAGCGCGGCGCCCTGGACACTGCCAGCACCAACCTCAAGACCATCAACGAACTGATCGACCGCATGGGCCGCATCACCGCGAGCCTGCGCTCCTTTGCCCGGCGCGGTGACGACCAGGGCGAAGCCAGCCTCGGCAAGGCCGTGGACGCCGCGTTCCAGGTGCTCGGCGCGCGCCTGGACAGCCTGCCGTTGACCGTGCACCGTGACTTTGCCAACGCCCAATTGCAGATCGACCAGACCCGCCTGGAGCAGATCCTGGTCAACCTGATCGGTAACGCGCTCGATGCGATGCAGGCCCAAGCAGTGCCGCAACTGTGGCTGGAAGGCCAGAACGGCGATGGCAAATACCGCCTGTTGGTGCGTGATAATGGCCACGGCATCGACCCCGAGGCGCGCAAGCATTTGTTCGAACCCTTTTTTACCACCAAGCCCGGCGAACAAGGCCTGGGCTTGGGCCTGACCCTTTCCGCAAGCCTCGCGGCCGCCACAGGCGGTAGCCTTGCCGTGGAACATCCGGCCAATGGTGGTACCGCCTTTGTCCTGAACCTGCCATTGGTGGGCGCTCAACGAGCTGAGTCGACATGAATACACAAGCCCAAGACCTTACCGTCCTGATCGTCGAAGACGACCCCCATGTACTGCTCGGTTGCCAGCAAGCATTGGCGCTCGAAGACATCACTAGCGTCGGCGTGGGCAGCGCCGAAGAAGCGCTCAAGCGCATCGGCGAAAACTTTGCCGGCATCGTCATCAGCGATATCCGCCTGCCGGGCATCGATGGCCTGGAACTGCTGACCCGCCTCAAGGCCCTGGATAAAAGCCTGCCGGTGGTGTTGATCACCGGGCATGGCGATATCTCCATGGCGGTGGGCGCCATGCGTAACGGCGCCTACGACTTCATGGAGAAACCCTTCTCGCCCGAACGCCTGGTGGACGTGGCACGCCGCGCCCTGGAACAACGCGGGCTGGCGCGGGAAGTCTGGTCGCTACGCCGGCAACTGGCCGAACGCGACTCGCTGGAAGGCCGCATCATCGGCCGCTCGCCGGCCATGCAAAACCTGCGCGAACTGATTGCCAATGTCGCCGATACCTCGGCCAACGTGCTGATCGAAGGCGAGACCGGCACCGGCAAGGAACTGGTCGCGCGCTGCCTGCATGATTTCAGCCGGCGCCATACCCACCAGTTCGTCGCCCTCAACTGCGGTGGCCTGCCGGAAAACCTGTTTGAAAGCGAGATTTTCGGCCACGAGGCCAACGCCTTCACCGGCGCCGGCAAACGTCGCATCGGCAAGATCGAGCATGCCCATCAAGGCACGCTGTTCCTCGATGAAGTAGAGAGCATGCCGATCAACCTGCAGATCAAATTGCTGCGGGTGCTGCAAGAACGTACGTTGGAACGCCTGGGTTCGAACCAGAGCGTGGCGGTGGATTGCCGGGTAATCGCTGCCACCAAGTCCGACCTCGACGAGTTGAGCCGCGCCAGCCAGTTCCGCAGCGACCTGTACTACCGCCTCAACGTCGTCACCCTGGAACTGCCGCCTTTGCGCGAACGGCGCGAAGACATCCTGCAACTGTTCGAACACTTCCTGCAGCAATCGTCGCTACGCTTCGACCGGGCGGTGCCGGAGCTGGACAACCAGACCCTATCCAGCCTGATGAGCCACGACTGGCCAGGCAACGTGCGTGAGCTGCGCAACGTCGCCGAACGTTTCGCCCTCGGCCTGCCCGCCTTCAAGAAAAGCGGCGCCGGCAGCGGCAACCAAGGGGTTGCCTTTACCGAGGCGGTGGAAGCCTTTGAGCGCAACCTACTCAACGATGCCCTGCAACGCAGCGGCGGGAACCTGACCCAGGCCAGCCAGGAACTGGGGATGGCCAAGACCACCCTGTTCGACAAGGTCAAGAAATACGGGTTGAGTCACTGATGGATCTGTTCCTGAAGGCTGCACTTGGCGCCGCAGTGGTGCTGATCCTGGCGGCGCTGGCCAAGACCAGAAACTATTACATCGCAGGCTTGGTGCCGCTGTTTCCCACTTTTGCGCTGATCGCCCATTACATCGTCGGCAAAGGCCGAACGGTTGCGGACTTGAAGACCACGATCCTGTTCGGGATGTGGTCGATCATTCCGTACTTTGTGTATTTGGCGACGCTGTATGTGATGGTCGATCGGCTGCGGTTGGAGGCATCGCTGGCAGTCGCCGCCGTGGCCTGGTTGATGGCCGCGACGGTGTTGGTCAGCGTGTGGGTACGCCTGCACACCTGACGCAACACGGCAGATCGTTCCCACGCTGCCGCGTGGGAATGCAGCCAAGGACGCTCCGCGTCCACACGCGTGACGCAGAGCGTCACCAGAGGCACTCCCACGTGGAGCGTGGGAGCGATCATGAGTTACCACACTCAGATCAGCGCACGATCTTGTCGACCTGAATCCCCAGCTTCTTCAGGCGATACCAGAAGCTCCTTTCGGAAATCCCGATCCGCTGCGCCGCCGCGGCCTGCACCCCATTGCTCTCCTGCAGCGCCGCAAGAATATAGGCTTTCTCCACTTCGGCCAGCGCCGCATCCAGATCCCGCGGCACGCCTGGGCCGTCGCTGAGGATCGCGGTCACATCACCCTCGCTCGGTGTGGAAGCAAACAAATACCCGGGCAAATCAATATCCTCGATCACCGATGAAGCCGCCACGATGGTTGCGCGCTCCACGCAGTTTTGCAGCTCGCGGATATTGCCCGGCCAGTGATACGCAGCCATGGCCTGCAACGCCTCGGGGCTGAAACCGGTGATACGTTTGCCAGTGGTGGCGCTCAAAGTGTGAGCGAAGTGGCGCGCCAGGGGCGCGATGTCTTCCACGCGTTCGCGCAACGACGGCAACGGAATCGGAAAGACATTGAGGCGGTAATACAGGTCTTCGCGAAACTCCTTGGCCGCCACCGCATCCAGCAGGTTCTTGTTGGTGGCGGCAATTACTCGTACATCCACCTTGCGCTCGCGGGGGTCGCCTACCGGCTCGATAACCCTCTCCTGCAAGGCGCGCAGAATCTTGGCCTGCAACGCCAAGGGCATATCACCGACTTCATCCAGAAACAGCGTGCCCTTGTCGGCCTGCATGAAGCGCCCTACCCGGTCAGCCACGGCGCCGGTGAACGCGCCTTTGCGATGGCCGAACATTTCGCTTTCCAACAAGCCTTCAGGAATGGCTGCGCAATTGACCGCCACGAAGGGTTGGTCGGCACGGCTGCCATGCTTGTGGATGGCGCGGGCGACCATTTCCTTGCCAGTGCCGCTTTCGCCGGTCAGCAGGATAGTAGCGTTGCTGTCACGCACCGAATCCACCGCCTGGAGCACTTGGCGAAACGCCGGACTGTCGCCCACCAGGCTGTCGAACTGAGCATGCTCGTCCAGCTCGGCGCGCATGCGCGCGTTGTCGCGCATGATGTCGCGAAATTGCAGGGCCTTGGCCACGGTGATGTCCAGCTCGTCGATGTCGAACGGCTTGGCAATGTAGTCATAGGCACCGTTACGCATCGACTGCACGGCGTTTTTCACCGTGCTGTAGGCCGTCATCACGATTACCGGCAAAGTCGGATAACGCACCTTGATCTCGGCCAGCAACGCCGGCCCGTCCATGCCCGGCATGCGCCAGTCGCTGATGACCAGGTCGATGTCCTCCTCCCCCAGCACCTTGAGCGCATGCAGGCCATTGCCCGCGCTGAACACCTGGATGCCGTTCTGGCTCAAGGCCTGGGTCAGCAGATCACAGAGCTTGGGCTCGTCGTCGACCACCAATACGTTATGCGTCATGCCCGTCCTCATCTTCACCGTCGTCTTCACCGTCAGCCGGAATGTACAGGCTGAAGGTCGCGCCGGCATCTTTCTCACTGGCGCATTCGATGCTGCCGTCGTGACTTTCCATGATCGAATAGACTTTGGCCAGGCCCAGGCCTGTGCCCGAGGCCTTGGTGGTGACGAATGGCGTGAAGATGCGCTCCACCATGTCCGCCGGGATGCCTTCGCCGGTATCGGCGATGCTGATCACAGTGTTGTCGCCCACGCTGCGAATGCCCAGGGTCAGGCGCCCGCCGTCGGGCATCGCGTCGACGGCGTTGAGAATCAGGTTGAGACAGGCCTGTTTGAGCTGCTTGGCATCGGCGTAGATCGTCGCGCCAGGCGCTTGGTCGTCGATCTGCGCGTCAATGCGATGGCTACTCAGCTCCGGGCCGCAGAAACCGAGGATTTCTTCCACCAGGGCGCGTGCCGGTTGCTGCACGCGTATCGGCGGGTTGGGCTTGGCGAAATCGAGGAACTCGGTAATCAGCTCGTTGATGCGGCTGACTTCGCTGATGACATATTCCAGGTGACGCTTGTCGGTTTCCGCAAGGTCAGCGCGCCGATGCAACAGTTGGGTGGCGGTCTTGATGATGCCCAGTGGGTTGCGAATTTCGTGAGCCAGGCCCATGGCGACTTCACCCAGGGCATGCAAGCGGTCACGCCGACGCAGTTGGGCTTCCAGGTGATGCAACTCGCCCAGGCGTTCGGTCATGTGGTTGAAGGTGCTGCTCAATTGCGCCAGTTCGTCACCGCCACTGACCACCACACGGTGCGCATAACTGCCCGAGATCACCGCATCCACGCCTTGGGACAAATCGCGCAGGGGCTTGGTCAGGCGCCGCGACACCAACAACCCGGCCGCCAGTGACAGCGCCGAGCTGACCAGGAAGATCAGCACGAACAAGTTGCTCTGGTTCACCAACCCCACCAGGCTGGTATGGCGTAGCAGGCCGCTGAAGATCACGCCTTGCAACTCGCCGGCATCATTGAAAATCGGCCAATACAAACCGCTGTACTGGTTAGTGAACTGCTCGCTGGGCTGCTTGGTGCTGCGCAGGTAGGCCTCGACATTCTTGGGGATGCGCGAGGGGTGATTGGCGAAGCGCTGGGTGGAAAATATTTCGGAAAAACCGGCAGGGTTGGCCAGGTACAAACGCAGGTCGAGGGAATGCACATCGGCCACGCTGGTGAGAAAACTGCTGTCCAGGTAAGTGGCGACCAGCAACAGGTAATCAACGCCGTCACGGCTGGTTTCGAAGGTGGACACCACAAGGCCCGTGCTCACGCCGGCGACTTGCACGGTTTGCAGCACCGCGTTGCTGGTGAGGTTGATCTGCCTGACGATGTCATCGGCGGCCGTGCTGAACATCACTTTACGGTCGCTGGTGCGGATCAGCGCGACCACGTCGATATCGGTGGCATCGGCAATGTCGGCGGTGAGCCGGTCATGCTTCTCGGCATTTTTGGACGACGGCGGGCTGGTATAGCGCAGGAACAGCTTGGCCATGCGCGCGTTGTCGTGAAGGATGTCGCCGATTTCGTCCTTGACGATCTTGGTCGACTCTTGCAGCCAGATACGCACGTTGCTGTCGAAAATCTGCGACAGCGTGGTGGCAGCCAGCTCAGCCGCGATCATGGTGGGAATCACGCTGACCAGCCAGAACGCCAGCACCAGCTTGCGCTGGACGCTCCAACGCGAGATGGCAAAGGGGCGGGCTTTCTGGCGGGTCTTGGTAATCATCAGGTTTCGCTTATCGCAGCAGCCATGGCAGGGTCGGAACGATCCGGTCGAATAAACAGTTTTACAAGCTTGAGCAGGCCGTTGACCAGCCGGTTACGGTGGCGGAAGAACAGGCTGTTGCCCTCGAACTCGCACCCCAGGCGCAGTTTACTGGCATACCCGGCCTGGCCGCACTCGTACACCGGAATACGGTGTTCAATACAATAGTCGACATTGGTCAACCAACTGCGGAAGTACAGGTTGTACTCGCGGCTGAACGCAAGGTCATGGCCAAAGAACTTGTCCACCAGCCGATGCTCATCCAGCAGGATAAGGTTGAACGCCACCAAGCGCTCGTCCACCCAGTACAGAACACAGACCGCCCGCTCGTGCAGGTGTTCGAGCACGCCCGTGAAGTAACCGGCGGGCAGGCGTTCGAACTGCAAGTCTGCGCGCGCGAGCGTGGCTTCATACAGGCGCATGACCTCGGGCAGCACGTCATCGATATTACGCCGCCACTCGACCCGCGGCCCTGGTGCGCGCAGTTTGCGGCGCAGGTCCTTGCGCGTGGATTTGCCCAGCGAACCCAGGTAGGCATCCACCGAGCCATAAGGCAGCGGCAACACCCCCGTGGGCAAGCTGGGCATGCTTTGAAAACCTGCGGCAAGGCAGCTCTGGGTCCAATGCGGGTCGTTGGTGGGCGCATCCTTGACCGCCAGCAAGCCGATACCGAGCGCGTCGGCATCGCTGCGCGCAGCCTCCAGTAACTGCTGCAACAGCAACGGGCGCCGGGATTCGGGCACATGGCTGGCGACACCGGCATCACAGCGTTCAGCCACCGGCGAACCGATGGCGTACAACGCCAATTGCAAAACGCCAGGCCACAGCTGCTCCAGGCGCTCGGTCAAGCGCTTGCCGGCCCCCGACACCGTGGTGTCGAGGCGATAATGGGTGACGAACGCGGCAGCCACGGCCACCAGCGTTTGATTCTCGAAGACCGCGAGGTAACGCCACTGAAAGTCATCGATCGCGGCGTTTTCCACGGCCAGGTAATAGTCCCAATCCTCCAGGGCACCGGGAAAACAGTCGTTCCAGGCATCGCGCTGGATAGCCCGGATGGTCGGGAAGGCTTGGGTGGTTATCACAGTTTTTCCTTATCAACACCGTTCTACTGTAGGAGCGAGCTTGCTGTGGCGAGGGAGCTTGCTCCCGCTCGACTGCGCAGCAGTCGCAGGCTTTTGGGGGTGCTTCGCACCCCAGCGCAAGCAAGCTTGCTCGCCACAGCAAGCTCGCTCCTACAAGTAAACTAATCACGCCACACGATTGAGTTGCACTGCGTGCTGCTCGACAAACTTGGCACTCAACTCGATCACCCGCCGGTACTGCAAATCGACCGTGATCATGTGGTAGCAGTTGTCCAACAGGATCTTGGTCACCGGCCCGCCGAGGTGGCGCTCCACGTAATCGGCGTTCCAGCGGCTGGTGATGTCGTCCTCGATGGAGTGCAGCACCAGCGCCGGCACCTTGATCTGGGGCATGCGCTTCTTGACCACGGCGTTCATGCGGTGCAGCTCGCGCACGGTGATGCCTTCCATGGTCAGCAACCCCGCCTCACTGCTCTCGCCTTCCTTCATCTGCCGCTCGACGATGGCCCGCAGGCGCTCGTTCTTGATGCCGTAGGGCGGCTTCTCTTCGAAGCTGCAAATGTGTACGCCGAATGGAATCTTCATCAGCAACGGCGTGAGGAACGCCAGCTTGTTGATGCTCCAACCGTCGTACTTCAAGGTGGTGGAATACATCAGCAACCCGGCGACTTGCCCAGGATGTTCGGACGCCACATACATCGACATCACCGCGCCCATCGACAAGCCACCGACAAACACCTGCCCGTGGCGTTGCTTGACCTGTACGAAGGTCTTGCGCACGCCTTCGTACCAGTCCCTCCAGCCGGTGGCCTGCAGGTCGCTGTTGTCGCCGCAGTGCCCCGCCAGTGTGGGCACATACACCGTGCAGTTGCCTGCCTTGGCCAGGCCCTTGGCGACCTGGCGCAATTCAGTCGGTGTGCCGGTCAGGCCGTGGATCAATAGGATCCCGACCGGACCATCACCGAGAACGAAACCGGCAGTGCCTTCACCGAGGTCGATCCCTTGAGCATTCACCGCGTGGTCGCTCGCACCAGCAGTTGCTCGAGCAACTTCAGGCCCAGATCGATTTCCGGGTAGCTGATTTCCAGGGACGGCGCCAGGGTGATCACGTTCTTGTAGTAACCGCCTACGTCGAGGATCAGCCCGAGTTTCTGGCCGTCTACCAGCATGTCGCCTTTCATGCCTTCTTCGACCATGTAGTCCAGGGTCGCCTTGTCCGGGGTGAAGCCATCCGGGCCGCAGATTTCGCAGCGCAACGCCAGGCCCAGGCCGTCCACATCGCCGATGATCGGGAAGCGTTTTTGCAAGTCTTGCAGGCCTTCCAGGAAGTATTTGCCCTTGGCCATGACCATGGCGCCGTAGTCGACTTCGCTGGTCATCTTGAACATTTCCAGGCCGACGGCGGTGCCCAGCGGGTTGGAGGCGAAGGTGGAGTGAGTCGAACCTGGCGGGAACACCTTCGGGTTGATCAACTCTTCACGGGCCCAGATACCGCCCAACGGGTTGAGGCCATTGGTCAGCGCCTTGCCGAACACGATCACGTCCGGCTGCACGTCGAAGTGCTCGATCGACCAGAGTTTACCGGTGCGGTAGAAGCCCATCTGGATTTCATCGGACACCATCAGGATGCCGTGCTGATCCAGGACGTGCTTGAGTTCGCGGTAGAAGTTCATCGGCGGGATCACGTAGCCGCCAGTGCCCTGGATCGGCTCGACGTAGAAGGCTGCGTATTCGCACTGGTTGGTCTTAGGGTCCCAGACGCCGTTGTATTCGGTCTCGAACAGGCGGGCGAACTGCTGCACGCAATGGCTGCCGTACTCTTCCTTGGTCATGCCCTTCGGGCCACGGAAGTGGTAAGGAAAGGGAATGAAGTTGGCGCGCTCGCCAAAGTGGCCGTAGCGACGACGATAGCGGAAGCTGGAGGTGATCGACGAGGCGCCGAGGGTGCGGCCGTGGTAACCGCCTTCGAAGGCGAACATCAGGCTTTTGCCGTTGCTGGCGTTGCGCACCACTTTCAGGGAGTCTTCGATCGACTGCGAGCCGCCGACGTTGAAGTGCACACGGCCGTCGAGGCCGAACTTGTTCTTGGCATCGACCGCGATCATTTCCGACAGCTCGATCTTGCCTTTGTGCAGGTACTGGCTGGCGATTTGCGGCAGCGTGTCGATCTGCTTTTTCAGCGCGTTGTTCAAGCGCGGGTTGGCATAGCCGAAGTTGACGGCCGAGTACCACATTTGCAGGTCGAGGTAGGCCTGGTCTTCGGTGTCCCACACATAAGAGCCTTCGCAGCGGCTGAAAATACGCGGCGGCTCGATGTAGTGAACGGTGTCGCCGTAGGAGCAATACTTGGCTTCTTTATCCAGAAGCACCTGGTCTTCGGCGGTAGCGATACGGATATCAGACATGATGGAAGAGTTCCTGATTGTCAGAAGAGGTGTTGAAGGTGGTGGCGTTGGCGGCGAGGCCTTGTGGCAGCTTGGCCAGCAACGCCGGCACTTGCGCAAAGGTGTCGAAGCGCGCATGAGGAATCTGGTGGGCGACGCAGTAGTCGGCGAGGCTGCCCTTGGCGAACACGAAGTCGGCGGTGGAGGCCACGCACATGTCGGACTTGCCGTCGCCGATCACCAGCACGCGCTTGTTGCGCGGCGTGGATCTGCACTTGCAGTTGCCGGCAGCAGCGCGACAGGCATCGCTGGCATACGGGAAGTCGATGCGCCAGCTGTCCTGGTCAACCTGGCGCAGGCGGTTGGCGAGGATCGGCAGCAGGGTCACGTAGTTGCGCGAAAGGATGCGGGCAATGCCCTGCTCGAGGCCGTCGCTGACCACTTCGATGGAAGCACCCAGGCCCATGACGTGATCGACGAAATCCGGGAAGTCCGGGTCGATCTCGACACTGTCAAAGTACGCCAGCAGTTCAGCCGGGGTGGCCTTGATCAGCGCCAGTTGGCGGCTCAGGCATTCGCGTGAACCGATATGCCCATCCATCCATTCCTGCTCAATGGTTTCCCACTCGGGGCCGGCGAAGCGTTGGAGGACGTTGTCGATGACATCCGTGGGAGTAATGGTCCCGTCGAAGTCACACACGATATGCCAGTTGATCATCTGCCTTTCCTTTAGGTAAAGGGCCTTGGAGGAGCGCGCTGTATGCGCTTGCCAAGGGATAGAGCAGGGACTGTGCCAACTGGCGAAAACCCCGCAGGGCTGGGGGTTAGGGCGAAATGCGCGGTGATAGGTGTCGCGGGAGCTACAATTTTTGTAGCTTGCTACAAACAACATGAGTGCTTGCGCAGGCGCGTCGGTTTGCGCGTTCATGCGCGCCTGTCCACCTTCAGGAAACGTCCCCATGTCCAAGCTCGCTGCTGCTGTATTCACCGGTTTACTTGGAGGGTGGGGCCTTTGCAGTGCCGCGTGGGCAGAAGGCATCACGGGCGACGTGGGCGTGGGCCTCAGCTATCAGCCCCACGACCCCAGCGGCAGCCGCTACGAAACCCGGCCTGTGCCTTACCTGGACCTGGATTGGGGTGACGTCAGCCTGAGTACCGATGACGGCCTTACCTGGAGCGCCCTGGATACCCACGGCCTTACCGCTGGCCCCTATATCAACTACCTGCCGGGGCGTACCTCCAACGGCGAATTGCAGGGCCTGCGCAACGTGTCGGACATGGCCGAGGTGGGCGGTTTCGTCCAATATGCCCCGGCCAATTTCTGGCGGGTCTACGCGCAATTGGGCCAGGCCGTGGGCGGCGGGCATTCCCAGAGCGGCGCCCTGGGTAAAATCGGCGGCGAACTGGGTTACCCCGTGGGTGGCGGGATTATCGGCAGCAATAGCCTGGTTGCGCATTTTGCCGATGCGCGCCAGACCAATACCTTCTTCGGCGTGGACAACAACGAAGCTGTCGCTTCAGGCTTGCGGCCTTATAACGCGAGCGGGGGCTTCCAGAACGTGACGCTGAGCCAAAGCTTCGCCTTCCCCCTGGCGCCCCATTGGTCGCTGCTGACCAGCGCCAGCTGGGTACACCTGGTGGGGTCGGCGGCCAAGAGCAGCATCGTCAAGGAGGCTGGCCATGTGAATCAGGGCCAGGTGCAGACGGCGATCAGCTACACCTTTGACTGAATCACCTGGGAGCAAAATGTGGGAGCGGGCTTGCTCGCGAAAGCAGTGTGTCAGTCACCCGATACTTCACTGATCCACCGCATTCGCGAGCACGCCCGCTCCCACAATGGGCCTGTGTTTCATATCTATCTTCAGTGTTCTTCGCCCTCAGCCAACAGTGCGATACCACCTATAATTACCACCACGCCCACCCAATGCAACACGCTGATGTGCTCCCCCAACCCCAGCCAAGAGCCCAGCAGCACCGCCACGAACACCAGCGAACTCAGCGGAAACGCCAGGGACAAACTGCTACGCCGCAGGATCAGCATCCACACAAAAAACGCACCCAGATAGCTGGCAATCGCCGCCAGAATCCCCGGGTTGCGCGCCACGTCCGCCAGCCATTGCCAACTGAAGTCCATCGGCCCCAACTGATCGCCGGCCACCTTGGTGAACAACTGCCCGGCGCTTTCGGTGGCGATCAGCAGTGCCCATAGCACCAGGGTGCCAACACGCCCGTGCAGCCAGCCGGTATTGATTGTTTGCGTTGTCATGCCTGATTCCCCGCGATCGCTACCAACATCACACCTAAAGTAATCACCAGCGTGCCCAGCCAACGACGCCGACTGACGGTCTCCTTGAGCACCACCCTGCCTGCCAGTACCACCAGGCAATAGGCCAACGCCGCCAGCGGAAACAGCAGACTCAAGGGCGCACGGGACAGCGCTTCGAGCCACACAAAAAACTCAATCACGTAGGCGCCGACGCCGGCCCACAACAGCGGCGCATTGAACACCTGGCCCCAGAACGCACGCAGGCGAAAACCGCCATCGAGTTGCGGCAAACGGTCCACGCCCAATTTGAAACACAGCTGGCCAATCACATCGAGGACGATGGAAAACGCCAGTAACAACACCACGGTCAGGGTCACGGGAACAGTTCCTCAAACAGGTCGATCAAGGCTTCATTGGTTGCCGCATTACGCTGCAAGTCTTGCGGGCTCCAGCGCTCCGGTGGCGGCTGGTCGGACTTGGCTTCCCAGCGCTTGAACGCGTTGCTGAATGCCGGCGTAGCGAACTCACCGCAGACGTCGATGCCAATGATGCGTTTACCCGCCGCCAACGCCCGCAGGGCCTGGAGCAAATGGGTCAGGCGCATGCCGCCCTGGTCCCAGTTGGTGGCGGCGTCTTCACTGGCGAGCACATCTTTGTCGATGGTGATCCAGATCGCCTCGGTGGGCAGGCTGGCAATCATCTGGTCGAGGAAGGCGCCCCAATCCAGGTCCGCCAGGTTGCGCCAGTGCAGGTGGTTTTCCTGTTGCTGGTGGCCGGCGCCGTCCCCCACCCGGCCCCAGACCTTGGACGGCGGATGCTGCCAGGGAAACAGCTGCAAACGCCCGCACTTGAGGGCGCCAAGGTTGCCGCCGCGCAGTTGCGGGTTATGCAGGTCATCGCTGCACGGGCCGAGGGTGACGATGCGTTGGATCGCTGGCATCTTCAGCGCCCGGTTGACCCACGAACCACAGTGCCGCTTGGGCGCAAAGCGCACCCAGTCTGGGTGGTTGTCAAAGTGAATCAGGCTGACGGGCTCTTTGAGGTCTGCCAAAAACGCCGGCGTAAGGTGGTGATAATCCCCGGAACCGACAAACAGGATTTCCGGACGCGCGTCACGGGGCCGTGGCCGTTGGGCCAGGCGCTCGACGAAACGCTTCCAGGTTTTTTCGGTGGACCACAAACGCAATTTCGGGCCCAGGTCCAGCAGGTCCAGGCGCGTGGCCCGACCGCTGGCCAACCGCAGGGCAATCGGTGCCTGGCCGGTGAGGCTGTGGTCAAGGTCAAGAATATTCAAGGTAAGTTTCACCCCTAATGGCAGTGCCCAACCGCAGGCCGGTTGGGCTTTAGGGGGGTAATGCAAGGGATGGGCCAGCGCTTCTCTTAATACCGACACAGATCAAATGTGGGAGCTGGCTTGCCTGCGATGGCCATAGGTCTTCACACAACTTTGTGAGTTGTAACAGCAGACGCTAACCACGATGCGAAGCGAGTCGCTCTTGCTCTTGCTCTGCTTTTGATCTTAAGCGCCCCGTTAAACCACGCTGGCCGAACGCAGGCTTGAATTCGTGGGTAACCCGGCAGGACGCCGGGTTAGCCGCCCCGCGCCATGGATGGCGCGGGGCGGCGGCCCACGGATTCAAGCCTGCGTTCGGGCACACCGAGCCTAAGCGAGGTGCCGAGTGGTGGGGCAAGAGCGTTTTGCTTACTTTTGCGCTTTTCAAAAGTGAGCCGCTGTCAGAGCGGAACCCTAAGTGGCCGTTACCGCAGCAATGGATATGTACACGGTCCAACTGTGTCGCCTGTCAGGCCGCCTTCGCGAGCAAGCCCGCTCCCACAGTTTGATCGCGGGGTGTCAGGTAGATAGGCATTGGCTGGTAGGCCGCCATCGCAGGCAAGCCAGCTCCCACATTTGAATCGCGGGGTGTCAGGTAGCTAGGCGCCGGCTGTCAGTCCGTCACGGGAGCAAGCTCCCTCGCCACAGGTCCAGCGTCACACCAAAGCTGTGTAGATACCTATGCTGCGATGGCGGTGTGTCAGCCAACTCATTCGCAACTGACAGCCAGCTCCCACATTTTGCTGCATGCCCGGCCTCAGGATTTCGATTCGTTGATGATCTGGCGAATCGCGCCGACGAAGGCTTCCGCCGGTTGCCCACCGCTCACCGCATATTGGTCATTGAAGACAATGGTCGGCACCGAACTCACCCCACGAGAAACCCACAGCTGTTCCTGCTCGCGGACTTCGGCGGCGTACTCATCGCTGGCAAGAATCTCGGCGGCGCGCGCAATGTCCAGCCCTACGCTCTCGGCGATGATCGCCAGGGTCGCGTGGTCGGAAGGGTCCTGGCCATCGCTGAAATACGCCTTGAACAGCGCTTCCTTGAGGTTGTATTGCAAACCTTCCAACCCGGCCCAATGCAACAGGCGGTGCGCGTCGAAGGTGTTGTAGATACGGCTCTGGCCGTCGGTGCGGAACGCAAAGCCCAATGCGGCGCCCATGTCGCGGATACGCGCACGATTAGCCTGGGACTCTTCAGCCGTGGAGCCGTATTTTTCAGTGATGTGCTCGACGATGTTCTGACCGATGGCGGGCATGTTCGGGTTCAGTTCGAACGGCTGGAAATGAATCTCGGCCTGCACTTCGCTGCCGAGCTGGTCGAGGGCTTCGGTCAGGCCGCGCAGGCCGATGATGCACCAGGGGCAGGATACGTCGCTGACGAAATCGATTTTCAGGGGAGTACTCATGGTGGGCAACCTCGCGTGCAGTCATGCGTATACATAAAGGTTGCACGATACACCACCTTCACAGCACCTTCGAAGGCTCGCTCAAATCGATCTGCGCCCAGTGCGCGGCATCCTGGCGATGGGCTTGCAGGTAAGGCAACACCGCCGCCAGCAAGGGCGCCTTGAACGCTTCCTGAAAACGGTGGGCCAGGCCGGGAATCAATTTCAACTGGCTGCCCTGGATATGCGCAGCCAGGTGCACGCCGTGCATTACCGGCAGCAAAGGGTCGGCGGTGCCGTGGACGACCAACGCAGGCACGCGCAGTTGGTTGAGCAAGGGCACACGGCTTGGCTCGGCCAGGATTGCCATGATCTGGCGCTTCACGCCTTCGGGGTTGAAGGCGCGGTCATAGGACAGCGCCGCCTGGTGCAACAACGCCTGGCGATCGTCCTTGATATCCGGGCTGCCCAACGCCGCGAGCAAATCCGCCTGTTGCTCCAGCGCCACCTCACGGTTGGGCGCGCTGCGTCGCGACAGCAATTGCACCAGCGCTGCGTTCGGTGCGGGGAGGCCCTCGGCGCCTGAGCTGGTCATGATCAGGGTCAGGCTTTCCACGCGCTGTGGCGCCATGGCCGCCAGGTGTTGAGCGATCATGCCGCCCATGCTCGCGCCGAGTACGTGAAATTGCTGCACCTGCAGCGCGTCCATCAAACCCAGGGCGTCATCGGCCATATCGGTCAAGGTGTAGGGCGCGGCCACCGGCAGGCCGAGCTTGTAGCGCAGCACTTCGAAGGTCAGGTTGGCGCTCGCCGGCGCCTGCCGCCAGGTGGACAGGCCGACGTCGCGGTTGTCGTAGCGAATCACCCGAAAGCCTTGTTCGCACAGGGCCACCACCACTTCGTCCGGCCAGTGGATCAACTGCCCGCCCAGGCCCATTACCAGCAGCAACGCAGGGTCGGACGCACGGCCGATACTTTGATAGGCGATGCTCACCTGAGCCAGGTCGACCGTTTGGGTCGGGACATTGACATCACATCGAGACGCCGCAAAAGACGGCAGGCCGAACAGTAGAGCGGCCACTAAAAACAACGCACGCATGAAAAACACCAAAACGCAGAACCCCAGTAGAGCGCGAGTCTGATGAAGTTTGTTCAAGCGCGCTGCCACAGTTCGATGACAGTTTGATGAAGAGCGCCCAGTGGTCATGGTCGACACGCCCCACAACATGAGACAAAATCAAGCATTCCGTATTCGTCGCAAATTTTCTTCATGGAGCGCCTGTGCTCGAAATCCGTCACTTGAAAACCCTGCACGCCTTGCGCGAAGCCGACAGCCTGGTGGAAGCCGCCGAACGCCTGCACCTGACCCAGTCCGCCCTCTCCCATCAGTTCAAAGAACTGGAAGAGCGCCTGGGCATGCCGCTGTTCGTGCGCAAGACCAAACCGGTGCGCTTCACCAGCGCCGGCCTACGCCTGCTGCAATTGGCCGACGCCACCCTGCCGTTGTTGCGCGGTGCCGAGCGCGATATTGCGCGGCTGGCCGGGGGCACCGCCGGGCGCTTGCACATGGCGATCGAATGCCACAGTTGTTTCCAGTGGCTGATGCCGACCATCGACCAGTTCCGCGATGCCTGGCCGGAAGTCGAGCTGGACCTGGCCTCGGGCTTTGCCTTCGCGCCGCTGCCGGCCCTGGCCCGTGGCGACCTGGACCTGGTGGTGACCTCCGACCCGCTGGAACTGCCGGGTATCACCTACGTGCCGCTGTTCACCTACGAAGCCATGCTGGCGGTGGCCAACCAGCACGCGTTGGCGAACAAGTCCTACATCGTGCCGGAAGACCTGCTGACAGAAACCCTGATCACCTACCCGGTGGAACGTGACCGCCTGGACATCTTCACCCGCTTCCTGGAACCGGCCGACGTTGAACCGGCCCAGGTGCGGACTTCGGAGCTGACCGTGATGATGATGCAACTGGTGGCCAGCGGCCGTGGGGTGTGCGGTATGCCCCACTGGGCGCTGCATGAATACAGCTCACGCGGGTATGTGAAGGCCAAGCGGTTGGGTGAGAAGGGTTTGTTCGCCACCTTGTATGCGGGCATTCGTGCCGACATGCTGGATGCACCTTATATGCGCGACTTCTTGCTGACGGCCAAGGACACCTCGTTTTCCACCTTGGATGGCGTAAGCGCGGTGCGTTGAGCGGGCTCTGAGTGTGCGGGCGAGTGCCGATCGTTCCCACGCTCTGCGTGGGAATGCCGCCAAGGACGCTCTGCGTCCACGTGGTGACGCGGAGCGTCACGGGATGCGTGCCCACGCAGAGCGTTGGAACGATCAATGTAGCTCGCGCCACATGTGGATCTTGTCGAAGTATTCGACGCCTACCCGCACGGCCAGTGGCTCCAGGCCGTACTGAATGAAACCGCAGCGCTGGTAGAGCGCAAAGGCCGCGTCATTGCCGGCGGTGACGGTCAGCTGGATCAGTTTGAGGCGCGGGTGGCGGCGGGCTTCTTCCAGTGCGGCTTGCACCAGCTGCCGCCCCAGCCCTTGCTGTTGATAAGCCTCGGTCACGTACATGCCGAACAAGGTCACCTTGTGCCGCGCCTTTTCGCGAGGCTCGTAGGCCAGGCCGACGATGCCGGCCAGTCGCGCCCCATCAAAGCCGCCCAACAGGCAATCCAGCGGGCTGTCGAGACGCTTTTCCCACCAGCTCAATGGCATCGAGGCGCGCTCCGCGACACTGGACGTGAACGCTTGCGGGTACGCGCCATAGGCCTCGAGCATCAATGCCCGATAGGCTTGCGCATCGTCGGCGTCCAGCGGGCGAATCATCATGCGGTAGCCAGCGAATCACGATAGAACGGCAGGATCAAATCGCGCGTCAATGGCGCCAGATGCAAGTCACCTTCGCCCATGGGATCGATCCAGCACACCTCTTCAATCTCTGCTGCAGGGGTGACGGCGACGTCGACCTGCACCTTGAACAACTCCGCCTCTACGGTAAAACCCGGTTCGTTGGCCGCGGGTGCCGAGAACTGGCCAAGATAGACGGCTTGGCTCGGATCAACGCGCAGGTTCAGCTCCTCGTGCAACTCACGGACGAGCGCCTCGGCAGGTTGCTCGCCGGCGTCGATTTTGCCGCCCGGTTGCATGAAAGCCAGGGTATCGCGCTTGCGCACAAGCAGGGTTTGACCGTCGCCACGGACCAACAGCGCGGCTGCAATGCGGATAGTCTTGGACATGGAAGGCCCTCTCTCGGATTGAAAAGCGGCCAAGGATCCCACGCGCATTCTGCACACGCAACTCGCGAGTGCAGGGCGATTTTTTCCGACATACATACACCGCAGGGTCCAGTTTCGGCCACCCTAAACTCGCAAACTCATATTCAGCAGGGCTCGCTGCACCTCGGTGCGCCGCGCTCTTTTATAAGAGTTTACTCATGCACAATTCATTGCCCACCCTCAAAGAATCATCCACTGACGAACCACAACCGCTGCCGGCCGACAGCACGTCAACCCCTACCGTGCAACCGATGACGCTTGCGGTCGTGCCGCCGGCTTCACTTTCTGCCGAAGAACAACTGGCTTACCTCACCCGTGAACTCGACAAACTCAATGCACAGACCTCTGAGCTGGTAAGGCGACAGCCGAGTGTCGGCCGCGTGTACCAGCAGCAATCGGCCGAGATGTTTCCCGATGCACATCTGCCCATCAATCCCAACCAGATTTTTTATAGCCGCTATCGCGAAGACCAGGAAGGACAAAAGCACCTGCTGTCCTGCGAACCACTGGGCTCGCTGCTGGCCACCTTACGCGCGCCTGGCGCAGAGTCTTATCTGACCCAGGAGAGCGGCGCCTTCTACCGCGAATGCAACACCCTGGACACCGATAAAATCCTCTCTGCCAATGCCTCGACGACAACCCTGGCCGCCAGGCTGGAAATAGCCATCACGTTGAGCCTGAATACATTCTGGGGGGCTGGCGAGCCCTCCCAACCCAACACGGAGGAGCAATTGGTCGCATTGCGCCGACAAGTGCTAGCCCATCAACTGGCATTGCGCTCGGTGGACGGCACGTTGTCGGCGCATGCACGGACGCTGGCGCAGAACGTGCTCAAGTACCCAAGTGCTGCGGCACGTGAACAGGTGTTTACCGTCGACAACAGGCCCACGGTGTACCGACTGGCCCTGGAGAATGGCAGTGAATTCGCCGGCGCATTCATTCTGACCCCCACGGGCACGACGCCTCTGACGGGCAAAGTGATGCTCTATAGCCCAAGCGAGGAGTTTGAGGAGTTTGAAAACCTGGCGCGTTTGAATGACACCGTCGCAGCCCGCATACAAGACGGCGCAGCGCCAGGCAAGCTGTTGATCGCAAGCCTGCCGACAGCCGCTCGTACCGCGCTGAGCGGCTTGCCCGTACTGACGACGGCCCCGTCCCAGATAGACGCTGACGTGATTGCTGACAGTGTCCGCGCATTGCGAGTCAGGCAACATTTCTCCGTTCGCGAAGCCTTGCGCAGGGAGACGTTGCCCTCCACAGGCGAGCTCGACCTGGCCGCAGACCTGACGCCACAGTGGGATGTCGCTAATGCTTTTATGGTGCGCAATCTACGCCTGTTGACGGCCGAACCCGCATGGTTGAAAACCTCCGGCGAGCAAGACCAGGCTCGGTACAGGCAACTGGAACAAGAACTGATCGACAGCAATGAGGAACTCACACCTCATCTTGAGAGAATCTTGACACTGGAGGCGTTCTCCCAACAGGAGACCGACAAGGTGCTGAAAAAACAGAAACCTGTGTATGCCAACCTTGATATTGACCCTTATAGAAGCCTGGTTCATCTGCGCGTCACAACGTCCTCCCGGTCGGCCGAGATGACCGGGTATCGTAACGAGGAAGCCACCATTGTCTACATCAGCGAAGACCGCAAGATCAATATCCCGCAGTGCCTGCCAGGCAAAAAACTGACGTGGGGCACCTGGCGTACCCAAACCGTGGTGGATCTGCGCACACTGGGAAGTTATACCCAACGTAATGTCGACCCATGGTCGGTGCATGGCATACATAGAACGATCAGTGCCACCGCCAACATTATTGACACAGCCGGCAACCCTCACGGAAAACTTGGCAACGATGATTTGCGCGCACTCGCAACAGAAGCTGACATTGGCCAAAAATACGATACGTATCTGCGGTCAACCTTCTCGCTGAGCAGCGGGACAAGCAGCTTCGCTACAGTCTGGCAGCGCGCCAACGCGGCAAAAATGAATAAGGACGCGCTTGAGAACCGTCTCAACCCTGACGCAGCCAAACTGTTTACGTTCCAGACGCCAGGCAGTGGGTTTGACTGGATAAAAGCTGTCACTGAACACCCTGATTCAACCACCCGCCCCCGAGTCAGCGAATTCGAGATAGAGGTCAACCTGCTGGTATTGGGCGCCGCGCAAGAGAGGGGCCAAGGCGGGCAGGTCATGCATCGTGTCCTGGTCATTCATCGAAAAGGCACCAAGCCTGACGGGGTCAGTGTGCTGTATACCCCGGATGCACCAGATGGCGTTGCCTTCCGGGAGCTGACCAAGGGGCTGGTGGAGCTGGACACGCTGAAAGCAAAACCGGAATGGCAGGCCTATTTCACTTCCCAGATGGCCACTAAGGATACGAAAGAGATCACACGGATCTTCAACGATACGCGCAGTGTGTACCGCTATACCTTGACGCCGATAACCGGCAATTTCCACGCATACCTGTATTCGGCGCAACTGGGTTTTCAACTCGCGCACGCCGACTACCGTTCACGGAGCAATGCGCAAATTTTCCGCGAATCGGCAGTAAACGCCTTTATGTTCGGGGTGGAAACCGCCGATTTTCTGCTCGGGTTGATACCCGGCAAAACCGCCCTGTCGTTTTTGCGCCGAGCTATCAACCGCGGATTAGGCGTGGCCAAGCAGCTGGGGCGGCGCATTCCGGGGCTGGCCAGTAAAGTCGGTACGGACAGGAGCACCGCCATTGTACTGACGGGTGCCTCCCTCCGCCCGTTGGAACCCGCCTGGGTCAATGTGATGCCGTATCGGTTGCCTGAGCAAATAGAGCCGTTCTTTGACGTAGTGGAGTTTGCCAACACCCACCGATACAGACTGTCGCGCCAGTCGGGCCGCGCACCGTGTTTTTTTGATAAACACAATAACCAGTTCATCGCGATGCGCGACCCAACAGGCCGCTATCACCTGTATCAGTCCTATGTAGAAGACGGCGCACGCTATGTAAAAGACCCGGCAGGTCACCACGTGGACTTTATGGTCGTACCGGGAGACGCAAAGAGCTGGAAGCCCCGTTTCGAACGAAACGCTGTGGGCGGAGGTTCCGTTCTGGGTGCCCTGCGTCCTCTCACCCCTGAACAGCAAGTGGATGCGGACCTGATCGCGGCGATGCGGCTTTTTGCAACAGAAGGGGAAATGCGGGATTTCGTGCGCGTCATAGAACAAACCGACGCTTCCCTGAAGCTCGATTTGATCACTCGCGCCCGACAACAGCTTGGCACCCTGGATGAAGCTGAATTTCGCCGCTGGATGTCGAACTCGAAAAGCTTGAGCCGAGCCAATCAAGAGAGGTTACGTAGTTCCCTGTTAAACCTGCGGCTCGAACTGGCCACGGTTGAACATATACACCTGTCGACACAACATTTTGCGCAACCCCTGTCTGCGCGGGACAAGGAAGAACTGTTTAAAAAAGTCAAAAGGCTCATTGGCAAAAACGAGAACCTCGACAAACAAATCAGAACATCGATTGCCGTTGCCGACCCCGATACTGGCGCACAATTTGTCGGGTACGCCATCACCCACAAACACCAGCATGCGATGGATAAATTCGCAGCAAAATATGAACTTTATACTTGGCGGGATGCTGCACTGAAAGTGTTTGCATACAAGCCCGAACACCTCGTACATATTAATCAACTCGCCTCAGATCTCGGAATTACACGCCAGGAAGCGATACGTCGATTCTTATTGCTGCCTGAGACAAAAAGCACCCTGGATGCCTTCATGACGGAGACCTTCAAGGCCAAACTCGCCAAGCTTCAAGTCACCTCCTTTTCAGAGGATTTCAAAAAATCCGGTATTCCCTATATCGCCCTATCCCGAGGCCAGCATGGGGCAGATACTGGCGTAGCGATGGTAGACAGTAGAGATGTCACAGCATTCGAAAAAGCCCTGCCCAAGTTTGCAACGCCTCTGGAGTTTGAAGTCCCCCGCGTTCAAACCCATAGAGTTGAAAGGCCAGCGCCGGCGCTGCCTGTCGGGCCGGAAGTCGTGCCCACTCGCGATCCGCACATCAACATCGTGAAGCTGGATGAACTGGCGCAAACCCAGAAAAAACTCCTGCCCACCCCCGCCACCGCCAAACTTGAGGAGATCACCCAGGATATCCAAGCCGGTCGCCTCAGCCGCAAGCGAATAGGCAACTTCACCTACGTCGATCTCCCCCAGGTGCAGCCCGGCACAGGCCGTGGTCTTTGGCGCGTGGCAATTGAACAAAACGGCAAAGAAGGTGGCAAAGATGTCTACATCATCAGGGGTATCTTTGATTACCACGCCAACAAGCACGTAGCCTGGGGCGTATAACTACAGGAGGGGCGGCACCTCGTCCGGCGCCCTGATAAACACACTGTACTTGGCGCCCTCCATCGCCTCGAACGCGATCAGCTTGTCCACCAGCGGCAGGTTCAGCACCTTGCCGGCATTGAGCAATAACATGCCGTTGTCGGCATTGAGGTTGCGCGCCAGCACCATGCCGGCTTCCAGCTCACGGGTGGAGAGGACTTTTACCGTCGGATCACCCAGGGTCACATCGCTGAGGAAGGTGGCGCAGGCTTGCACGAAATCTTCCACCAACGCCGGGTCATACAGGCGCCCGGCGTACTTGCGGATATACAACAGCGCCTCGTCGCTGTTGAGGTGCCGCTCCAGGATCAGGCCTTTCTGCAATTCGATAAAGTCCACCGCCAGCTTCAGCAGCCGTGAACCGGGCGGGATGGTATCGCCCTTGAGGTGGTCGGGAAACCCCGTGCCGTCCCAACGCTCCTGGTGATGGCGAATGATCCGCGCCGCATCCTTCATCGGCTCCAGGGTCATCAGCAGCGACTCGCTTTGCCCCGGATATTCACGGTACAAGCCGCGGTCGGTGCTGTGCAGCTTGTCCGACGGTGCAACCATCATGCTGTCGGTCCAGCTCAACTTGCCGATGTTGTACAACGCGGCGGCCATGGTCAGGTCACGGGTGCTGGATTCGTCCATGGACTGGGCGGCGCAATACACCCGGATCAACTCGATCAACGCACGGTTGGTCTGTTTGTCCTTGGGCAAGCGCAGGTTGGCCAACAGCGAAAACACTTCGGTCCCGGTCACGTAGCTGCGCTTGAGCTCATCGTAGGCCAGGTCGAGCATGTCGGCGGTTTGTTGCAACTCGGCGGTACGCGCCGCCACGCGTTTTTCCAGGGTGGCGTTGAGCAGCTTGAGCTGTTCGGTCTGGTCTCGGGCCAGGCGTTCAAGGCGTTGGTGCTCGAGGGTTTGCTGCAACACCAGTTGCAACTCTTCGTCGTTCCAGGGTTTGCTGATGTAGCGGTGGATCTGCCCGTCGTTGATCGCCTTGATGATGGTGGTGAGGTCGGCGTAGCCGGTGAGCAGGATGCGGCTGGTGGCGGGATACAGGCGGTGGACCTCGGCCAGCAGCGTGGCGCCGTCCATGCCGGGCATGCGCGCATCGCTCATCACCAGATCGATAGGCCGGGTCGCCATGATCTCCAGCGCCTGGGCGCCGCTGGTGGCCAATACCACCTCATAGGGCTGGCCGCGCAACAGGCGGCGCAGGCTGTTAAGGATCGACTCTTCATCGTCGACCAGCAAAACAGCGGACTTCGTAGCGAGTTGTTCATCCATGGCGACTCTGCCTTCAAATTAAACGAAGTTAGGCTAAATTGAATCCGCGCAATACAAAGCGCGATTGATTTGACGCCAACTGGCCGTCGATATCAAGGGAACTCAACTATGCTGCACTGCATGCTCGCGCCCCGTTCAGTTGTAGAACCAGGGAAGGAATTGTCATGCCATCAAGCCTTTTGCACGTGCCGAGTGCGCCATGAGGACGGAATCGGGCCGGGCCAACCGGCGCATCCTGATCGTGGATGACACGGCTTCGATCCACCAGGATTTTCGCAAGATCCTCTGTGCCGACGAGCACGGCGAGCCCTCCCTCGACATCCTGGAGTCCACCCTCTTCGGCACCACCGCGCCGGCGCGCCAGGCGTTTGACCTGGATTCGGCCTACCAGGGCCAGGAAGCCTTGGCGCTGGTCAAGAAGGCCCTGGACGCCCACTCGCCCTACGCCATGGTGTTTATCGACATGCGCATGCCCCCAGGCTGGGACGGCCTGCACACCATCGAACAGCTATGGGAGGTGGACCCCAACCTGCAAATCGCGCTCTGCACGGCCTATTCCGACTATTCCTTCGAGGCCATCGAAGCGCGCCTGAAGTACAACGACCAACTGCTGATCCTGAAAAAGCCCTTCGACCACCTGGAAATCCGCCAGATGGCCAGCGCCCTGACCTGGAAATGGCAACTGGCCCAAGACGCGGCCCTCAAGGTGATCAGCCTGGAGCGCACCATCGAGGAACGCGTGCAGGAGCTGCTCAAGGTCTCGCATTTATTGCAATACGACGCCCTGACGGAGTTGCCCAACAGCACGTTGCTGGGCGACCGCCTGACCCAGGCGATCGCCTTGGCCCGCAGGCACGACACGCAACTGGCGGTGATGTTTCTGGGGCTCGACCGCTTCAAGCGCATCAACAACGCCCTGGGCTATCCGGCCGGCGACGAGGTGCTTGCGCAGGTGAGCCTGAGCCTGGTGGCGGCGATACGGGCCTCGGACTCGGTGTTTCGTTATGGCTCTGACGAGTTCGTGGTGCTGCTTAACGATATCCAGCATCCCCAGCAAACCCAGCACATTGCGCAAAAAGTACTCAATGCTGTCAGCGCGACTCGCCATGTCGCGGGGCATGACCTGAGTGTGAGCGCCAGCCTGGGCATCAGTATTTACCCCGATGACAGCGACAATGCCGTGGGTTTGCTCAAGCACGCTGAAACCGCGATGCGCACCAGCAAAGAACGCGGCCCGGGGGATTTCAGCTTTTACACCGAAGACATGAACCTGCGCGCCCAGCACCAGCAAAACCTGGAAAGCGCGATCCGCCAGGCGCTGGACCGCGATGAGTTTGTGCTGCATTACCAACCCAAGCTGGCGCTGGAGTCCGGGCGCATCGTCGGTGCGGAAGCGCTGACCCGCTGGTTTCGACCGCAGTCGGGTTGGGTCAGCCCGGCGGAGTTCATTCCGGTCGCCGAAGACAGCGGCCTGATCGTGCGCCTGACTCAGTGGGTCCTGCGCCAAGCCTGCACACAAGCCCAAGCCTGGCGTGAGATGGGCCTGGCGCCCCTGCGCATGTCGGTGAACATCTCGGCGATCGACTTTCGCCAACGGGACTTCGTCGACAACCTGGCCGCCATCCTGAAAGAAACAGGCCTGCCGCCCACCCAACTGGAACTGGAAATCACCGAAAGCGTGCTGATGCAGAACGTCGACGAAACCGTGGAGACCCTGCAAAAGATCAAGGCCATGGGCATCCGCCTGGCCCTGGACGATTTCGGCACCGGCTACTCCAGCCTCAGCTACCTGCGGCGCTTTCCCATCGACGTGCTGAAGATCGATCAATCCTTCGTGCGCGGCCTGCGCATCAATAGCCAGGACGAACAACTGATCAGCGCTATCATCGGCATGGGCAAGAGCCTGGAGCTGAACATCATTGCCGAAGGTGTGGAAACCGTCGACCAATTGAACTTCCTCAAAGCCCAGCGGTGTGAGGAGGGCCAGGGCTTTCTGTTCAGCAAGGCGCTGCCTTCGAAAGATTTTGTGCAGCTGCTGCAAACGGATAGAGCGACACTGATGCCGGATCAATAAAATAAATAGCCCTGGGCCTGCAAGGAGTGCTCGCTTGAGCAATGTCGTAAACCACCGTTCCGGCCTGATGTTCGCGTTATGCCTGGGCACCGCATCGCTGTCAGCCGCGCCGCTGGACGAAGCGCTCAAGCCCTTGCCGGCGGTTCCAGTACTGGACCCGGCCAAGGTTGAGTTGGGTCGCCAACTGTTCAACGAGCCGCGTTTGTCGGTCAACAACACCTTGTCCTGCGCGAGCTGTCACCAACTGACCAGCGGCGGTGCCGACAACAAGCCATTCTCCATTGGCTTTGACGGCAAACCGGTGCAGATCAATACCCCTTCCGTATTCAATGCCAGCCTGAACTTCAAACAGTTCTGGAACGGTCGGGTGGACACGCTGCAGGCCCAGGTCGAGCAGGTGGTAATCAGCCCGGTGGAAATGGGCAGCGACTGGAATAGCGTGGTGCGCAACCTGTCCGCCCTGCCCGCCTACCAGAACGCGTTCAAACAGGCCTATCCCGATGGCGTCACCGCTTCCAATGTGCAAAACGCCCTGGCCACCTACGAGCGTACGCTGCTGACACCCAATTCGCGGTTTGACCAATACTTGCTGGGCAACACCGATATCCTGACCCGCCAGGAAAAATACGGCTACCAACGCTTCAAGGATTACGGCTGCATTGCCTGTCACCAGGGCGTGAACATTGGCGGCAATATGTTCCAGAAATTCGGCGTGATGGGCGATTACTTCAAGGCCCGCGGCAACCCGCTGGAATCGGACCTGGGGCGCTACCTGCTGACCCAGGATGAGGAAGACCGCCATGTGTTCAAGGTGCCCAGCCTGCGCAATGTGGCCGTCACAGCGCCGTACTTCCACGACGCCTCGGCCAAGACCCTTGAAGAGGCGGTTGACGTGATGTTCAAGTACCAGTTGGGGCGCAACCCGTCCCGGGAAGACAAGGACCTGATTATCCAGTTTCTCAAGACCCTGACCGGCGAATGGGCGGGCAAGCCGTTATGAGACCCTTGTCACGCCGACGCACCAGCCAAATCCTGCTAGGCCTCATCACCCTGTTCCTGGCCTCCACCCTGGTGTTTTTGTACCTCAAGTCTTCACGCGACCAGACAGCCACTTATACCCAGTCGCGCGACTTGATCCGCCAACTCCAGCAGCTCAATGCTCAGTGGGACAGCGAAGTACTCAAGGCCCGCATCGCGATCACCCACAACTACGACCCACTGGTCACACCGCTGACCGAGATGACCCGTATCGGGGCTGAACTGGAAAGCCGCGACACCTACCACAGCGCTGCCGACCTGCCCGGTTGGCAAGCCAGCCATGCGGCGTATCTGACGGCCATCGAGGAAAAAGCCCGGCTCGTCGACCAGTTCAAATCCCACAACGCAGTGCTGCGTAACTCATTGGCTTTTTTGCCGACGGCCGAAGACGACATCCAGGCCCAATTCAACAGCATGACCGACGAAGGCCGCCTGCAACTGCAAAGCGTGGCCACCGACACTTACGACCTGCTGCTCAGCAGCCTGGAGTTCGCCCAAGTCACCAGCGACGAACGTGCCGCCGATATCCTGGTGGGCCTGGGCAAGCTGGCCATCAACCAACAGAGCCTGCCCAGCGAGTTCCAGGCACCGGTGGAGATCCTCAGCAATCATATTTCGCTGATCCTGCGCGAACAGCCACTGGTCAACAGCCTGCTCGAGCGGATTGCCGCCGTGCCGGTGGCCGAACACCTCGATGACCTGACCACTCACCTCAATCAGGACCAGCAGGCTACGGACCTCATCGATCATCAGTACCATCGCTACCTGCTGATCTTCTCGACCTTGCTGGTGGTGCTGCTGCTTTACCTGGCGGTGCGCCTTTTGCGCAGTTTCGCCGAGATCAACCGCGTCAACCGAGCGTTGCAGGCCGCCAACGAAACCCTGGAACAACGAGTGGAACGGCGCACGCAACAGCTCAAGGATGCCCAGAGCGAGCTGATGAACAGCGCCCGCCAGGCCGGCATGGCGGAGATCGCCACCAACGTGCTGCACAACGTCGGTAACGTGCTCAACAGTGTGAACATCTCCGCCGACCTGGTCAGCCGCAAGCTGCGCAGCAGCAAGGCACTCGGCCTGGGCAAGGCCATGCAACTGATCAACGCTCACCAAGGCGACCTGGGCACTTTCCTTACCGAGGATGAAAAGGGCAAGTTGCTGCCGGGCTATCTGAACCAGTTGGTCGAAGCGATTGCCATCGAACAGCAAGGCATGAGCGATGAGCTGGTGCAGTTGAGCAAAAGCGTGGACCACATCAAGGACATCGTCTCGACCCAGCAATCCTATGCGGGTGCGTCTACCTTGCTGGAGCCGGTCAATATCAGCGCCTTGATGGACGACGCCCTGCGCATGAACGCCGGCGCGCTGAGCCGTCACCATGTCACTGTTGTGAAGGCGTACGCCCCGGTGCCGGAGATCTTGGCGGACAAGCACAGGTTATTGCTGATCATGGTCAACCTGATCAGCAATGCCAAATACGCCATGGACAAACTGTCTGAGCGGCCACGGCAAATCACCCTGGCGGTGGAATCGGTAGGCGACGAGACCCTGAAGATCAGTGTGAAGGACGATGGCGAAGGCATACCACCCGAGAACATGGCACGTATCTTCACCCACGGTTTTACCACCCGCAAGGAGGGCCACGGTTTCGGCCTGCACAGCTGCGCCCTGGCCGCCGTGGAAATGAACGGCCAGCTCAGCGCCCACAGCGACGGGCCGGGCCTTGGCGCCGTCTTCACCTTGACCATCCCCATGACCCTTGCCGGAAGCAGCTCATGAACCAACCTCCCAACCGGCGCATCCTGCTGATCGATGACACACCGTCCATCCATGAGGATTTTCGCAAGATCCTGATGCCCGACGAAGCCTCAACCGAAGCGCTGGATGAAATGGAGTCGGCGTTGTTCGGCGACACCGCCAAACCTCAAGCCCAGGCATTCGAACTGCACGGCGCGTATGGCGGCGAGGAAGGCCTGGGCTTGCTGACCAGCGCCATGGCGCAACAGCGCCCCTATGCCTTGGCCTTCGTTGACATGCGCATGCCCCAGGGCTGGGACGGCGCCAAGACCATTGAAGAACTGTGGAAAGTCGCCCCCGACCTGCAAGTGGTGGTGTGCACCGCCTACTCGGACTATTCCTGGGATGACCTGTTGTTTCGCCTGCACGCCCACGACCGCCTGCTGATCCTGAAAAAGCCGTTCGACAACATTGAAGTCCAGCAAATGGCCAACACCCTGGCCAACAAATGGGACATGGCGCGCCGCGCTTCCCTGCAAACCTCGCAGCTGGAGCGGTTGGTGGAAGAGCGCACCCAAGCGCTGCAACTGGAAATTGAAGAGCGCAAGCACCTGGAAAGCCAACTGGTGCAGTCGGAAAAACTCGCCTCGCTGGGGCAACTCGCGGCCGGCGTCGCCCATGAGATCAACAACCCCGTGGGCTTTATTTCCTCCAACCTCAGCACCCTCGACAGTTACTTCAAGCAGCTGCAACAGATGCTCGATGCCTACCAGCGCAGCGAAGCGCACATCGGGGCGCCAGAACATCGCGAACCGCTCATGGCATTGCGCAACGAACTGGACCTGGATTTTCTCAAGGACGACATTCCGATCCTGATCCGCGAATCCAAGGAAGGCATCGGCCGTGTGGTGCAGATCGTCAAGGACCTGAAGAACTTCTCACGGGTGGATAACGACCAGACCTGGCAATTCGCCAACCTGCAGCAAGGCATTGATTCGACGCTGAACATCGTCGCCAGCGAACTCAAGTACAAGGCCGATGTGGTCAAGCACTACACGCCGCTGCCGGAAATCGAGTGCCTGGCCTCGCAACTCAACCAGGTGGTGATGAACCTGGTGATCAACGCCGCACAAGCCATGGGCCCTGAGCGCGGCACCATCACCATCAGCAACGGGGTGGACGGCGAGAACGTGTGGCTGGAAGTCGCAGACAACGGCTGTGGGATTGCCCCCGACACCGTGCAGAAGATCTTCGACCCGTTCTTCACCACCAAGCCTGTGGGCGAAGGTACCGGGTTGGGTTTGTCGTTGTCCTACGGGATCGTCAAGAAACACCGTGGCGATATCAGCGTCAGCAGTGAGGTGGGCAAGGGTACGAAGTTTCGGGTAGTACTGCCGATTCGGCAGACGGCGGCGTAGGGCACGCCGCCGAATCATGCTCATGCGTCAGCTTTTTTCGGGCTCGACCCAAACGATGCAAAACGCTTGTTGAACCCGGCAATCCGGCCTTCGGCCTGGGTCTTGCGCTGCTGGCCGGTGTAGACCGGGTGCGAGGCGCTGGAGACGTCCAGGGGGATGTAGGGATAGGTGTTGCCGTCGCTGTGTTTCTGGGTGCGATCACTGTCGGCGGTGGAACCGATGAGAAAGAACACATCGGCGGCGGTGTCGTGGAACAGCACGGTGCGGTAGTCGGGGTGGATACCAGCTTTCATGAGGCCTCCGGGGCGTCTGGGTGCGGTTGATTTGTTATACAGTAACACAACACCGAGCATCCAAACGAGAACCTCTTGCAATAAAGGTAGAGCGCGAGGAGCTATGGGGCCTTCTGGAAATCCGTTTCCTGGGACGTCCAACCATTAAAAACCAAACTGGCTTAACTGCTGATCTTATCCAGTGCTGACTGGGCCTCATTCGGCTTGGCTTCGTTGTTCTTCACGGCATTGATATACCCTTTAACGACGCCGACAAGATTTCCTCTCGTAGCGCTGGCGAGCGCTTCATCGAAACCATCAGCCCGAGTTTTGTCAAAACCCGCCTTCGCCCCTTTGATAGCTCCGATCACTCCCGGTTCCGAATCGCCAATACCTAGAAGAATGTTGCTGAGTCCAGGGATAAACCGGGTTCTCTTTCCAGCCTCGCCGGCAGCCCATTGCACGTTATCTTTGTTGGTGCCGTCCTTCCTGACATGGGTGTCGCTGGTACTATCCAGACGGTGATGCTCACGCAAGGCTAAATAACCCTGCTCCGTAAAGTCTTTCCACACGCCTGCAGGTGTACCGTGCCGAGCGTCGCCGCTATGGGTAATGCCTTCAAGGTCGCCATTGCCGTGGGCCTTGCCTCGGTGTTCTCCGTCAGCCGATAAGGACGTATCGATATAGTTGAGCACCCGCGCAGCGTTGAAGGCTGCATCAGCCCGTGCGTCCGGGTCTTTGTTGTTGCTCGTCCAATCCCCAAGAAGTTTGTAAGCCAATGAGCGATTGATATCTTTTTGATGACCCAGTTTTTTGAGGATCGGATTATCGTTGATGATTTGTTCGGCGGTGCGGTTATCACCCGGTGGGCGGCCTGTGGCGATCTCCGGCTTTCGGCTCACATCCTGCTCAGGTTTTTCGATGCCTTCAATGCGTTTGTGTTCTTGGGCGACTTGCTCCCGTAGCGGGCCGGTTAACTGGCTTTTATTCCAATCGTGGCTGGAGGGGGCAGAATTCCAGACATTGGAAAAAACATTCGCTACCGCTATCGATGTCGTCATAGGTAAGTCACTCGTTTTGGTCGTTATAAACTCCCTCTTGATAAAGTGTCCTTACTTCACAGCGCCCGGTCACAACCAGACACTCAATGAATGGTGACGGGGCAGCAATACGTTCCTGATCAAGCTGATAGTTTTTTTGTCGGTACAAATACGCAGAGGCTCAAATAGCTGACTGGACGATCAATCCTTGTCCGTGCTTTGTCGACAGGTGCAGAATGGTTAATCGACCTGAAGAGTCCGAACCCAAGGAAACCGTATGAGCCTGTCCTTGTTAAGCCGCTACGCCTTCTTTGCTGTGTGCGTCATTTTCACCCTCGCCAGCCTTCCCTTTATCGAACATGAATGGCTGTGGCCGATCACGCTGGTCACCGGTGTACTCAGCCTGATCGGCATTGTCGACCTGCTGCAAAGCCCCCATGCGGTGCGTCGCAACTATCCGATCCTGGGCAATATCCGTTATCTGGTAGAAACCATCCGCCCGGAAATCCGCCAGTACCTGCTGGAGTCCGACAGCGACGCCCTGCCCTTCTCCCGCGCCCAGCGCTCGCTGGTGTATTCGCGCGCCAAGAACGAAACGGCAGACAAACCCTTCGGCACCCTGATCGACGTGTACCAGTCAGGCTTCGAATTTATCGGCCACTCCATGCGCCCTGCGCCACTGAGCGACCCCAGCAGTTTTCGCGTGATGGTCGGCGGCCCGCAGTGCACACAGCCGTACTCGGCGTCGGTGTTCAATATTTCGGCGATGAGCTTCGGCTCATTGAGCGCCAACGCGATCCGGGCACTCAACCACGGCGCCAAGCTCGGCAACTTTGCCCACGACACCGGCGAAGGCAGCATCAGCCCCTACCATCGCGAAAACGGCGGCGACCTCACCTGGGAACTGGGCAGCGGCTACTTTGGCTGCCGCACCAGCGACGGCCGTTTCGACCCCGAACGCTTCGCCGTGCAGGCTCAGAACCCCCAAGTGCGCATGATCGAAATCAAGATGAGCCAAGGCGCCAAGCCCGGCCATGGCGGGATTTTGCCCAAGCACAAGGTCACCCAGGAAATCGCCGACACCCGCGGCATCATGATGGGTGAAGACTGCATCTCGCCGTCGCGTCACAGCGCGTTTTCCACGCCGATCGAGCTGATGCAGTTCATCGCTCAGTTGCGCGAACTGTCCGGCGGCAAACCTGTGGGCTTCAAGTTCTGCCTGGGCCATCCGTGGGAATTCATGGGCATCGCCAAGGCCATGCTCGAAACCGGCATCCTTCCGGACTTTATCGTGGTGGACGGCAAGGAAGGCGGTACCGGTGCCGCGCCGGTGGAATTCACCGACCATATCGGCGTGCCGCTGCGCGAAGGCCTGCTGTTCGTGCATAACACCCTGGTGGGCCTGAACCTGCGCGACAAGATCAAGCTCGGCGCCAGCGGCAAGATTGTCAGCGCGTTCGACATCGCCAGCGTCCTGGCCATCGGCGCCGACTGGGCCAACTCGGCGCGTGGTTTCATGTTCGCCATTGGCTGCATTCAGTCGCAGTCATGCCACACCAACAAATGCCCGACTGGCGTCGCCACCCAAGACCCGCTGCGCCAACGCGCGCTGGTGGTGCCGGACAAGGCCCAGCGCGTGTTCAACTTCCACCGCAACACGCTGCACGCTTTGGCAGAAATGCTCGCCGCCGCCGGGCTCGATCACCCGTCGCAGTTGTCGGCCAAGCACTTGGTACGACGCATGTCGGCGACCGAGATCAAACTGTTTTCGCAGTTGCATGTATTCCTCAAGCCTGGGGAATTGCTCACAGGGGAAGTGAACGGCGAGTTTTATTCGCGGATGTGGCAGATGGCGCGGGCGGACAGTTTTGAGCCGCATGAAATTGCTGCAGCCTAAAGGACACCTAGCATGTTGAAAGTCATCGCCGAAGACTTTATCAAGCCCGAACATTTGGAAACCGTGCGCCCTTGGTACGCTGAACTGGTGGAAAAAACCCGCCAGGAACCGCTGTGCATCGCCTACGATTTGTTCATCGATCAAAAAGACCCTGGGCACTTCATTTTTATCGAGCAATGGCCAGATCAAGCGGCGCTGGATGCGCACTGCCAGACCGAGCACTTCACCCGGTTGGTGCCCCAGATCAATGAGCATCAAGCCAAGCCGTGCCGGGTCTTGTTGATGGACATTTTCTGACAAGACCCACCGCCTGCTGAACCGGACCACCGACGGCATCGTTGAAAACAAGGAGATTCACATGCCGTTACTGGACTTCGCCGTAATCGCCGCGCAACTGCCCGACAGTTGGACATCCACACGGCTGGGCCAGGTTGGCCCGGCGCGGATCAAAGTACTGCGCATGGATGAACAGACGTACGAGGAAGAAACCCACGACTACAACGAAGGGTTGTTGGTGATCAGTGGGTACTTGCACCTGCGTATCGGTGATCAAGCCATCAGGGTGGACGCCGGCCAGATGTACCTGGTGGAAGCCGGCACCGCCCACGGTGTGCTCGCCGGCAGCCAGGGCACCCTGGTGATCATTGATCTCTAGAGACATTCAGTAATACCCAGCCTTTGCAATTGCTTACAAATACCGCCAACCTGCGCCCGCCCGACGTGCGGCGACGCCCGCGCTCACATTTCGTCATTCAACTACTTGTTCAAGAGCCCGCTGCCATGCTGAACGGACGCGACCCGCGCATCGACTTTTTTCGGGGCTTGGCGTTGATCTTCATTTTCTGGGATCACGTGCCTCACAACCCCCTCGCCAACATCACCGTGCAGAACTTCGGGTTCAGTGATGCCGCGGAAATCTTCGTGTTCCTGGCCGGCTACGCAGCCGTGCTGGCCTACGGCAAGATTCTGCAGCGCGAGGGCTATCTCTTCGCCTGCCTGAAAATCCTGCGTCGGGTGTGGACACTCTACGTGGCGCATATTTTCCTGTTGGCGCTGTTGATGGGCATCGTGATTTTCGCCAACAGCCATATCGAGACTCGCGACCTGGTGCAGGAAATGGGCCTGGGTTATTTTCTCAGCAATACCCAGCAGGCCTTGATGGATGAGTTGCTGCTGCGCTTCAAGCCCAACCTCACCGACCCGTTGCCGTTGTACATCGTGCTGATTCTGAGCCTGCCGCTCACCCTGCCACTGCTGGTGTATGTGCCCAACGTGATGGTGGCGATCTCGGTGGCGGTGTACCTGCTGGCGCCCTGGCAGGGCTGGAATTTTCCCGCGAGCAACGGCGGAGTGTGGTACTTCAACCCCATCACCTGGCAATGCTTGTTCATCCTCGGCGGCGCAGCCGCGTTGCGCTCACCCAGCCGCGCCGAAGCGCGGCCGGTGCTGCGCCAACCCTTGTTCGTGGCCGCTGCGCTCTACGTGTTGGTGACTTGTGTGATCACCCTGTCGTGGCGCTGGCCCGAGGTGCATGACGCCTGGATGCCACGCGTGATTGGCGAATGGCTGTACCCCATCAGCAAGACCGATCTGTCGCCGGTGCGCCTGCTGCACTTCCTGGCATTGGCCTACGTCACCGCCAAATTGCTCCCCGACGTCGGCTGGACGCAGCAGTGGCTGGCCCTGCAATTGGCGAGAATGGGGCGTTACTCCCTGGAAGTGTTTTGCCTGGGCGTGGTGCTGGCGCCACTGGCCGACATGCTCAATGCCATGGCCGGCGACAGCCTGGCGATCAAGTTATCCACGGCCTTGGCGGGCGCTGTGTTGATGGGCTTATTGGCGGCATGGCTGGACCTGAACAAGCGCCTGGACCAACGCTACGCCAGCCGCGCCGTCGTCACGACTACATAGTTAGCGACGCCGCCGGACACCAGGATGGCAACTGAACCACCGCTTTCGCAGGCAAGCCAGCTCCCACATTGGTCGTGTATTGCCCACAGGATCAACGCCCGGCACAGATCCCCTGTGGGAGCGGGCTTGCTCGCGAAGGCTGCGGGCCAGTCAATTAATCTGCAACTGAACCACCGCTATCGCAGGCAAGCCCGCACATTTAAACGGAGCGGGTCGCGCTGCTATTGGCGACGGCGGGCTGCAACTTGAATACGTAGTACAACACGGTCAACAGCACCAGGAACGCAGGCCCGACATACAGCGCCACACGGGTCTCCGGGAAGTACGCCATCAGGCCCACCACCAGCACCAGGAACGCCAGCGCCAGGTAGGAGCTGACCGGGTACAGCCACATGCGGTACTTGAGGCCCGCCTGCTCCGCCGGGCTCAGGCCTTTGCGGAATTTGAGCTGGGCCAGCAGGATCATCAGCCAGGTCCAGATCGCGCCGAAGGTGGCGATGGAGGTCACCCATACGAACACCTGGTCCGGCACCAGGTAGTTGAGCAGTACGCCCAATAACAAGGCAAAGATCGACAACAGCAAGGCCTTGCGTGGCACGCCGTTACTGGAGGTGGTGCCGAACGTCGCCGGCGCCTGGCCGTTCTGCGCCAGGCTGTAGAGCATACGCCCGGTGCTGAAGATGCCGCCGTTGCAGGACGACAGCGCGGCGGTGATCACCACGAAGTTGATGATACCCGCGGCAGTCTTGATGCCCAGACGCTCGAAGGTCATCACGAACGGGCTGCCCTGGGTGCCGATTTCATTCCACGGGTAGATCGACAGGATCACGAACAGCGCGCCCACGTAGAACAGCAGGATGCGCCAGAACACCGAGCCGATGGCGCTGGGAATGGTCTTCTGCGGGTTACGCGCTTCACCGGCGGTAAGGCCGATCATCTCGACGCCCAGGTAGGCGAACATCACCATTTGCAGGGACATCAACACGCCCTGCACACCATTGGGCATGAAGCCGCCATGGGTCCACAGGTTGGAAATGCCCAACGCCACGCCGTCATTGCCGAAACCGAAGGCGATGATACCGACGCCGCCGATCACCATTGCAATGATGGTGACGATCTTGATCAGCGCGAACCAGAACTCGAACTCACCGAACGCCTTGACCGCGATCAGGTTGATGGTGCCCATGCTGATCAGCGCCGCCAGTGCCCAGATCCAGCGTGGCGTATCGGGGAACCAGACCCCCATGTACACCGCCACCGCGGTAATTTCTGCGACGCAGGTCACCAGCCACAGGAACCAGTAGTTCCACCCGGTGAGAAAGCCTGCCAATGGACCGAGGTAATCCTGCGCATAGCGGCTGAACGAACCGGCCACCGGGTTGTGCACGGCCATCTCTCCGAGGGCGCGCATGATTACCAGGATCGCCAGGCCGCCAATGATGTAGGAGAGCATGATCGCCGGGCCGGCCATTTCGATGGCCTTGGCCGATCCCAGGAACAGCCCCACACCGATACACGCGCCGAGCGCCATCAGGCGGATATGCCGTTCGCCGAGTTCGCGTTTGAGCGGGCCGCCTTGAGCGGTCTCGCCAGGGGGCAGTGGTTTGCCGACAGGCATAGGAATACAACCTCATTTTGTTATTGGATTTAGCCACCGAGCCTGGGCGTATCCGCGGATGGGCTGATACACCGGCTGGACCGAACTCGCCTCATGGGCAAATCCGCCTGGTGCGACTCACGCGCACAGGTCAGCGGGCGTGCAGTATAAAAAGCTAACGTCAGGTCTTTTCACTCAATAAACAAGGAAATTTGGCGATAAGCCCCGAGAAAAACCGCTTGGACGGTGCAAGCACCAAGCGTCTAGATCGGCCTTCCCGGCGCAAAACGGCGCAGAGTATTGCATAACCGGTCAGGATCGGGACACCTGGGGGCAAGCACATGATGGCGCGGTTCTGCACCCCGAGGCCGTTCAAATGTGGGAGCCGGCGTGCCGTTCAGTCCACACTGAAAAACAAACGTCTGGCCAGCAGCCGGGAAATGCTCGCACGGTCGATGTCCAGGGTTTGCTGCACGCGCCCGGTCTGGCCGCTGCGCATGCGGGCGAACGCCTGGGCTTCAGCTTCGGCCTGGGCCTGGCGCCCCAAGCGCTGCTGCTCGGGGCTTTTGATGTGGGCGGCGGTGTAGTGATCGTCCGGGCCCAGGCGGGTTCCATAGTGAAAGTGCGCGTAACACAGCGGCTGCGCCGTTTGCGCATCCTGCACAACATAGACTTGCAGAAAATCCACGGTTTTACCCTTGAGGCGTACGCGGGCACCTTGTCGCTGGATGCGCACCTCATTGAGCGCGTGCAGGAAATCGACATCTTCGGCCCGCGTCAGCTTGAGTTTGCTGGCCCGGACACGCGCCTCGACACCCGCCGCCTCCAGGCGCGTCGCCGCGGCCCGCAAGTCGCTGGCCCGCACCCTGGCGTTGGCCTGCTGGGTGGCGGCCAGCCGTGAAACGTCCAGGCTGCGTAATTTTCTGTCGATATCCGCCGCCACCATGCGCCGACTGTTGGCTTGCGCCGCCAACAGGGCTTGCAGGGATTCGGGCTCACACCTGTCCGACATGCCTTGCACCTTCGCAATCGCGTTGTCGACGCCTGCCAACAGCCGCAGGCCCTTGTTCACCAGCGCTCCCAGTTGCGGGTTGGCCGTACGGGGTTTGGCCGGCGGTTCCACCGCTTCCCATACGCCGTCGTCGGCCTCGGTGAAGGTGGCGATCACACTGCCCTTGTCGTCCACCAGCTCTGCGGTGCCGGTCGGGCCTTTGACCCGGGCCACATACACATCGCGGTTGCGCGTGCGGATGATCTTTTTTTGCCGCGAGCCTGCTGCCTCTGCCTTGACCGACACCACGCCGGGGGCGGTGTCCAGCAGGTCAGCCAGTTGCTCCTCAACCTGACGGTGCAGGCCAGACAGCAACGTCTGGAGTTTTTGCAGATTGGCCAAGTCAAAGGTGTCCGGCGCCATGGCGCGCCAGAACTGAATGTGGTCGTCGGTGAGCGCATAGATGCGCCCCAGGCTTTTGAGCACTTCTACACGTTCTTCCCGCGCGATGGAAAGATGCTCCAGGTCCGCCAGGGAGCGGCTGGCCCAGCGGGCACGATTGATCACCTGGTTCAAGCTGTCAAAAAACTCCGCCTCCAGCGGTGGGCCTTCGATATCAATGGTGATGCCCCACAGTGTGGTCACTTGCAACGCTTGCAAATCCAGGACCGAAGGCCGTGCAGCCAAGTCATTTTGCAGCTCGCGGGCCTTGTTGCGCCCAAGCCGCGGCACTGCCCTGAGTTGGTCAATATAGGTTTTTTCCAGCGTGCGCCAGCGAATCGCCGCCTCCTCGGCTGCCACTTGCTCACGCATGTTGCGGTCCAAGTCAGCATGGGCCTGGCGATTAAGATCGGAGCCGGCTTCGTCCTCACTCTCATCTTGCAGGACATCGAGCAGAGGGCGGATGCGCGCATTGATCTGCAGCATCTGCTCACGCGTGTCGGCATCCAGTAATTGCAGGCCCAGAATCAGTGATTCCAGCACTTCACAAAGTTCTTCTTCATACCGAGGCCGTGGCTTGATCGCACGCAAACGCATCAGCAATTGCAGCTCTTGTTGCGAGGACGTCACCTTATTCTGCATTTCCTTGCGGTAGCGTTCCTCAAGTTGCGCCAACTGTGCCTCGGTAACCTTGCCCTTTGATTCGCGCGCCAGCTTACGCGCCACGATCATGGCTGCACCGGCCCTGTCACGTGCGCGCCCAGCATCACGATATTGCTGTTCAAGGCTCGGCTCGGACACTTCAAGTGCCTGCAGTTCGGCTTCGAGCGCGGAATCGGCATTGCCCCCTGGCAAGTGCAATCGCGCATCAAAATCCCAATACCCGTCACCCAAGGATTTCAACCAGGGACCTTTCTCGCGGCCATCGGCGCTGACGACCCGCACCGCATTGGCCTCGTCCACCACCCGATACACGTGCCCGCGTACCAAGGCATGCCATTGCGGTGGTGAAAAGGAAGTGTCATAGACCAAACCCTGGCGCGGGCCGCTTTGCTCGGCGTTGCTCCATTCTCCGGAGAAAACCCTGAGGCTCAGGCGGCGTGCCCGAGCATTCTGCGCGGTGGTCAGGTCTTTACGCGCATTACTCCAACGGATCGGGGTGTGGAACATTGCAGGCACGGGGACACGAACAGGCGCCGACGCGGCGGGCTCGGCGTGCGCCAACGGCGCAAAGACGGGGTGCTCCAGTTGCAGCGCCTGATGGGGGGCGTGGGGCGTGGCCTGGTGCGCAAGAATTGCCATCAGGTTGCTCAGTACATCCGTAACGGCTTTGTTCCTGGCCTGTTCATCGTCGCTGGCCAGGTCCTGAATATCCTGCTGCAGGCTGTCGACCAATTGCACCAGCCATCCGCCCAATTGCAACGGCCCGCTGGTCAACGGCAGGACACTGGCAAACAACAGCCAACCTACCTCTTTCATATGGGCCCAGCGTTGTTCGGCGTTCGATACCGATTGCCGGTCAGCCAGGGCAACCAGAGCCTTTGCCGTGCCGTTGAACACCAGGGTGCAGGGGCCTTGCGTGCCCAACTGCTTGTGCAGTTGCGCCGCCGGCGGTTTGTCATACACGCCGAACTCATCGCCAGGCAAAAAGCGACGGATATGCGGTTCATTGAAACCGCCGTTGGCGTAGACCGCCTGGCGTGCCGGAGCGATCCAGGTCAACACGCTGTCCTGTAATGGGCCTGGCGCCTTGATGGCCTCGAACAACGCGTGGATCGACGCGTACTCCTGCAACATCGGTTCGAGCAATGGCCGGTACAGCAGATGCACGCCCGCCTGCCCGGCCCTTGGGCCAATGATGAAGTGCGCGGTCACCTCATCGGCGTCAGCAGCCGCCGAAGCCTTGAACGCCAGCGGCCACAGCGCCATTGCCTGGTCCTGTACCGTACGATCGGCCAGGCGCGATTGCAGCGCAGCCTGCACGCGCCTGAAGCCATCCAGCGTCAGGCCGTGCTCGTCCTTGATCTTCAGTTCCAACGCCAGCATCGGCAACTGCACGCGTAATTGGCGCTTGAACAACTGCAAGCGCCGAGCGTTTTCGGTTGGATCATCCAACAGCTTTCTTTTCAACAAAGCCGGGTAAGCCTGGCCGACGTCAGCCGTTTGCACACACCCGCTGAGCAGGTCGTAAGTCAACCAACCGGGCGCCGGGGCGTCGTTCAACGTGATGCTGGTGACGGTGTGAGGGAACCCGGCCAGGTTTTCCAGCGCCAGTTCGGTCAGGCTTACGGTGATCAGGTCGACTTCACCCGCTATGAAACCTCCCGGCACCGGCACTGCGGCGGCAATCACCCGTTTAAAGGTCAGCTGAACATCGGCAGGCAGCACTTTGCGCGCCGCTGGTTGAGCGTGCAGGCAAGTTTTGAGCGCGTCATCGGCAAACTGACGGATCGAGTCGATACCGTCGAGATACTGTTTTCCGCCATTTTGCTCGCGGGCCACCACCAGCGCCTGGAGCAGGCGCGCATAGGCGATGCTGTCTTGCTCGTCGGCGTGGGCCAGCCACAGCGGCACGGCGCTGCGCAGCGCTTGCTGACGTGCGCCCAGGCTGGCGACGAACCAGCGTCGCGGATCGGTGATGTAGTCGAGCAACGCCTGATGCTGCCCCGGTGCAAGTGCCAGGCTGCGGTCAATCCGGTCGATATCGCGCAGTTGACGTGCCAGGTAGCTCGCCGCCAGGGCGTCGAACGGATCGCTGTCAACGTCCTCGGCAAACCATTGCTCTACGCGCGCGCCCTCAGCAAAAGCCGGCAACCATGCAGCGATTTCGTCCTCGTCGCGCAGCGGGTGCAGGCCACTGGCCGGGCTGAACAGCAAGCGCTGTTGTCCGTGAATAAGGACCAGCACCGGCAGCATCTCGACGGGCGGCCCCGCCAGGTAAACCGCCTGCACCCGCAATGCATCGCCGTGGGCGCTCCACTCGTTATCCGGACGAATCGGATGCAGCAGGGTTTTGGGGAACAGTGTGGCGAATTGCTCTTCGCTGTATCCCGGCGGCTTGGGTGAGTCATACAGCAGTGTCAGCAGGTCATCCGACAGGTAGCCCCAGCGCGTCATGTTCACCGGCAACTCTTCACACCACCAGGCTTGCAGGCGTCGTACGTAGGTCCTCCACAACAGCGCGCCGCAGCGGTTGATCAGCCGCTCCAGTTCAACCAGGCTCGGGCCACCTTCCACAAACACCTCGCGCACCCGTTGGGCGACCACGTGATAGTCCGCCACCAGCAACACCGGGCCGGCGAGGGCCAGGCGTTGCAGCAGCCACTCGGACAAGGCCTGGTAAACGAGGCTACCGTCAGTGTCGGCGGGCGCAGCGATATAAATCAGACCGGCCTGCCATTTGTGTTCAGCAAAATGCTGGTCAAGGTAGGCCTGGGCGCTTTCTTGCGCTACCGCCAGCAATGACGGCGGCTCGCGAAACAACGTTTCGATTTGCTCGCTCGTGATGAGGTGCTGTGAGTCGGCTGGAGGGGTGGAAGCGGTCATGTTGATACTCTGAGGGCAGTTAAAATCAAACGCTAACCGCCGCCGAGCGACCCGCTGGCCTAGACAATTAACGCCTGCCATGACGCGCTGTGTGCTGCCCCGTCGACAAACTTCATGGGCAAGGCAATTCGCGTCTACGCTTCAGACAAGTCCGATCAATCTGTAGGAATGGATCAGTCGACTATGGGCGCACTGTGGCAAACCGACTCGCACAAGGCTGAAGCCGACAGCCCGTCACCCGCCCCATTGCCGAAAAAATTCAGACCGCCCCGGCCATGGCGCCGGCTGTTCTGGCTGATCCTGCTGCTGGTGCTGCTCGCCCTGGGTTTTGCCGTGTTGCGCGAGATGCACAGCGCTCACTGGCAGGCTCGCACCCTCAGCCAATGGGCCGCGCAGTTGACCTACCGCGTCGAACCCGGAGCCAGCGATGCGATCCTGTACCCCGGCGCCGGGCCCTTCGATCAGCGCCTGGGCTACAGCGCCCTGGGCGACTTCCTGCCGCGCCTGCTCAAGCGTAATTACGTGATCGAGTCCCAGGCACGCTTCTCCGCGGCGCTGATGAACTACAGCCGTCACGGTCTGTTTATTCCCTACGCAGAAAAAATCCAGGCCGGGCTGAGCATCACCGATTGCCGCGCCGCGCCGCTGTATCAATTCAATTACCCGACGCAGTTGTATGCGCAGTTCAGCGACGTGCCACCGTTGATGGTGCGCAGCCTGCTGTTTATCGAAAACCGCGAGTTGCTCGACCCGCAGCCAGCCCAGGCCAACCCGGCGGTGGACTGGCCGCGCTTTGCCAAGGCCGCGTGGTCACAGGTTGCGCGCCAGCTGCACCTGCCGGGGCAAACGGCGGGCGGCAGCACCCTGGCCACGCAGTTGGAAAAGTACCGCCATTCGCCGGACGGCCTGACCCTGTCGGGCAGCGAAAAACTGCGCCAGATGCTCTCGGCCAGTGTGCGCGCCTATCAGCACGGCCCCGACACCCTCCTCGCTCGGCAGAACGTGGTGCGCGACTACCTCAACAGCGTGCCGCTTTCGGCAGTGCCCGGCCACGGCGAAGTGCACGGCATGGCCGAAGGCCTGCGGGTGTGGTATGGCGCCGACTTCAACCAGGTCAACCGGGCCCTGGCCGACACCACGAACACCGCGCCCAGCCTGGCGGCCCGTGGCCTGGCGTTGCGCCAAGTGCTGTCGCTGATGATCGCCCAGCGCCGCCCGTCCCACTACCTGACCAAGGGCCGCGATGAGCTGGCGCAGTTGACCGACAGTCACCTGCGACTGCTGGCGCAACAGGGCGTGATCGAGCCGGGATTATTGAAGGCAGCGCTGGCCAGCCAGGTCACCTACCGCGACTGGCAGCAACAACCGACCACCCAGAAGATCGAGGCCAACAAAGGCATCAGCGTGGCCCGCAGCCGCCTGGCCGCGCTGCTCGATCGCCCGCTGTACGACCTCGACCGCCTGGACCTGTCCGCCACCAGCACCTTGCAAGGCCGACTGCAGGAGCAGATCACCGCGTACCTCAAGCAACTGGCCGACCCGGTCTATGCCAAAGAGATCGGGCTGCTGGGCGAGCGCTTGCTCACCCCCGCCAGCACGCCGCAGGTGCGCTACAGCTTTACCTTGTTCGAGCGCACCGCCGACAGCGCGCGCGTGCGGGTGCAGACCGACAACACCGACCAGCCGTTCGACATCAACGAGGGCAGCAAGCTTGAATTGGGTTCTACCGCCAAGTTGCGCGTGCTGACCACCTACCTGCAAATCATCGCCGAGCTACATGAGCGCTACGGCGCATTGACGCCAGCAGCGTTGAAAAAAGTCGAGGTCGCCGAGCAGGACCGCCTCAGCCGTTGGGCCGTGGACTACCTGCTGCAAAATCCCGGTAAATCCTTGGCAGACATGCTCGAAGCGGCCTTGGACCGCACCTATTCGGCCAGCCCCGGCGAAAGCTTTTTCACCGGTGGCGGCCTGCACCGCTTCCATAACTTTCGCAACCAGGACAACGGCCGCAACCCGAGCCTGCGCGATGCCCTGCGCGAGTCGATCAACCTGCCGTTCATCCGCCTGATGCGCGACCTGGTGCGCTACGTCACCTACAGCAGCGCCAACAACAGCGCGCAGTTGCTCAAGGACGACAGCGAGCCACGCCGCCAGGAATACCTGGCGCAATTCGCCGACCGCGAAGGCACCGCTTTTTTGCTCAAGTTCTGGAAGAAGTACCAGAAAAAAGACACCCAGGCGCGCCTGGAAACCTTCCTCGACAGTCTGCATCCCACGCCGATCCGCCTGGCGGCCGTGCACCGATACCTGCTGCCCGACGCCAGCCGCGAGAGTTTCAACAGCTTCCTGCGTGCGCGCCTGGCGGGAACCAAAGGCCAGCAGACGCTGAACGACAAACGCCTCGACACGCTGTACGACAGCTACGGCCCAGGCGCCTATGACTTGCCTGACCAGGGCTATATCGCCAAGGTGCACCCGCTGGACCTGTGGCTGATGGGCTACCTGCTCAACCATCCGGACGCGACGTTCAGCGAGATCGTCAAAGCCAGTCAGTTCGAACGCCAGGAGGTTTACAGCTGGTTATTCAAAAGCCGCCATCAGAGCGCCCGCGACGGGCGTATCCGCACCATGCTGGAGATCGAAGCGTTTCTGGATATTCATCAGCGCTGGAAAGCCGTGGGTTATCCGTTTGACCATCTGGTGCCATCGTTGGCGACCGCCATCGGCAGCTCCGGCGACCGCCCGGCAGCGCTGGCCGAGTTGATGGGCATCATCCTCAATGACGGCGTACGCATTCCGGTGCTGCGCATCGACAGCCTGCACTTTGCTGCCGGTACGCCCTATGACACCCGCCTGATCAATGCCCCCGACCGCGCCCGCCGAGTGATGCCTTCCGAGGTGGCGACGGCCCTGCGCGGCGCGCTCTCCCAGGTGGTCGATGCCGGCACCGCCAAACGCGTCGCCGGCAGTTTCAAACACGCCGACGGCACACCGTTGGCCATGGGCGGCAAGACCGGCACCGGCGATAACCGTATCGAAGCCATCGGTGCCGGCGGGCGCATTCTCAGCTCCAAAGCAATCAACCGCACCGCCACCTTTGTGTTTTATATCGGCGAGCGCCACTTCGGCACGCTCACCGCCTTCGTGCCCGGCAGTTCGGCGCAGGGTTTCACCTTCACCTCGGCGCTGCCTGTGCAGGTGCTCAAAGGCATGGCGCCCCTATTGATGCCATACCTGCAAGGCGACGAGCAGAACGCCTGCGTGAGCAGCACCGGTAAATGAACATACAGCGCAAAGTGCGATGCAGTGGTTATGTATTGGCCTTTCATGGGCATAGGTATCTACACAACTTTTGTAGCCACTGCCGACGCTAACCACGATGCGAAGCGAGCCGCTCTTGCTCTTGCTCTTGCTCTTGCTCTTGCTCTTGCTCTTGCTCTTGCTCTTGCTCTTGCTCTTGCTCTTGCTCTTGCTCTTGCTCTTGCTCTGCTTTTGATCTTGATCTTAGGCGCCCCGTCAAACCACGCTGGCCGGAATTCGACAGGGATTTGGGGGGTAAACCGGCAGGGATGCCGGTTTAGCCGCCCCGCGCCATGGATGGCGCGTGGCGGCGGCCCCCCAAATCACTGGCGGATTACGGGCACACCGAGCCTAAGCGAGGTGCCGAGTGGTGGGGCAAGAGCGTTTTGCTTACTTTTGCGCTTTTCAAAAGTGAGCCGCTGTAAAAGCGGAACCCTAAGTGGCCGTTACCGCAGAAATGGATATGTAGACGGATAACAGCTTCAGCTGTCAGGTCGCCTTCGCGAGCAAGCCCCCTCCCACAGGCCCGGCGTCGCACCAAAAAGTAGTGTAGATACCCATGCTTTCATGGACGTGATTAGGGTAAGTCATCTGACTTACAGACTACCCAACCCTGTTATTCGAGCCCCGCTACCCGCACGCAGCTGGACCAGCACCGGCTCACATCGGACGACGAGGCCGGTATTCATCTGGCCTCTCGCAGTACGCTGGTAGCCCGGTTGAGAAGGTTGGAAGCGTTACCTTGAGCAGCAGAACCCCACCGCCAAATGAAACAACGGCAACACCTTCGACCTGAAGTACCAGCAGCTCGATGAAATGAGCCCAAACGGTCAAGGCGCCAGAAAATCAAACATCAGGTGCACCGTGCCGTAGTAGGACCCGCCCTGGTATCCACCCTGCGGCTCGATCGGAGCAATCTCCAGCTCGACGCGCCGGCCCATGCCCGCCTCGTCAGCGCTGAGTATCTGGGTCGAGTCCAGGGTCAGGGGCACCCGGTTGAACAGCACGCGCAAATCAATACGGTCGCGGCCGCTCAACAGATAGGGCACGTCCCCCAGCCGCGCGGCTACGCCGCCATTGAGGTTTTTCACGTCGAAGTTCTTGCGCAGGCGCCCGAGCCTGGAGGTCGCCAGGTCCCATGCCAGCAGTTGGTCCTGCGCCATCCAGTCGGGTTCGGAGGGCAGCACATAGGCTTCGTGGATCGGAATAGTGACCGACACATCAAAACTCTGGCGCTCCTGAAACGCCTGTACCGGCCCGCCGATGAACAACGTTGCGACCAGCCCCGCCCATACCGTCAGTTGCTTGAACATTGTCATCACCCGTTGCTGTTGACCGTCATCGGTGTTTTGTCGCGGCCTTCGATCATCTGGAAGCGGTATTCACGTCCGGGCTTTTTCACGAGCTGCCATTGGCGTCCCGGCAGAATGTGGTGCTTGGTGGTGGCTTCGCAGTCGGTTTTTTTCGCCGCTGAACAGTCCCGGAACTCATCGAGCACCACCACGCTGTTGCCGGCGTTGCGCAGGGTGTACTGGTCGGCGGTCTCGACGACCTTCGTATCGAAGCGGGTGTCCTTGGGCCGCACGAAAAACACCGTGCCGTAACCGGCCATGACGTTGACGCCGGCGGCGAGATCTTTTTTGTACTCGTCGCGCTCGGCGTCGGTCACGGCGAAGTCGTCTTCCTTCTCCGGCACCACCGGGATGAAGCGCACCCGGAAGTAACGCTCCTTGTCGCGCTCGCCCATGTACAGCAAGCGCGTCCCCTGGCGCCCGCCCGCCGGAACGATCAACCGCGCCGGGCTGGCCATCAGGCCGTCGCGGCTGGTGGCGGCGCCCTTCTCATCCGTCAGGGAGGCCACCGGAATTTCCCTGGACGTGCCGTCGGCGTTATAGACAATTTCCAGCACATTGACCTTGATAAAGGCGGTGCTGGTGCCGCCGTTGAACACCCGCTTGAGGTAAGAACTGCGGTCGCCCTCCAGGTAGTCATACACCACGCCGACATTGATCGCCGGCCCGGCCTGCGCCGCCAACGACATCAGCAACAGCCCAGCCCCTAACACTGCATGTTTCATGTTTGATTACGCCTTATTGATTGAACGCGGCCCACCACAGGGAGCCGATATGCGAGCCGGGCTCGCCTAGACTTCCGAATCCCAGATCACCGTGGCCACGCCGGAATAGGTGCTGCCGGGTTTCTTGAGCATGTCGGCGACGTCATCCTTGCCCACCTCGAAATGCAACTTGCCCTCGCGGTTGTTCACGTACTGCAACGGCTGGAACAGTTCGGTGCCGACACCGTCAAGGCGCAGGGGCAGTTTGTTCACACCCTGGTCATGCTGATCACGCAAGCCATAGGGCAGGCTCACGGCGACTTGAAGCGGCACTTCGTCACCGTCGTTGTTGCGCAGGCCACAGGTGTTGCCGATCACCAGCCCGCACTCCAGGGTCATCTTGAAACGTGAGCTGGCGGAGATTGCGAAGGTCTGGTCACGCCATAGCCGCGACGGGCGCCGCCCCTGGTTGAGCCAGGCTTGCCAGCCGCCTTCGGGTAACAGCTCGATGCGATTGCCGCCCGCCGGCAGGTCAATCTTGAGCACGTGCTCCACCGACAAGATGAAGTTGAAGGTCAGGGTGTTTTCGTCGGGGATCATGGTGGTGCCGAAATCCATATCGCCGCCCGGGCCCATGGTGTAAGTGATGGACCCCTCATAAGTACCAGCGTCCATACCCAGAGGGTTTGGTGTCTTGAGTTCGTAGCCGTACTCAAGCGTGCTGTAGCTCATCCGCCCGATTTCCATACCATTTGTAACGCTGCAGGCTCCGGCGTTCTCCGGAACGATCCAGAAAAAGAGCGCATACGCTTGTCCCGCCGCCATGTAATTGATCGGCAAGCACGGTGCCGGCGCCCCTCGCCAATAAGCGTTCCAGCCCACACCTGGCGTGGCCCAGCCGGACACACCCGGTGGATAAGAGACATTCCACCGTCCCCCAATACCGGCAATGCGCATCTGTACCGTCTCCGCACGACCGGTGACTGTGTGAGTCACTTGCAGATCGCGAAATGCCGAGGGCACCTTGAAATAGGCGCTCTGGCGCGGATCCTCCGGAAACGCCGGTATCGGCCCATTGGAATAGGCCCGGAACGAACTGTTACGAATACTGAAGGTATTGACCGCCTCGCACCTGGCTGGAACGTGCCAGGGACACAAGCCACTTTGCGGCGTGGTATTGACGAATTTATTGCTCGTTGGGTTGGCCGGATCGGGGCGAAACACCGCCGTGATCTGCTCGACGATAGCCAGTGCCGGCAAGCTGTAGGTAGCGCCCAAAACCAGCGCGAATGCACAGAGCCCCAAGCGTTTTTTCATTGCGGTAATCAAGGTCATGAACTCCCGTTTCAACCGCCGTCAACCGGCGGTTTCGCCCTTGTGGTTAGCTTCGGCCAGCGTGTCCGGCGTGCAGCGCAGATCACCGATCATCAGCACGTCGTTTTCATCCGGCGCAGTGCTCGGGTCCAGGCGGAACTGGCAGAGCAACTGGTTCTGGTAGCGCACCTGCAGGGTCGGCGCGCTGGCGCTCATCTCCATGGAGAAGAACCCGTCCACTTCGCTGACCCCACGACTGGCGTGATTGATTACGTGATGGCCTTTAAGCGGCGCGCCGCGTTCATCCAGCAGGCGGCCGAGTACGGTGACGGTTTTCATCACGGTGATCTTGCGGTAGTCCACGCCGCCCTTGTTCAGGTGGTAACTGGAGCGTGCGGGCTGGATGTTCGCCGCCGGCGGGTGGTTGCCTTCGAAGTCGAAGCTCACGCTGCTGCTCTTGTAGGCCGAGACCGGAACGTAGTTGCGCCCCGGACGCAGTACCGCGCTGCCGCCGCCCAGGTCGTCGGCGCGCAGGGCGATCTCGTCAAGGTCGGTTTCCACATCGATGATCATCCCCGCGCCGTTGCCCTGGTACTGGCTGCTGAGCAGCATTTTCCCGGCGCCCGCGACGAAGGTGCTGTTGAGGTTCAAGCCACCACTGAAATCGCCATTGAAGGAGCTGCGCTGCACAAAGCCGTCGCCGCTGACCACGTCGGTGCTGAAGTTGGCCATGCCTGACAGGCCGACGCCGTAGGTATCAGTGATCGCCGTGGCCGAGACACTTTGCAGCACATGGTCGGTGAGGTTCTGGCGATACGTGATCGACGCGTTGTTATCGCGGCCGCCATCACGGGCGGTGCGGGTGCCGATGCTGCCGGAAATCTGCCGGCCATCGCTGCCCAGGTTCACGCTCAGGCTCACATCCACGCCACGGTTGCGCTGGTCATTGGTGCCGGCGCTGCCGGGGCGGTCGAACACCGAGAAACGCCAGTTAGCATCACTGCCGAAAAAGCTGTCGTGACGGCTCCAGCCCAGGTCCAGCCCCGCACCTTCGACGTTGCCTTGGCTGTGGGACACTCGCATGTTCAAAGTGTTTTTCGCATCAAGGCGATGGTTGACCGACAACGCCGAATTGCTGGCCTGGCCGACAAAGGTGTTGCGCCGCAGGCGCGTGCCGTCGGGCAGGGTTTCGTAGGTGTCGCGGGTGTCGAGCCAGCTGCGGTTGTGACTGAACACCAGGTTGGTCGCGCCGAAGCTGTAGAGCCCTTGCAGGTCAAGGCCCGTGCCATGTTCACGGGTTTGATAAACATTGGCATAGAGGCTGGTGTTGTCGGCAACGGTCCAGTCCACCGAGCTGCCATATTGCAGTTGCTCGCGCACCTGGCGGGCCGACAGGCCAAGAATCACCCGTGGGTGGAGCAGGTAATTGAGCGACGCGCCGGCCGTCACCGCACCCGAGGCTTGCTCGTCCCAGTTGCTGAACAGCTTGGTTTCGCGCCCGGCGAACAGGTTGTAGCGCCAGCGGTCTTCGGCGTTGCGCCAGTTACCGGGCTTGTACACCAGCTCCTGCGTAGTGCTGGTGGTGAGGCCGTCTTCCACCAGGCGTACTTCCACTTCATAGATACCGCCGGGCAGTGGCCGGGTGTCCAGGGTTTGCAGGCCGGCGGCCACGGCCTGGGTGTTGATCAGCAAGCCGTTGCGATAGATCTCTACCGCTGCCTGACGGTTGGCGGTGACATAGATCGGGTACACGCTGGGCTTGGGGTTGTTGATCGCCAGGCTGTCGGAACTGCCGTACATGATGCCCAAGGCGGTGTCGGGGCTGGCGCCGAAGCTGCGCAGTTGACGGGTCAGGCCATCGGAATTGGGGGTGAAGTGGCCAAGGCGAAAAAACTGCCCCTCCAGTTCACGCTGGGTGTACAGCTCATGAATCGCGTGGCGCATGGGTTGGTCATTACCGCTCTGGCGCGCCAGTTGCAGGTTGAACACCTGGCTCCAGTTGCCCACGCTGGAACTGGCTTGCAAACCATAACGGCCGCCGAGGCTGTCTTGCTGACCGCCATTGAGGTTGAGCTGGTTGTTGATGATCAACCCCAGGCTGCCGCCGTCGGGCTGGTCGTAAAAGCGCGGGGCTTCGCTACTCAGTTCAACGTCCTGCGTGAGGATCGACAACTGCGAGCTTTCCAGATTGTAGTAAGCAGAGATCATCTTTTGCGGGCAAGACTGGGTGCAGGCGCCCAACGCCACGCCTTTTTCCAGCAGGCCTTGCCAGGTGTCGCGGGTGGCAGCCGGCACCTTGCTGTCGCCGGTGTCGGTGAATTCGAGCAGGGTGACGCGGTCGTCCCGGGACAGCACGATCAGCGCTTCGCCAAGCAGTTGGTGGTCCAGGTCTACGCGCACCGCGAGGGGTACATCGAAAAAGTGATCGGCAAAGCCTGCGGGCAAGCCTTGGGCCTGAGTGATCAGGCTGCCGGGCGTGGCTGCACCGGAAGCAGCAGGTGCCGCCAGCGCACTCGTACATATCAGCAGCGCAAGCGCAGCCGCGATAGGCGTCATCGGGAACATGAACGGATACTCTGAATGCCAGGAGACCAGAATCAAAAACCAGGCCGGCGAACGGAGGAGGCATTCGCCGACCTGAAAAGTCATGCCCGCGCCAAGCGGGCATTAAGTGGCATCAAGGCGCTACTGGCAGTACCGCGTCGAAGACCACTGGCATCACGGAGGTGTACGAACCGCGCTGAGTCGCCGAAGGCTTGGCTGCGACGATGCGCATCTCCGCACCTACGCCTGGGGTGGAGTCGGCTTCGTTGACCACTTCCTGTGGGGTGCCGGTCAGGGTCACACCATTGAGGGTGGTGGTGAGCGGGATGTTCTGGCTTGGGTCACCGTTGAACAGCACGGCCGGGCCGCCTTCGATGTAGGCGTGAACCGAACCATTGGTGTTCTTGATGTCGTAGATGGCGCTCAACGGCGCCAGCTCACCGCTGACCAGGTTGTAGGTCATGGTTTCATCGCGACCCCAGTTCGGGTCACGCGGCTGAGCGTGGAACACGGTAGTCGGGATGGTGGCCTTCATGTTGACGGTGTGGCTGGCTTCACCGGCAGCAAAAGCTGTTACCGAGGAGGACAGCGCCATAACAGCCAGGGGAACAGCAATCGCGAACTTCTTGAACATGGTCAATACCTGTAGTTATCAACATTGAGTGATTCGTCGCCAAGTAACCGCCTTAACAACGAACGCGCCGCCGTTAGTTGCAACGCCAAACAATGATCAACTCAAAACAACAGTAGGTATGCAGGCAACCTCTCACGCCTGCGTAGCCCTATTAATCAGGGATTGAGAGAAAAACATGGCACTTTGCCAAAACTTTTAAATTAGCTGTAAGAACAAGACTACAACACAAAAAACAGGGCCAACCAAAAGAACTTTCGCTCAGAAAAATACCACAAACAAGCTGCCGGACATAAACTTAACTGAGTTTAAACTCTAATTAAAGTTATGACTCTAAAATTAATCGTATTCCACGTATTCCAAGGTCCTCTGCCGGAAAAGGCGCCGACGACCGTTGGTCGCCAAGCCCTACCGCCACGTTAAGATATATCTTAAGTTATATCTAAACCTGTCTGGAGAGCCTGCATGAGAAACGAACCTCGCGGTGAATTCGAAAAACGTGGCGGTCGCGGTCCTCGCATCTTCGCACCGGGTGATCTGAAATTACTGCTGCTGGCGCTGATCGCCGAACAGCCATGCCACGGCTACGACCTGATCCGCCGCATCGAAAGCCTGTTCGACGGCGCCTACAGCCCCAGCCCCGGCGTGATCTACCCGACCTTGACCTTCCTCGAAGAGAGCGAGCTGATCAGCGGCAATGCCGAAGGCGGGAAAAAACACTACACAATCACCGACGCCGGTCGTCTCTTTCTAAGTGAGCAGGCCGTTGCCCTGGACGGCGTGCGCATGCGCATCGATGTGAGCAAACGCTCGCTGCGCGGCCACGATCGCCCACCTGAAATCCACGAAGCGGTGCATAACCTGCGCCATGCCTTGCATTCGCACAACGGGCACTGGAGCCCACAGGAAATCGTTCGTGTTGCGGCGCTGCTCAACCGCACCGCCCAAGCCATTGCCGACGGGACAGACCAATGAACACACAAGCCATTCACCGCGTAACCCATGAAATAAAACGCCGCCGCCTGGAAGTGCTGCGGGTGGTGGACATCACCCCGCGCATGCGCCGCATCACACTGGGCGGGCCTGAGCTGGCGGGCTTTGTCAGCCTGGGCAGCGACGATCACATCAAGCTGCTGTTCCCGCAGAACGCCGCCGAGCAAGCGGCGCTGGAAAGCCCGACGTTCGCCATCAAGGGCGACGGCCCGCAACCGGCCATGCGCGACTACACGCCACGACGCTACGACCTGAAAATCGGCGAGCTGGATATCGACTTCGTGCTGCATGGCGATGGCCCTGCGTCTACCTGGGCCGAGCAGGCGCAGGTCGGTCAGCACCTGTATATCGGCGGGCCACGAGGCTCGATGATCGTGCCGGACATTTTCGACAGCTACCTGCTGATCGGCGACGAAACCGCCCTGCCCGCCATCGGTCGACGCCTGGAAGAACTGCCGGCCGGGCGCAAGGTGCTGGCGGTGATTGAAATCGCCGATGCGGCGGAGCAACAAGCGCTGCAAAGCGCGGCGGACGTCGAGATTATTTGGGTGATGCGCGGCCAGGATGACCTGCTCGACGTGGTGCGCAACCTGACGCTGCCCAGCGGCACGCTGTACAGCTTTGTCGCCACCGAAACCAAGTTGTCACGCCAGGTACGGCGGGTGCTGCTGGATACGCACAAGGTCAATGAGGAATACCTCAAGGCCGTGGGTTACTGGCGTGCTGAGGGCAGCGAAGAAGAATGAATAAGGTGGGAGCTGGCTTGCCTGCTCCCACCTTAATGGTGCTCACTTTAAATCGAGGGTGATTTGAGGCGCTTGTCCAGGCCAACGATCACCAGCCCAATGACGATAAACCCTGCCAAAATCCCTCCGGCATTCACAAACACTTGTGGATAACCGAGGCTGTCCACATCCATGAACGGGTACTGATACTGCCCGAGCATATGCCCCCGCAGCAGCACATAACCGAAGTACACCAATGGGTAGATCACCCAGCCGGCAATGTGTTTGAGCCGCAACGTACCCTTGGGCACGCACCGCCACCAATACACCACAAACAACAACGGCATGACGTCGTGCAGCAATTCATCGGCGATAAATTGAAAGCCTTGCGGGCTCCACAGATGCCGCAGCAGCAGGTTGTAGGCCAGGCTCACCACCACGATGCTCGCGGCAATCGCGCTACTGATGCGAGGCGCGAGGAAGAACCGCTTGGCGGCTGAGTCGCGCTTGACCAGTGAGTAGCTGAGCACCACGACCACCAGGGTATTGGTCAGAACGGTGAAGAAGCTGAAGAAACTGATCAGGCCGCCCAGCAAGCTCGCGCCACTGGCCCAGCGCGAATAGAGAATCAGGTATTGCTGGATAGCCAACCCCACCCAACCGGCCAAGGCTGCCGTCGCGACAAAGCGCTTCATGCTTTCAATCCAGGGGGCGCTTGGTACGCATCAGCTTGACGTACAAAGCTTCGACCTTTTCCCGCGCCCACGGGGTTTTGCGCAGGAAAGTCAGGCTCGACTTGATGCTCGGGTCACTCTTGAAGCAGCGGATATCAATGCGCTCGGCCAAGCCGCTCCACTCGTAATGTTCCACCAGGGTGGTGAGCACGTGCTGCAGGGTCACACCGTGGAGCGGGTCATTGCTTGTCGCGGTCATGCCGGGCCTTTTGCAAAAAGAGGAACACAGCCGCGCACCTTAGCCGACGGGGCGAGCAGGTGGAAGCATCGCATTGAATATAGCCCGCCAGGAAAAGTTCCCCCTTTTTCACAGAAAAGAGATGTTATATTGTAACTTAAATTATCAGTCACTTTGCCCAGGAATATCAGATGTCGCTGCCTTCTCTCTGGCGCTTGTCGCCCCTCGCCGCCGCCCTGTTGATTGGCTCCCAGGCCCATGCCCTGGAACTGCCACCCCAAGTAGTCACCGGCAACCCGCTGGGCAGCACACAACTCGCCTCGCCCACCACCGTGCTGGAAGGCGATGACCTGACCCTGCAACAAAAAGGCAGCCTCGGTGAAACCCTGAACAAGCAGCCGGGCGTGTCGTCTTCGTACTTTGGCCCGGGGGCCAGCCGCCCAATCATTCGCGGCCAGGATGGCGACCGCATTCGCATCCTGCGTAACGGCGTGGGGGCGCTGGATGCCTCGTCGCTGTCCTACGACCACGCGGTGCCACTGGACCCGATCAACGTTGACCGCATCGAAATCGTGCGGGGCCCGGCAGCCCTGCTGTACGGCGGCAGCGCCATCGGTGGGGTGGTCAACACCTTCGACAATCGCATCCCCACCGAAGCCATCGAAGGCATCCATGGCGCTGGCGAGTTGCGCTACGGCGGCGCCGACACCACCCGCAGCAGCGCCGGCAAGCTGGAAGCCGGCAACGGCACCTTCGCCTTGCACCTGGATGCCAATGCGCGCGAGTTCAACGACCTTAAAATCCCAGGCTATGCCCGCAGCCGCCACGCGCCGGAAAGCGAAAACGGACCCGGCAAAAACGGGCGCCTGGGTAACAGCAATGGGCGCCAGGACGGCGGCGCGGTGGGCGGTTCCTACACCTGGGACGATGGTTATGCCGGGCTGTCCTACAGTAATTACGACAGTAACTACGGCTCACCCGCCGAGCAGGATGTGCGCATCCGCATGAAACAGGACCACTACGCCTTTGCCTCCGAGATCCGCAACCTGCAAGGGCCGTTTACCTCGGTGAAAATCGACGCCGGGTACACCGACTACGAACACCGCGAAATCGAAGGCGGTGAAACCGGCACCACCTTCAAGAACAAAGGCTATGAAGCGCGGGTGGAAGCTCGTCACCAGCCGATTGGCCCATTCGATGGCGTGGTCGGCGCCCAAGTGACCCGCAACGAGTTCTCGGCCCTGGGCGAAGAAGCCTTCGTGCCGCAGACCGACACCAACGCCGGCGCGCTGTTTATCCTCGAAGAAATGCAAGCCACCGAACGCCTGAAACTCAGCCTCGGCGCACGCCTGGAACACACCAGCGTCGACCCGAACGCCAAAGGCAACGAGCGTTTTGCCAATGCCGACAAGAGCAGTGACTTCACCGCCGGTAGCCTGTCGTCAGGTGCGGTGTACACCCTCACGCCGATCTGGTCCCTGGCTGCCACCCTCGGCTACACCGAACGCGCGCCGACCTTTTACGAGCTGTACGCCAACGGCGCCCACGTTGCCACCGGTACCTACGAGTTGGGCGATGCCAACCTGAAGAAAGAAAAGGCCGTGTCCAGCGACCTGGCCCTGCGCTTTGACAACGGCACCCACAAGGGCAGCTTCGGCGTGTTCTATAGCCACTTTTCCAATTACATCGGCTTGTTGGGCACGGGTCGTACCCTGAACGATGAAGGCGAAGAGGACGCGGGAGGTATTCCCGAGTATGAATATTCTGGTGTGCGCGCACGTTTCGCCGGCTTCGAAGCCCAGGATCACTGGAAGCTCGGCGAAGGCGCCTACGGTAAGTTTGCGCTGGAACTGTCGGGCGACTACACCCGCGCCACCAACCTGGACACCGGCGAAGCCTTGCCGCGCATTGCGCCATTGCGTTTGAACAGCGGCTTGCTGTGGGAACTGGATCGCTGGCAAGCGCGTATCGACGTGGAACATGCCGCAGGCCAAGGGCGTGTGCCGGATAACGAAAGCGGCACCGATGGCTACACCACCCTGGGTGCCAGCGCGGGGTATCGCTTCAATGTGGGCGGCAGCCAGTGGCTGGCGTTCGTCAATGGCGAGAACCTGACCAACCAGACCGTGCGCTATGCCAGCTCGATCCTGCGCGACATCGCACCGGCGCCGGGGCGCAGTGTGCAGTTCGGCATCCGCACCACTTTCTAACCGTCACCTCACCCCCCCCCTGTAGGAGCGAGCTTGCTCGCGAAAAACGCCAACGATAACGCGCGCTTCCTGAATAAACGCGGCGCCTGTGAGTTTTTCGCGAGCAAGCTCGCTCCTACAGAGATAGAGCCTGCCATCAGGCTATTTTTGCAGCGACTATCTGTCACTGTTACCAAAACTGAAATGATGCATCTTGCGATTCACCCTTTCTCAAAACGCCCCGCCGCATTATCCTTCGCAACAATCTGAAACGCTTCACCTCCCGGTCGACTCCCTTTGCCGAATTTCTTCCTGCACAAAGACAGCGCTGTCTTGAATCGACCTGCGCCAGGGGATTGATTGCCCGCCTGTGGATAACCCGGTTATCCACAGAAAAAACCAAAAATAACGATGAACCAAGCCCGAGCCGAATCGTCATCTACAGTGAGTGAAGCACGGGGTTACATAATTCCAACGTAACGGAGAAACACACTATGAGCACTGATGGTGCCTCAAGCCCAAGCCGCCTGTTGCCCAGGCTGCTGGGGGTCTTGCTGCTGATCATGGGGCTGGCCTTGCTGGCCGGTGGCGTCAAGCTGAGTATGCTCGGCGGGTCGCTGTACTACCTGCTGGCCGGTATCGGCATTGCCGTGACCGGCGTATTGCTGCTGGCCACTCGCCGCGCCGCGCTGGGCCTGTATGCACTGGTGTTGTTTGCCAGCACCGTGTGGGCCCTGTGGGAAGTGGGCCTGGACTGGTGGCAACTGGTGCCGCGTCTGGCCCTGCTGTTCGCCCTCGGCATCGTCATGCTGCTGCCGTGGTTTCGTCGGCCATTGCTGCGTGGCCAAGCCGCACCGCTGGGCACTGGCGCGCTGAGCGTTGCCGTGGTGCTGGCGGGCGCGACCGCCCTGGCCAGCCAATTCACCAACCCAGGTGAAATGGTCAAGACCGGCCAACTGGACCGCGACGCGGTGCCGGGTATGGCCAGCGCTGCGCCAACCCAGGCCGATGGCGACTGGAACTCCTATGGCCGTTCGGCCTTTGGTGATCGTTACTCGCCACTGGCACAGATCACCCCGGAGAACGCCCATAAGCTGGTGCCGGCGTGGACTTATCGCACTGGCGACATCCCTGGCCCAGGCGATCCCGGTGAAACCACCGCGGAAAATACCCCGCTGAAAGTCAATGGCATGCTGTACGTGTGCACACCACACAGCCAAGTGATTGCCCTGGACCCGGATACCGGCAAGGAAATCTGGCGTTTCGACCCGAAAATCACCACCCAGGGTGCTGAGAGCTTCAAAGGTTGGGCGCACATGACCTGCCGTGGCGTGTCGTACCACGATGACGCTGCCTACGCTTCCGAGCAGAGCCCGACTGGCACTGCGAGCCCGGCCGCCGCTCCGAATGCCTGCCCGAAACGCATCTTCGTGCCGACCGCCGACACCCGTCTGATCGCCCTGAACGCCGACACCGGCAAGATGTGCGAAGACTTCGGTGACAAAGGCCAGGTCGACCTGCGTGCCAACATCGGTAGCTTCGCCCCAGGCGGTTACTACTCCACGTCGCCACCGGCCGTGACCAAGAACCTGGTCGTGATCGGCGGTCACGTGACCGACAACGTTTCCATCGACGAGCCAAGCGGCGTGATCCGCGCGTTCGACGTGCACACCGGCAAGCTGGTGTGGAACTGGGACAGCGGCAACCCGGACGACACCACACCGTTGGCCGAGGGCAAGACCTACACCCGCAACTCGCCGAACATGTGGTCCATGTTCGCCGTGGATGAAAAACTCGGCATGCTCTACCTGCCGATGGGCAACCAGATGCCCGACCAGTACGGCGGCGACCGTACCGATGAGTCCGAGAAGTACGCCGCGGGCCTGACCGCCCTGGACATCGACACCGGCCACGTGAAGTGGACCTTCCAGTTCACCCACCACGACCTGTGGGACATGGACGTGGGCGGCCAGCCTTCGCTGATCGACATCAAGACCGCTGCGGGCGTGAAGCAGGCAGTGATGGCGTCGACCAAGCAAGGCAGCATCTACGTGCTGGACCGCGCCACTGGCCAGCCAGTGGTGCCCGTCAATGAAATCCCGGTGCCACAGGGCGCAGTGGCGGGCGACCGCACCTCCCCTACCCAACCCAAGTCCGACCTGAACTTCATGCCGCCGCCGTTGAAAGAACGCGACATGTGGGGCGTGACACCGTTCGACCAGATGCTGTGCCGGATCGATTTCAAATCCATGCGCTACGACGGCCCGTTCACCCCGCCGTCCCTGCAAGGTTCGATCGTGTACCCAGGCAACTTCGGCGTGTTCGACTGGGGCGGCATCTCGGTTGACCCGGTTCGCCAGATCGCCTTCGTGAACCCAAGCTACATGGCGTTCAAATCGAAGCTGATCCCGGCTGCCGACATTGCCAAGCAAGGCCCACGCGTCAGCGAAACCGAAGGCGTGCAGCCGAACAAAGGCGCCCCGTATGGTGTGATCCTTGAAGCACTGCTGTCGCCGATGGGCCTGCCGTGCCAGGCACCGGCCTGGGGCTACGTGGCGGCGGTCGACCTGACCACCCACCAGACCATCTGGATGCACAAGAACGGCACCGTGCGTGACAGCTCGCCGGTTCCAATCCCACTGACCATGGGCGTGCCTAGCCTGGGCGGTACGTTCACCACCGCCGGTGGCGTCGCGTTCCTCAGCGGCACCCTGGACCAGTACCTGCGTGCCTATGACGTGAAAAACGGCAAGCAACTGTGGGAAGGCCGCCTGCCTGCAGGCGCGCAAACCACCCCGATGACCTACACCGGCAAGGACGGCAAGCAATACGTGCTGGTCATGGCGGGCGGTCACGGTTCCCTGGGGACCAAGCAGGGTGACTATGTGATGGCGTTCAAACTGCCAGATTAAGCAACGCTGGCGGGACAAAAAAGCGGCGGCCCGGTTGGGCAGCCGCTTTTTTTTGCCTGCTGAAAATGCCCCCGTGGTTTCCCCTCAACCCTTTAAAACTAATTTAGTGCGCACACCCTGCGTAATACAAAAGGCGTACGGATAAAACTTTAAAGGGAGCTTCACTGCATGACGGACCATGTCGCTACAAAACCAATTCTTTCCACCCCCACAAAAATCCTGGAGCTTGAACACCTCAATACTGCCAGTTTGAAAAAACTCATCAGTGGCGAAGTGCTTGCCATTCGGGTACCTGAATTTGCCAACGCAACCACCAGCGCACGGTTGATTCAGGCCATCGACGATACCGCCACCCTGGAACACTATGGTCATGAAACCTATGAAGAGGGGCGCGTCGTTCAGCACTTCTATGGTGTGCATCGCTGGGGCAACCCGTTCAACTCCACGTACGGCAAGGCCGCCGGCGGTGACGCACAAGAAAAATATTATGCAGACGCGGCCCGTATGCGCGGCCTTATCGACAGCCTCTGTGCGCCGCAAAAACCGCCCATTCAACAGCTGATGGAACAGTTCCAGGCGCTCTGGCCGCAAGGTGCAACAGCCGCTTCGTTCCAGGGCCGACCGATGTTTTGCGGGATCATCCGCGTCATGTTCCCGGAGACGGCGCACCTCTCGGAAACGGTGCCCCATGTGGATTGCCTGCCCCGCACAATCGCTGAACTGCAGCATCAATTCAGCGCCAATATCTACCTGCAAACACCGCCTTCGGGGGGCGAGTTGATCATCTGGGATACCCAAGCCTTTAGCTATGATGAGGTCAAGCGCTTCGAAGGTGCCCAACTGCCCGAACAGTGTTTACAAAAACCGCTGCGCATCCGCCCACGCAAGAACGAACTGGTGCTCATCAATACCCGCCGCCCCCACGCCATCTGCGGGTTCGATTCGGGAAAACGCGTCAGCATGCAGTCGTTTGTCGGCTATACCCCCGGCGAACCGTTTTACTTCTGGTGCTAATACTTTTATTGCTCGTGCACATGGACGTTTATCTATGACCCCCGAAGAATTCCGCCAACATGGCTATGCCATGATCGACCTGATTGCAGACTACCGACAGAACATCGAACAACGCGGCGTGCAGCCCACCACCCGACCTGGCGAGATCAAAGCTGCCCTGCCGGCCAGCCCGCCTGACACCGCCGAACCGTTCGAACAGATCATGGGCGACGTCGAAAAACTGATCATGCCCGGCTTGCTGCATTGGCAGCATCCCAGTTTCTTCGGGTTCTTCCCTTCCAATGTGGAACTGTCCTCAGTGCTGGGCGATTGCCTGAGCACCGGCCTGGGTGTGATTGGGTTGTCCTGGCAATCCAGTCCGGCTCTCACCGAAATCGAGGAAGTCACCACTGACTGGCTGCGCGACATGCTCGGCCTGGGCAACACGTGGAGCGGTGTGATCCAGGACTCTGCGTCCACCTCCACGCTGGTGGCGCTTATCAGCGCCCGGGAACGCAGCTCCGATTACGCGCTGATGCACAACGGCCTGCAAAACAGCAGCGCGCCCCTGATCGTCTACACCTCAGCCCATGCCCACAGCTCGGTCAACAAGGCGGCGATCCTGGCCGGGTTCGGCCAGAACCATATCCGCACCATCGCCACCGACGCACACCATGCAATGTCGCCCCAGGCACTGGCGCACGCCATCGAACAGGACCTGGCCGCCGGTAACACGCCCTGCGTGGTGATTGCCACCACCGGCACCACGGCCGCCATGGCGATCGACCCCCTGGATGCAATTGGCGAACTGACCCAACGTCACGGCCTGTGGCTGCATGTGGACTCGGCCATGGCCGGCGCCGCAATGATCCTGCCAGAATGCCGGGCCTTGTGGGATGGCATCGAAAAGGCTGACTCCCTAGTGCTCAACCCGCACAAATGGCTGGGCGCGGCCTTCGACTGCTCGGTGTACTTCGTGCGCGACCCCGAGCATTTGATTCGCATCATGACCACCAACCCGAGTTACCTGCAGTCCAGCGCAGACGGCCAAGTGCGAAACTACCGTGACTGGCGGATCTCCCTGGGCAGCCGTTTCCGCGCCTTGAAGTTGTGGTTCCTGATACGCGAGCAAGGCGTCAGCGGCCTGCAAGCGCGGTTGCGGCGAGACCTGGCCAATGCGCGCTGGCTGGCAGAGCAGATCGAAGCCACTGAGCACTGGACACTGGTGGCCCCGCCCGCCTTGCAAACCCTGTGCATTCGCCATGAACCGCCGGGTTTGGAAGGCCAGGCACTGGACCATCACACGCGAGCCTGGGCAGAAAAACTCAACCAGTCAGGCGATGCCTACGTCACCCCCGCCATCCTCGATGAGCGCTGGATGGTGAGGGTGTCCATCGGCGCGCTGGGCACCGAGCATCAGCATGTCCAAAGGTTGTGGGTGCGATTGCAAGCCCTGGTCGCTTGAACGCTGCCAAAGTAGCCCCCCTGTGGCGAGGGAGCTTGCTCCCGCTGGGCTGCGCAGCGGCCCCAAAATCCTGGGAGCGCTTCGCACTCCAGCGGGAGCAAGCTCCCTCGCCACAGTCAAACTGTCTAGGTTGGCACCTGCTCACGCCGCATCCACCGCTCGAACGCCATGGCATTGAGCGGCCGGCTGATCAGGTAGCCCTGGGCCGTGTCGCAGTTCCAGCGTTTGAGCAAGGTGAGGCTGTGTTCGAACTCCACGCCCTCGGCGACCACCTTGAGCCCCAGGCTATGGCTCATCTCGATGGTGGAGCGCACGATCACGCCGTCGCCGCTGGTGCTGTCGAGGTTGCGCACAAAGGACTGGTCGATCTTCAGCTCTTGCACCGGTAGGCGCTGCAATTGGGCGAGGGACGAGTAACCGGTGCCGAAATCATCCACCGACAGGCTGATCCCGCAATTGCGCAACTGCTCCAGCACGCTGAGGGCCTGCTGCGGGTTGTGCATAATGGCGCTCTCGGTAATCTCGAAAATCAAATGCTCGGCGCCCACATGGTATTGGGCCAATAGCGCGGTGACGCGAATGGCCAAGTCATCATCCGCCAAGTCGTTCACGGAGATATTCACCGACAGCTGGATAACCAGCCCACGCTGCGCCCATTCGGCAATCTGGCGGATGGCTTCCTCGATCACCCACAGGGTCAGGGCACCCATGCTGCCAGTGCGTTCGGCCAACGGAATGAACTCCCCCGGAGACACTTGCCCCAGCGTCGCGTGTTGCCAGCGCAGCAAGGCTTCGGCCTGGCCCACGTGCCCGTGCCGCAGGTCGAGCTTGGGTTGGTAGCACAGGAACAACTCGCCTTCGATCACGGCGCGGCGCAAGTCGCGAATCAGGGTGATCTGGCGTTGGTGGGCGAGGTCGCGGTCCGGTTGGTAGATCTGCAAATGCCCCGGCAGGTTGGCCGCGTCGTGCCGGGCGATGGCCGCGCGGTTGATCAACTCTTCCACCTGCTGCCCATCAGCAGGGTACGCGGCGATGCCGATACTCACCTCATGGCGCACTTCGTCATTGCCGATGCGCAGGGGTTCGGTCAACGCCCCATGCAACTGGTCGGCGCGGGCCACGGCAGAGTCGATCTCGGTGTTTTCCAGCAACAACAGAAACTCACTGCCGGCGATGCGTGCTGCGGTGTCGCTGGCCAACAGGCTGCTGGACAAGCAGCGGCTGGCCTCGCACAACATGTGCTCGACACCTTCGGGGCCAAACCCTTCGTTGATGACTCGGTAGTTTTCAATCCCCACGTACAGCAACACCACCGACCGCCGTGCGCTGATCGCACTGCCCAGGCGCTCCATGGCCAAGGCACGGTTGGGCAATCCGGTGAGCGGGTCATGCAAGGCATTGTGGGCCAGTTGCCGTTCGCGCAGGGCGATGCCGCTTTGCATGGCATTGAACGCCCGCGCCAGCAGGCCGAACTCGTCGTGGCTGCGCACCCGCACCGGGGTGCGGTAGTCACCGGCCCCGATCCGTTCAGCGGCTTGCACCAGCGCATTGAGCGGGCGTGACACTCGCCGCGCCAGGAATAATGCCACCGCCAGCGAGACCAGCAGCACCGCCAGGGCAATCCCCATGAACTGCCGGTCCAGCGGCGCGAAGGATTCCAGCGCATGGTCCAGCGGGCTTTGCAGCAACACACGCACTTCATCGCCTTCGCCGCTATTGGCCAAGGGCAACACCTGGCTGAGCACACGCTGGCCATGGAACAGCTGGATCTTCGCCTCAGGATCGACCTGCGTGCCATGCAAGAGGTTGATAATGCTTGGGCGCCAATTGCCAGGGTGGGTGGTGAACAGCTGACCGAGATGGCCGTCCTGCACACTGAGGAACGACACCTCCAGATTGCTCATGGAGCGCAGTTCATGGGCGAATTGCGTGTCCATGGGAAAGCCCATGACCACGCGTGCGATCGGCACAGGCCCGAGCACATCTTTTTGCACCAGCAAATAGGGGCGCCCGGCCATGGCGACGATCAACATTTGCTGGCCGCTGCGCCGCGCCTTGCGCAAGGCATCGGCATACGGGAACAACTGGCCCCGCGTCTGCACCAGCAGGGTACTGACCATGACCCTGTCATCCAGGCCCAGCACCACCACTTCGCTGGAACTGACCCCGGTGCCATGGGTGCCCAGGGCCTCCAGGATCGGCACCGTCCGGCCGCCGGCCACCGCCTGCTTGAACGGCCCATCGGCGGTCAGCCAGTCCAACCCGTACTGCAAGCGCCGCCCGCGCAGGTCCAGCAGGCGCTCGAACACCTGCCGCCCGGTGTTCAACTGTACGTCGGCCTGGTTCTCCACCGCACGGGTGGTGGCAGCGTGCACGGCAAAATAGGTGGCGGCCACGACCACCAGCAACAACAGCGCCAGCACCCCGGCTATGCGGGTCTGAAACGTGTGGCGCCAGTGCATGGCCGCGCCCTCGGGCCGCGCTCGTCGCTCTTGGCCGTGCTTTCCTTGTGTCATACGCGTCCCTGCCGACTGCTAACCGGCGTCAAAAAAACATCCTTTTTTATGGGGAATTTTATTAAAGCAGGTTAGCTGGGACTGGGGATAAGTAAACCCAATAAAGGCTGGGTCTAGCCGTCACATTATTGACGATCAGTTCGAAAAGCGGAGGGGTAAATTACGTTGACCGCAACCCTCCCGTTATTTCATGCAAATTGTTGCTAACGACGCCCCCCCATTGAAACCACCGCAACCCCGCCCCATCTAACCTGCATACTTACTGATGCAGGTGCCCCATGAGCGACCAGCAAGAATTTCCAGATTACGACCTCAACGATTACGCCGACCCCGAAAACGCTGAAGCCCCCTCGTCCAATACTGGCCTGGCCCTGCCTGGGCAAAATCTGCCGGACAAGGTCTACATCATCCCGATCCACAACCGGCCGTTTTTTCCGGCACAAGTGTTGCCGGTGATCGTCAATGAAGAACCCTGGGCCGAAACCCTGGAGCTGGTGAGCAAATCCGACCACCATTCCCTTGCGCTGTTTTTCATGGACACGCCGCCCGAAGACCCACGGCACTTCGACACCTCCGCCCTGCCGCTGTACGGCACCCTGGTGAAGGTGCACCACGCCAGCCGCGAGAACGGCAAGCTGCAGTTCGTCGCCCAGGGCCTGACCCGCGTGCGCATCAAGACCTGGCTCAAGCACCACCGCCCACCTTACCTGGTGGAAGTCGAATACCCGCATCAGCCCAGCGAGCCGACCGATGAGGTCAAGGCCTACGGCATGGCGCTGATCAATGCGATCAAGGAACTGCTGCCCCTCAACCCGCTGTACAGCGAAGAGTTGAAGAACTACCTCAACCGCTTCAGCCCCAACGATCCGTCGCCGCTCACCGACTTTGCCGCGGCACTCACCTCGGCGACAGGTAATGAACTGCAGGAAGTGCTGGACTGCGTGCCCATGCTCAAGCGCATGGAAAAAGTGCTGCCGATGCTGCGCAAAGAGGTGGAAGTCGCGCGCCTGCAAAAAGAACTCTCCGCCGAGGTAAACCGCAAGATTGGCGAGCACCAGCGTGAGTTCTTCCTCAAGGAACAACTCAAGGTCATCCAGCAGGAGCTGGGCCTGACCAAGGACGATCGCAGCGCCGATGTCGAACAGTTCGAACAGCGCCTGCAAGGCAAAGTGCTGCCGGCGCAAGCGAAAAAACGCATTGATGAAGAACTGAACAAACTGTCGATCCTGGAAACCGGTTCGCCGGAATACGCCGTCACGCGCAACTACCTGGACTGGGCCACCTCGGTGCCGTGGGGCGTGTACGGAGAAGACAAACTCGACCTCAAGCACGCGCGCAAAGTGCTCGACAAGCACCATGCGGGCCTGGATGACATCAAGAGCCGCATCCTCGAATTCCTAGCGGTGGGCGCCTACAAGGGCGAAGTCGCCGGTTCCATCGTATTGCTGGTAGGCCCGCCGGGCGTGGGCAAGACGAGTGTGGGCAAGTCCATCGCCGAATCCCTGGGGCGGCCGTTCTATCGCTTCAGTGTTGGCGGCATGCGCGACGAGGCCGAGATCAAGGGCCACCGCCGCACCTACATCGGCGCCCTGCCCGGCAAGCTGGTGCAGGCGCTGAAAGACGTGGAAGTGATGAACCCGGTGATCATGCTCGACGAGATCGACAAGATGGGCCAGAGCTTCCAGGGCGACCCGGCGTCGGCGCTGCTGGAAACCCTGGACCCGGAGCAGAACGTCGAATTCCTCGACCACTACCTGGACCTGCGCCTGGACCTGTCCAAAGTGCTGTTCGTGTGCACCGCCAACACCCTGGACTCAATCCCCGGTCCGTTGCTGGACCGCATGGAAGTGATTCGCCTGTCGGGCTATATCACCGAAGAAAAAGTCGCCATCGCCAAGCGCCACTTGTGGCCCAAGCAGTTGGAAAAAGCCGGCGTGGCCAAAAACAGCCTGACCATCAGCGACGGTGCCTTGCGCGCCTTGATCGACGGTTATGCGCGAGAGGCCGGCGTGCGTCAGTTGGAGAAACAACTGGGCAAGCTGGTGCGCAAGGCGGTGGTAAAACTGCTGGATGAGCCGGACTCGGTGATCAAGATCGGCAACAAGGACCTGGAAAGCTCCCTGGGCATGCCGGTATTCCGTAATGAGCAAGTGCTGTCCGGCACCGGCGTGATTACCGGCCTGGCGTGGACCAGCATGGGCGGCGCCACCTTGCCGATCGAAGCGACGCGCATCCACACGCTCAACCGCGGCTTCAAGCTCACCGGGCAGTTGGGTGAAGTGATGAAAGAGTCCGCCGAAATCGCCTACAGCTACATCAGTTCCAACCTGAAGTCGTTTGGCGGCGATGCGAAGTTCTTCGACGAAGCCTTCGTGCACTTGCACGTGCCGGAAGGCGCCACGCCGAAAGACGGCCCGAGTGCCGGCGTGACCATGGCCAGTGCGTTGCTGTCCCTGGCCCGCAACCAACCGCCGAAAAAAGGCGTGGCGATGACCGGCGAACTGACCTTGACCGGGCATGTACTGCCGATTGGCGGGGTGCGCGAGAAGGTGATTGCGGCGCGGCGCCAGAAGATTCACGAGTTGATCTTGCCGGAGCCCAACCGTGGCAGCTTTGAAGAGTTGCCGGACTATTTGAAGGAAGGGATGACGGTGCACTTTGCCAAGCGGTTTGCGGATGTGGCGAAGGTGCTCTTCTGAGAAATATCCAGACCTGATCATTCCCACGCTCTGCGTGGGAATACATCCCGTGACGCTCCGCGTCACAAAGCGGACGCGGAGCGTCCAAGGCAACGTTCCCACGCAGAGCGTGGGAACGATCGGCCAACGCAAAACCCCACCTTGTCACACCTTGTCTCATCTTCGGTTATGCTCCCCCTTCGTCGTGTATTAACGGAGCCTTCATGACCGCTGCCCGCCTGCTTCTCCCCTTGAGCCTTGTCTTGCTGGCCGCATGCGCCAGTGCCCCCAAGCAAAACGTCAGCGTGGACAACCAGAGCGCCTGCCCGCTCCAGCTTAAAAACGGGCAAAACCTGATCCTCACCCTGCCCAGCAACCCCACCACCGGTTACCGCTGGGCCATCCAGGACTCCGCCGGCGGCGTGTTGCGCGCCTTGAGCCCCGAGGTCTACAGCAGCACCGAGTCCGGCGTGATCGGCGGTGGCGGCCAGTCCACCTGGCGCTTCCAGGCGTTTGCCGCAGGGCAAGGGCGTTTGCGCCTGACATCCCAGCAACCTTGGGAGCCGGAGGCCGAACCTGCCGAAACCTTTGACTGCGCCATTACGGTGAACTGATATGCCATGGCTGATCCTTGCCTTGATGGGCGCCGGCACCTTTGTCTATGGCTTGGCGACCCATGCGACGCTGCTGTGCCTGCTGGTCAAGCCACTGCCGGTGCTGGCGCTGCTGGGTTGGCTGCATGACGCGCCGCCCACCGAGTATCGACGCTGGATCAGCCTGGGGTTAATTTTTTCCCTGGTGGGCGACGTGTTGCTCGCCTGGCCAGGCGACCTGTTTATCTTTGGCCTGGGCGCGTTTCTGTTCGCGCACCTGGCCTATCTCAAAGCCTATTTCAGTGACTGTCGGCGCTTGGCGCTGCTGCCGCTGGTGCTGGCCCTCGGCGTAGGCGCAATCTTGCTGAGCATCCTGATCTCCCACGGCCTCGGTGAGCTTTTGATACCGGTGGTGGTTTACGCGCTGGTGATCAGCGCCATGCTCTGGCGTGCGTTGGCGCGACTGGGCAGCGAGGTGCCCAAGCGTTCAGCGTGGCTGGCGGCGGCGGGTGCGGTGTCGTTTGTGGTTTCCGACGCGCTGATCGGCATCAATCGGTTTGTGCTGGCGTTCGAGGCAGCGCCGTATTTGCTGATCGCCACCTACTGGCTCGGGCAATGGGGCATCACCGCCTCGGCTTTCCATCAGACAACCCGCGCATCCGAGGGCCAACTTGGCTAAAATGCCGGCCTTTCCCCCACCGTCGCCGGAACAACCGTGAGCAAAGAACCCGATCGCCTATTCGCCCAGCCCCTGCCCCAGGTGCCGGACTTCGCCTTTAACGAGGATGTGGTGCGGGTGTTCCCGGACATGATCAAGCGCTCGGTGCCGGGTTACCCCACCATCGTCGAGAACCTCGGCGTGCTGGCCGCGCAATTTGCCCAACCGGGTAGCGTGCTGTATGACCTGGGCTCTTCCCTGGGTGCCGTGACCCAAGCCCTGCGCCGCCATGTACGCACCGAGGGTTGCCGGGTGATCGCCGTGGATAACTCCGCCGCGATGGTCGAGCGCTGTCGCGAATACCTCAATGGCCAGGACTCGATGTTCCAGGAGTTGCTGCCCGTGGAGGTGATCGAGGGCGATATTCTCGCCCTGCAATTCAAGCCCGCCTCGGTGGTGGCCCTGAACTTCACCCTGCAATTTATCGCCCCCCAGGAGCGCCTGGCGTTGCTTGGGCGCATTCGCCAGGCGCTGCTGCCGGGCGGGGCCTTGATCCTCTCGGAAAAGCTGCGCTTTAACGATGTTGAAGAGCACGCGCTGCTGACCGACCTGCATATCGCCTTCAAGCGCGCCAACGGCTACAGCGAGCTGGAAATCGCCCAGAAGCGCAGCGCCATCGAAAACGTCATGAAGCCCGACAGCCTCGAAGAACACCGCGAACGCCTGCTGGCGGCCGGGTTCTCGAAAGTCGTGCCGTGGTTCCAGTGTCTTAACTTTGCCTCGTTGATTGCCTTGCCATGATTGATTTGTCCCCCCTCGCCCGCCATCTGGTCGGCACTCCCCTGGCCGTGTGGGCCCAGGGCCTGCAAGCGCAGCTCGATAGCAAGATGGAAAAAGGCCATGGCGACCTGGAGCGCTGGCAGAGCGCCTTGGATGCACTGCCGAAGATCCAGCCCAACAGCGTAGATTTGCTCAACGGCCTGGTGCTGGACACCGATTGCGACGACGCCACCCGCGAACAGATGCACACGGCGCTGATGGGCCTGAGCCCCTGGCGCAAAGGCCCGTTCCATCTGTTCGGCGTGCATGTGGACACCGAGTGGCGTTCGGACTGGAAGTGGTCGCGGGTCGCGCCGCACCTGGACCTCAAAGGCAAGCGCATCCTCGATGTGGGCTGCGGCAACGGCTACTACATGTGGCGCATGCTCGGCGCCGGGGCCGACAGCGTGATTGGCGTGGACCCCAACTGGCTGTTCTTCTGCCAGTTCCAGGCGGTGCAGCGCTACTTGTCCGAGCCCAAGGCCTGGCACTTGCCGTTACCGTTCGAAGACTTGCCGGCGAACCTGGAAGGCTTTGACACGGTATTTTCCATGGGCGTGTTCTACCACCGCCGCTCGCCCATCGAGCATTTGCTGGCGTTGAAGGACACCCTGGTCAAGGGCGGCGAGTTGGTGTTGGAAACATTGGTGGTGGAAGGCGACCAACAACAAGTGCTGGTGCCAGAAGACCGTTACGCCCAGATGCGCAACGTGTGGTTCCTGCCGTCGGTACCGGCGTTGATGCTGTGGCTGCGCCGGGCCGGGTTCAGTGATGTGCGGTGCGTGGATGTGAGCGTGACCACGGTTGAGGAGCAGCGTGGGACGCACTGGATGAAGTATCAGTCGCTGAGTGATTTCCTGGACCCTGAGGATCACAGCAAGACCATTGAAGGGCTGCCGGCGCCGATGCGGGCGGTGATCATCGCTCGTAAATGACACCACTATGATCGTTCCCACGCTCTGCGTGGGAATGCCTCTTGAGACGCTCTACGTCACGCTTTGGGACGCAGAGCGTCCTGTGCTGCGTTCCCACGCAGAGCGTGGGAACGATCATCACGGTTTAGCTCGTCGGGCTTTGAAGAACTCGCTCAGGACAGCCCCACACTCCTCGGCCAATACCCCGCCTTCAAACAACACCCGATGGTTAAGAAAACCCTGGGTAAAAAACTGCCCCTGGCTTTGCACGATGCCCGCCTTCGGCTCCAACGCGCCATACACCACCCGCGCCACCCGCGAATGCACGATCAGCCCGGCACACATGCTGCACGGTTCCAGCGTCACGTACAGCGTGCTGCCCACCAGCCGATAGTTGCTGATCGCCTGAGCAGCGGCGCGGATCGCGACCATTTCGGCATGGGCGCTGGGGTCGTTGCCACTGATGGGGCAGTTGAAGCCGCGGCCGATGATTTCACCGCCCTGCACCAGCACCGCACCCACCGGCACTTCGCCCAATGCAGCGCCTTGGGCGGCGAGCGCCAGGGCTTCGCGCATAAAGTCCTGGTCGCGGCTGCGGTCGATAATCGCGGCGGGACGAATCTGGCGCATCACGCCACCTCGATGGCGGCCATCAGGCCGGTTTCCATGTGGTCGATCACATGGCAATGGAACATCCACACCCCTGGGTTATCCGCCACCAAGGCCACGCGGGCGCGTTCGTTCTTGCCCAGCAGGTAGGTGTCGGTGAAATACGGGATCACCTTGTGGCGGTTTGACGCAAGCACCTTGAAGCTCATGCCGTGCAGGTGGATCGGGTGCTGGTACTGGGTCATGTTCTTCAATTCGAAAATGTAGCTCTTGCCCTTCTCCAGCTTGGCAATGGGGCGGTCGGCGCAGGTCTTGTCGGTGATGTCCCAGGCCTGGCCGTTGATCTGCCACAGGCTCGGCGGCTTGCCGTTTTCGACATTGACCGACACTGAACCGACCCATTCGAAATTGAAGTTGAGTTTCTCGGCATTGGCCAGGTCTGGCTCGGCAACCGGGTTGGCCGGCAATGCCGGTGGCCATGCGGTAGGCGCGTCGGTATTGGCGACAGAGCGGAAGGTGCCAAGGCGCACCGGGCCGTTGCGCAGCGACAGTTCTTCGCCCGCCGGTGGCGCCTTGATCGCCAGGCAAATGCGCATGCCCGGGCCCAGCCAATATTCCTTGCCCAACGGGCGCGGCTCGATGGGGTTACCGTCCAGGGCATAGATCTGCGCTTCGACGCCAGGAATATTGAGGCGATAAGTCAGGGTGTTGTCGAGGTTGAGTAGGCGCACGCGGGTGATTTGCCCAGCCGGCAGGTCGATCACCGCCTGGGGCACGCCGTTGATAGTCGAGAGGCGCCCGGCCGTGCCGCCACGCGCCGCTTCACGGGGGATGCTGAACTCGACAAATGCGCCCTCTTCGTCGATGTGCCAGTTCTTCAGGCTCAAGGTGCGCTCGTACTGGAAACCGGTGGGTTCGCGCTCTTCCACGATCAACGGGCCGACGAGGCCACGGCCGAGTTCTTCGCTGCTGCTCACGTGAGGGTGATACCAGTAGCTGCCGGCATCGGGCACGCGGAATTTGTAGTCGAAGTATTCGCCAGGCAGCACCGGCAATTGCGAGACGTAGGGCACGCCGTCCATTTCCAGCGGCAGGCGGATGCCGTGCCAGTGGATGGTGGTGGCGACCGGCAGATGGTTGATAAAGCGCACCCGCAGCCATTCGCCTTGGCGCACCCGCAACTCGGTGCCCGGCGCCGATGGGCCGAACGCCCAGGCCTGGGTCTTGTGCCCCGGTACCAACTCTACGTCCAGGGGCGCGGCGATCAGCTCGTAATCGTGCCCCGCCTCGGACTCAGCGACTTTCCCCAGCCAGTAGCGGTAGCCACCGCCGGCACCGACGCCTACTACGGCCAGGCCAGCAAGACCACCCAGGATTTGTCGACGGGAAAAGGATCGGGACACAACAACCTCGCGTATCTGCCGCAGGCCAAGGGCCCGCAAAGGGCTGATACGATACACCTGCGTCGGCTAAACAGTAAGGCTTCGCATTGCCGCACATTGAAAACACCGAAGACTCATCGTGTGGGAGCTGGCTTGCCTGCGATTGCAGTGGGCCAGCTACGAATACGTAAACTGACGCTCCGCTATCGCAGGCAAGCCAGCTCCCACATTGATCTTCATTGTTTATCAGTGCTTGGCAGCAGCCAAAATCAGGGCTTTCATCTCGGCCACTGCGCCTTTGAAACCGACAAACAACGCGTGCGCCACCAGGGCGTGGCCGATATTCAGTTCGTTGATGCCCTTGATCGCAGCCACGGCTTCGACGTTGTGGTAATGCAAGCCATGGCCGGCATTGACGATCAAGCCTTCGTTGAGCCCGCAGTTCACGCCGTCAATGATGCGTTGCAACTCATCGGCCACTTCGGTCGGGGTGGTGGCATCGGCATAACGACCAGTGTGCAACTCGATCGCCGGGGCGCCGACACGGCGTGAGGCTTCGATCTGGCGCTCGTCGGCATCGATAAATAGCGAGACTTCGCTGCCGATCCGCGACAGGCGCTCCACCGCGGCCTTGATCCGCGCTTCCTGGCCCGCGACGTCGAGACCGCCTTCGGTGGTCAACTCCTGGCGGGTTTCCGGTACCAGGCAGATATGCGCCGGGCGGATGCGCTCGGCGAACGCCATCATTTCTTCGGTCACGCCCATTTCGAAGTTCATGCGGGTTTGCAGCACGTCCTTGAGCAGCAGTACATCGCGCTCCTGGATGTGGCGGCGGTCTTCGCGCAGGTGCACGGTGATGCCGTCGGCGCCCGCTTCTTCGGCGTCCAGCGCGGCCTTGACCGGGTCAGGGTAACGGGTGCCCCGGGCCTGGCGCAGGGTGGCGACGTGGTCGATGTTGACGCCAAGAAGAATGCGATTGCTGGTGGTCACGGAAGCGCTCCTGAAAAGGGAAAGAATCGGTGCACAGCATACACGGGGACGTCAGGGCTTTCGAAACAACTCGCGACTGACCAGCGGCCGTCCGCCCAGGTGCACGGCCAGGGCCTGGCGCATCAGGCGCTTGGCGGCGGACAGCGCACCGGGAGCGTGCCAGTCGGCTTCGCTCATGGCCAGCAGTTCGGTGCCCTGAAACAGGCCGGGCTGCAGCAGGTACACACGCTCAAGCCCCGCATCGACTTGCAGGCGATACATGCCATCGGCGGCGATGGGCTCCCCGTGCAGGTCGTTGGCCAGTTCGAAGCCGTAGCCAAGGTCGTCGAGCAAGCGCCATTCGAAAGCGCGCAGCAGCGGTTCCAGCGGACGGCCTTCAGCGAGGGCCAGCAAGGTGGCAGCGTAGTGATCGAAGACCGCCGGGTGCGGGTCTTCGGCGGGCAACAGGCGAATCAGCAGTTCATTGAGGTAAAGGCCGCTGAACAGCGCATCGCCATTCAGCCAGGCCGAGGTGCCAACGCTTTCCAGGCGGCCGACGTTTTTCAGCTCGCCCTTGCCGCGAAACTCCACGTCCAGCGCCACGAACGGCCGCGCCAAGGTACCCGCCTTGCCCCGTGCGCTGCGCAAGACTGCGCGCAGTCGGCCTTGGGGCGTGAGGAAGTCCACCAACGCACTGGTTTCGCGGTAGGCGCGGCTGTGCAGGACGTAGGCGGGTTGGCTGGGGGGTGGGGATTGCGACATGAGACGGGGAATCTCTAAAGAAGGAGAGCGCTTGTGTGGCGAGGGGAGCTTGCTCCCGCTGGGCTGCGAAGCAGCCCCTCTAGCAGCCACCGAGTTATACCTGAAAAACCTCGTCGACCTTGTTGGGGCCGCTCCGCGGCCCAGCGGGAGCAAGCTCCCTCGCCACAGCAAGCCCGCCAGTCACTGTGCAACCCGTTACAGGTCGCCATAGCCCAGAGAGCGCAACGCACGCTCATCATCGGACCAGCCACCCTTAACCTTCACCCACAGGTTGAGCATGATCTTGGAGTCGAACAGCAGCTCCATGTCCTTGCGCGCTTCGGTGCCGATGCGCTTGATACGCTCGCCCTTGTCGCCAATGATGATTTTCTTCTGGCCGTCGCGTTCGACGAGGATCAGCGCATGAATGTGCAAGGTCTTGCCCTGCTGCTTGAACTCTTCGATTTCGACGGTGATCTGGTACGGCAGCTCGGCGCCCATCTGGCGCATGATTTTCTCGCGGACCAGTTCGGCGGCAAGGAAGCGGCTGCTGCGGTCGGTGATCTGGTCTTCCGGGAAGAAGTGCTCGTTTTCCGGCAGGTAACCGGCGATCACGCGCTCCAGGGCTTCGAGGTTGTGGCCGTGCTGGGCCGAGATCGGCATGATCTGGGCGTTCGGCAGTTGTTCCTGCAACCAGGTCAGGTGCGGCATCAGCTCGGCTTTGTCTTCGATACGGTCGGTCTTGTTCAGCGCGACGATCAACGGGCCGGTCACGTATTGCACACGCTCGAGGACCATCTGGTCTTCGTCGGTCCACTTGGTGCGGTCGACCACGAAGATCACCACGTCGACGTCTTTCAACGCGGCCGAGGCGGTCTTGTTCATGTAGCGGTTCAGGGCTTTCTCGCCGCCTTTGTGCATGCCAGGAGTATCGACATACACCGCTTGCACGTTGCCTTCGGTCTTGATGCCCAGCATGTTGTGGCGGGTGGTCTGGGGCTTGCGCGAGGTGATCGCGAGCTTCTGGCCGAGGATGTGGTTGAGCAACGTGGACTTGCCCACGTTCGGGCGGCCGACGATGGCAACATAGCCACAGCGTGTTGCGGTTGAATCAGTCATGGCCATTCTCCACGCCCAGGGCAATCAGTGCTGCAGCGGCCGCTACCTGTTCGGCAATACGACGGCTCACACCCTGACCTCGGCTTTTTTCGTTCAATAAGGTGATTTCACATTCCACGAAGAACACCCGGCAATGGGGCTCGCCCTGGATATCCACCACTTCGTAGCGTGGCAGTTCGCAACCGCGGGACTGCAGGTACTCTTGCAGGCGGGTCTTGGGATCCTTGTTGGTGTCTACCAGCGTCAGGCTTTCGATTTCCGAGGCCAGCCAGGCGACAACGCGCTCCTTGGCCGTCTCCATGCCTGCATCGAGGTAGATCGCACCGATCAAGGCTTCCAGCGCATCAGCCAGGATTGACTCGCGACGGAAACCGCCGCTTTTCAACTCACCGGAACCCAGCCGCAGGTACTCGCCCAGGCCAAAGCCTCGAGCCAGCACGGCCAGGGTCTCGCCTTTCACAAGGCGTGCGCGCAAACGCGAAAGCTGGCCTTCTCGCGCTTGGGGGAAGCGCTCGAACAGCGCCTCGCCGGCGGCGAAATTGAGGATAGCGTCACCGAGGAATTCCAGGCGCTCGTTATTGCGCCCTGCAAAGCTGCGATGTGTGAGGGCAAGGACCATCAATTCCTGGTCCTTGAAGGTGTAGCCGAGCTGACGCTCGAGACGACTTAGAGAAACGGTCACGGTTTATCCATATCTAGTTGATGGCACCGGCGGCCATCGACGATTGACGCAGTGTTCAAATTCAAATCCTGATGGGTACCGGGCATCGGAAAATGTCCAAGCCCCAGAAAAGCATTCGGCGCTGTGTTCACAGCGCCGCTTGTATTACTTGATCAGCCCGACCCGCGAGAAGTTCGGCAGGTGGCTGAGCTTGGGTTCCGGCCAACTCATCCAGACCGCGAAGGCTTTGCCGACAATGTTCTCGTCCGGCACCATGCCCAGCAGATCCTTGGGAATGTTGGGGTCATCCCAGTAGCGGCTGTCGTTGGAGTTGTCCCGGTTGTCGCCCATCATGAAGTAGTGCCCGGCAGGCACTTTCCACTGGCCATCCGGCATCGCACGGTAGCGGCTCATTTCCTTGCGGATTTGGTGCTCCACCGCACCGAGTTTTTCCTGGTACAGCTCGGCGCTGCCCAAGGTATTCGGCTCGGCGCCCAACAGCTTCTCGGCCACCGACTCACCATTGATGAACAGGCGCTTGTCGCTGGTGTAGCGCACCACGTCGCCCGGCAGGCCGACGACTCGCTTGATGTAGTTGACGTTCGGGTCGCTTGGGTAGCGGAACACCATCACATCGCCGCGCTGCGGGTCACCCACCGGGATGACTTTCTTGTCGATCACCGGCAGGCGAATGCCGTAGGAAAACTTGTTCACCAGGATGAAGTCGCCCACGTCCAGGGTGGGTTTCATCGACCCCGAAGGGATCTGGAACGGCTCTACCAGAAACGAGCGCAGCACCAGCACGATGAACAACACCGGGAAGAACGACTTGCCGTACTCAACCAGCAAGGGCTCTTTGTTCAGCTTCTCGACCACCACCGCATCGGGCTGGCTGACGCTGCCCTGATAGGAAGCGATGGCCGCCCGACGACGCGGGGCGAAGAACACCAGATCGAGCAACGCCAGGAGACCACAGACGGCAACGGCAATGACCAGCAACAGCGGGAAATTTAGTGACATAGGACCTAACTATCCAACCTGAGCACCGCAAGGAAGGCTTCTTGTGGAACTTCCACGTTGCCTACTTGCTTCATGCGTTTTTTACCGGCCTTTTGCTTCTCAAGCAGCTTGCGCTTACGGCTTACGTCACCGCCGTAGCATTTGGCCAGTACGTTCTTTCTGAGAGCCTTGACGGAAGTCCGTGCAATGATCTGCCCGCCGATGGCGGCCTGGATCGCGACGTCGAACATCTGGCGCGGAATCAGTTCTTTCATCTTCTCGGTCAGTTGGCGACCTTTGTAGTGCGCGTTGTCCTTGTGCACGATCAGTGCCAAGGCATCTACCTTGTCGCCGTTGATCAGCACATCCAGTTTCACCAGATTAGCCGATTGGTAACGATCGAAATGGTAGTCCAGCGAAGCATAGCCGCGACTGGTGGACTTGAGACGGTCGAAGAAGTCCAGGACCACTTCGTTCATCGGCATATCGTAGGTCACTTGTACCTGGGTACCGAGGAACAGCATGTCGCGCTGCACGCCACGTTTTTCGATGCACAGGGTAATGACGTTGCCCAAGTGTTCCTGCGGTACCAGGATATTGGCCCGCACGATCGGCTCGCGCATGTCTTCGATGGCCGACAGGTCCGGAAGCTTGGAGGGGTTGTCGACGTAAATCGTTTCACCGGTTTTGAGCAGCAACTCGAAAATAACGGTTGGCGCGGTGGTGATCAGGTCCAGGTCGTATTCGCGCTCGAGGCGCTCCTGGATGATCTCCATGTGCAGCATGCCCAGGAACCCGCAACGGAAGCCGAAGCCCAGGGCGTCGGAGCTTTCCGGGGTGTACTGCAACGACGAGTCGTTGAGGGTCAGTTTTTGCAGGGCTTCGCGGAAATCTTCGAAGTCATCGGAGCTGACCGGGAACAGGCCGGCGTAGACCTGTGGCTGGATGCGCTTGAAGCCAGGCAGCACGTCGACGTCTGGCGTGGAGCTCAGGGTCAGGGTGTCACCCACTGGTGCACCGTGAATATCCTTGATGCCAGCGATGATGAAGCCTACTTCACCGGCTTTCAGATCAGTGGTCGCGGTGTGTTTCGGGTTGAATACACCGACGCTGTCCACCAGGTGGATCTTGCCAGTGGACTTGACCAGGATCTTGTCGCCCTTCTTCACACGGCCATGGCGCACGCGTACCAGGGAAACAACGCCCAGGTAGTTGTCGAACCAGGAGTCGATGATCAACGCTTGCAGCGGATCTTCGTAGTTGCCGGTCGGCGCGGGAATGGTGTGCACCAGGCGTTCGAGCACTTCGTCGACACCCAGGCCGGTCTTGGCGCTGCAGGTGACGGCGTCGGTGGCGTCGATGCCGATGATCTTCTCGATCTCTTCCTTGACGCGCTCAGGCTCGGCCTGGGGCAGGTCGATCTTATTGAGCACGGGCATGACTTCCAGGCCCTGCTCGATCGCGGTGTAGCAGTTGGCAACCGACTGCGCCTCGACGCCCTGGCCGGCATCGACCACCAGCAACGCACCTTCACAGGCCGCCAGCGAACGGCTGACTTCGTAGGTGAAGTCAACGTGGCCTGGGGTGTCAATGAAGTTCAGTTGGTAAGTAATGCCGTCTTTGGCCTTGTAGTACAGCGTGACGCTGTGGGCCTTGATGGTGATCCCGCGCTCGCGTTCGAGGTCCATGGAATCCAGTACCTGGGCTTCCATTTCACGCTCGGCAAGGCCGCCGCACATTTGGATAAATCGATCGGCCAGCGTCGACTTGCCATGGTCAATGTGGGCGATGATGGAGAAATTGCGGATATGACTCAAATCACTCACGGATCAACACTCAAAAAGGCTGCAGGCAGATTGCCCGCTGAAAAATAGCCGGGAATTGTACCTGATGCTCAGGCCAGACGTCATCTTTGCTGACCAATACAAAAAAGCCCCACTTTAATGGGGCTTAAAACTGTAGGAGCGAGCTCGCTCGCGAAAATCGCCAACGATAACGCGCTTATTCTGGATAAACGCTGCGTTTCGCAGACTTTCGCGAGCAAGCTCGCTCCTACAGTGAGTGGCATTTAGCGAGCGCGGCTTCAACCCGCCCGGCGCAGCAGCCAGAACCCGGCCACGGCACAAATAGCTGTTGGCACCAGCACCGCAAACAGCGGCGAGAAGCCGAATACCAGGCTCGACGGCCCAAGCAAGTCCTGGGCGATGCGGAAGGTGAAGCCCACCAGCACGCCGGTAAATACCCGTTGGCCCAGGGTCACGGAACGCAATGGCCCGAAAATGAAGGAGATCGCCATCAACACCAAGGCCGCGGTAACCACCGGCTGCAAGACTTTCACCCAGAACGCCAGCCAGTAGCGGCCATTGTTCAAACCCTGCTCCTTGAGGTAGTGGATATAGCTCCACAAACCGGAGATCGGCAGGGCTTCCGGCACCATGACCACGGTGTTGAGCAACTCCGGCTTGAGGGCGATATCCCACTGTTCGGTCGGCACGTTGACCACTTCGGTGCTGGACTGGGTGCCCTGGCCCACGTTACGGAAGTGCGTGGTGGTGACGTCGCTCAGTTGCCATTGCTCGCCACTGTACTGCGCGCGCTTGGCGAAGCTGGACGACAACATGTGCCGTTCTTTGTCGAAGGTGTAGCGGGTCACCCCGATCAACAGGCCACCCGGTTGCACGGCGTTGATGTGGATGAACTCGTCACCCTGGCGGTGCCACAGGCCGTGCTTGGCGCTTTGCGCATCGCCCGAACCCTGGGCCAGGGCGCGATTGGCCTGGGCGGTGGCTTCGGCCGGTGGCGCGACGTATTCACCGATCAGCACACTGCAGGCCATCAGCAGCAGCATCGGCTTCATCACCGCCCAGACGATACGGCCGATGGAAACCCCGGCGGCGCGCATGATGGTCAGCTCGCTGTTGCTGGCCAGGGTGCCCAGGCCGATAAGACAGCCAATCAGCGCGGCCATTGGCATCATGTCGTAGAGGCGGCGCGGCGCGGTCAGTGCGACGTAGCTCAGCACGTCCGTGACTGTGTAAGTGTCAGTAACGTTGCCCACTTCATCAATGAAGGCGAACAGCAAGGCCAGGCCAAGGATGATGCCCAGTACCGCCAGGATGGCGATCAGTACGCTAATGCCGATGTAGCGATCAAGCTTAGCCACGGGCCAACTCCTTCAGGCCACGACGGCTCTTCATTTTCAAACGGATAGGTTCCCAGTAGAGCAGCCCCAGGCCGATCATCAGGAAAACCCCGTGCACCCACCACAGGCCCAGGGCCGGCGGCAACTTGCCCTTCTCCAGGGAACCACGGGCAGAAATCAGGATGGTGAGGTAGGCCATGTACAACAGGATCGCCGGCAGCAACTTGAGGAAACGCCCTTGGCGCGGGTTGACGCGCGACAGCGGCACGGCCATCAGGGTCACGATAAACACCAGCAGCGGCAGGGACAGGCGCCATTGCAACTCGGCGATGGAGCGCAACTCCGGGCTGCCGAACAGCGATGAGGTGGGCAGTGCGTCGCGGTCGGTGACCTCGTCACTGATCTCGGCCTTGGGCAGCATGACGCCATAGGTGTCGTACTTGATCGCCCGATAATCCGCCAGGCCAGGGCTGCCGTCGTAGCGGTAGCCGTTTTCCAGGATCAGGTAGCGATTGCCATCGGGGCGGATTTCCTGGCGACCGCTGTCGGCCACCAGGATCGAAATACCCCGATCCTTCTGGTTCTGACCGAGGTTCTTCTGGGAGATGAACACGCCGCCAAGGTTGGAGCGGTCGTCGGTCATGGTTTCGGTGTAGGTCACCCGCGAACCGTCGCTGAGCGACTGGAAGCGACCGGGCTCGAGGGTGTCGAACTCAGTCATCGCATCCTGCTTGTTCAGCAGCAGCTGGAACTGCATGGCCCCCTGGGGCGCCAGGCTCATGCTCAACCAGGCCACCACCAGGGCAACACCGGCGGCAGGCACCATGGTCATGGCCAGCAGGCGCTGCTGGCTCATGCCGGTGGCCGACAGCACGGTCATCTCGCTTTCCAGGTACAGCCGGCCATAGGCCAGCAATATGCCGAGAAACAGGCCAAGCGGCAGGATCAACTGGAGCATGCCGGGCATCCGGTAGCCCATGATCAGGAACAGTGAGCCCGGATCCAGGGCGCCAGCGGCGGCTTGGGCCAGGAACTTGACGAAACGACCACTCATGATGATGACCAGCAACACCGCACTCACGGCACTCAGGGTCAACAGGACTTCGCGGGACAGATAACGGAAGACAATCAAACCAGACACTCCAGGGTTGTCAGGCTAAGGCGGCCAAACAAGCAAGCATACCGAGTCGACCCGTTTACCACGGGCCGGCTAAAAAGATGGCGCATTATCCTGTGATTGACCGCGCCTGTCACGGAGCTTACTCATGCGCACGCACAAAGCATGCGCCAAGGGTTGTCAGGCTCCGTTGGCGAGGTTCAAACTGCGGCCTTTGTCGCTGGCGGTTTACAACGCTGCCGAGCTTTAAAGCCGGAGTACAAGCTCCCGGCTCACAGACCTTGATAAGGGACCCGAAAATGGAATTGGTTGTAAAAAGCGTTAGCCCCGAAACGTTGAAAACCGCCACCCTCGTGGTCGCTGTCGGCGAAGGCCGCACACTCGGCGTCGCCGCCAAGCAACTGGATGAACTGAGCGGCGGCGCTATCAGCGCAGTGCTCAAGCGCGGCGACCTGGCCGGCAAGGTCGGTCAGAGCCTGTTGCTGCAGAGCCTGCCCAACCTTAAAGCCGAGCGCGTTTTGCTGGTGGGCGTGGGCAAGGATGCTGAACTGGGCGACCGTCCGTTTCGCAAGATCGTCAGTGGCATCCTCACCACCCTCAAGGGCCTGGGCGGCAGCGATGCGGTGCTGGCGCTCGATGAAATCGTGGTCAAGGGCCGCGACAGCTACGGTAAGACCCGCCTGCTGGCCGAGTCGCTGGTGGACGGCGGCTATATTTTCGACCAGTTCAAGAGCCAGAAAGCCGAACCCCGCGCCCTGAAGAAAATCACCCTGCTGACCATCAAGGCCGCCCAGGCTGAAGTCCAGCGCGCCGTCACCCACGCCCAGGCCATCGCCAACGGCATGTCGTTCACTCGCGACCTGGGCAACCTGCCGCCGAACATCTGCCACCCGACATTCCTGGGCGAACAGGCCAAGGCATTGGGCAAAGAGTTCAAGGGCCTGAAGGTTGAAGTGCTGGACGAGAAGAAGATCAAGGACCTGGGCATGGGCTCGTTCTATGCCGTGGGCCAGGGCAGCGACCAGCCGCCACGCCTGATCGTGATGCAATACAACGGCGGCAAGAAGTCCGAGAAGCCTTACGCCCTGGTAGGTAAAGGCATCACCTTCGATACCGGCGGCATCAGCCTCAAGCCCGGTGCCGGCATGGACGAGATGAAGTACGACATGGGCGGCGCCGCCAGCGTGTTCGGCACCCTGCGTGCCGTGCTGGAACTCAAGCTGCCGATCAACCTGGTGTGCATTTTGGCCTGTGCCGAGAACATGCCGAGCGGCGGCGCGGCTCGCCCAGGCGATATCGTCACCACCATGAGCGGCCAGACTGTGGAGATCCTCAACACCGACGCCGAAGGCCGCCTGGTGCTGTGCGATGCCCTGACCTACGCCGAGCGCTTCAAGCCCCAGGCCGTGATCGACATCGCTACCCTGACCGGCGCGTGCATCGTTGCCTTGGGTTCCCACACCTCGGGCCTGCTGGGCAATAACGACGAACTGATCGAGCAACTGCTCAGCGCCGGCAAGGCCGCCGACGACCGCGCCTGGCAACTGCCGCTGTTCGATGAGTACCAGGAACAGCTCGATAGCCCGTTCGCCGACATCGCCAACATCGGTGGCCCGAAAGCCGGCACCATCACCGCGGCCTGCTTCCTGTCGCGCTTTGCCAAGAACTTCAACTGGGCTCACCTGGACATCGCCGGCACGGCCTGGACCAGCGGCGGCAAGGACAAGGGCGCCACTGGCCGTCCGGTACCCCTGCTGACCCAATACCTGCTGGATCGCGCCAAAGCTTAAGCGGCCCCGGCCCTTCTGTAGGAGCGAGCTTGCTGTGGCGAGGGAGCTTGCTCCCGTTGACTGCGTAGCAGTCCCCGGCTTTTTAGGGGCACTGCGCACCACAGCGCAAGCAAGCTTGCTCGCCACAGCAAGCTCGCTCCTACAGAGGGGCAACCAGGCCAGCCCCAGGATTTCCAATGCCCCAAGTCGACTTCTATATATTGCCCAGCGCCGATCCTCTCGCGCGCCTGGACTTTGCCTGCAAACTCACTGAAAAAGCCTGGCGCATGGGCCATCGCATCTACCTGCACTGCAGCGATGCCGCCCAACGTGAAGAACTTGATGCCCGTCTGTGGCGATTCAAGGGCGAAAGCTTCGTGCCCCACGGCCCCGCCGAATCCGAACCTGAAAGCCTGGTAGTCCTGGGCTTGGGGGACAATTGCGGCGATCACCATGACTTGCTGGTCAACCTCGACCTGAAAGTACCGGCCTTTGCCCAAGCGTTCGCCCGTGTGGCGGAAGTGGTAGTGGAAGACCCGGCTATTCGTCAGGCTGCGCGGGAGAGTTTCCGTTTCTACCGTGAACAGGGCTATCCTCTGCAAGATCACCGGCTACAACGACTTTGAGTACATGATGGACACTCCCAACCCGCTGAAAAAAGACGAACACCTGCTGGACGACCTGGAGTCGATCCGTCAGTTGCTGGGTGATGACAACCTGCAACCGCCGCTGCTGACCGAGACGGTCGAGGGTGAGGTACAGATTCCGCTGTTGTTCGACATGGTCGGCGGCAAGCCTGCCGCGCCGGCACCTGCGATTGCAGAACCCGCTCCAGCCGCCGAAAAAGCCCCCGACGCCCTGCTGCTGCACCTGGACAACGAACTGCGCGCCGCTGCGCAATTGATCATGCAGGATGTGATCGATGACTTTGCGCCGCATATCGAGGCCGAGATCAAGCGTCGGATGGATGCGCGGATGGAGCGGTTGCTCAGCCAATACCAGTCTTAAACCTTGCATAGACCCCTATGGGAGCTGGCTTGCCTGCGATGGCGGCGCATCAGTCGCCGAAGATGCTGACTGAAACACCGCCATCGCAGGCAAGCCAGCTCCCACATTAATTCTGCATCGGTCTTAACCGTCTTCGCCTCGCCCTCGCCCCTATCCCCCGTTATACTTGCCGGCTTTCCTGAATAAATGCCAACTAGGGTCCCGCCGCGCATGGATAAGACCTACCAGCCCCACGCTATCGAAACTTCCTGGTACAACACCTGGGAGTCCGAGAACTATTTCGCCCCACAAGGTGCGGGCGACTCGTACACCATCATGATTCCGCCACCGAACGTCACTGGCAGCCTGCACATGGGCCATGGCTTCAACAATGCGATCATGGATGCGTTGATCCGCTTCCGCCGCATGCAGGGTCGCGACACCCTGTGGCAACCGGGCACCGACCACGCCGGTATCGCCACCCAGATGCTGGTGGAACGCCAACTGGAAGCCACCGGCCAGAACCGTCACGACCTGGGTCGCGAGAAATTCCTGGAGAAAGTCTGGGAATGGAAAGACCAGTCCGGCGGCAATATCAGCCGTCAGATCCGTCGCCTGGGTTCGTCCGTAGACTGGAGCCGCGAGCGCTTCACCATGGACGACGGCCTGTCCGAAGCCGTTAAGGAAGCCTTCGTGCGCTTGCATGAAGACGGCCTGATCTACCGCGGCAAGCGCCTGGTCAACTGGGACACCAAGTTGCACACGGCCATTTCCGACCTTGAAGTGGAAAACCACGACGAGAAAGGCTTCCTGTGGAACCTCAAGTACCCGCTGGCCGACGGCGCCAAGACCGCTGAAGGTAATGATTACCTGATCGTCGCCACCACCCGTCCGGAAACCATGCTCGGCGATGCCGCCGTCGCCGTTAACCCGAACGACGAGCGCTACCAGGCGCTGATCGGCAAGTTTGTAGAACTGCCACTGGTTGGCCGCCGTATCCCGATCATCGCGGATGACTATTGCGACCCTGAATTCGGCACCGGCTGCGTGAAAATCACCCCGGCCCACGATTTCAACGACTACGAAGTCGGCAAGCGCCACAACCTGCCGTTGCTGAACATCTTCGACAAGAATGCCGCCGTATTGCCGACCTGCCAGGTGTTCAACCTGGACGGCACGCTCAACGACAGCATTGACGGCAAGATCCCGGCCGAATACGCAGGCCTCGACCGTTTTGAAGCGCGCAAGCAGATCGTAGCTGCCTTCGACGCCGCCGGTTTGCTGGTCAGCGTTGACGACCACGGCCTGAAAGTGCCGAAGGGCGACCGCTCCGGCACCGTGATCGAACCGTGGCTGACCGACCAGTGGTACGTGTCCACCAAGCCGCTGGCAGAACCTGCGATTGCCGCCGTGGAAGATGGCCGTATCCAGTTCGTGCCTAAACAGTACGAAAACATGTACTTCTCGTGGATGCGCGACATCCAGGACTGGTGCATCAGCCGTCAGCTGTGGTGGGGCCACCGTATTCCGGCCTGGTACGACGAATCGGGCAAGGTCTATGTAGGCCGCGACGAAGCCGAAGTACGTGCCAAGCACAACCTCGGCGCGGACATCGCGCTGCAACAGGACAACGACGTACTGGACACCTGGTTCAGTTCGGGCCTGTGGACCTTCTCCACCCTGGGCTGGCCGCAGCAGACCGAGTTCCTGAAGAAATTCCACTCCACCGACGTGCTGGTCACCGGCTTCGACATCATTTTCTTCTGGGTTGCCCGGATGATCATGCTCACCATGCACCTGGTGAAGAACGAAGACGGCACCCCGCAGGTACCGTTCAAGACCGTGTACGTACACGGCCTGGTACGCGACGGCCAGGGCCAGAAGATGTCCAAGTCCAAGGGCAACGTCCTGGACCCGCTGGACATCATCGACGGCATCGACCTGGAAACCCTGGTGCAGAAACGCACCTCGGGCCTGATGCAGCCGAAACTGGCGAAAAAGATCGAGAAGCAGACCCGCGACGAATTCGCCGACGGCATCGCCAGCTACGGCACCGACGCCCTGCGCTTCACCTTCTGCTCGCTGGCCTCCACCGGTCGCGACATCAAGTTCGACATGGGCCGCGTCGAAGGCTATCGCAACTTCTGCAACAAGATCTGGAACGCGGCGCGCTACGTGCTGGACAAAGGCGAAGACTGCGGCCAGAACGGCGAAGCCTATGAGCTGAGCCTGGCGGATCGCTGGATCATCTCGCAGTTGCAGCGCACCGAAGCCGAAGTGACCCGCCAGCTCGACCAGTTCCGTTTCGACCTGGCCGCACAGGCCCTGTACGAGTTCATCTGGAACCAGTATTGCGACTGGTACCTGGAACTGTCCAAGCCGGTACTGTGGGACGAAAACGCGCCGGTCGAACGCCAGCGCGGCACCCGTCGCACCCTGGTGCGCGTGCTGGAAGTGGCGTTGCGCCTGGCGCACCCGTTCATGCCGTTCATCACCGAAGAAATCTGGCAGCGCCTGGCGCCGCTGGCCGGTATCGAAGGCAAGACCATCATGCTGCAACCTTGGCCGGTGGCCAACGAAGCGCGCATCGATGAGGCCGCCGAAAGCGATATCGAATGGCTCAAGACTCTGATGCTCGGCACACGTAACATCCGCGCCGAGATGAACATCGGTCCGGGCAAGCCGCTGGCCGTGTTCGTCAAGAACGCCAGTGCCGAAGACCAGCGTCGCCTCAGCGAGAACGATGCGCTGCTCAAGAAGCTGGCCAAGCTGGAGTCGATCACCGTATTGGCTGCCGATGCCGAAGCACCGTTGTCTGCCACCGCGTTGGTGGGTGATATGGAAGTGCTGGTGCCGATGGCCGGCCTGATCGACAAGGGCGCGGAACTGGCCCGCCTCGACAAGGAAATTGCGCGTCTGCAAGGCGAAGTGCAGCGAGTGGGCGGCAAGCTGTCCAACGCGGCGTTCGTTGACAAGGCGCCGGCTGAAGTGATCGAGAAAGAACGCGCCAAGTTGGCCGAGGCTGAACAGGCCTTGGGCAAGCTGGCGGAGCAACATGCGCGGATTTCCAGCCTGTAAGGGGAAACCGTGTAGAGAAAGAGGCCTTCGGGCCTCTTTTTTTTGTCCAGGAAAACGACACCATTTCCCAATCAAAACCCTATCCCTGTGGGAGCTGGCTTGCCTGCGATACTGACGACTCGGTGTATCAGGCAGACCGAGGTGATGCTATCGCAGGCAAGCCAGCTCCCACATTTGACCGAGTTGTGTTCAGGAATGTGTGACAATGCCCACCACATTGAGCCAACACCAGAATCATCATGACCGCCCCCACTACGCCCAAACCACCGCGCAAGAAGCCTAAAACCGCCGCCACGGCCAAACCCGTCGCGCCGCGCAAAGAGGCCACCCTGCACCCGCGCAACCGCCACACGGGCCGTTACGACTTCCCGGCGCTGATCAAAACCACGCCGGAACTGGCGCAGTTCGTGATCATCAACCCCTACGGCAAAGAGAGCATCGACTTCGCCAGCCCGGATGCGGTGCGGGTGTTCAACCGGGCACTGCTCAAGTCGTTCTATGGCATCCAGCATTGGGACATCCCTGCCGACTACCTGTGCCCGCCGGTGCCGGGGCGTGCCGACTACGTGCACTTCCTCGCCGACCTGCTGGCCAGCGTCAACGACGGCAAGATCCCGCGGGGCTCGATCGTCAAGGTGCTGGACATCGGTATGGGCGCCAACTGCGTGTACCCGCTGATTGGCTATATGGAGTACCGCTGGAACTTCCTGGGCTCGGAGGTCGACCCGATCGCCGTGTCCGCCGCCAAGGCCATCGTGCAGTCCAACGACCTGAGCAAGGTCATCCAGCTGCGCCAGCAACCCAACCCCAAGCAGATCCTGTTGGGCCTGCTGGAGCCGGGTGAGCGCTTTGACCTTACGATGTGCAACCCGCCGTTCCATGCATCCATGGACGAAGCCACCAAAGGCAGCGAGCGTAAATGGCGCGCCTTGGGCAAGGCCGACCCGAAACGCAAGTTGCCGGTGCTCAACTTCGGTGGTCAATCGGCCGAACTGTGGTGTGAAGGTGGCGAAGCGCGATTTGTGACGCAACTGATCGCCGAGAGCGCGCATTTTGCGCATAAAGTGCTGTGGTTCAGCACCCTGGTGTCCAAAGCGTCCAACCTGCCGGCGATCGAAACCGCGCTGAAAAAAGCCGGCGTGCTGGAAAGCCAGGTGGTGGAGATGTCCCAAGGGCAGAAGCAGAGCCGCTTTGTGGCCTGGACATTCCAGACCAAGAACGAGCAGCAGATCTGGCGCCAGCGCTGGGTTCGATAAGAATCATTGTGGCGAGGGAGCTTGCTCCCGCTGGAGTGCGCAGCGCTCCCAGGATTTTGGGGCCGCTGCGCTGCCCAGCGGGAGCAAGCTCCCTCGCCACAATAACCGCGCTCTACAATAAAATCGCAGGCAATAAAAAACCGTGCCCGGATCACTCCGAAGCACGGTTTTTTTGCTGCGTCTTACTTGTTAACAGCGTCGGTCAGGCCTTTAGCCACAACCAGCTTGATAACTTTCTTGGCAGCGATTTCGATGGCAGCGCCAGTCGAAGGGTTACGGCCAGTACGGGCAGGACGCTCGGTCACTTTCAGTTTGCCAACGCCTGGCAGAGTGATTTCGCCGCCATTTTCCAGCTGATCAGCAACAACTTGGCTCAGTTGGTCCAGCAGAGCGCGCACGGTAGTTTTCGGTGCGTCTACTGCTTCAGCCAGGTCAGCGATCAGTTGGTCTTTAGTAATAGCCATTGTGGTGTTCCTTCCCTATCAAATTCATATGGATTGCAGAGTGCAGTGTCAGCCGTCGAGCCCGACCGTCATGGCCTGGCATCCCCGGCCATAACCACGGAGATCGGGGTTATAGATGCTTGAAACGGGGATTGGTTCGACCTGACAAATGCTGAATGCACGCTTAACGCCGAGACTTGGCGTAAGACGGGGCAAAACTAGCACAGAGACGGGGAAATATCCGCCTCAACATACCCATTTGGTCAGCTTTATCGCTCTAAACCGTGAAAAAAAGGCATATGGCCAGTGGGAGGGCGTGCAAAATGCCGTTCGGGGCACGTCTTGACCAATGGGTGCGGTACACTGGGCGACTTTTCGGGGAGGCCAACCGCTCCCCTTCAACCAGCCGAGAAGCCTATGCCGATCCGTCATTGCATCGTCCACCTGATCGACAAAAAACCCGACGGCACACCCGCAGTTCTTCACGCCCGCGACTCGGAGCTGTCCGAGTCCGCCGCCATCGAGAACATGCTTGCCGACCTCAACGAGAGCTACAACGCCAAACAAGGCAAGGCCTGGGGTTTCTTCCATGCCGAGTCCGGCGCGCACCCGTTCAGCGGTTGGTTGAAGGAATACTTTGACGGTGGCCAGGACTTCACCACCTTCAGCCGCACAGCGGTAGAGCACCTGCAAAAGCTGATGGAGGAATCCAACCTCTCCACCGGCGGCCATGTGCTGTTTGCCCATTACCAGCAAGGCATGACCGACTACCTGGCCATCGCCCTGCTGCACCACAGCGAAGGCGTGGCGGTGACCGACGAGCTGGACGTGACGTCCTCGCGCCACCTGGACCTGGGCCAGTTGCACCTGGCGGCGCGTATCAACGTCTCCGAGTGGCAGAACAACAAGCAGTCCAAGCAGTACATCTCCTTTATCAAGGGTAAGAACGGCAAGAAGGTCTCGGAGTACTTCCGCGACTTTATCGGCTGCCAGGAAGGCGTCGACGGCCCGGGCGAAACCCGCACCCTGCTCAAGGCGTTCAGTGACTTCGTCGAGAGCGAAGACCTGCCCGACGAGTCCGCCCGCGAGAAAACCAAGACCCTGGTGGACTACGCCAGCAGCCAAGCCAAGCTCGGCGAACCCATGGGCCTGGAAGAGCTCTCGGGCCTGATCGATGAAGACCGGCCAAAAGCCTTCTACGACCATATCCGCAACAAGGATTACGGCCTGTCGCCGGAGATTCCGGCCGACAAACGCACCCTCAACCAGTTCCGCCGCTTCACCGGGCGCGCCGAGGGCCTGTCCATCAGCTTTGAAGCGCACCTGCTGGGCGACAAGATCGAGTACGACGAAGCCGCCGGCACCTTGATCATCAAGGGCCTGCCGACCCAACTGACCGACCAGCTCAAGCGCCGTAACTGATGCTGGGCGGGGTGCTCAAGAAAGTCCTGCTGGTATTGCTGGTGGTGGTTGCGATCCAGAACTGGGGCAAGGTGGAGCGGCTGTTCAACCCGTCCCAGGTGGCGCCCGAGCGCGTACGTGCCTCTGCGCGGGTGGTGCTCTATGCCACCGAGTGGTGTGGGTACTGCAAGCAGATCCGGCGTTTTCTGGACCAGAAGGGTATCCCGTACCAAGCCGTCGATATCGAAAAGGATGCCAAGGCGCGCAAGGCGTATGAGGCGCTGGGCGGTGGCGGGATTCCGTTTGTGGACGTGAACGGCACCTTGATTCGCGACTACAACCCCGAAGCAATCATGGCCGCCCTGAAGTAACACCCAATCAAATGTAGGAGCTGGCTTGCCTGCGATGGCGGTGTAACAGGTTCAATACCTGTGACTGACACACCGCTATCGCAGGCAAGCCAGCTCCCACACAAGTCTGCTCTGCGCATCGAGCTCTGGGGTGTGATTTAAAATTGGCCTCCAGCGACACCATCGCCGAGCGTGTCGAGCTGAGGTATTTCTTGCCTGACAGATTCAGCAGCGAAAACCCCAACGCAGCCCTAGCGCAGCACAATCATGCGGCCCAACAGGCTGTGCTGTTCAAAACCCAGCACCGCTTGCAAGGCGTTCAAGACCGCTACAGGGTCCTGGCTCGGAAAGCTGCCGCTGACGCGTTTGGCGGCCATGTCCTCGTTAAGCAGAAGAATTCGACCGGGGTAATAACGCCTCAGGTCCTCGACCACATCGGCCAGGGGGGCCTTGTAGTAGTTGAGCCAACCCTCGCGCCAGGCCAGGCGTGAGGCGCTGTCGACCCCATGCAAAGGGTCGGCAATACCGTCGGCGTAGGCCACTTGCTGGCCCGCTGTCAGCACCTGTTGCTGGCCCTGTTTGGAGGGCGTCACGCCCACACGGCCGGACAGCACAGTGACCTCGGCGCCGTCAGGTTGCAGGCGCACTTCAAACTGCGTGCCCATTACCCGCGTTTCACCGCCGCTCGCCTCCACCACGAAGGGTTGGCCGGTGTGGGTCACGCTGAAAAAACCTGCACCACGGCGCAATTGGATGTGCCGTTCGCCCTGGCTGAAATCCACGGCGATGGCGCTGTCGGCGTCGAGGGTGACCTTGGATTGATCGGCCAGGGTGAAGGTCTTCACCTCCCCCGGCGCCGTCACATAATCGGCGCCCCACTCATCGACCCAGCGTGACGGCTGCCAACCGACGCCCATCGACACCATCAGCAGCAAGCAGGCGGCGACGGCCAAGGCACCAGACCAACGCGCTACCCGGGAGCGTTTGGAGGCGTTGATCGTGTTGAGGTAGCCCTGCAACGCGAGCGCGTCCTCGTCGGCCAGCTGGCGCGCCGGTACTTCGCTTAATTCCCAGAGCACCTGGGCTTGGGAGTATGCCTCGACGTGTGCGGGATCTGCGCGTAACCAGCGGCTGAACGTGGCCTGGTCGCCGCTGCTGGGCTGGTCATGCAGCAGGCACAACCAATCGAGCGCGGCCTGTTCCTGGGCGGGCGTGGGCGTGACGTTCACGGGGCGTTCCCTGGCGTGCGTGGAGGCGATGGTTCGCGAAGGCTGGCCTTGCAGGCTTCGAGGGCGCGCATCATATGTTTTTCCACGGCGCTTTGGGACAGGCCCATGGCCTTGGCAATTTCGGTGTACTTGCGCCCGTGGATGCGGTTAAGCAGGAAAATCTGGCGGGTGCGCTCGGGCAAGCTGCGCAAGGCGGCTTCCACATGACGCAGATCATTGCCCGCCTCCAGCGCTGCCTGGGGTTCGCAGCCTTGGTGGTCGGATTGTTCCGGTAGCCAGCCTTCGCTGCTGCGCGCCCGTGCGCTTTCGCTGCGCAGGTGGTCGATGGCGATGTTGCCGGCGCAGCGCAGCAGGTAGGTGCTCAGCTCTTCGACCTGCACCAGCGGGCGACGCCAGAAGCGCAGGAACAGATCCTGCACCAGGTCGGCTGCCGTGGCGCGGCAACCCACACGGCGGCTGACCAACGCCTCCATTTGCGAGCGCTGGGACAAAAACACCTGCAGGAAATGCGCGCGTCCACCCGCTGCATCCGGGTGCGGAGTGTCCTGAGAAGATTGCGGTGGTTGGGTCCTCATGGCCGGCTCAAGAGAGGGCGAACGCCGCAACAGGGCTGGCCAGAAGAGCGAGCCCCGCGAGGATCAAGGCCAGCCTCGGCCGATACGGCAACAGCAACACCAGTAGCAAGGCGCTGAGCATCAACACCGCGCACCACTCCACCAGGCCCTGACTCCAACCGGCGCCCAGCACCGACGGCCAGATCGACACGCCCAGCAGCAACCAACCGCCCACCCGCAACCCCAAGCGCCGAATGGGCGTGGGTTTGCTGTGCAGCAGTTCGCCGTGGTGACGGTCGGTGGACAAGCACAGTGCCATGAACCCGGCGTAGCACATCAAAAGCGCCAGAAGCATCAGTTGGCCTGCTGCTTGAGTGTTAACCCGCGGGCACGCTCGGCCTTGGGTAGCGGCGCGCTGCGGTGGTGCATCGTCCAGGCTGCCCAGGCGAGGAACACGCCACTCGCCAGGCAGGTGAGGTCGAAGCCGGCCATGGCCCAGTCGCCACTTGGCACGGAGACGCCCAAGTGGTGCGAGGTGGTGATGGCGTTAAGCAATGGAATGGCGGCAAACAATAGCGCGCCGAGGCTCAGTTGCTCGACCCAGCCCTGGCGACCGGGCCGCAGCAAGGCGTGCAACAGGCTCAGGCCCCAGGCGATAAAGAACGCCTGCACTTCCCAGTCCGAACGCTCAGTGAAGCTCACCGGCAGCAGGCGGTTGGCCCAGAAAAACGCTGCAATGGCGATCATCAATCCGGACATGCTGGCGATATTCAGCACCTCCACCAAACGCAGTTCAAAGGGCATCACCGAGGCCTTGGCGTGTTTGAGCTGACGTTTGCCCAGCCAGATCACCAAGCCTGTGCCGATCATCGCCGTGCCCGCCAGGCCGCAGATAAAGTACAGCCAGCGCAGCACCGGGCCGGCGAAATGGCCCATGTGCAAACCGTAGAAACTGCCACCAACGACCGCTGGCAACGATGGCTCGGCACTGGCCCGCAACAGCTCGCCAGTGGTGCCGCTAAACGACAACGTACTGCCCGACGCATGCACTACGCTGTCGGAGCCGGCGCGGAACACATTGACCGAGGCGTTGACATCGCCAGGGTTGTTGACCGCCACACGCCCTACATGACCACCTGCCCACTGCTCCCGCGCCTGCTGGTACATCGGCATCAACGGCAGCAGTTTGCCCGGCTGGCCGAGGGCCGGCGCATTGTCAGTAGCGGGGAACAGCTCACTGAAAAACGCCCGGCTGTCGTCACCGTAGGACGCCACGATGGGCGCGGGCATGACCATGCTCATGAAAATCACCAGGCTGCTGTAGGTGATCATCAGGTGAAACGGCAGCACCAGCACACCCACCGCGTTATGCCCGTCCAGCCAGGAGCGCTGGCCTTTGCGCGGGCGGAAGGTGAAGAAGTCCTTGAAGATTTTCTTGTGGGTGATGATGCCCGTGATCAGCGCGACGAACATCACCATGGCAGCGATGGTCGACAGCCAGCGGCCCCACGGGTAAGGCATTTGCAGTTGGAAGTGGAAGCGATAGAAGAACTCACCGCCCTTGCTTTCCCGGGCCTGCACCGGTTGGCCGGTGACGGGGTCGAGGACTTTCTGGATGAAAGTGCCGCGCTTGCCGGGCTCGACCTTGTCTTGCCACATCACCGACAAGCCGGGGTCGCGGCGGTTCGGCAAGGTAATGAACCAGCGTGCGGCGGTAGGCGCCTGCTGTTGCAGATAGTTTTGCGCGACGGCGAGGCTGCGCTCATCGTCCAGGGGATGGGCCTGCACTTCGGGCTGCATCCAGTGGGTTATTTCATCTTTGAAATAGGCCAGGGTGCCGGTCAGGAAAATCGCGAACAGCAGCCAGCCGAAGATCAAGCCTGCCCAGGTGTGCAGCCAGGCCATGGCCTGGCGAAAGCCCTCTTTCATGTGCGAGCCATCCAAAAACCGATGCCGGCCAGGGTGGCCAAGAGTGCGCTCGGCACCATCACCCCTGCCCAGGCGCGCCATGCCGTGCGGCAGGCAAAACACCAGAGCACCGCCAGCAGGTAGAACACAAAGGAACTCATCATGCCGGTGACCACCGCATCGGCACGGGAGGTGGGCAGCCAGAGCGCCAGGCAAATGGCGGCCAGGGAAGCCATCAGGTAACCGCCAATCACCGCCGCCAGCACGCGCGAGGTGACGGCGAGGCGGTAGGACACGGGCAATGAGGTTTTGCTTTTCATGCGGCAGGCGCCTGGTTCATCAGCGCGCAATATTAATGATAAATATTCTCATAAGCAAAAGAGAACGGATGAATCACCTGCCCTGGCCGATTGCCGAACCCTGTCATGCACCCTACAATGCGAACAATTCTTGTTCTCTAAAGCATGTCGAATGCTTGTGGAGTGATCGCGTTGCAGCCGTCCAACCCCGTCGAAGTGTTGTACAACGACCATCACCACTGGCTCACCGGCTGGTTGCGACGCAAGCTCGGCTGCCCGGAAAACGCCGCCGACCTGGCTCAGGACACCTTTATCCGCGTGCTCAGTGCCCGGGAAGCGCCAACGCTGATCGAGCCACGCGCCTTCCTCACCACCGTGGCCAAGCGTGTGCTGTTCAACTTCTACCGCCGCCAGGACCTGGAGCGCGCCTACCTCGAGGCCTTGGCGCAGATGCCCGAACACGTGGCGCCGTCGGAAGAAGACCGCGCAATCATCCTGCAGACCCTGCTGGAACTGGACCAACTGCTCGACGGCTTGCCCAAGCAGGTCAAACGCGCCTTCCTGCTGGCCCAACTCGACGGCCTGACCTACGCGCAAATCGGCGCGCAACTGGGCATCTCCATCGCCACGGTCAAACGCCACCTGACCAAAGCGGCCATGCGCTGCTACTTCGCCCTATGAATGTCTCCAGCCAAGTCGCCGAACAAGCCGTGCACTGGTTGCTGGAAATGCAGCAAGGCGCGCTCAACCCACGCCAGCAGGCGGCCTGGCAGCAATGGTTGAATGCCCACAGCGAACACCAACGCGCGTGGGAGCAGATCCAGCGCGTCAACCAACGCCTGCGCGGCGTGCCCTCGCCCCTGGCCCACGCGGCGTTGAACGCGCCCACCTCCACCAGCCGGCGTCAGGCGCTTAAATTGCTGTTGATTCTGGGTGCCGGTTCGGCCGCCTGGAGCCTGCGCCAGCAACATATCTTGCCGCCGTTGACGGCTGACTATCGCAGCCCGGTGGGCCAGCGCCGCACAGTACAACTGGCCGACGGCAGCCAGTTGCAGCTCAACACCGGCAGCGCGGTGGATGTGCATTTCGACGGCCAACAGCGCCTGGTGCGCCTGCTTGAAGGTGAAATCCTGCTCACCGCCCGTGCAGGCCAGGCGCCGTTGCACGTGCTGACCGGCCAGGGCCTGCTCAGCAGCCCGGCGGCGCGCTTGACTGTGCGCCAGTTCAACGACCACACCCAACTGGCGGTACTGGCCGGTCAGGTCGAGGTGATGCCCAACCGCTACAACGGCCTGCCGCTTAGTGTCGACGCCGCGCACCAAGTCAATTTCACCCGCAAAGGCTGGGACACCCCGCGCCCCACCGACGCCAACAGCGGCGCCTGGGCCGACGGCATGCTGGTGGCCGCACACATGCGCCTGGAAGACTTCCTCAATGAATTGGGACGCTACCGTCGCGGCCAGCTCCATTGCGATCCACAAGTCGCCAACCTGCTGCTGTCCGGCAGTTACCCACTGGATGACAGCGAACGCATCCTCGACCTGCTGGAGATCAGCCTGCCGGTGAAAGTGCGGCGCTTTACCCGTTATTGGGTGACCGTGCAGGCACGTGCGTGATGCATAGCGCTTTTTGTAGGAGCGAGCTTGCTCGCGAAAAACCTCAACCCACCGCGTTAAACCAGACAACCCGCGTGATCGTTGACGACCTTCGCGAGCAAGCTCGCTCCTACAGTGGGCGGTGAGCTCGAAATATTTTTTGCAGCTGTGAGCCGTTTTCCGCACCTGGCGTGACAGAGAAGGAAAGCCACCTTGATCCTTCCTTCTCAGGACCGCCCTTCATGCCCCAGCACCCGACGCTTCTCGCCCGTACACTGCGCCAACTCCTGCTCGGTGCCAGCCTCAGCCTGACCACACTGCCGGCGGTGATGGCAGCCGACGCCAAGGCGTACCATATCGCCCCGACCACCCTGGAAGCGGCCCTGAATCAATTCGGTCGCGAAGCCGGCGTACTGGTGTCCTTCGGCTCCGCCGTGACGGCAGGGATGCAAAGCCCTGGGTTATCGGGCAGCTACAGCACTGCCGAGGGCCTGCAAAAACTACTGGAGGGCACCGGCCTGCAAGCCCGCGCCGAGGGGGATAACGCCTACAGCCTGCAACCGGCCGGCGCCCCCTCCACACAGGAGTTGCAGACCTCCAACGTGGTCGGCGACTGGCTCGGTGACGCGGCGCAAACCAACGTGTTCGAACACCCCGGCGCCCGAGATGTGATCCGCCGTGAAGAATTCGAACGCCAGGGCGCCACCCAGGCCCGCGATGTGCTCAACCGCATCCCTGGCGTCAACGCCCCGGACAACAACGGCACCGGTAGCCACGACATGGCACTGAACTTCGGCATTCGCGGGCTCAACCCGCGCCTGGCGTCGCGCTCCACCGTGCTGATGGATGGCATCCCGGTGCCCTTCGCGCCTTACGGCCAGCCGCAACTCTCCTTCGCGCCGATCAGCATGGGCAATATGGACGCGGTGGATGTAGTACGTGGCGGCGGTGCGGTGCGCTATGGCCCGCAAAACGTCGGTGGCATCGTCAACTTCGTCACCCGTGCCATCCCGGATGCGCCGACGGTCAAGGGTGGTTTGCAGACCGAGACCAGCCCCTCCTCCAGCCACGACGGCTTCAAGACCACCGGCAACTTGCTGGCTGGCGGCACCGCCGACAATGGGTTGGGTGGCGCGCTGCTGTACTCCGGCACCCGCGGCGGCGACTGGCGCGAAAACAGCAACACGCGCATCGACGACCTGATCCTCAAGGGCAAATACCAGTTGGACGACGCCAATAGCTTCAACGCCATGGCGCAGTACTACGAAGGCCAGGCCGACATGCCGGGCGGTTTGAACGTCAAGGACTACAAGGCTGATCCGTACCAGTCCACCCGCCCGTATGACAAGTTCTGGGGCCGCCGCACGATGTTCAATGTGGGCTATCGCTACGAGCAGGACCGCCGCGAATTCACGGTCAACAGTTTCTTCACCAAGACCCTGCGCAGCGGCTACCTGGACCAAGGCAGCTTCCTGTCGCTGTCGCCACGGGAATATTGGGTACGTGGCCTGGAAACGCGCTTCGCCCAGGGCTTCGACCTCGGCCCCACCAGCCACGAAGTGGGTGTTGGCTACCGCTACATCAATGAAGCCGGCCACGAGCTGCGCTACCGCACGCCGATTGCCGTCAACCAGCAAATCCCCACCACCAACAGCCGCAACGACCGCGACACGCGCGGCGGCACCGAAGCCAATGCGTTCTTCATCGACGACCGCATCGACATCGGCAAGTGGACCATCACCCCAGGCATTCGCTACGAGATGATCGAGTCCCAGCAGACTAACAACCTGAGCAACGTCAAATACAAGGGCGACTACAACACCGCACTGCCAGCGCTGAACGTGCTCTATCACCTCACCGATGATTGGAACCTCTACGCCAACACCGAAGGCTCGTTCGGCAGCGTGCAGTACAGCCAGATGCCCAACCGTGTGAACAGCGGCGAAGTGAAACCGGAAAAAGCCCGCACCTGGGAACTCGGCACGCGCTACGACAACGGCAGCTTGCGCGCAGAAATCGGCGCATTCCTGATCAACTTCGACAACCAGTACGACAGCAACCAGACCAACGACACCGTGATCGCACGCGGTGAAACGCGTCACCAGGGCATCGAGTCGAGCATCAACTACGCCCTCGACGGCCTGAGCCCCGCACTGGCCGGCTTTGATGTGTACGCCACCTACGCCTATGTGGACGCGACCATCCGCGAAGACGGCCCCAACAAAGGCAACCGTGTGCCCTTCTCCTCCAAGCACAAAGGCACCCTCGGCGTGGGTTACACCGAAGGCCCATGGAAGCTGAATGTGGACAGCAGCTACCAGAGCAGCCAGTTTGCCGATAATGCCAACACCCAGGCCGAAAGCGCCGACGGTGCCAATGGGCGCATCCCCGGCTACATGCTGTTCAGCAGCCGCGCAGCCTACGATTTCGGCCCGCAGTTGTCGGACTTGAATGTGGCGGTGGGGGTGAAGAACATCTTCAACAAGCAGTACTACACCCGCTCGTTCGACGACAACAACAAGGGCAAGTATGTGGGTGAGCCGCGTACGGTGTATGTGCAAACCTCTATCGCGTTCTAACTGTATTTTGTAGGAGCGAGCTTGCTCGCGAAAAACTCACAGGCGCCGCGTTCATTCAGCAAACACGCGTTATCGTTGACGTTTTTCGCGAGCAAGCTCGCTCCTACAGATGGTTTTCAGTATGTTCAGGATCTAACTGCCCGCCAGGCAACTCGGGGTGGCCGCCACCAACGCGTCAATGGCACACCGCGTCTTGGCCGGCATATGCGCCGCCGTCGGCCAGATCACATGGATCGGCGCAGGTTGCTCACGGTAGCTGGGCAGCACGGCTTGCAACTGCCCGCGCAGCGCATAGTGGGCAATCAACCAACTCGGCAACCAGGCCAGGCCTACGCCCGCGATGGCGGCATCGGCTACCGCCTGGAGGTCGTCCACGATCAAGGGCGAAGCCAGGCGCGAGCGCTGCGCGGTGTTGCTGCGGTAGGCAATGCCACGATGAGCGGCCAGGTCTTCGATACTGCCAATAGCACCCTTGCGCTGCAAATACGCCGGCGACGCTGCCAGCCCCATGACCTGCTGACCCAAGAGGCGCGCACTCAGGCGGTCGGTGTCGGGCAACGGGCCGATGCGCACGGCCATATCGAAGCCTTCCTGCACCAAGTCGATCATGCGGTCGGAAAAACAAAGGTCGATTTCCAGTTCCGGATAACGATCCAGCAAGGCCCACAACGCTGGCGCGGCATAGTGATGCCCAAACGCCAGGGGCACACTCACTCGCAAACGCCCGCGAGGTTGCTGGCGGCCGCTTGCCAACACGGACTCGGCGGCCTCCAGCTCTGCCAATGCGCGCAGGCAATGCTCGTAGTACGCCTGCCCGTCCTCGGTCAACCGCTGGCGCCGGGTGGAACGCTGTAACAGGCACGTGCCCAGGCGCGCCTCCAGACGCGCCAGGCCCTTGCCCACCGCAGAACGCGTGAGGCTCAGGCGTTCGGCGGCTTCGGTGAGGTTGCCGCTTTCAACAATCTGCAGAAAGAGTTCCACACCATCAAAACGTGGGGTAGCCATGCTTAATTGTCGCCCTCTATTCCCTTGTTCAAGGAAAAATTATCGCCAATAAAGAACCTGATTCCCGAGAGAATAGCCCCTCCCGCTTTCGAAAGGAATGTCGTATGCCCCGCGCCGCCGCACTCTCGGCCCTCACTCCCCCGCGCACCGCCAGGAACGGCCTGGCCCTCACCGCCGTCTGCCTGGTGGCCCTGATGTTCGGCCTGGAAATCTCCAGCGTGCCGGTCATCCTGCCGACGCTGGAACAGGAACTGGGCACGGGCTTTCAAGACGCCCAATGGATCATGAATGCCTACACCCTGGCCTGCACCAGCGTGCTGATGGCGGCGGGGACCTTGGCGGATCGCTTCGGTCGTCGGCGTGTGCTGGTGATGTGTCTGTGGGTATTCGCCGTGGCCTCGCTGGCCTGTGGCTTGGCCAACGATGCGCCGACAGTGATCGCGGCGCGTTTCGTCCAGGGCATTGGCGCCGGGGCCATGATGATTTGCCAATTTGCGATCTTGTCCCATCAGTTCCGCGAACCGGCGGCGCGTGCGCGGGCCTTTGCGATATGGGGCGTGATCGCTGGCGTGGGCCTGGGTTTCGGACCGATGGTGGGAGCCATGATCCTGGCCGTGGCGGACTGGCGCTGGGTGTTCCTGGTGCATGTACCGCTGACCCTGTTCACCTTGGCGTTGTTGCATATCAGCGTGCAGGAGTCCCGCGATCCGGCCAACCATCGCCTCGACATCGCCGGCATGCTGACCATGACACTCACGGTGTTTGCACTGGTTTATTTCATCACCCAGGGCAGCGAAATCGGCTTTTGCGCCCCGGCGATGCTCGGCTGGGCTGGCCTGTCGGTCTTCGGGCTGCTGCTGTTTATCTTGATTGAGCGGCGCAGCGCCCATCCGATGTTCGACTTCTCGGTGTTCCGCATCCAACGTTTCAATGGCGCGTTGATGGGCTCGATCGGCATGAACTTCAGCTTCTGGCCGTTCATGATTTACCTGCCGTTGTACTTCCAGGCGGGCCTGGGTTACGACACGCTGACCACAGGCGCCGCCTTGCTCGCCTACACCTTGCCGACTTTGCTGGTACCGCCGCTGGCCGAACGCCTGGCCCTACGCTTTGGCGCCGAACGCATCATTCCCCTGGGCCTGGGGGTAATGGGCGCAGGGTTCATGGGAATGGCCGCCGTTAATTACGCCGAACAACCCAGCACGGCGCTGGTGCTGCTCAGTTGCGTGATCGCCGGTATCGGACTGGCGTTGACCAATTCGCCGACCACCAACACCACCACCGGCTCCGTCTCGAATGACCGCGCAGGCATGGCCTCGGGCATCGACTTCAGCGCACGGCTGATCACCCTGGCGCTCAATATCGCGCTGATGGGCCTTGTGTTGTTGTTAGGGATCAGCCACAACCTGGCCCATGTGCTGCCTGACAGCACGGCAATGGAGTGGGCAAGCCTCAGCCAGCATATTGCCGCCGGCAAGTTGGATGCGCCGGGGCTGACCATTCTGGATGCGCAAATAGCACTGCGCAGCGGCGCCGGCTGGGCCATGCTGTTTGCGGGGTTGGGCGCCTGCGGGCTGGCGCTGCTGAGCCGGCATTTCTTCCGGCGCGAGCGCTGAACGAAAAACGGGCCTGCATGTGCAGGCCCGTTTTCATTGGGGGAATGAAAAAACAATCAGCCGTTAATGGCAGCGTTTTCGTTTTCCAGGAATTCCTCTTCCAAAGCGTCTTCGTTCACTTTGTTGATTGGCTGGTTTTTACCGGCAGCGCGCGGCTTGCCTTGCAGTTTGCCAAACAGATGTTCCAGCGCGTGGTCGAGCTTGACTGCGGCGCCATCGATCGCTTGCTCCAGCGTATCGGCTTTATGGCACACGGAAACTGGTTGATGGCCCTTTGGCCGTGCTTCCAGGCGGCAACTCAAATCGTGAGGGCCGGGCTTGTCGCCGTTCTCGTCTCGCAGGTAGACCTCTACACGGGTCAGGTCTTCTTCGTAGCGTTCGAGCGTGCTCTCAATGGTAGTACGTACCCACTCCTCCAGTCGGATGCTGCTTTCAATATGGTTATCGCTATTGACTTGGATTTGCATAGTTCTTCCCTTATTTCAGCTAGCTCGCCAGAGGTCACAAACTGCAACACCGGGGTGGTGAAACCATGACCTCTTGATTACACAATTGAGCACCTGCTGAAACATTTCAACCCCTTTGCAAAGATAAATCCTACATTACAAATTAACCCTGACGACGAGCAAAAACGCTGGTAGGGTGGGGAGTTAGTTACAACTTCTTACGTTCTGTTTTCCTCACAATTGCCCCTCTCCCAACGGGTGCAAGCTGCGAAAAACCCCCGCTTCCTCCACCAGCCAGTCATGCACCGCACGCACGCCCGGATGGTTCAACGCGCCCGGCGCATACAGCAGCACGTAGCGTTTATGGTTGGGCACGGCCAGGCCGAACGGCACGATCAAGGTGCCGCGCTCCAGCTCATCGTTCAGCAAGGTGCGCCGCGCAATCGCCACGCCCATGCCGGCGATGGCGGCTTCGATAGTCAGGTGATTGCGGTTGAAGGTGTGCCCGCGCCGTACGTCGGCACCGTGGTAGCCGATGGCATTGAGGTAAAACTCCCATTCGGCATATTCATAACTCCCACGCCAGGCCGTGATGTCGTGCAGCAGCGGGAAATGGGCCAGGTCCGCCGGGCCATGCAAGGGTGGGCGGCCACGCAACAGGCTGGGGGCGCACACCGGGAATATCTGTTCGTCCAACAGGGCTGTGGATAACAAGCCAGGGTAGCTGCCGTCGTTGAGGTCGATGGCCAGGTCGAAGTCGCCTTCATGCAGGGCGATGCTGCTGTCTTCGGCGACCATGCGCAGTTGAATGTCCGGAAAACGCTGCTGAAAACGCGGCAGACGCGGGGTCAGCCACTTGCCCAGAAACGAGGGGATAGAACGCAGGCGCAAGGTGCCGCTGATCATCCCGGCGTCCAGGCGCTGCAGTTCGGCATCAATGCTGCCATAAGCCTCACCCACCACGGCCGCCAGGCGCTGCCCCTCGGCGCTGAGTTCAACGCCTCGCGCACGCCGATGAAACAGTCGAAAGCCCAGGCGCTCTTCTAACTGGCGAATTTGTTGGCTCACCGCTCCCGGCGTGATGTGCAGTTCCTCGGCGCAGCGGGTGAACGATAGATGCCGCGCAGCGCAGGAAAACACATGCAGCCAGACATAGGTCTGGCCATGGAGGGGGCGAGTCATAGCGTTTAGTCCTGCTAAAGGGTGTCTTAGGATAATTCGTTGGTCAGTACCGATCCAGAGGCTCAGTATCGCGCCAATTCCGCCTGCTCTACAAAACATGGCAGCGATTTCTACTCCATTGCTTGTAAGGCTTTAGCATGGCTATCAGTGTTTTCGATCTATTCAAGGTGGGCATCGGCCCTTCCAGCTCCCACACCGTTGGCCCGATGCGCGCTGCCGCGACATTCGCCCAAGCCCTGACCGACCTGCATTTGCTCAGCCAAACCCGTCGCGTCGAAGTGCGCCTGTATGGCTCGCTGTCCGCTACCGGTGTCGGCCATGCCACCGACCGCGCCTGTGTCATGGGCTTGATGGGTGAATGGCCAGATCGCGTCGACCCCACCTCGATCAATGCGCGTATCCAGCAACTGCGCGAGTCCGGCCAATTGCTGCTGGCGGGCTCTCAGGCAATTGCTTTCAACTGGCACACCGACTTGCTGCTGCTGGACGAAAGCCTGCCGTACCACCCCAACGCCATGTCCTTGCACGCCTATGGCGACAGCGGCCTGCTGAGCGAACAAACCTATTACTCGGTGGGCGGTGGTTTCATCATCGAAGCCGCCGAAGCTGCATCAGGCATTGCGCCGACCAGCGACGTGCAATTGCCCTACGACTTTTCCAGCGCCGTAGAACTGCTGGCCTTGTGCAACAAGCACGGCCTGCGGGTATCCGAGCTGATGATGGCCAACGAACGGGCGTGGCGCAGCGATGAAGATATCCGCAGCGGCCTGCTGCATATCTGGTCGGTGATGCGCGAGTGCGTGGAACAGGGCCTGCGCGATGAAGGCATCCTGCCCGGTGGCCTGGATGTGCCCCGTCGCGCCGCGAAGTTGCATCGCAACCTGTTGGAAATCGGTAAGCCCAACGTGATCACCTCGACCTTGTCGGCGATGGAATGGGTCAACCTGTTCGCCCTCGCCGTCAACGAAGAAAACGCCGCTGGCGGGCGCATGGTCACCGCCCCGACCAATGGCGCGGCCGGGATTATCCCGGCAGTGCTGCATTACTACATGAAATTCAACGCCGACGCGTCTGACGACGACGTGGTCAATTTCTTCCTGGCCGCCGCTGCCGTCGGCATCCTCTGCAAGAAAAACGCCTCCATCTCCGGCGCCGAAGTTGGCTGCCAGGGCGAAGTGGGCTCGGCCTGTGCCATGGCCGCCGCAGGCCTGGCCGATATCCTCGGTGCCACCCCGGAGCAACTGGAAAACGCTGCCGAAATCGGCCTGGAACACAACCTCGGCCTGACCTGCGACCCGGTCGGTGGCCTGGTGCAGGTGCCGTGCATCGAGCGCAATGCCATTGCGGCGGTCAAGGCGATCAACGCCACGCAGATGGCCCTGCGCGGCGACGGCAAACACTTCATCTCCCTCGACCGGGTCATCCGCACCATGCGCGATACCGGCGCCGATATGCATGACAAATACAAAGAAACTTCACGGGGCGGCCTGGCGGTCAGCTGGGTGGAGTGCTGATCGGAGCACTGCTACCCGCCCCAACGTGAGCCCGCGCAAAAATAATAACGAGGCAATACCGATGACTGATGTACGTACACCTGCTGCCGAAAATCCCGATGTCAGAGAAAACACAGTAACCACCGGTTGGACCAAACACGACACCACCTGGATGCTCGGCCTCTACGGCACCGCCATCGGCGCGGGCACCCTGTTCCTGCCGATCAATGCCGGCGTCGGTGGTTTCTGGCCGCTGATCGTGCTGGCGCTGCTGGCCTTTCCGATGACCTTCTTCGCCCACCGTGGGCTGACGCGCTTTGTGCTGTCGGGCAAATCCGGCGACATCACCGAAGTGGTCGAGGAACACTTTGGTGTCGGCGCCGGCAAGCTGATCACCCTGCTGTATTTCTTTGCGATCTTCCCGATCCTGCTGGTGTACAGCGTGGCGCTGACCAACACCCTGGGCAGTTTCATGGAGCACCAATTGCACATGGCGCCGCCGCCACGGGCGATTCTGTCGCTGGTGCTGATCCTCGGCCTGATGGCCATTGTGCGCTGTGGCCAGGGCGTGATCGTCAAGGCCATGAGCGTGCTGGTGTACCCCTTCGTTGCCGCCTTGCTGCTGCTGGCATTCAGCCTGATTCCCAACTGGAACGGCGCGTTCTTCGCCTCGGCCAGCGAAGGCATGCCGCTGCCGCTGTTCTTCAAAACGCTGTGGCTGGCGATCCCGGTGATGGTGTTCTCGTTCAACCATTCGCCGATCATCTCCGCCTTTGCCGTGGACCAGAAGCGCGTCTACGGCGCCCAGGCCGAGCGCAAAAGCAGCGGCATCCTGGCCACCGCCCACGGCATGATGGTGCTGACCGTGATGTTCTTCTGCTTCAGCTGCGTGCTGGCGCTGTCACCGGCTGACCTGGCCGCGGCCAAGGCGCAGAACATCTCGATCCTGTCGTACCTGGCCAACCACTTCCAGACGCCGGTGATTGCCTACGCCGCACCGTTGATCGCGCTGGTGGCAATTACCAAGTCCTTCCTGGGTCACTACATTGGTGCCAGCGAAGGCTTCCAGGGGCTAATCGTCAAATCCCTGCGTGGGCGCAACCGTTCGATGTCGGCGAAATGGCTGGAACGCTGCACCGCGTTGTTCATGGTGCTGACCTGCTGGGCCGTGGCCACCTTCAACCCGAGCATCCTGGGCATGATCGAAACCATGGGCGGGCCGATCATCGCGTGCCTGCTGTTCCTGATGCCGATGTACGCGATTCGCCGCGTGCCATCTTTGCGCCAGTATTCAGGCCAGGCATCGAATGTATTTGTGGTGGTGATCGGGCTGATTGCGCTGTCTGCGATCGTTTTTTCCGTGATGCCCTGAATTAGCTCACTGATCTCCAAAAACAGCACAAAAAATGTGGGAGCGGGCTTGCTCGCGATTGCGGTCCTTCAGCCAAGTACTTGTTGGCTGATACACCGCAATCGCGGGCAAGCCCGCTCCCACATTTGAATATCTATGTCGGGTAAATCGCTGTACGGCACGCCCTTTGCTGTAGAACTTTTGAGGAAAACGGAATTTGGCCAGTGGTCAGGCAATGCGAACTAATCCCGACACCGGCCGTCAATGACTGCATGTTCTTATCAGGCGGTAACGCACCATGGACAATCCTTTTCAGATCATCACCGACACGTTCAGCCCCCAATACCGCGTCAACCTGAGCATCCAAAGGCTGGACGGCAGCATCATGCTCACCCTGTCTGACGAGACTGGCGTGGTGGCCAAGCGCATGATCAGCGCCGAACAACGCAACGACCCGCAGCGCCTCAGGCGCCTGGTGCAAAGCATCCAGTTCGGCATCGCCATCGAACAGGGCCACAGCGCCGTGGAAATTCTGGAGCTGATGACGGACGGCGACAGCCACAAACTCCTGCAGCGACCGCCCGCCCGTACCCTGCCCTTCAGCGTCGGGCTTTAAAGCTCGCCCTTCTCGGTCTCCAGGCTCGCCTCGCCCTTGCGACGCGGGCTTTCGACCTTCACCGAAGGGAAGGCCGACGATGCGTAGCGCACCACCAGGATCGCAAACGCCAACAGCAAAATGCCGCCGCACAGGTAGATGATGCCCACGTCCGGCGGGTTGTGGTGCGACACGTTGGAGATCAGCAAACGCGTGAGCGCAGTGATCGCCACGTAGATCAGGAAGCGCACCGGCATGTGGTTGGTCTTGAAGTAAATCCCGACCATGGCACCCAATTCCAGGTAGATGAACAGCAGCAAGATGTCATCGATCTTGATATGGCCGTTCTCCAGCATCCCCAGAAATTCCATCACCGCCGCCCAGGCGGTCACCGCACCAATGGCGAACAGCGCCAGGTAATGGAACGACTCGACAAACAGATTACCCAGCGACTCGGCCAGCCCGTGTACTTGCTGACGCAGCCTTTCGGCCCAATTGATTTTCACGATGATGCTTCCTTAGGTCGGCTCGACCGGATAATGCGGGGTGGACGTGACGGTTGTTCTGCATGCAGAAAAAAGGCCAGGGCTGGGGAATAAGATGGTGGCCGTGTGACACGAGGCACTTAAATTACCCCCCGATCGTTCCCACGCTCCGGATGGGAACCCCGCCTGGGACGCTCCGCGTCCCTCAGACCTGCTCGTGGGTGACGCGGAGCGTCATGGGATGCATTCCCACGCGGAGCGTAGGAACGATCGACCATCGACCTCAGCGTGCCGTGCGAAATTTCCGGTTCAGCCCCCCATTTCCCAACTACATTAAAAACCTACTACCCAAACCCCGGCGTTTGGCTTATCCTTTTCGCTGTATATAAATACAGTAGTCGCAAAAGACAACTATCGTGAAGGCATGTGAGGTGGTGAATGGCCGTCGAAGTGGTATACCGCAGCAGCCGAGATCTGGAGCGTTTGTTCATGGATAAAGCCGAAGCTGACCGTCATGACAAGATGCTTGAACTCGCTGAGTTGCTGGCAGAGGTGTTGCAAAAAGCCGTGCCGTCGTTGAGCGAGCAGCAGGTGGAAGAAGCCGGGATCTACATGGCGAAGAACCGTGATGTATTTGCCAAGGCGTTCAAGAGCCAACCGGACGCATTGTCCGAGTTGCTGAACCCGGCGGCGGAGTAAAGCCCGAATTGAACAGGCCCTGAATCATGGATTCAGGGCCTTTTTAATGCCTGGCCTATTTGTACAGCAAGCGTTCGGCCAGTTCATCGGCCACCCGCGCGGGGGAGCGTTTTTCGGCTTGGGCGTGGGCAAAGATTTCGGTCAGGCGGCTGCCGATGTTCGACAGGTGCGCGGTGATGCTTGGCAGGTCGGTACCGGCGTGTTTGAGGGCGACGTAGATCAGCCCGCCAGAGTTGATCACATAGTCCGGTGCGTAGAGGATGCCGCGGCCTTCCAATTGGTCGGCGATGTCCAGGTTGGTCAGTTGAGCGCTGGCCGAACCCGCCACGGCGGCGCAACGCAACTGGCCGACGCTGTTACGGTTGAATACGGCGCCCACGCCGCACGGTGCGAGGATGTCGCAGGGCGTGCTGAGCAAGGCGTCGTTGGCAATCGGGTGGGCACCCAGTTGCTCCATGGCCAGTTGCACCTTGCCGTGGTCGATGTCGCTGACCAGCAGCTCGGCACCGGCGGCGTGCAATTGTTCGGCCAGGGCATAACCGACATTCCCCAGGCCTTGCACCGCGACGCGCAGGCCCTCGAGGTTGTCGCTGCCCAGGCGCGCCATGGCGGTAGTGCGGATACCGGCAAACACCCCCATGGCAGCATGAGGTGCAGGGTCTCCGGCGGCGGTGGTGCTGGTGACAAAGCGAGTGTTCTGGGCAATGCAGTCCATGTCGGCGACCGAGGTACCGCTGTCGATCGAGGTGATGAAGCGGCCGTCGAGTTTTTCCACACAACGGCCAAACGCCTCGAACAGCGCCGCACGGCTTTCCACGTGCACGGGGCGGATGATCACCGCCGTGCCGCCGCCCACCGGCAGTCCGGCCAGCGCGGCTTTGTAGCTCATGCCTTGCGCCAGGCGCGCGGCATCGGCCACGGCGGTTTCATCATTAGGGTAAGCCAGGTAGCGACAGCCACCCAACGCTGGGCCCAGGCGACTGTTGTGGATGGCGATGATCGCCTTCAAGCCGGTCACCGGATCAACGCTCAGGTGCAGCGATTCAAGGCGGGTGCTGTGCATGAGCGCAAACATCAATGGGCTCCCGAATCACTTCTGGTAGTGGGCCAAGTATAGGCTTGCGGCAGAAAACTGCTGGATTGCGCTGGAATAAGCCGCGCGTTTTCGTGGGATCTACGACATAAGAGCGTGGGATATCTCTCAAGATGCTGGACGAAAATTCGCAGCAAGGCTAAAACGGGGGCATATGCCGGAGAACTCAATGAATCCCCGCACCGCCTTTTTCGCCTGCCTGGACCGTTCACCCCCCGCGCTGTTTGAGGCCGCGCTGTGGATTGCTGCCGAGCATGACACCAGCGTGCAGCCGGCGTTGATCCTGCACGACCTTGGCGCGCTACAACAACAGGTCAGCCTGGGCATGCCCCTGTTACCGGCGGATGAACTCGGCCAGCCGCTGCTGCGGCGCATGAATGACATGGGGTTTGCCCAGGATGACCACACGCCGTTGCGCCCCGCCGCCGCGCTGTTGGACAAAGTGCTGCAACGCAAACGCGGGCAACCCTTGGCCATGGGCCTGATCGCACTGGAGATGGCACGGCGCCTGGATATCCCCCTAGTCGGCGTGAACTTCCCTGGGCACTTCCTGCTGCGGGTACCGGGAGCCGACCACCTGTTGGACCCTTGCGGCGGCCGGCGCCTGTACCCCAACGACTGTCGCGAGTTGCTGGCGCGCCAGTACGGGGCGAAACTGAAATTGCAGGCCGACCACCTACTGACCGCCGAGCCACGGGCCATCCTGCAACGGCTGTCGCGCAACCTGCGCCAACTCTACCTTGCCAACGACGAGCCACTGGCCGCCCTGGTGGACGCCGAGCGCGTACTGGAACTGGGCAACGCCAGCGCCTCCGACTACCTGGCGCGGGCCAGCCTGTATCAACGCCTGGACTGCCCCAGCGCCGAACGCTTCGACCTGGAACACGCCCTGCTGCTCAGCGACGACCCGATTCAGCGCCTGCGCCTGACCGAGCGGCTGGGGCACCTGCCGCCCAACTCAGTGGTGCACTGACCCCTGTAGGAGCGAGCTTGCTCGCGAAGAACGTGAACGATAACGCAGGCATCCTGGTTTAACGCGCTGTCCTTGCGGCCTTCGCGAGCAAGCTCGCTCCTACAGTGAAGGCGCCCGCACCTGAATAATCAACAACGCTGCAATCACCGCCGGAATCGCGCAGAAGAAGAAAATCTGCTCGACCGGTATATGCATCGCCAGCAGCAGGCTGCCAAACAGCGGTCCCAGAATCGATCCGAATCGCCCCACACCCAACGCCCAACCCGTGCCGGTGGCGCGCACGTGCGCCGGGTAGAAGTTGCTCGCGAAGGCATTGAGGGTCAGTTGCCCGCCGATGATGCAGAACCCTGCTGCAAACACGCAGGCCACCAGGTAGCGTGGGTTGTCGTGGTTCAAGCCCAGCAGGATGGTGCACAGCGCTGCCGCCGCCAGCACGCCGGACAGCAACCGCACTTTGCTTTTCAGACGGTCGGCAAACCAGGCCATGAGGATGGCGCCCAAGGTGCCAGCGAACAGGAACATGGAGGTGACCAGGTTGGCTTCGTTCAACGCCAGGCCGCTTTCGAGCAATAGCGACGGCAACCAACTGATCATGAAATACAGCAGGATCAGGCTGACAAAGAAAGTCGCCCAGATCAGCAGCGTCGGGCGCGCGTAGCCGTTGCGAAACAGCTCCACCACCGTCAGTTTGCTGCCCTGCTCCTGCAAGTTTTCAGCTTCGGTCGCCGGTGGCGGTTGCCAATCGGGCAGCATCCGCACCGTGACTTTGCGCAAACGCAGATACGGCGGCGCATCGCGCAACAGGCGCGGCAAGGATTCGGGCAACAGCCACACCAGGAACGGGAACAGCAGCAGCGGCGTCACACCACCCGCCAGGAACACCGCCTGCCAACCAAAACCATCGATAAACCCGGCCGCCACAAAGCCGCCTGCTGCGCCGCCGAACGAGAAGCCGCAGGCCGCCAGGGTCACCATCAAGGTGCGCATCCGCGGCGGCGAGTATTCAGACATCAATGCCATGGCACTGGGCATCGCGCCGCCCATGCCAATGCCGCAGATAAACCGCGCTGCCATCAACGTGGTCAGGGAATTGGCGAACACCATCAGTACCGTGAGGCTGGCGTAGATCAGCACGCATGCCAGCAGGATACGTCGCACGCCGAACCGATCCGCCAGCGGTGTCACCAGCAGCGAGCCCAGGGTGAGGCCCAGCAGGTTGGCGCTGAACACGGGGCCAAACGCGGACTTTTCCAGGCCCCAATCCTGGGCCAGCGCCGGCACTACATAGCCCAGCACCTGGGCGTCATAGCCATCGGTGACCAGTAACAGTGCCAGCAGCAGGAGAATCAACCATTGGTAGCGCGACACCGGGCGGGCGTCGAGTGCCGCACGAAAGCTGGCAATCTGATTGTGCATCGCAAGGTACCTGTTTTTTTATGATTGTTCCCACGCTCTGCGTGGGAATACAGCCCTGGACGCTCCGCGTCCGTTTTTAGAGCCGTGACGCAGAGCGCCACATGAGGCGTTCCCACGCTGAGCGTAGGAACGATCATTACAGGGGGTTCAGGGGGTGTCAGGCTGACTGGCGGGGTGGGCCTGCACGAAGGCCGGATGTTGGGCCGCCAACGCCGCCACCCGCCCAATGCGTGGGTACGCCGCCAAGGGCACCTTGAAACGCTCGGCCGCGTACAGCTGCGGGATCAGAAACGCATCGGCCAAGCCCGGCTGCTCGCCAAAGCAAAACCCGGTGTCGCCAATCAACTGCTCCACCGCGCCCAGGCCCTGGCTGATCCAGTGTCCGATCCACTCCAGCAATTGCGCCTCATCGTGCCCCCACTTGCGCAGCAAGTTCTGGGTACTGGAGTTATGCAACGGGTGGATATCACAGGCGATGATCGACGCCACCGCCCGCTCATGAGCGCGCGCTACCAGGTCTTTGGAGAGCAACGGCACCTGGGGATAACGCTCCTCCAGGTACTCAATGATCGCCTGTGACTGGATCAGCAACGCCCCTTCATCAGTACGCAATGCCGGCACCCGCCCTTGGGGGTTGATCGCCAGGTATTCAGGCTGGCGGTTGGCGCCGCCTGCCGGCACCAGCAGGTTGACCGGCAGCGCGGTGAAATCCAGGCCTTTGAGAGCCAAGGCAATACGTACTCGATACGACGCGGTAGAACGGTAGTAAGTATAGAGTTCCATGGCCCTGCCCTCTCAGCGCGCCGCAACCACGGTACCGCGGCATTCGCCGAAGCCGATGGAGGCAAAGCCCTCTCGGCTGCAACGGGCACGCAGAATGATTTCGTCGCCGTCTTCAAGGAATTTACGTACCTCGCCGGAGGCCAATTCAATCGGCTTCTTGCCGCCTTCGGTAATTTCCAACAGGCTGCCGAACTGCCCCGGCTGCGGGCCAGACAACGTGCCCGAACCAAACAGGTCACCCGCCTGCAACTGGCAGCCATTGACGCTGTGGTGCGCCACCATTTGCGCCACGGTCCAGTACATATGCTCGGTGTTGCTCAGGGTCAGGCGATGGGCGGGCAGGTTTTGCTCACGCATCGAGGCCGTGGTGAGCAGCACTTGCAGTTCGATATCAAAGGCGCCCGCGTTCTGATCACGCTTATCCAACAGGTAAGGCAGCGGTTGCGGATCACCTTCAGGGCGCGGCGGCTGGGCTTTGCGGAAAGGCTCCAAGGCTTCGGCAGTCACCACCCACGGCGAGATGCTGGTGATAAAGCTTTTCGACAAGAACGGCCCCAGCGGCTGGTACTCCCAGGCCTGGATATCCCGCGCCGACCAGTCGTTGAGCAGGCAGAAACCGGCGATATGCTCGGCGGCATCACCAATGGCAATCGCATCGCCCATGGCATTGCCCTGGCCGATCCAGATGCCCAGCTCCAACTCATAGTCCAGGCGCGCGCATGGGCCAAAGGTCGGCGCGGACTGCCCGGCTGGCAAGGTCTGGCCCTTAGGGCGTCGCACCTCTGTACCCGAGGGACGAATGGTCGAGGCACGGCCGTGGTAACCAATCGGCACGTACTTGTAGTTCGGCAACAGCGGGTTATCGGGGCGGAACAATTTGCCGACGTTTTGCGCGTGCTCGATGCCGACGTAGAAGTCGGTGTAGTCATTGATCTTGGCCGGCAGGTGCATCTGGCAATCGGCGGCACGGTGCAGCACTTGCGCCTCGCGGGTTTGCAGCTTGCTGCCTTCGGCCAGCAGTTCCAGCAGGCGCTGGCGCAGGGCAACGCGAGGCCCACGGCCCAGTTCGAAAAACGCGTTCAACTGCCCGCCCGCAGTGGCTTCGACGGCGCGCCGGGCGTCACCGTCAAACTCATCCAGCGCGGCGTGCAGGTCGAGGATCATGTCGCCAATCGCCACGCCACTGCGCGGGGCCGAGCCGTTGATACTGAACACGCCCAGGGGCAGGTTTTGCAGGGGGAAATCCGCGTGACCATTGGCCGAGGCCACCCAGCTGCGGGTCTGCGTTGGTTGAGTCATGGGTTATCTCCGGTTCGGGTTGAAGGTGGCGGGCAGCGAGGCCCAGCACGCGTCGTAAGCAGGTTGCAGTTGGGGGCACTCCAGGGCGAACTGGGTCGGACGCAGCACTTGGCTGGTCTCGAACATGAAGGCCATGGTGTTATCGATCTTGTGCGGCGCCAGGTCCACGTTGATGGCCTTGGTGCAGGTCTCGCCATCCGGGCCGTGGGCGCTCATGCAGCTGTGCAGCGACGCGCCGCCGGGTACGAAGCCTTCGGCCTTGGCGTCGTAGGCGCCCTGGATCAGGCCCATGTATTCGTTCATGAGGTTGCGATGGAACCACGGCGGCCGGAAGGTGTTCTCGGCCACCATCCAGCGCGGCGGGAAGATCACGAAGTCGAGGTTGGCCAGGCCGTGCACGCTGGTGGGCGAGGTCAGCACGGTGAAGATCGACGGATCCGGATGGTCAAAACTCACCGTGCCAATGGTGTTGAAGCGACGCAGGTCGTATTTGTACGGCACGTTATTACCGTGCCAGGCGACCACGTTGAGTGGTGAGTGATCCAGCTCGCAGGCCCACAGTTCGCCGAGGAATTTCTGTACCAGCGTGGTCGGTTGCTTGAGGTCTTCGTAACGGGCGACGGGCGTGAGGAAATCGCGCGGGTTAGCCAGGCCGTTGCTGCCAATCGGCCCCAGGTCAGGCAGGCGCAGCGGGGCGCCATGGTTTTCAGCGACGTAGCCGCGGGCTTGCGCGTCCAGCAGTTCGATACGGAACTTGAGGCCACGGGGCAGCACGACGATTTCCAGCGGCTCGACATCCAGCACGCCCAGTTCGGTGGCGATGCGCAAGCGGCCCTGCTCCGGCACGATCAGCAACTCGCCGTCGGCGTTGAAGAACACGCGCTCCATGGAACGATTGGCGCGGTAGTTATAAATGCTGATGCCCGAAGGTTTTTCCGACCCCGAGTTGGCAACCATGCCGACCAGTCCATCGATAAAGTCCGTGGGTTCACCCGGAATATCCAGCGGGTTCCAGCGCAGGCGGTTGGGCGTCACCGCCCCCAGCGGGCCACCGGCCAATTGCCGCGCAAGTTTGACGAACGCCGGGTGATTGGCGGACGGCTGGATGCGGTACAGCCAAGTGCGCCGGGCTTCGCTACGCGCCATGGTGAAGGCAGTGCCGGAAAACAGTTCGGTGTAGAGCCCGCAGGGGGCTTTTTGCGGCGAGTTCTGGCCGACCGGCAGCGCGCCAGGCAAGGCTTCGCTGGCGAATTCGTTGCCGAAACCCGAAAGGTATTCGAGGTCCATGGATCTTCCTCTGTACAGAAGTTGTTTTTATCGTAATCCAGTTACGCATAACGTAATTTGATCACTGTCGACCGTCAAGCTATAAAGACGCCCATTCATCTCTCGGATTCTCGCCCTTCCATGGAAAAGCCCCGCGACACCGGTAAACAGAAAGTCCGCTCGGCGGAAGTCGGCACCGATATTCTCAAGGCCCTGGCCGAACTGTCCCCGGCCACCTCGCTGTCACGCCTGGCCGAGCATGTGCAGATGCCAGCGAGCAAGGTCCACCGCTATTTGCAGGCGCTGATCGCCTCGGGTTTTGCCGAACAGAACAGCGCCACCAACCATTACGGCCTGGGCCGCGAAGCGTTGCGCGTGGGGCTGGCGGCGCTGGGCAGCATGGATGTGTTGAAAGTCGGCGCCATGCCCTTGGCCGAACTGCGCGATGAGTTGAATGAAACCTGCTTTCTGGCGGTGTGGGGCAACCAGGGCGCGACCGTGGTGCAGATTGAGCCGGCCGTGCGCGCCGTCACCGTGGTGACGCAGTTGGGCTCGGTGTTGCCGCTGCTCAGTTCGTCCACCGGGCTGGTGTTCAGCGCCTACTTGCCGTCGCGGGAAACCGTGGAGCTGCGCGAACGCGAGGTTCAAGCCGGCACCGCTCACACCTTGGCGGACGATCAGGCCTATGCCAGCGTGTGCGAGCAAATCCGCAGCCGCGGCCTGCACTTTGTACATGGCCTGCTGATGCCCGGCGTGGATGCGTTGTCGGCGCCGGTGTTCAATGCGGTCGGGCAAGTCGCGGCGGTGATGACCGTGGTCGGCCCAACCTCGCTGTTCCATGCCGATGAAGATGGCCCGGCGGCGCAGCACTTGCTGGCGGCGACCCGGGCCGTGAGTTGGCGGATGGGCTATCAGCCCTGAATCACTCGTCGCTGCGCGCCAGCGCCACGGCCACGCGATCCTCCAACGCCTTGACCTGCGCGCCGGCCACCACGTAGTTGTTGGTCAGCATCGAGAACACCAGCTTGCGCCCGCCGGCAGTGGTGATGTATCCACTCAATGACGACACGCCGCCCATGGAGCCGGTCTTGGCGTGCAGGTTGTTTTGCGCCTGCGTGTCGCGCAAGCGATAGCGCAGGCTGCCGCCGGTCATGCGGTCGGTGTTGCCGGCAATCGGCAGCGCGTTGTACCAGGCGTCGAACCACGGCTGTTTGCTGGCGGCCAGCAGCAGGTCGGTGAGGGTTTGCGACGACACCAGGTTGCGCCGCGACAGGCCTGAGCCGTCGACCTGACTGAATGTGGCGGTTTCCAGCCCCTGGCGCTTGAGGAACCCGGCCACCGCCAGAGCACCCGCCGCTGCCGTGCCGCTATTGGCCGTCTTGCGCCCCATGGCCTTGAGCAAGGCTTCAGACATATTGTTGTTCGAAAGCTTGAGCAGCGGTGTGATCAACGCCTGTAACGGCGCCGATTGGTGCTCGGCCAGCACCGTTACCGCCGTCGGGCTTGCCCCGCCCATCACCCGACGCCCCAGTACGGTGATGCCCTGTTGCGCCAGGGCTTGTTCAAACAGATTCGCGACCAGTTGCGTTGGCTCCCAGACGCTGACCAATTGCTGGCTCTGCTTTCCCGGCGCTACTGCGCCGCTGAGTTGCAACAGGTTGGTGCCGTGACGGCGATTGATTCCATAGCTGTTGCCCGGTCCGCTCATGGCATGGTTGCTCAGTTGCAGGTAATCAGTAGGCGGGAAAATATCGACACTCACCGGCGAGCCGTTCCGCAATGGCGCCTTGGCCGTAACCAGTACGCTGCCCGCATCAAAATCCGCATTGGGCGCCACGGTCAGCGCCGAAATCTGCGCGCCGTAGTAGGTGGTTTCATCGTCATGGGACCAATCCACCCCCAATCGCTCGGCATCGAACCAGGTGTCGTCGAACACCAGATCGCCCTGCACCTGGCGCACGCCCTGGCTGGCCAATTGCGCGGCCAGCGCCTGGTAGTCGGCAAACTGAATGCTCGGGTCGCCCAGGCCACGCAGGTACAGGTTGCCGGTCAGGCGGTCGCCCTGGCGTATGCCGTTGCTCAGCAGTTGGGTGGCGAAGCGGTATTGCGGCCCTAGCACATCCATGGCCGCCGCCGTGGTCAACAGCTTGAGGTTGGACGCGGGCACCAGCCGGGTGCGTGGGTTGTGCTGATACAGCGTGGAGCCCGTGCGGGCGTCACGTACCATCAGCGAGACCGTAGCACCTTGCAGCGCCGGATCGCTCAGCAGTTTATCCAGGGTTGCCGGAGTGGAAGTTTGGGAGACGCTGGCGCAGCCGCCCAGTAAAAAACTCAAACCGACCAGCAGGGTGCCGGTGCGTAGCCATTTTCCAAAGTACATCAGTAGCGTTTTCCATAAGCATGCAATGGCGGCAACGCTAACAGCTCGCTATCAATGTGGCGACCGCTTTCCTGTAGGATCTGGCTTGCCTGCGATGCAGACAACTCGGTGTATCAGGTAAACCCAGTCGATGCCATCGCAGGCAAGCCAGCTCCCACAGATAAATGAATCAGAAGGTCAAGGTACTGGACACCGACACCTGCCGCGCATCGCCCATGGACACAAACTGCGTATTCACCGAGGACGTGTAGTAGGTACGGTCGAACAGGTTTTTCACGTTGAGCTGGAACTTGACCTTTTGCCCCTCAAGCTTGGTGTCGTAGCTGGCGAACACATCAGCCACGGTGTAGCTGGGCAGCTCGAAACTGTTGGCCGCGTCCCCTGCCCGCTCGCCGACATAACGCGCCCCGGCGCCGATGCGCAGTTGATCACCGCCCAGGATGCTGCCGAAGTCATACACCGCTGACAGCGAGCCGGTGCTTTTTGCCACGTTCTGCAGGCGGTTGCCTTTGAGCTTGGGGTCTTCGGTGACCTCGGCATCGGTGTAGGCATAGCTGCCGATCAGGCTCCACTTATCCGTCAGCTGGCCGCTGGCATCCAACTCCAGACCACGGGAGCGCACTTTGCCGGCCACGCTGTACTCCGAGGTCAGGCCCTCGCCTACCTGCACCAACACGTTGCGTTTATCGATGGTGAACAACGCTGCGCTGGCGGTGATACGCCCCGGCAGGTCGAACTTGGTACCCAGCTCCCAGGCTTTGGATTCCTCCGGCTGCAAACTGCCATTCAACACGGTTTTATTGGCCAGTGGCGCGATGGTGGAGTTGGGTTTGAACGACTCGGTGTAGCTGCCGTAGAACGACAATTCGTCACTGTAGCGATACACCAACCCGGCCCGAGGCACCCACTTCTGGCCATTGCCGTCGGTGTTGGCGGTGAACGGCACGCCTTTGCCGGCGTATTGGTCGTACATCTGGTAGCGCGCACCGCCGACCAGAATCCATTGATCGTTGAGGTGGATGGCATCCTGGAAGAACAGCGAATCGCTGCGCAAAAGATCGGTCTGGTTGCTGTCCGGCGCGCTGACTTTGGAACCGGCGACTTCGTTGCCGTATACCGGATTGGTGTAATCAAAGCTGCCCCGCGGTGCCTGGCGGATCAGGTCGGCGCGGTAGATCTTGCGGTACTCATCGTCCAGGCCGAACACCAGGTCGTGCTGCATACCCGCGACATCTACCTTGCCTTCGAGGCTGGCGGTGGCGAAGCGGTCGGTGGTCAGCGCGCCCTGGGTGCCGTCCATGCTGCGGGTCAGGGTGCCGTTGGTGTTGACCTTGACCACGCGCACCTGGCTGGCGTCGTAGGTCTCGCGGTTCCAGCTGTAACCGAAGTGGGCTTTCCAGTCGTCGTTGAGATCATGATCGACAGTCAGGCGGTACAGATCGGAGCGCCCTTCCATATTGTTGAACGGTTCATCCAGACGGCGAGTGGCGGGGATGTTCAACGGATGGTTGGTCTTGGGATCGATGGCGGTGCCACGGTCGAACGGGGCGAGAAATTCGCGGTGCTCATAGGCCAGCAGCACTTGGGTGGTGTCGCCATACCAGGCCAGGGACGGCGCCACCAGGGTTTCGCGGTGGGTGCCGTAGTTGCGCCAGTAATCTTCGTCTTCATGGTCGAGGATCAGGCGATAAGCCAGGCCGCTGTCACCCAGGGGCCCGGTGGTGTCGAGGTTACCGCCGCTGCCGTTCTTGCCGCTGCCGAAGGTCGAACCGCGTGCGGTCAGGGAGGTGGACTGCACCAGCTCAGGCTTTTTGCTGACGATATTGACTACACCGCCTGGGTCCTGGATGCCATACAACAGCGACGACGGGCCCTTGAGCACTTCGACGCGCTCGGCTGTCGCGTTCAAGGCACGGCCCTGCACCATCGGCATACCGTCCTTCATGATCGAGCCGTTACGGTTGTCGCCAAAGCCGCGCAACATCACCGCGTCCTGGGTGCTGCCGAGGGTGTTTGTCTGGGTGATACCGCTGATATTGCCCAGCGCGTCATCCAGGTTGCGCGGTTGCTGGTCGCGCAGCACTTGAGCAGGCACTACGTTGACGGTTTGTGGGGTTTCCAACAGCAACCCATGGGAGCGCATTACCGAGCTGGTCGGCGGCGGTTGGTAGCTGGTGCTGTCCTGGGTGAGGTCGGCGCCGCTGATGGTGGTAGCGCCGAGGTTGACCGCGCCGTCGGTTGGCACCGGCTCCAGCGCCAGGGTGCGGGCATCGATCTGGCGGAACGTGAAGCCGGATCGGCTCAGCAGGCGTTGCAGCGCCTGGCTCGCCGTCATCGGCCCGCTGACTGCCGGGGCATTGAGGCCGTAGGGCGCTTCATCGGTATAGATCACGCTGATGCCGGTGACCCGGCTGAACTCGCTCAGGGCCTGGGGCAGTGGTTTGGCTGCCAGGGCAAAATTGAACTGGGCGCTGTGCTGCTCCTGCGCACGCGCAACGCTCAAGGGCAGCAACGCCAGCCCCGACACTGCCAAGACCGAAGCTCCCAGCCACTGTTTTACCCAACCGCCCGCCGTCGACTTCATGCTCTGAGAACCCGTGTTGAAAACGCTGTTAATGCGAATAGATCGCAGTTTCAAGCACTACACGGATGGGGCGCAGGTTTACCTCACATGGGTTCGCAACTATTTTTGTGTATGCCGCCCTCGAGGCCACTCGCGGCCAGGCACTCCTTGGCACTCTTCTTCAATTTCTTGATCAAGCGCTCCTGACGCAGCGCCTCGCCCTTGCTCGCACATTGCTCGGTATAGACCAAGGCCACGGCAGGGCTGGACAGAAAAAACCGTGCGCCCTTGCCGCTTTGGTGCGAGGCAAACCGGCGCACGGGGTCATTGCTGATACCGCAGTACAGCGAGCCATTGGCGGCCCGCACCAGATAGACGAACCAGGGTTTGGGTTCAGAGGGATCAGTCACAAGTCGATGTCGGCAAACCAGAAGAGCGCCAAGCTTATCAACGCCCGGCCTGAAATGCCTTCAAGCCTTTGAGCGCCTGGGCACGTACCGCGTTTTTCAGCGCGGGCGACCAACCCAGTAACAGGCCCTTGAGGCCCAACGCCTGGCGCGACCAACGCCACAGGTCGAAGTGGTCGTGGTGTTCACAGATCTTGCCGTCACGGAACACGAACCGCGCACCGATATCGTTGACCACGGTATTGCCGGTGGCGCTGAACAAATACGTCGCCACCCAATGGGCACTGCCGGTGCTGTCATCGCTGCGCACATGGTCGAACGTCAGGGAAAAATCCTTGGCCCGCGTGGTAAGCATGCGCCACATATCACCGGCATCCCGCCCGCGCAGTTCGCCGAACGCCGGGTCGCTGAAGACCACATCGTCGGTGTAGCAAGCGGCCATGGCCTCGGCGTCAAGGCGCTGAAAGGCCTCATAGAAGCGGTGGATCAGAGCATCGTGGGCAGCACTCATGGGCAGGTTCCGCAGCAATTATTGTCAGGCCTGCACGATAATCCGCACAGGCCGCGAAGACCATGGGCATTCATGACAAAAATAGCGCTGCCGTCGATCTGGATCTCTTCAGCGGTCGGCAGTGCGGACTTGAACACTAGCCGCGCGGCCTTGACGGCTATCAATGCAGGCGCGTTGCAACTGACCTCCGTCAGGGTTGCATCACTTACGGTCGATCAACCAGCGGTTACGCGGGCACAAGCAAGTACATCGCACAATGGGTATTTCGCCTCAACTAATTTGACCGGGATTTTAAACAACCCTCAACTAATGCCAGCAGGCTCTAACAACAAGTTAGAGCACTTAGCGCACCAGACCCATACAACTAATACGAATCCTGCACTTGGCCTTTAGTTAAACCACTGTCATAAAACTGCAACTTTCTAAGGCACCATTCCCGATGCACGCGCATAGGCGAACAGTTCAACATCGGTAGAGATACTCAGCCGCTGCATCGCTGTACTTTTCTGTTTGCTGATAGTGGAAATACTCCGGTGGACCTTGGCCGCGATCTGGCTGACCGTCATGCCGCTGGCCAACATACGCACCACCTCGCTCTCCTTGCCGGACAACTGCGGCTCATGGGACTGATTGCCTGTCCCCGCCTCCACCAGTTGCACCCGCAGGCATTCACTGGCGAAGGTCTGGCCGGCGCACACGGCTTTGATCGCCAGGGGCAACTCCTTGGCAGAGGCACTTTTGGCGACCACTGCCTTGGCACCATGGGCGAAGGAGGCACGCAGGGTGGCAACGTTGGCGAACATCGTCACCAGGATCACTGGCACGTTCGGGTACTGACGACGCAACAGGCTCAACAGGCTGTAGCCATCAGCTTGCTGACCGCCCGGCATGGCAAAATCGGTGACCAGCACATCACATGCCGTAGTACTCAATACCCCGAGCAATTGATCGGGACCGTCGGCTTCGCCGACCACCTTGCACTTGCCATTCGCCTCAATCACGACTCTCTGCCCGACTCGAACAATAGGGTGATCGTCAGCAATAATTACTCGAAGCATAGATACCTACGAATGGTGGCAACTTGAATCCGCGCAAAATACCTCTGTCAGCGCTCATCAACAACTACTAACAAAGACCCACTTGCAGCCGAAGCCAATGTTTAGTAGCGGCTATTTTTTGGACTACAACATAATAGGAAACCACCTACAGCAAAAACTAGACTTCCAAATAACTTAAACCCTCTGTAAACACCTTTCACAGAGTGGACAGATAATCCAGATAGGTGCGCAAGCGTGCCTGGAACGATGTCAACTCCGCCTGGTGCGCAGACACGCCATCGCGCTGAACCTGCTCGATCAACCTCACGGCACAGGACTCAAGCCCTGTTCCTCCTATAAATACCAGGCTACCCGTCAATCGATGCAGGCGTTCGGCGGTCAATGATGCGTTCAATGCGGCACAGGCACGGCCCAACAGGTCGTGATCTTGCCAAGCCTCGACCAGCAGATTTTCCAACAGTTGATTGACCACCTGTTCACTGCCAAACGTCGCGACCAGGCTCGCGCGGGCGGGCCACCCCATAACCTTCGCAACAGGCTCCGCACCGATAGGCATGTGATCGGCACCCGGGAGCCATCGCGCCAAAACGGCACTTAATTGTTCCAGGGTCAGAGGCTTGAGCAGCCAGGCATCCATGCCCGCGTCGCGGCAGCGCTGGGGGCTGTCGTTTTGCAGGTCGGCGGTCAACGCGATGATCGGCACTCGCCTCAAGCCGACGTGGTGCTCATATTGGCGAATGGCGCGGGCCATGCTGTAACCGTCCATGACGGGCATCTGGCAATCAGTGATCACCAGGTCAAAGGGCCGACGAGCATAAGCCACTCGCCCGAGATACCCGTCGGCGACCAGCTCATGGTCCAACCCGAGTTTTCGCAGCAAGCAACCCAGCAATAGACGGTGGGCTGAATGATCCTCCGCCACCAGGACATGCAACTGCCGCCAGTGAGGCGGGGGAGTAACAGGCGATCTCGATTTGCGGCTCGCGCCTGCGGTTGAACCTGACAGCGAACCCATCAGTACCTCTTCGTAGCTATTGATCCGGCAGCAACCTTCGGCACTGGCGCAATAGCCATAGAGGCCTACTTAGGCAGCAACGATCGCCACATTCCTTTGAATGCTATCGACAAAAAACCAATAACCTTTTGAATGGCTTAAAGCCGATACAACAACTACGAAAAAACGCGAACTCACCCTATTCGATCCACCCTGCCAATGTCGTATTAGTTGTATTTCCCCCGCGCACGCTCCTCGCTAAATTGTGCCCCACCCCAAAAGAGGGACGGCTTGCCACTCCCCGGCAGCCGCAAAAAATATCGAGACCGTCGCACCGACAACCACCCGCCGACACCGAAGCGGGCGTTGCGTTGCACGCACCTCTATCTGCCAGCCTGCAATGGAAAAAACAGAAAAATGAAGAGCCATGTAGCCCTATTGAGCAGTGCCCTGCTGCTCGCCATGAGTTCATCGGTATTCGCTGCCAGCAGCGTGGACCTGGCCGTCAAAGGGTTGATCACGCCCAGCGCCTGTGCGCCTAGCCTTTCAAGCGGCGGGATTGTCGATCACGGGAAAATTTCGGCCAAGGATTTGAGGCCGGATGGATGGACCGTGCTTAAAAGTCACAACCTGCAACTGGGCATCACGTGCGATGCGCCAACCCTGCTAGCCCTGAAGGGCATTGATAACGTTGGTGACGCCCACGATCCGAGGAACAGCTATGGCCTGGGCTTGGTCAGCGGAAAAAAATTAGGCAGTTTCTCCCTGACCTTAAGCAATCCGATCGCCGATGGCGCAGCGATCTCCATGATTGAGTCCTCGGATAACGGCCTCACCTGGCGGGCAAGTTTCCCGGGTGACATGTGGCCAGCCTCCTACCTCGCTTCGTTTGGCGACAACACCACCGGCAGGTGGGCACCCACCCCGGTCCAGCAGGTGTTGGCAGACCTCATGGTGGCAACCATCATCGCGCCGACAGCAGGAATGGATCTGACCACAGAGGTTCCAATCAACGGGTCCGCCACGCTTGAAGTCAAATACCTATAACGCCTCTGCCCCATGCCCAAGGAGATTCACTGACATGAATGTTTTTGCATCCGGCCTGATAGGCGCCTTGCTCCTCAGCCCGACAGCATTCGCCGCCAGCAACACAGACTTGCTCGTGCGCGGCAGCATCACCCCCAGCGCTTGCTCACCAGTCATCTCCGGCGGCGGGACTGTGGACTTCGGCAAGGTGTCGGTCAAGGACCTCAACACCGACACCTACACCGATCTGCCCAGAGAAACCATGCTGTTGAGTGTGCGCTGCGACGGGCCGACGTACTTCACCCTCAACACCATCGACAACCGTTCAGGCACCGCCGCCAGCCACTTCAGCTGGCATGGGCTGGGCACCACACCCAGTGATGAAAAAGTCGGCGATGCCGGGCTGGGTCTCTATATGCCCGTGGCCGACGGCGTCTCCGTGCGCACCATCACCTCAAGGGATGGCGGCGTGACCTGGATGCCTTCGGTGATGCTCAGCCATACCTTGCTGACGGCGATCGCCCACAGCGACGACGTGATACCGATTGCAGTTCAGGAACTGGACGCCGAGATCCGCCTGATCACCCACATCGCACCTGCCAACAACCTGACGTTGACCGACGAAGTCCCTATCGACGGTCACGCCACCGTACAAGTCAATTACCTTTAAGGAGTCCCTACGATGAAAACCCGATTGACCACCCTGGCCGCCGGCGTATTGCTGCTCGGCTCGGCGACAACCTTCGCTGCATCGTCCGTTGACCTGACCGTCAAGGGGCTGATCGTGCCCAGCGCTTGCACACCCAGCTTGTCCGGTGGTGGCGTGGTCGACCACGGCAAGATTTCCGCCAAGGATCTGAATCTGGACGACGCAACATATCTGGATAAACGCACCCTGACGATGACGGTCAACTGTGACGCTCCGATTCAGTTTGCCCTGCACCCGATCGATAACCGTGCAAGTTCCAGCATGGACAGCTCGTACTTTGGCCTGGGTTTTATCAACGATACCCAGAAACTGGGTTACTACTACCTCACCTTGAGCAACCCGGTCGCCGATGATGGCGTTGTAGTGCAGACGATCGGTTCCACTGACCAGGGCCAGACCTGGTTCAAAGAGAAGTTCCTGGACCCAGGCCTGTACATGTCAGTTGCCTCAATGGAGGACCTTACCCTGCCCCTGGCGGTCAAGGACTTGAGCGTTGATGTGGGTGTAAGCACTGCAATTCACCGCGCCGACGGCCTGGACCTGAGCAACGAAGTGACCATCGACGGCTCCGCCACCCTTGAAGTGAAGTACCTCTGACCCATGGCGCCCCATGCCCTCATCCTTGATGGGCATGGGCTTCGCCGTGGGCTGTGTTCACCTGTGCCAGTGATGAATCGATGACTAAGTTCACCCGTTGCCTTGCCGTGTTGTGGTTATCCCTGTGCGCTGCGGCCAAGGCCAGTGCGGGCACCGCTGTCGACCTTACGGTAACCGGTCGTGTGACACCGGATGCCTGCTATATCGAGCTGTCGGATGAAGGTTTCGTCGACCACGGAAAGATCCCCGCACACACCCTCCTTGTCGACGAATTCACCGTGCTGCCCAGCCGACAACTCGAACTGCAGGTGCAATGCGCCAGGCCCATGCTGTTTGCGCTGGTGGGTATCGACAATCGTGCGGAGTCTTCCCTGGCACCGGATTTTTTCTATGGGCTGGGCAGAAACATCCATGCACCGGACGAACGCCTCGGCTCCGTGGCGTTGTCGTACCGCAACCCAGTGGGGGACTCACAGACTATGCAGGTCCTGGCCTCCACCAACAGCGGCGAAAGCTGGACGCCCGAGCCCAATGGCTACCCGCGATCCTATATGGCCTTTGCCCCGACGGGCGACCGTCAGCCCGACTTCATCAGCCAGTTGAGGGTCCAGCTTCAAGTGGACACCGCCATCAACTTTTCGCAGTACCTGACCCTGAATCAGGAAGTGCCCCTCGACGGCTCCATTGTTCTGGATTTGCGTTACCTCTGACCCACTCATTTCGCCTAATGGAAAACCCATCATGACGATGACATGCTCAAACACCGCGTTCGGCCTTATTGCCCTGCTGCTGATATTCGGCAACCAAGCAAAGGCTGACGGCATGGTCCCGGACACATCCGTGGTGATCGTCCACGAGGCCGATGGTGAAGCTTCCGTTTCGGTGACCAACTCCGACAATCAGCTCTCGTTGTTGCATGTGACCTTGCAGGACATTCCGGAAGACACCGAACCCCTGCTGGTGGTGACGCCGCCGCTGTCTCGAGTCGAAGCGTCCAAATCCCAGTTGGTGCGCTTTATTCTGCAAAACCAAAAACCGTTGCTCACCCAGCGGCTCAAACGCGCCGTGTTCGAAGGCATGCCCCAGGGCCGTGCAGCCACTGCCGCCGGTCATGCCCGCGTGGGCGTGACCGTGCGCCAGAACCTGCCGGTGATTGTGCATCCCAAGGGCCTGGCACCCAATCGCAGCCCCTGGACCGGCCTGACATGGACCCTGCGCGACGGCCAATTGCAGGTGCGTAATGACACGCCCTATGTGGTGCGCCTGGCCCAGGAGCTGCGGCTGTTGCCCGGCGACGGCAAGGCGATGCTGCCGCGCACCTACGTGCTGCCAGGTGAAGCCTTGAGCGTGCCTGCCAGCGGTGGCCAAGCCAAGACGGTGAGGCTGCAACCGGCCACTGTGTACGGGTTTGCGGTCAAGGCCTACGACGCCCCCATCACCCTCTGACAGAAAACCACAGGCGTCGCCAAGACCGCCGCCTGGATAACGAAGTGACGGCTTATCGACCGTCACCAGAACGCCCAAAGCCCCGAACCCAATGAGGGCTGTGCGTTCACTAAGCGAGTACCTTGCGTGAAAACAGTATTGAGTTACCGTGACGGCGAAGCCGTGCCCATTCGCCCAGCCTTGCCGCTGGTGTTGCTGCTGTATGCGCTTATGCCGGACAAGGCGTGGGCCGACGACACCAGCCCCGCAGGCTTCGACGCCCAGACCTTGCATCAGCGCGGCATCGATCCACAGTTGGCCAGCCTGCTGCTGGCAACACCGCGCTTTGCCGCCGGCCGTCATAGCGTCAACCTGCGGGTCAATGGCCTGCGCCGGGGACGCCTGGAGGTCAGTTTCGATCAACAGGGCAACCCCTGCCTGGACCGTGCGTTGCTGGACGCCGCCAACCTGGTGATACCCGCTGAACCCGTGGGTTGTGAGGATTTTCTCGTGCGGTATCCGCAAAGCCTGGTGGAACCGGACCCGTCGACACTGACGTTGGCACTGGTCGTGCCCACCGAAGCACTGCGCCCCGTGCAACAGGACATCTCGGGCTACCAGACCGGCGGGTTTGCCGGGATGCTCAACTACGACCTGAGCGGGTTCTACAACCGCTTTGGCGAAGACGCCAGCCGGTTTGGCTCAGCCAATACCGAAATCGGCTTCAACGCCGGCGACTGGATCGTGCGCAGCCGCCAAGTGCAGACCTGGCAGGATGGCTTATCGCGCAGCGTCCACTTGGAGGCCTATGCGCAACGGACCTTCGCCAGCCATCAGGCAGTGCTGCAGGCCGGGCAGATCAACCTCTATAACCCGGTGTTGTCTGGCGCACAGATCACCGGCGTGCAGGTGCTGACCGAGCACGCCCTTCAGGAGCAAGGCCAGAGCGCGCAAATCCAGGGGATCGCCAACAGCCCGGCACAGGTAGAAGTGCGCCAGAACGGGGCGCTGATTCACTCCACCGTGGTGCCTGCCGGGCCGTTTGTGCTGAACGATGTACGTCGCCTGAATACGCGCTCGGACGTCGAAGTCACGGTCAAGGAAAGTGTCGGCGGGGAACGACGTTTCACCGTACCCGCCGCCATGCTCGGTCTCGGCCTGCCTGCACCCGGCTATTCGGTCGCAGCGGGGCGCGTACGTAACGTCGGCGGGGCCGAGGCAGAGGCGCCGTGGGTGGTCAGCGCCGGTTGGACCGGGAACTTGCATCCGCAACTGACCCTGGGCAGTGGCGTGCTGGCGACCGGCGAGTATCGCTCGGCGGGCGCCAGCCTGGGCTGGCTGCCGTGGCTGGACAGTCAGATCCAAGTGTCTACCCAATTGTCCAACACCCAGTCGTGGGAAAAAGTCTCGGGCGTGCAAACTGATCTTTCCTGGTCACAGCGCCTGAGCGAGCGATGGTCGTTCAGCGCCGCCAACTCCTGGCGCAGCAGCGGCTACCGCGAACTGGAGGAAAGCACCTACGAGCGCGACGGCAGTCAGCGCAACTCACGCTATCGCGATCAACAAAGTATCAACCTGGGGTGGTCACATCCGCAGCTGGGCGCATTCAGCGCCGGCGTTTCACGTTCGAGTACCTTCGAGGGCAACAGCAGCAGCCGCGCGCTCGCAGCGTGGGGCACGAGCATTGGCGCAGTCTCGTTATCGGCCAGCGCCGAGTGGCAGATGGGCGGACGCCAGCAACAGGACAACGCGGTCTACCTCACTGTCAGCGTGCCGTTGGGCGAAAGCCGCCGGGTGCGCAGTTGGGTGCGCAACTCCGGCGGCCAAAACCGTACCGGTCTGGGCCTGACCGAACAGCTTGACGACCAATTGAGCTACCGCGTCAGCGCCGAACACGACAGCAGTGACCATGAGGTGGAAACCAGCGTGGGCATTTCGGCATTGCCACGCTATACCCAACTCGACTTGAGCTACAGCCGCTCCGATGCCGAGCGTTCGAGCTACCAGGGCGGCGCCCGCGGCGGTGTAGTCGTGCATGGCGACGGTATGACATTTACCCCCTACCCGGTGCGCGACACCTTCGCTCTGGTTTCCGTCGGCGACATGAGCGGCATCAAACTCAGCACCCCCAGTGGCCCGGTCTGGACCGACTGGCAAGGCCAGGCCGTGGTGTCGCAGGTGGCCGCCTACGGGCGCAGCCCAGTGGAAGTGCAGACCCGCTCTCTACCGCGCAACGCCGATATCAACAATGGCCTGGCCATGATCTCGGCCGGGCGTGGCGCTGTCGATCGGGTCGAATTCGGCGTGGGCCTGACCCGCCGCATGCTGCTCACCGTCAGCGACGATCAGGGAAACCCCATGCCCGTGGGAGCGTCCGTTACGACGAACACAGGTGAGTTCATCACCTTGGTGCAGGACGCCAGCCAGGTGTTCCTGCCCAATGTGCTGGACCAAGGAGCGCTGTGGATCACCACCTCGCAAGGCAAACGCTGTGAATTGCGCTACCAACTGCCGGCAAAAGCCGACCCCACGGTGTATTTCGAAACCGCACCTGCTCGTTGCCACACACCATGAGGACTACTGCCATGCACCCTGCAATCTGTTTGCGCTACGTGAGCCTGGGGTTATTGCTCGCATTTGCCGGCACCGCTCAAGCCTTTGAGGAATGCCAATTCAACCTCAGCGAGCCGCTGGTGGATTTGGGCTTGATGAGTCGCCTGGCGCAAAGCGACAGTGCGCCGCAACGCCTGCTCGGCGAGCGCCGTTTGAGCCTGACGTTCACCTGCCCCCAGGCCCAGGACCTGAGCCTGTTTTATCGCGGCACCGCCGCCTCCGCGCAACGCCTGCAATTCACTCCCAACGGCAGCTACGCCATCGAAGTCGGCAACGCCGTACTCGACGGCCGGGCGGTGGAACTGGGCTTGTTGCCCGGCGCAGGCCAGGCGCCGGTGAGCAGCGCCAGCGTGCTGGAATGGCGACCCGACCATGGCATCGCTCCGCTGCACCAGGGCACGGTATTGCAGGGGAAAACCCTGGCGTTGCAGTTGACTCTGCGCGCCTGGGCCGACCCGGCCGCCACCCAGGTACGCGACGCCACCACCTGGGAAGTCAGTGGGATGATGTACCACAGCGCAAGCGGGCGTTACCGCGACCTCACGTTGCGCGCCCACTTCGCGCCGACCGCCTGCCAACCGACACTGTCGGACCAGGGCGTCGTGGACTACGGCACGCTGTACGCCAAGGATCTGAGTGCCACCCACGAAACACCGCTACCGACGCGCACCGTGCGCCTGAGCGTGACCTGCGATGCTCCGGCCCGCTTCGGCCTGCGTATGAAAGACAATCGCGATGGCTCAGCCACCGGCGGCACCGATGAAACGGCCTATGGCCTGGACCTGGACGCCAGCAACAACAAAATCGGACGTTTCTACCTGACGGTCGACCCAGCGGAATTCAGCGCCGACAGCTTATCCACGCTGTACCGCACCGACTCCACCAGCAATGGCGCAGCCTGGAGCAGTTCCACTGCGCGGCAGATCCCCATGGCTGCCAACAGCCTCATGGGCTTTACCGACAAGACCGGCGTGACTACGGGCCCGCTCGCCATACAGGTCCTGACCGGCACGATGCGCATCAAGACGTACCTGGCCCCCATCCAATCGCTGGATCTGCGCGATGTCGTGCGTATCAATGGGTCCGGCACCCTCGAAATCATTTACTTGTAGGAGTGCGTACCATGAAAATTCCTGCCCTTTGCAGCCTTCTATTATTGACCAGCACTCAGGCGGCGCTGGCGGCCTCGACGGTGGACCTCAGCGTCCAGGGGCTGGTCACGCCCGCCGCGTGCCTGCCGCAACTGTCAAACGGCGGCCTGATTGACTACGGCAAAATATCTCAACAAGACTTGAACCTGGAAACTCGCACCCGTCTACCCGCCAAGACCCTGTTCTTCGGCATGGCGTGTACCGGCCCGGTACGTTATGCCCTGCGCATGCAAGACAACCGCAGCGACTCGACCCTGGTCGAAAGCGAGATTTACTACGGGCTGGGGTTCGACAGCAACGGCACGCCCCTGGGCGTCTACTCCATGACCTTCGATCCTCGGCAGACCCAGGCCAGCAACAACGGGCAACTCTACGGCACCGAATCCACCACCGGGGGCCTGGCATGGCGCACGTCCAACCTCAACCCCATCGACATCGGTTCCCGCAGCTACCTGGGCTTTACGTCGATCGAGGGCAGCGTCAGCGGCCCCACCGCCATTGGCATAATAGGCAGCCACGTCACGGTGCAGACCGTGATCAATGCTCGCAAGAATCTGGACTTGAGCACGCAAACCCCGATTGACGGTTCGGCCACGCTGGAAGTGGTTTATCTCTAGACCTTCTCACAGGTGACGTGCACGTAGCGCGCACGTCCGGCGCCCAGGCCCGCCACGATGGCGCCGAGGCCGATCACTGCGAAGATCCAGCCGATGGCCGTCCAGCCGCCGGTCCAGTCATGCACCACGCCCACAGCGAAAGGGCCAAGGGACGCCAGGGTATAACCGATCCCCTGGGCCATGCTCGACAGGTTGGCGGCTACGTGAGCGTCACGCGAGCGCAGCACAATCAAGGTCAGCGCCAGGCTGAAGGTACCGCCCTGCCCCAGACCGAGCAGAATCGCCCAACCCCACAAACCGTCCAGCGGCGCATACAGGCAGCCGAACAGGCCGCCGAGGGTCAGCAGCATCACCACCACGATCGCCAGGCGCTGGTCCTTGCCACGGGTAGCCAGCCATGGCGCGGCCAGGGAACTGAACAACTGCACAATGATCGAGCCGGACAACGCCAATCCCGCCTCTGTGGCACTCAGGCCACGGCCGATCAGGATCGACGGCAACCAGCCGAACACGATGTAGGCCAGGGACGATTGCAGGCCCATGTACAAGGTCACTTGCCAGGCCAACGGGTCACGCAGTAGCCCCTTCACGCGGTAGGCGACGCGATGGGCGCCGTGCTTCTGCCCGACTTGCGGCAACCAGAACAACGCCGCCAATAGCGCTGGCAGAATCCAGAACCCCAGGCCAAGGGGCCAACTGTCGCCGAAGTAATGACTCAGGGGTACCGTTGCCCCTGCCGCCAGTGCGGCGCCCAGGCACAGGGCCATGGTGTAGACGCCGGTCATGGCGCCCGCGCGTGCGGCGAAGTCGCGCTTGACGATACCCGGCAGCAATACGCCGATGATGCCAATGCTGGCGCCGGCGATCAGGCTGCCGGCAAACAGGCCCACTTCCCCGAATGAACTGCGCAGGATGATCCCGCCAGCCAGGGTCAGCAAGATGCCGAACACCACCCGCTCAGCCCCAAAGCGTCGGGCCAGGATCGGTGCCATGGGCGCGAACAGGCCCAGGCACAACACCGGCAGGGTGGTCAGTAAACCGGCTTGGGCCGCCGACAGGCCCAGGCTGCTGGAGACGTCGGCCAACAGCGGCGACAGGCTCGACAAGGCCGGGCGCAAGTTGAGCGCCACCAGGATCAGGCCCAGCAACAGCAACCAGGGCCGGCTCACCAGCGGGTGGTTGTGTTGCACCACGTCGTCATCGGCCTCGGCGTCAATCAACAACTCTTCAAGTTCGGGTGTGTGTTGGGTTTCAGGGTTCATTGATCAACTGCCGGCAGAGGGATTTGGCACGTTCGGGGTCTTGCTGTTCCACGGCGTCAAGCAGGGCAACGTGCAAGTCGAACACGGCCTGGCGACGCGGTGAAAGGTTCAGGGTCTGGCGCAACTGCGCGCCGACGATAGCGGAGAAATACTGATACAGCTCGCTCAAGGCCGGGTTGTGTGCGGCGTCCACCAAACGTTGGTGAAACGCCAGGTCGGCGCTGATATAGGCCTCGAGGTCGCCCTGATACAGCGCGGCGCTGGTATCCAGCGCTGTGCGCAACGCTCGCAGGTCACTTGCAGTACGGCGTTGAGCAGCAAGGCCGATGGCCTCCACTTCCAGAATCTGCCGCGTCTCCTGCGCCTGCCCCAGGGTGCAATGAGACAACGCACGCATCGTGCCCAACGGGTCGGTCATCGAGCGCAAATAACTGCCGTCGCCCTGACGAATTTCGATTAACCCGGAGAATGCCAACACGCGCATGGCTTCGCGCACGGTGTTACGGCTGATCCCCAGCTCGGCGCACAGTTCGGGCTCGGTGGGCAGGCGTTCGCCAACGGCCCACACACCCTGGGCAATGCGCAGACGTAGTTGTTCCAGCGCCTGGTCAACCAGGGAGCGTTTGATCAGCGGGGCAATGTCTGTCATGGGCTTTACGCTTTCGTCCAATCATAGGATGAATTTTCCTACAGCCTATTAGGAGTCGCCTACAAAGGCAACGCACTAGGGTTTTTAGGCAGGGAAAGGAGCAGTATTTTCGATTGGTAAAATTACCCTCAGAGGGTAATTATTGGACTCAGGTGTCTTATGGAAAAGTACACACCTCATTACGATCTGGCCTACATCAAGGTGACTCACCGCCCAGGCGGCGAAGCTCCCGTAATCTCCTTCAAGGAGAAAACCTTATGAAAACCCAACAATGCGTAAATTGCGGAACCCATGATGGAATGCAGTATTTCGCAGGTCGCACCTTCACCATCAACACACGCGGCATGATGCGCGACATTCCAAACATCGCGGGCTGGGAATGCCAGGTTTGTAAGGAAATCGAATTCGATCATGACGATGACAGCGCAGAGCGTTATTCCGATGCCAGTGACCAATTATTGATTGATGGCAGAAAAGTCATCGCGGCTGAAATGAAGCGAATCCGTCGCAAACTGCACCTCACTCAGAAGGAGGCAGTGAAGCTGTTGACTGTGCGCGGGCAAAACTCATTTTCTCGCTACGAAAGGGCTGAGGTTTTCCCTCCTGAACCATTGTTTACACTCATGCGCCTACTGGATAAGCATCCGCATCTGCTGGCCGAGATCGAGGCGCTCAATGTCGGAGAAGACCTAAATCGCCTGCTCATAGCAAAAGATGAGCAACAACGTGCGGCACAAGCATCCTGAACAGACCAACAGGCAAAAATAAACCCGGCACCAGGCTAATGCCAGTCAGTTAAGACAGAATCGGTAACTGTGGCGAGGGAGCTTGCTCCCGCTGGGGCGCGAAGCGGCCCCCAAAATGGGACTGCTACGCAGTCCAGCGGGAGCAAGCTCCCTCGCCACAAGTCACTGGTTGTCTGCTCTAGCTCTTAACTGACTGGCATTAGGCACCAGGCCGGGTTTATTTTTTCAAACGTCGATCAATGCAATATCTGGCTCAAGAACAACTTGGTCCGCTCATTCTGCGGGTTATCAAAGAAGTCATTCGGCGCCGCCTGCTCGACGATCTCGCCCTTGTCCATGAAGATCACGCGATTGGCCACTGTGCGGGCAAAGCCCATTTCGTGGGTCACGCACAACATGGTCATGCCGTCTTCGGCCAGGCCGATCATGGTGTCCAGTACCTCTTTGACCATCTCCGGGTCCAGCGCCGATGTCGGCTCATCGAACAACATGATTTTGGGCTTCATGCACAGCGCGCGGGCAATCGCCACACGCTGTTGCTGACCACCTGAAAGCTGCCCGGGAAACTTGTGGGCCTGCTCCGGAATGCGCACACGCTCCAGGTAGTGCATGGCAATTTCCTCGGCCTTGCGCTTGGGCATCTTGCGCACCCACATCGGCGCCAGCGTGCAGTTTTGCAGGATGGTCAAATGCGGGAACAGATTGAAGTGCTGGAACACCATACCGACTTCGCGGCGGATCGCTTCGATCTGCTTGAGGTCATTGGTCAGTTCCACACCATCGACCACAATGCGGCCTTGCTGGTGCTCTTCCAGGCGGTTGAGGCAGCGGATGGTGGTGGACTTGCCCGAGCCCGACGGGCCGCACAGCACGATACGCTCGCCCTGCTTGACGTTGAGGTTGATGTCTTTCAACACGTGGAACTGGCCGTACCACTTGTTGACGCCCTGCATCTGGATAATGCCTTCAGGGCTCACAGGCTGTTTGATTGCTTCGCTCATCAAAAAACTCCTAACGCTTGTGGCCAGTGTCGAGCTTGCGTTCCAGATGCATGGAATAGCGCGACATACCAAAACAGAAAATCCAGAACACCAGGGCGGCGAACACATAGCCTTCGGTAGCCATGCCCAGCCATTTGGGGTCGGCGGCGGCTTGCTTGACGCTGTTGAGCAGGTCGAACAGGCCGATGATGATCACAAGGCTGGTGTCCTTGAACAGGGCAATGAAGGTGTTGACGATCCCAGGGATCACCATCTTCAAAGCTTGCGGCAGGATCACCAGGCCCATGCTGCGCCAGTAGCCCAGACCCATCGCCGCAGCGGCTTCATATTGGCCCTTGGGAATCGCCTGCAAACCACCGCGCACCACTTCGGCCACATAGGCCGACTGGAACAGGATCACACCGATCAGCGCCCGCAGCAGCTTGTCGAAGTTCATGCCTTCAGGCAGGAACAGCGGCAGCATCACCGAAGACATGAACAGCACGGTGATCAACGGCACGCCGCGCCAGAACTCGATGAAGGTCACGCAGACCACCCGAATGGCCGGCATGTTCGAACGCCGCCCCAGCGCCAGCACAATGCCCAGCGGCAAGGCGCCGGCGATGCCCACCGTGGCGATCACCAGGGTCAGCATCAAGCCGCCCCATTGGCTGGTCGCCACGTTGCTCAGCCCGAACACGCCGCCATGCAGCAAGCAGTAGGCAATGATCGGATACAGCACCAAAAAGCCCAGGCCATAGATCGCCTTGCGTGGGAAACGCGAGATGAACAACGGCGCCACGCCCACGATGGCCAGCCATACCGTCATGTCCACGCGCCAGCGCAGGTCGACGGGGTAATAGCCATACATGAACTGCCCGAAGCGCTGTTGGATAAACACCCAACAGGCGCCCTCCTTGGTGCAGTCGGCGCGGGTGGTGCCCACCCAGTTGGCATCGAGGATGGCCCAGTGCAGGATCGGTGGCACCACCAGGTACACCAGGTAGATCGCCAGCAGGGTCAGCAGTGTATTGAGCCAGCTCGAGAACAAGTTGGCGCGCATCCAGGCCACCGGCCCGAAGACTTTGCTCGGCGGCGGCATATCAGGTTTGAACGTATGCGTAGTCATGGGTGTGTCCTCACCGCTCGATCAGCGCAATGCGCTTGTTGTACCAGTTCATCAGCAGAGAAATGCTGATGCTGATCGCCAGGTACACGCTCATGGTGATGGCAATGACTTCAATGGCTTGGCCGGTCTGGTTGAGCACCGTGCCGGCAAACAGCGAAACCATTTCCGGATAACCGATACCGGCGGCCAACGACGAGTTTTTCGCCAGGTTCAGGTATTGGCTGGTCAGCGGCGGAATGATCACGCGCAACGCTTGCGGGATGATGACCTTGCGCAGCGTCGGCCCCGGGCGCAGGCCCAGTGAACGTGCCGCTTCGGTCTGGCCATGGCTGACGGACTTGATGCCCGAGCGCACGATCTCGGCAATAAATGCCGCCGTGTACACCGTCAGCGCCAAGGTCAACGCCAACAGCTCTGGGATCAGTACCCAGCCACCGACAAAGTTGAAGCCCGCAAGCTTGGGCATTTCCCAATGCAATGGCGTACCGAAGATCAACACGCATAACGCCGGGATCACCACCAGCAGCGCCAGGCCCGCCCAGAATTTATGGAAAGGAACCCCCGTCGCTTCAAAGCGCTTGTTGGCCCAGCGGGTCATCAGCACGATGGCAACGATAGCGACCACCAGGCTGGTGACAAACGGCCAGAACCCGTCGGACGCCAGCGCTGCCGGCATGTTCAAGCCACGGCTGCTGACAAAGAAGGTGTCACCGAAGTTATGGCTGTTGCGCGGCCCTGGCATGGTCAGGAACACCGCGAAGTACCAGAACAGGATTTGCAACAGCGGCGGAATGTTGCGGAATACCTCCACGTACACGGTCGCCAGCTTGTTGATCATCCAGTTGGGCGACAAGCGTGCCACGCCGATGATGAAGCCGAGCAGGGTTGCCAGCACCACACCGATGACGGTCACCAGCAAAGTGTTGAGCAGGCCGATGACAAACACCCGGGCATAGCTGTCCGATTCGGTGTAGTCGATCAAGTGCTGCGCGATGCCGAAACCGGCACTGCGCTCAAGAAAGTCGAAACCCGAGGTGATGCCCCGGTGTTGCAGGTTGGTCTGGGTGTTATGGAACAGGTACCAGCCCAGCGAGACCACCGCCACGATCGTGATGATCTGGAACAGCCACGCACGCACTTTGGGGTCGCTGAAGCTGAGCTTCTGCTTGGGTGCGCCGATTTGATTTTGCATGAAGTGCCCCGAAAATAATGGAACAGAACATCACCCGGCAGTTGGCCTACCGGGTGACAGAACCATCAGCGATCAGCGCACAGGGGGTGCGTATTGAATGCCGCCGTTGTTCCACAGGGCGTTCAGGCCACGGTCGATTTCCAGCGGCGTGCTCTTGCCCAGGTTGCGCTCGAACATCTCGCCGTAGTTACCCACTTGCTTGACGATCTGTACCACCCAGTCCTTCTTCACTTTCAGGTCTTTACCGTATTCGCCGTCGGCACCGAGCAGACGCGCAACGTCCGGGTTCTTGGTGGCCTTGGCTTCAGCTTCGACGTTCTTGGAGGTCACACCGGCCTCTTCAGCGTTGAGCATGGCGTAGCCCACCCAGCGCACGATGGCCAGCCACTCGTCATCACCGTTACGCACGACCGGGCCCAGGGGCTCCTTGGAAATGGTTTCCGGCAGCACCACGTAGTCTTTCGGCGAAGCCAGCTTGCTGCGCTGGGCGAACAGCTGGGATTTGTCGGACGTCAGCACGTCGCAACGCCCGGACTCCAGCGACTTGGCGCTTTCATCGGAGGTGTCGAAGGTGATCGGGGTGTATTTGAGGTTGTTCGCGCGGAAATAGTCGGAAACGTTCAGCTCGGTGGTGGTACCGGCCTGGATGCAGATGGTTGCACCGTCCAGTTCCTTGGCGCTCTTGACGCCCAGCTTGTTGTTCACCAGAAAGCCGATGCCGTCGTAGTAGGTAATGAAGCCCGGGAATTTCAGGCCCATGCCCGCATCGCGGGAGCTGGTCATGGTGGTGTTGCGCGACAAGATGTCGACTTCGCCTGACTGAAGCGCGGTGAAACGCTCCTTGGCGTTCAACTGGCTGAACTTGACCTTGGTGGCATCGCCAAATACGGCAGCCGCCACAGCGCGGCAATAGTCAGCGTCGATCCCGAGGATCTTGCCGCTGGCATCCGGCACCGAGAAACCCGGCAGGCCGTCACTCACACCGCACTGCACAAAGCCTTTCTTCTGCACGGCGTCCAGGGTGGCGCCCGCCTGGGCAAAACCACTGACACCCAGTACAGCCGCCGCAGAGACGATGGCCAGGGTGGATTTCAATACCTTCATTACAAACCTCCAATTGCTCTTGTTGTGTCGGAGCTCCAACCTCAGCGCACCCTTATGAGGCGATATCGACCCGTGTTGGTTTTTTTTGGGGCCAAGCAGCATGAGGTTTTTGCGGTAATTCCAGTTGCTTTCCCACGAGCGGCAGTCACTGATAGTGTTACCGCCCTGGGAGAGTTCTGACATCGAGCTACACATAGCAAGGCGCGTACCAGAGTCTTGGCCGAGTGGCTGTAACTGCGCTTCGATGGCAAAAGATTCAACCTTGCGACATTCTCTTAACAGATCAACCTGTCGCGCACCGTTCCGACGCACCTCATCGGAGCGCCCGCACATCTATGGAGCAGACATGACCGAACCCTTGATTCTTCAGCCCGCCAAGCCCGCAGACGCCTGCGTTATCTGGTTGCATGGCCTGGGCGCCGATCGCTACGACTTCCTGCCGGTGGCCGAAGCCCTGCAGGAAACCCTGCTGACCACCCGCTTCGTTTTGCCCCAGGCGCCCACGCGTCCGGTGACGATTAACGGTGGCTACGAGATGCCGAGCTGGTACGACATCAAGGCCATGAGCCCGGCCCGTTCGATCAGCCTGGAAGAACTGGAAGCGTCGGCAAAAATGGTCACAGACCTGATTGAGGCGCAACAGAGAACCGGAATAGACACCTCGCGAATTTTCCTCGCCGGTTTTTCTCAAGGTGGCGCGGTGGTTTTCCACACCGCGTTCAAGAAATGGGAGGGGCCCTTGGGCGGTGTGATCGCCCTCTCCACCTATGCGCCAACCTTCGATAATGACCTGGAATTATCCGCCAGCCAGCAACGCATTCCCACGCTCTGCCTGCATGGCCAGTACGACGATGTGGTGCAGAACGCCATGGGCCGCAGCGCCTACGAGCATTTGAAGGGCCGTGGTGTCACCGTGACATGGCAGGAATACCCAATGGGCCACGAAGTGTTACCCCAAGAGATACACGATATAGGCACCTGGCTGACTGAACGCCTGCGCTGAATCCCGTGTTTATGTAGCCGTATGACAGACGCACTACGCCGCGCCCGATTCTTGCATTACACTGGCCGGCGTACATTCCTTAATCAATTAATGAGATGACCGTGCTCAAAGCACTCAAGAAGATGTTCGGCAAAAGCGAGGCTGAGCCGCTCGCGCCTGTTCCCAGTGCTCCTGCCCCCAAGCCCGGCAACCGCAATGACGGTCAACAGCCCGGCCGGAACGCGCCCGCCGCCTCACCGAACAAAACCACGGTGACGCCGCCTGAACAGGTAAAGCCTGCCGCACCCGCCCCGGCGCCTGTGGCCAAGCCCCGTCGCGAACGTGCGCCCAAACCGCCCGTGACCCCCTGGAAACTCGAAGACTTCGTCGTCGAACCCCAGGAAGGCAAAACCCGCTTCCACGATTTCAAACTGGCCCCGGAACTGATGCACGCCATCCAGGACCTGGGTTTCCCGTACTGCACGCCCATCCAGGCACAAGTGCTGGGCTTCACCCTCGCGGGCAAAGACGCCATCGGCCGTGCCCAGACCGGCACCGGCAAGACCGCCGCGTTCCTGATCTCGATCATCACCCAGCTGTTGCAAACGCCGCCGCCCAAGGAACGCTACATGGGTGAACCGCGCGCGCTGATCATCGCCCCGACCCGGGAGCTGGTGGTGCAGATCGCCAAGGACGCCGCCGACCTGACCAAATACACCGGTCTCAACGTCATGACGTTTGTGGGCGGCATGGACTTCGACAAGCAACTCAAGCACCTCGAAGCCCGTCATTGCGACATCCTCGTCGCCACCCCGGGCCGCCTGCTCGACTTCAATCAGCGTGGCGACGTGCACCTGGACATGGTCGAAGTGATGGTGCTGGACGAAGCCGACCGCATGCTCGACATGGGCTTTATCCCGCAAGTTCGCCAGATCATTCGTCAGACGCCGCCGAAAACCGAGCGCCAGACCCTGCTGTTCTCCGCGACTTTCACCGAAGACGTGATGAACCTCGCCAAGCAGTGGACCACCGACCCATCCATCGTCGAGATCGAAGCACTCAACGTTGCCAGCGAAAACGTCGAGCAGCATATCTACGCCGTCGCCGGTGCCGACAAGTACAAGCTGCTCTACAACCTGGTCAACGACAACGGTTGGGAGCGCGTGATGGTCTTCGCCAACCGCAAGGACGAAGTGCGCCGCATTGAAGAGCGCCTGGTGCGCGACGGCGTCAACGCCGCGCAACTGTCGGGTGATGTGCCGCAGCACAAGCGCATCAAGACCCTGGAAGGCTTCCGTGAAGGCAAGATCCGCGTGCTGGTGGCTACCGATGTAGCCGGTCGCGGTATTCATATCGACGGCATCAGCCACGTGATCAACTTCACCCTGCCGGAAGTACCGGACGACTACGTGCACCGCATCGGCCGTACCGGGCGTGCTGGGGCTGCGGGTGTGTCGATCAGCTTTGCGGGCGAGGATGACTCGTACCAGTTGCCGTCCATCGAGGCGTTGCTGGGGCGCAAGATCAGCTGTGAGACGCCGCCGACGCATTTGTTGCGCGCTGTAGAACGCAAACGCCCTTGAGCTGAAATGCGGTTAAAAATGTGGGAGCGGGCTTGTGTGGGAGCTGGCTTGCCTGCGATGCAGACACCTCGGTTTTTCAGTCACGCCGAGGTGATGCTACCGCAGGCAAGCCAGCTCCCACATGGGTTTCAGCGTCTGGCTGGCTACTTCCAACGATCCGCTGCGGCGTGGTCACTGCTGCGCCCTTCTACCCAACGCGGCCCCTCACTGGTGTTTTCCTTCTTCCAGAACGGCGCCCGCGTCTTCAAGTAATCCATCACAAATGCGCAGGCATCAAACGCTGCCTGCCGATGCGCACTGGCCGCGCCGACAAACACAATCGGCTCGCCCGGCTCCAGCGCGCCGATACGGTGCAGCACCTCCAGCTTGAGCAACGGCCAACGCTGTTCGGCTTCCACGGCGATCTTGGCCAGGGCCTTCTCGGTCATGCCGGGGTAGTGTTCCAAAAACATCCCCGACACCTCGCGCCCCTCATTGAAGTCGCGTACATAGCCGACAAAGCTCACCACCGCGCCCACGCCCACGTTGGCCGCGTGCATGGCGTTGACTTCGGCACCGGGATCAAAGGCTTCGACCTGCACACGAATGGCCATGCTCAGCCTCCGGTCACGGGTGGGAAGAAGGCGACTTCATCGCCGGCTTGCACCGGCTCGTCCAGGCTGCACAACTCCTCGTTGCGCGCACACATCAGGCTCGCTTCGTTGAGCACGGCGAATTCCGGGTCAGAAGCCAGCGCGAGGCGCACGGCATCAACGCTGGCAAACTCACCTTCCATCTCCAGCGAGTCGAAACCCACCGCTTCGGCGTAGCGCGCAAAAAACAGTACGTTGATACTCATTGTTCATCCGCCTTGAAATGCCCGCTCTTACCGCCCAGTTTTTCCAGCAGGCGAATACTCTCAATGGTCATGCCGCGATCCACCGCCTTGCACATGTCGTAGATCGTCAGTGCCGCGACGCTGGCGGCGGTCAGGGCTTCCATCTCAACGCCGGTCTGGCCGGAGAGCTTGCAGCGCGCGAGGATATGCACAGCGTCTACGCCGTCGGCGCGCAGCTCCACCTTGACGCCGGTCAGCATCAACGGATGGCATAAGGGGATCAAGTCGCTGGTTTTTTTCGCCGCCTGAATCCCGGCAATGCGGGCCACGGCAAACACGTCGCCCTTGGGGTGGGCGCCGTCAACAATCATTTGCAGAGTGGCGGGCAACATGCGCACCCGCGCTTCGGCCACCGCCTCACGGAACGTCACGGCTTTTTCGGTGACGTCGACCATATGGGCGCGACCTTGGGAATCGAGATGAGTCAGCACAGGGATACTCCTGATCAGGAGCAGCGATTGTAAACCTGTGGGTCAAAATTTGCGCAGGGCTGTTTATCCCATCCTGTAGGAGCGAGCTTGCTCGCGAAAAACTCTCAGGCGCCGCGTTTACCCAGGGTGCACGCGTTATCGTTGACGTTTTTCGCGAGCAAGCTCGCTCCTACATTCAAGGTTAGAACCGGAAGCTAAACCCGGCATTGATCCCGTTGTTGTTGCCCCGGTTGGAGAGCAAGCCGCTGTAGTTCAACGACACCAGGGTGTCCTTGGTCAACGCCATTTGCGCACTGGCCTTGATCACCGCGCCATCCCTGGCCACAGGCACGCTGTTGACGGCGAAGGCCGTGTCACTGCCGGCAAACTTCAGAGAAGCTTCACGATCGGTATCACCAAACTGATGCTCCCAACCCAACTCACCGCGCAGGGTCACCGCCGAGGTGGACGTGAGCGGCAACTGAGTGTGGCCACGCACGCCCAGGGTGGAGAGCGTCGCGTCCTGGCCTTGCTTGCTGGCATGCAGGGCTGCGGCACCGCCTTTTTCCTTGAACGAGTCGCTTTGATAGTTCAGGTACGTGAGGTTGGCGAAGGGTTCAAGCAGGGTCCATTGGGTGTAACCGATCTCGGCAAACACTTGGTCGGTACGCGCGTTGTAGTCGGCCTTGGCATGGTCCGACTGATTGGCATAGGCCACCCGTCGCGAAGTGTCCAGGCGGTGCCAGGTGCTGGCACCGCCCAGGCGCAGGGCAATCGCCTCAAAGCGTTTGCCACCATAGACCGACAGGTGATAGTTGTCGCTGTCCGCCGACGCCGACTGGCCGTTGAGGTGGCTTTGGGTATAACCGGTGGCTGCGCCCACTCGCCAGCCGTCGTTCACCTCACTGTCCAGGCCCAGCAGTACGCCACTGGTGGACGAGGAGTAGCCGCTGGCGTTGTTGTCACCACTGACGTTGTTGCGCCCACCAAGTAGCTGTACCCAGCCGCCGTTATCGCTGGCCTGGATCTGCGCGCTGGAATCCAACGCCTGGGCCTGTTGCAAACGAGCGTTGACCGCTTCACGCAGGTAGCGGCTGTCGGCCATTTGCGCTGCGGCCACGTCCGAATGCAATTGCCCTGAAAGTTGCTTGAAGCCCTCCCGCGCCTGGGCGGCGGAATCCGATGACAGCAGGCTTTCGTAGACCGGGCTGCCAGCGCCCAATGTCTCGGCCACCGTCGCCACCGCACGCTCGTTGCGGGTTTGCGCGACACTGGCGAAGGTGGTCTGGTTGCGGGCTATCGCCAGGGTCAACTGGTTCGGTTGATAGTTGGGCGCAATGCCAATGAACAGGTAGTTGGGGGCGAACGCCGCAAACTGCCCCTGGATGCCTTGGCTGGCGCTGAGGATAGTGAACTGCTGGCCCAGCAAGCTGCGCGCCTCGGTGGCGGTCAACAGATTGGGGCTGTTCTCCAGGGACACGCTCACCACACCGCCATTGAGGGTCGCCGCGCCATTGCTCTGGAGCTGGTCGCTCTGACCATTGGCGCCGACTTCGACGGCATACACCGAACCCGGATTGAACGTAACATCGCCGGTGCGCAGCGTGCCTATCGAATGCCCCGGGGCCACTCGCCCGCCGTTGTTGACGGTCAAGGCACCCACCGTGCCGTTGCCGGCCAGGGTGCCGCCCAGTGTGGTCATCACGCCGTTATCGGCATTGCGCATGCCAACGGCGCTGCCGTCTACCGTCACGGCAGAGGTCAACGCGCCGTCCACCGACAATTTGCCACCGCGTACCCAAGTGCTGCCCGAATAGCTGTTCTGGCCTTCCAGCACCAACTCGCCATCCCCGGACTTGACCAGGCTACCGACGTAGGTGCTGCCGGTGAGCACGTCCTGGCCGCGGGTGAGTGTTGCCTGCTCCCGGGCATGACCGATGTCGTATTCAAACTGATCGTCGGCCGAGGCATTGGCGGGCAGGCCATTGAGCCAGCCTTTTTGCTGCTTGGTGGCGGCCCAGGTCGCCTGCTCGGCAGCGTCTTCTACGCGGCGGGCGCGAATGGCTTCATCGGAAATCGGGTTGGCCCAGATATCGCGGGTACCGCTGGGCAACGCCACTGCCACCGCACCGAGGAACTGCCCCGGCCCTTGCATGGCTTTTTGCAGGTTGGGCAAGCCCCAGCCACTGACCACACCTGGTACTTGTGGGACACCCGGCGCGGCATCGTGCACCGGTTGCAGGTTGTCGTAGGTGCGGCCTCCGGTCAGTTCGCCAACCGGCGTGTCCGGGCCATCCGGCGCTTGCAGGCTGGAGGTGGTCAGCAACACGTCCCGCGCCTGGCTGGGCGTCATATAGGGGAAGCGTTGCATCACTAGCGCCAAGGCCCCGGAGACGCTCGGCGCGGCGGCCGAGGTGCCGTTGGCATTCGGGATGATTTCGCCCTCGGGGCCGGCAGACGGAATGCCCGACACGCCCATCACGCACCACCACTTGGACGTACCGCAGCGGTTATAGACCTGGGCGCTGGTCTCGTCATAGCCCGTGATCGAAAGGAACTTGCCTTCGATATCCGGTTTGAAAAACGGCAGGTTCGCGTTGGTGTACGGGTTGGCACCGTGGCTGTCGTTGCCCGCCGAGATGATCTGGATAAAGGTGTTCTGACGGGCCGCGTCGGCCATGGCGTCCATCCAGGTTTTTTGTCCTGCATGAGCCTTGTCCCAGAACGGGCGATAGGCGGCGGTCATGTCACGCAGGTTTTGCGCGGCGCTGTCGCCGACGTTACCGAAGTGGTTCTCCACATCATCGCGCGAGCTCTGCCCCCAGCTCTGATTGACAATCGCCACGTTCTTCGCCGCCAGGGCGTTGTAGCTGGCCATGAACGCGTTGTAGTCGAGGTCGTTGGAGCCTAGGTAGCGGTCGTTGTCGCTGCCGCCGGTGTTGGCGACAAACAGATTGGCGTCGAAGGCAATGCCGTGCATACCGGTGCCGTTGCGGCTGGCGGCCAGCACCCCGGACATTTCCGTGCCATGCCCGTCGTTGAACGCCGGGTCGTATTCCCCTGGAATACTGAAAGGCTCACCCTGCTTGAACTCGCCGCTGGGCACTTCAAGGCGGTAGCGAGGATGGGTGGCGTAGTACTCGCCCGTGGAGGCCACCGCCTGCACCCGGTCCTGGCCCTGGGCATTTTTGCCCTGGAACTCGGAGTGTTCGGTGAGGATGCCTGAGTCCAGCACGCCAACATTGACCCCCTTGCCGGTGATGCCCAAGGCATAGGCGTAATACGCGTTGGTGCGGTCCAGGCCGGAGTTGACCTGGGCCTCCGGCGTCTTCCAGGTTTGCGCGTTGGCACTCCAGTCACGGGTTGCGCCAGCCCAGGACTGGCCTGCGTTCAATTGCCCGCTCAGGTTGCTGCTCACGCCCGGCTCGACGTAGGTGTAAGGCTTGGCGGCCGGCAAGTTGGCGATAATAGCCTTGGAGAAGTCGAGGATATTGGTGGTGTAACGGCCGCTGTTGTTGAACAGCTGGCTGCGGTAGTAATCCAGGCGCGAAGCGTAGTCCAGTGGCCGTCGGGTGTCGCCGAGCATGGCGCCGATGGTCAGGTTTTCGGGTTGCAGCTCGTAGTTTTGCTTGAGGGCCGAATCGAACTTGCCGGACTGGGCAGCGAAATCCTTGGCCGCGAGATCGACGATATCCGCGTAGGCAAACCTGAGGTTTTTGTACACGGCGGTATCAGGGCCGAATGAGGCGACGGCTTTCCTGAACGCCGATTCCAATACCTGCGAGGTGTAAGGATTGTCGTCTGCATTGGCCATGGAGCCGTGGCCCAGCCATAAGGCCAGGCCGAGTGCTATGGATGTAAGGGGTATGGTCTTGAAACGAGGGGTGCGATTGCGTTGCGCCACAGTGAAGCGATTACCTGCTAAGTCCATTTTCCTTTCCCTTTGGATATGTGCGTCATCAATGAGCGGTGTTTCGGGCTTTGTAATACGCAGGGTCACGGTGAAAACCCTGGACAGGTTTTCTAAACGTTCGTCGACTCAAGGAGGTGGTATTCCGACGGGGTCAAGCAGTGTTGTTATTGTTTTTACCGCAGAAAAAATGTAACAAAATGATTACAGAGACCACAAGCACCCAGGACGCGTTAACGCAGGCAAATCTCGCACAGAACAAAAACCCCGGATTTCGTGAAAAATCCGAGGTTTTTCGCAGAAGATTCAGCGTAGTTACAGATGGGACTCGGCGTATTCAGCCAGAATCGAACGCGGTACCCCTTGCAGCGCAATGTGCACGCCGTTCGGGAAGTCCTTGAAGCGTTCCGTCAGGTAAGTCAGCCCGGAGCTGGTCGCGGACAGGTAAGGGGTGTCGATCTGCGCCAGGTTGCCCAGGCACACCACTTTGGAACCGGCGCCGGCACGGGTGATGATGGTTTTCATCTGGTGCGGCGTAAGGTTCTGGCATTCATCAATCAGAATCAGGCTTTGCTGGAAGCTGCGACCTCGGATGTAGTTGAGGGATTTGAACTGCAACGGCACTTTGCTGAGGATGTAGTCGACGCTGCCATGGGTGTTTTCGTCATCCATGTGCAAGGCTTCGAGGTTGTCGGTAATCGCCCCCAGCCACGGCTCCATTTTTTCCGCCTCGGTACCGGGCAGGAAACCGATTTCCTGGTCCAGGCCCTGCACGCTGCGGGTGGCGATGATGCGGCGATAGCGTTTGGTCACCATGGTCTGTTCGATGGCGGCGGCCAGGGCGAGGATGGTTTTCCCCGAACCTGCGGCGCCCGTCAGGTTGACCAGGTGAATGTCCGGATCGAGTAGCGCATACAGCGCCAGGCTCTGGTAGATATCACGCGGTTTCAGGCCCCAGGCTTCCTGGTGCAACAGGGGTTCCTGATGCAGGTCGAGGATCAGCAGCTTGTCGACCTGGATCTCTTTGATCCAGCCCACGAAGCCCTGTTCGTCGACGATGAACTCATTGATATGCACGGCCGGCAGGTTGTCGATCAGCTGTACCTGGTGCCAGGTGCGGCCGTGGTCCTGACGGGTTTCGACCTTGCTGACACGGTCCCAGAACGAGCCGGTCATCATGTGATAACCACGGGACAACATCGACACGTCGTCGACCAGTTGGTCGGTGCTGTAGTCCTCGGCAGCGATCCCACACGCTCGTGCCTTGAGGCGCATATTGATGTCTTTGGTCACCAGCACCACGCGCAGGTCCTTGTCGCGGGCGTGCAGGTCGATCAATTGGTTGATGATTTTGTTGTCGTTCAGGTTTTCCGGCAGCAGGCTGTTGGGCTCGCTGCGCTTGCTCATCAGGATCGACAGCAAGCCCTTGGGCCCGCTCTTGCCACGCTGGATGGGCACGCCGACCTCGACGTCCTCGGGCGAAGCTTCACCCAGGGTCTTGTCGATCAGGCGGATGGCCTGGCGGCATTCGGCGGCAACGCTGTGGTGGCCGCTTTTGAGTTTGTCGAGCTCCTCAAGCACGATCATCGGGATGGCGACGTGGTGTTCTTCGAAGTTCAGCAGTGCGTTTGGATCGTGGATCAATACGTTGGTATCAAGCACATAAAGGATTGGCTGGTCGGAAGAAGGGTTACGTCCATGATCATCCATACTCGGTCACCTTTGTGGGAGCCATTCGACGCAATACCTGGGCGGTGCTGCGCCTCGATTCGACCACCGAGTGCACCTGAGGGACGTCAAGTGCAGTGCCCACATGCGGAGTCTTGGAAGACGCCACCTGTGTTGCAGGTTTCGGCGGTCTGACTTCGTAATACCGCAAAACCCATGACAGGAAAAAGCACTTTGACGCTTTTTTGAAGTTTATTTTTCAGGATGACGAATAGCACTAGCCGAGTGCCATGTACCCCGTTAAAGTCGGAAGTCCGCCTGCATCGAAATGTTGCAGCAAATCGCCCCGAAAACACCCCATCCCCAGCAAAGCCGGGCACTTCATCGAAATGCCTCGCGACACTCCTGCCAACCCAAGCCACTCTGCGCCGTAGCCTGCAACACCATCGGCAATGCCACCCGCGCCTTGTCCTGGGTGTCGTGAAACACGATCACGCCTTTGCGCCATAGCAGCATCAATGTCAGCACCCGTTGCGCCGACTCATCAGCCTTGAGCTTGCCCGGCTCGTCCTGGGAGTCGATGTCCCATAACGCCACCTGCAAACCCTGTTGCTGGAAGAAGCCCTGGCTGTCCGCGCGGCGCTGCCCATACGGTGGGCGGAACAAGGGCACATAGTTTTCCGGCATCAGGTTCTGTACCAGCCCGGCACTGCGGGTGATGGAGCTTTGCCAGTCGACCCAATGGCTGTGGGAGCGGTACTGCCAGCCCTGAAGCCCAACGCACTGCCCTTGGTACAGCGCCTGCACATCGGCGGCGGAACTGCGCTCCACGCGGGTTTGCAAGCTGCTGCCAAGGACAAAGAACGTCGCGTTCATCTTTTGCTTGCGCAGGTAATCGGTGAGCCAGTCGGTATTGCCGCTGACAGGTGCAGGGCCACCGTCGAAGGTCAGTAAAAACATCCGGTCATTGAGTTCATCACCGTTGCGCTCATGATCGCCAAAGCGCGCCACTTCACTGCTGATCTGCGGAAACAGCGCGGCCTTGCGCAACAACTCGTCCAGATAGCGTTCGTGAAAGTGCCGGCTGGGGGCGGCCCAGCCTATATAGAAAGAGTTGTCACTGACCTCGAACTTGCCGGCCTGCTCACGCAGGTCGTCCATGTTTTCCACCAAGTAGCAGAACGAGGCGTCTTCTTCGCAGCTCTGCTGGGCGAATGTGTAGTTCTCCAACAGCCGTTTCCAGAGCTGGCGACGCAGGTCGCCGATGGCGGCCAGGTTGATGATCTTCAGCCCCAGGCGTTGCTTGAGCGCCGCGTCGTCCAGGGCTTCGCTGGCGAGCAGGCCGTGGGCGAACATCAGGATCTCCGCACGCGAAGCCACATCGAACAGCGCCGGGCTGGCGAGTTTTTCCGGCCAGGTACTACGGTCCAGGCTGGCGACATCCACCGGCGCGGCCTGGGCATTCAGGCACAGCAGGCAAGCGGACAATAAAAGCGCTAATCGCACACGAGGTCTCCCTCTACAGAGTTACCGCCCATCATAGCGGACTGGTCCGCCCTTTTTGTGTAGGAGCGAGCTCGCTCGCGAAAAACGTCCGGGCACCGCGTCTATTCAGTCTGCCAGCATTCTCGTTGACGACTTTCGCGAGCAAGCTCGCTCCTACAAAAACCGGGGCCTATCGGCTTGATAGGTGGAGTCGAACGCTCCAACCCCCTAGAATCCCCCCACGATTCCAGGAGCCAACTTCATGCTGATGGTGATTTCCCCCGCCAAAACCCTCGACTTCGAGTCCAAGCCGGTCACTGCGCGCTTCACCCAGCCGCAGTACCTGGACCACTCCCAGGAACTGATCAAGCAACTGCGCGAACTGAGCCCGGCGCAAATCAGTGAGTTGATGCACGTCTCCGACAAGATCGGTGGCCTCAACGCCGCGCGTTTCGGCAGTTGGACGCCGGCCTTCACTCCGGCCAACGCCAAGCAGGCGCTGCTGGCGTTCAAGGGCGATGTGTATACCGGCCTGAATGCCGAGACTTTCAGCGAGGCCGATTTCAGCTATGCCCAGGACCATCTGCGTATGCTCTCGGGCCTGTACGGCCTGCTGCGTCCGCTGGACCTGATGATGCCGTATCGCCTGGAGATGGGCACCAAGCTGGCCAACTCCCGCGGCAAGGACCTTTACGCGTTCTGGGGCACACGCATCAGCGAATGGTTGAATGAAGCCCTGGCCGAGCAAGGCGACGATGTGCTGCTCAACCTGGCGTCCAATGAGTATTTTTCGGCGGTCAAGCGCACGGCCTTGAACGCGCGGATCATCAATACCGAGTTCAAGGACCTGAAGAACGGCCAGTACAAGATCATCAGCTTCTACGCGAAAAAAGCTCGGGGCATGATGAGCCGGTTTGTGATTGAAGAACGCATCAACGATCCGGCCCAGCTCAAGCAGTTCGATGTACAGGGCTATCGCTTCAATGCGGAGCAGTCCAAGCCGGATAACCTGGTGTTTTTGCGCGATCACGCACCGGAATAAGGCCTGTACAGCCACCAACATCAACTGTGGGAGCTGGCTTGCCTGCGATAGCGGAGGGTCAGCCGACTCACATGTCGCTGATACACCGCTATCGCAGGCAAGCCAGCTCCCACATTTTTTGCCTGCATTTCACCCCACCAATCGTCATTTATTTGACGTCAAAAAATATCAAGACACATCTCTAACAATTTCTTCACTCGACACTCGTCGGTTTTTTTCGTAGTGGCACCACTTTTTTTTAACGGTAGTGGCACAAAACTATCCTCTCGCACCAACTCCCCATAACTACTGGCCTAAATAGCAAGTGCTATCAATATAGTACTAGTGCCATCTTTTCTAATATTTCAAAAAATTTCCGCAAAGGGGATGAGCGGCCCGGAACTTCGTCTTGAAGCACCGCTCATACCACCGGTAACGAAATTCTCTGTTTACGTAAGAGATGACTTACATACCGACCAATGGAAGTAGCCAAGTTGTCATAAAGCACTTTGGCTCGAGGGTCATATCATCAACTGATTGAGTTGAGGGCGGCGATAAGGACTCATTGCCAACCCCTAAAGGCCAAGGCAGCGCTGACCTAAATGAGCCAGTGTTAACACCCAAGGCGTTGATATCAAAAGGCTTCTTGCCTGTATCAAAGCCCTGCGGCACTGGCGCCGGCCCCTTCCGCCATGGAAAACCGGCTGCATTTCAGGGCAAGCCCCAATAACAAGGCCACGTTGCGCACAACTTGAGTGCAATAGTTAGTCACTCGCTATTTAACATGCCTGCACGCGGTAAGTCGGCGTCTATTCGCCTAACTTTCGCGGCATCAGTGACGCTTGCAAACATGAACTCCGGCCATCTAATGGCATGATTTAAACATAGAGGTAATTGCGATGCGCATCAGCATATTTGGTTTGGGTTACGTTGGCGCCGTGTGTGCCGGTTGCCTGTCTGCCCGTGGCCATGAAGTGGTCGGCGTAGACATCTCCAAGGACAAGATCGACCTGATCAATGCGGGTAAATCCCCCATCGTTGAACCGGGTCTGGGCGAACTGTTGAGCCAAGGCATCGCAACCGGTCGACTGCGCGGTACCACCAACTTCGCCGAAGCCATCCGCGACACCGACCTGTCGATGATCTGCGTCGGTACGCCGAGCAAGAAGAACGGCGACCTGGAACTGAACTACATCGAGTCGGTATGCCGCGAGATCGGTTTTGTACTGCGTGACAAGACCACCCGCCACACCGTCGTGGTGCGCAGCACCGTACTGCCGGGCACCGTGGCCAACGTGGTAATCCCGATCCTCGAAGACTGCTCCGGCAAGAAAGCCGGTGTTGATTTCGGCGTCGCGGTCAACCCGGAATTCCTGCGTGAATCCACCGCCATCGCCGACTACGACCTGCCACCGATGACCGTTATCGGCGAGTTCGACAAAGCCTCCGGCGACGTCCTGCAGTCGCTGTACGAAGAACTCGACGCGCCGATCATCCGCAAGGACATCGCCGTTGCCGAGATGATCAAGTACACCTGCAACGTATGGCACGCCACCAAAGTCACCTTCGCCAACGAGATCGGCAACATCGCCAAGGCCGTCGGCGTTGACGGTCGTGAAGTGATGGAAGTGGTCTGCCAGGACAAGACCCTCAACCTGTCCCAGTACTACATGCGCCCAGGCTTCGCTTTCGGCGGTTCGTGCCTGCCAAAAGACGTGCGTGCCCTGACCTACCGCGCCGGCTCCCTGGACGTGGAAGCACCGTTGCTCAACTCGCTGATGCGCAGCAACGAATCCCAGGTGCAGAACGCCTTCGACATCGTCTCCAGCCACGACAAGCGCAAAGTCGCCCTGCTGGGCCTGAGCTTCAAGGCCGGTACCGATGACCTGCGTGAAAGCCCATTGGTAGAACTGGCGGAAATGCTGATCGGCAAGGGCTACGACCTGAGCATCTATGACAGCAACGTCGAGTACGCCCGTATGCACGGCGCGAACAAGGACTACATCGAAGGCAAGATCCCGCACGTGTCGTCCCTGCTCAACTCGGACTTCGACGAAGTGATCAACAACTCCGACGTGATCATCCTCGGTAACCGTGACGAGAAGTTCCGCGCCCTGGCGCACGAAGCCCCGCACGGCAAGCAAGTGGTCGACCTGGTGGGCTTCATGTCCAAGGCCACCAGCGTGAGCGGCCGTACCGAAGGTATTTGTTGGTAAGGAGCAGCGGCTAGTTTCAAGCGGCAAGCTGCAAGTTAGAAGCGCTGGTTTTCGGCTTGTAGCTTGTGGCTTGCCGCCCGACTTCTCTGTGACGGACGCGAATATGCAACGGTTAAACCAAGCGACTGGCTGGCTACTATTTCTGGGGCTTTTAGCGCTTCTAGCTCTGGCTCTGCCAGCCAGCACCTTCGATTCGCAATCGAAGAATTTTATTTTCCTGATTGGTGCCGTGGGTATCTGGCGCTACTCGATGGGCGCGACGCATTTCTTTCGCGGCATGCTGTTCCTGTATGTGGTGTACCCGCACCTGCGCCGCAAAGTGCGCAAGCTGGGCAAGGCCGCCGACCCGTCCCATGTGTTCCTGATGGTCACCAGTTTTCGTATCGACGCGCTGACCACCGCCCAGGTCTACAGCTCGGTGATTCGCGAAGCCATCGACTGCGGCTTCCCCACCACCGTGGTGTGCTCGCTGGTGGAAATGTCCGATGAGCTGCTGGTGAAAAGCCTCTGGGAAAAGATGAACCCGCCGGCTCACGTCAAGCTCGACTTCGTGCGCATCGCTGGTACCGGCAAGCGTGACGGCCTGGCCTTCGGTTTTCGCGCCATCTCGCGCCACCTGCCGGACGACCGCGCCGTGGTCGCCGTGATCGATGGCGACACCGTGCTGGCCGAAGGCGTAGTGCGCAAGACCGTGCCGTGGTTCCAGCTGTTCGGCAATGTCGGTGGCCTGACCACCAACGAATTCTGCGAAGTGCGCGGCGGCTACATCATGAGCGAATGGCACAAACTGCGCTTCGCCCAACGCCACATCAACATGTGCTCCATGGCCCTGTCCAAGCGCGTGCTGACCATGACCGGGCGCATGTCGGTGTTCCGCGCCAGCGTAGTGACTGACCCGGGCTTTATCGCCGACGTGGAAAGCGACTCGCTGCAACACTGGCGCCTGGGCCGCTTCAAGTTCCTCACCGGGGATGACAAGTCCAGCTGGTTCAGCCTGATGCGCCTGGGCTACGACACTTTCTACGTGCCGGACGCCGCCATCAACACCGTGGAACACCCGCCGGAAAAGAGCTTTATCAAGGCCAGCCGCAAGCTGATGTTCCGCTGGTACGGCAACAACCTGCGCCAGAACTCCCGTGCCTTGGGCCTGGGCGTGCGTCGCCTCGGCCTGTTCACCAGCGTGGTGCTGTTCGACCAGCGCGTATCGATGTGGACCTCCCTGCTCGGCCTGACCGTGGCCATGATCGCCACCTTCAAGTACGGCGGCGCGTTCATCCTCGCCTACCTGCTATGGATCGGCATTACCCGCCTGATCCTCACCCTGCTGTTGTCGTGCTCCGGCCACAAGATCGGCCCGGCCTACCCGCTGATTCTCTATTACAACCAGATCATGGGCGCGTTGGTGAAGATCTACGTGTTCTTCCGCCTTGATCAACAGTCCTGGACCCGCCAGGACACCAAACTGACCCGCGATTTGGCCAGCTTTCAACGTTGGTTCAACACCTGGTCGTCTCGGACCATGACCTTCTCCGCCGGCAGCATCTTCGTTGCCGTGTTGCTGATGATGGTCTGACCCTGCCAAGCCTGAATTAACCTAGGAATTACACCCGATGAATAGCCAAGTAAACGCCAACGTTGTCCACGAATCCGAAGCCCAGCGCCAACACGCCCGGGTGAAAATCCCGGCCAAGCTGCGCTTCTTCAACAGCGACCGCACGCCGACCGAAGCAAAGGTTATCGACCTGTCCGCCGGCGGCCTGGCTTTCACCGCCACCCAGCCGCTCACCATCGGCCAAGTGCACAAGGGCCGCCTGCAGTTCGTGATCGATAACCTCGGCCTGGCCATGGACGTGGAGCTGCAGATTCGCTCCTACGACCGCCAGACCGGCCGCACCGGTTGCCAGTTCCAGAACCTCGATGCCCAGGATATTTCTACCCTGCGCCACCTGATCACCTCGCACCTGTCCGGTGACATCGTGACCATGGGCGACGTACTCGCGACCCTGCAACGCGACAACTTCACCAAGGCACGCAAGGTCAAGGACGGCGGCAGCGGCATGACCGCGTTCGGTCGCCTGCGCGCCGTGACCTTCAGCCTGGCGATCTTCCTGGTGGGCCTGGCGGCCTTCGGTTTTGTGGTCAAGTCGCTCTACGGCATGTACTTCGTCAGCCACGCCCAGGCCGGCCTCGTCAGCGTACCGGGCATGAACGTGACCATGCCCCGTGACGGCACCGTGCAAAGCCTGCTCAAGGGTGATTCGGTAGCAGCCAAGGGCGCGCCGCTGGCGACTTTCAGCACCAGCATGCTCGATGTACTCAAGGGCCACCTGGACGAAGACCAGTTGCAACCGGCCAAGGTCGAAGAACTGTTCGGCAAGCAAATGACCGGCACCCTGACTTCGCCGTGCGATTGCGTGGTGGCCCAGCAACTGGTCGCCGACGGCCAGTACGCCAGCAAGGGCGATGTGATCTTCCAACTGGTGCCGCGTGGCAGCCAGGCTAATGTGGAAGCACGCTTCACCTACCGCCAGTTTGGCGATGTACGCCCAGGTACGCCGGTGAGCTTTCAGGTCGCCGACGAAGAACAAGTGCGCACCGGCACCATCGTCAGCAGCACCAGCCTGAACAGCGCCGACCTGTCCTCCGACATCCGCGTGCAGATCAAGCCTGATGCACCGCTGGACAGCACCTACGCCGGCCGCCCGGTGGAAGTCACCAGCGACCGTGGCCCATCGCTGAACTGGCTGATCGACAAAGCCATGGCTCACGGTCTGTAAGCGAGGACATGCCTGTGATGACTCTCTCAAAAACACCACAATCCCTGTGGGAGCGGGCTTGCTGTGGCGAGGGAGCTTGCTCCCGCTCGACAGCGCAGCTGGAGCCGGCTTTTGGGGGCGCTGCGCCCCCCAGCGGGAGCAAGCTCCCTCGCCACAAAGGCAGTGCCCACATTGGTTCGGTAGCGTTGATCGCCCTAGCAATCAGCCTGGCCGGTTGCGCCGGCCTGCCCGACCAGCGCCTGGCCAACGAAGCCCTCAAGCGCGGCGACACCGTCACCGCGCAGCAGAATTACCAGCAACTGGCAGACCTGGGCTACAGCGAGGCCCAGGTGGGCCTGGCCGATATCCAGGTCGGCACCCGTGACCCGGCGCAAATCAAACAGGCCGAAGCCACCTACCGTGCGGCGGCAGATACGTCGCCGCGTGCCCAGGCACGCCTGGGTCGCCTGTTGGCGGCCAAGCCCGGCGCCACTGAGGCCGAACACCATGAAGCCGAAAGCCTGCTGAAAAAAGCCTTTGCCAATGGTGAAGGCAATACCTTGATCCCGCTGGCAATGCTGTACCTGCAATACCCCCACAGTTTTCCCAACGTGAATGCCCAGCAGCAGATCAGCCAATGGCAGGCGGCGGGTTACCCGGAGGCAGGCCTGGCTCAGGTACTGCTGTATCGCACCCAGGGTACCTACGACCAGCATCTGGATGATGTGGAGCGCATCTGCAAAGCCGCGCTGAACACCACCGATATCTGCTATGTCGAACTGGCCACGGTCTATCAGAAAAAACAGCAGCCGGAACAACAGGCCGAACTGCTCAAGCAAATGGAAGCAGGCGTCAGCCGTGGCACCGTGACTGCGCAGCGCGTCGACAGCGTGGCCCGCGTACTCGGCGATGCCACCCTCGGTACCCCGGACGAAAAAACTGCCCAGGCATTGCTGGAAAAAATCGCCCCTGGCTACCCGGCGTCCTGGGTCAGCCTGGCGCAACTGCTCTACGACTTCCCCGAACTGGGCGATGTCGACCAGATGATGAAGTACCTCGACAACGGCCGTGCCGCCGACCAGCCACGCGCCGAATTGCTGCTGGGCAAGCTCTACTACGAAGGCAAGTGGGTGCCGGCCGATGCCAAGGCTGCCGAGGCGCATTTCGAGAAAGCCGTGGGCCGTGAAGTGGCCGCCGATTACTACCTCGGCCAGATTTACCGCCGTGGCTACCTGGGCAAGGTCTACCCGCAAAAAGCCCTCGACCACCTGCTGACCGCAGCGCGCAACGGCCAGAACAGCGCCGACTTCGCCATTGCCCAGCTGTTTTCTCAAGGCAAGGGCACCAAGCCCGACCCGTTGAACGCCTATGTCTTCAGCCAACTGGCCAAGGCCCAGGACACGCCAGAGGCCAATGACCTGGCCACCCAGCTCGAAGCGCCGCTGACGCCTGAGCAACGCGCCGAAGGCCAACGCCTGGTGCAACAGGAACTGGCCGCCCGCGGCACCCTGGCCCAAAGCACGCTGCAACTGCACGCCCTGCAAGAAGAAGACGGCGAGGAATCCCTATGAAGCTCAACCCATTCGTCAAGGCCGGTATCGGCCTGACCTTCGCCCTGCTGTGGTCGTGCCCGACCCTGGCCGCGCTCACCGAAGCCAAGAACTTCGGCCTGGAAGTCAAAGCCACCGCGCAGTCTGAAGATGACCGCGACCTCGGCACCCAGAAAGGCGGTGACGTCAACGGTATCGGCCTCGACCTGCGCCCCTGGATCTACGGCGAAAGCGGCGCATGGAGCGCCTACGCCATGGGCCAGGCAGTGGTTTCCAGCGATATCATCGAGACCGACACCCTGCAACAGTCGGCCGATGACACCACCGAGCAGCAGTCGAGCAACGACGACCGCAAGGCCAAGAAAAACTACCTGGCCCTGCGTGAGTTCTGGGTCGGCTACAGCGGCTTCACGCCCTACCCCGGCGAGATCCTCAAGTTCGGCCGCCAGCGCCTGCGCAATGACGACGGCCAGTGGCGCGACACCAACATCGAAGCGTTGAACTGGACCTTCGACACCACCCTGCTCAAGGCCAACGTCGGCGCTGCCGAACGTTTCAGCGAATACCGCACCGACCTCAAGGAACTGTCGCCGGTCGACAAAGACCGCCAGCACTTCTACGCCGACGCTGCCTACCAGTGGACGCCGGGCCAGTGGATCGGCGTGCGCGGCCACCACACCCATGACGACGGCAAGCTCGACTACGCCGAACCGGGTGTCGCCAGCGACCCGTTGGACAAGCGCGAAAACGGCGACCTGACCTGGCTGGGCATCGAAGCCAACAGCGACGCCTACAACTGGCGCAACACCAACACCGTCAACTACTGGGCAAGCATCACCGGCATGCGCGGCGACCGCGACAAGGTCAACGCCTTGAACGCTGACGGCACACGCCCCACCAGCGCCAAGCGCAGCGATGACCTGAGCGGCTGGGCCACCGATATCGGCGTGCGCCTGCGCCTGGATCCGCAGTGGCAAGTGGGTGCCGCGTACTCGCGCGCCAGTGCCGAGTACGAACAGAACGGCCTGCAAAGCAACCGTTCGAACTGGACCGGCACCCAGTCCCGCGTGCATCGCTTCGGTGAAGCGTTTCGCGGCGAAATGAACAACATGCAGTCCATGAGCCTGTTCGGTTCCTGGCAACTGCGCGAGGACTACGACGCCAGCCTGGTGTACCACAAGTTCTGGCGCGTGGACGGCAACAAGCCGGTGGGCAGCAACGGCATCGACGCGGTGCAGAACAACACCGATGACGTCACCGGCGCGATCCTCTCCAGCACCTCCCTGCCGTTGGAAGACGGCAAGAAAGACCTCGGCCAAGAAATGGACCTGGTGGTCACCAAGTACTTCAAGAAAGGCTTGCTGCCAGCGGCGCTGAGCCAGTCGATCGACGAGCCTTCAGCCCTGGTGCGTTTGCGTGCCGGCGTGTTCAAGCCCGGCGATGCCTATGGCAGCCAGGTCGACTCCTACATGCACCGCGCGTTTGTCGACGTGGTCTGGAAATTCTGATGGGAGCCTGCGCCATGAATGCTCAAAGCCTACTCGTCGCGGCAATGCTGATGGCCAGCGCCACAGCGTTTGCCGATACGGCGGCCAAGGCGCCGATCATCGCCAAGGAACTGCAACAGGCCAAAACTTACACCATCTCCAGCCCGCCCACCGCGCCGCTGGAAATGGCCAAGCCGGCGCTGCCCGACCTGTCGGGCTACACCGCGCAGGCGATGGAAAAGAAAATCGTCAAGACCAAGGCGGGCAAAATCAGCATCCGCCGCATGATGCAAGAAGACGCGCTCAAGGACTTTATCGGCGGCGATAACAAGATGGCCGAATGGGTGGTGCGCCAGCATGGCATTCCCCAGGCGATCTTCGTCGACGACGGCTACATGAACCTCAAGGACCTGCTGGGCAAGGTGCCTAAGCAGTACTTCAGCGAAACGTCGCCGGGTGTCTTTTTGGCCAAGCTGCCGATCGTGGTCGGTCGCAAGGGCATCCTCGATATCGACAAAAATACCCAGGAACTGCGCCTGTCCCAGCAAGCCGGCTCGTTTTTGATCAACGACGGCCAGCTGTTCGTGCGTGACACCAAGGTCACCGGCTGGGATGAAAAAGCCAACGGCCCGGCGCTGTTCAAGTCGGCCAAGGAGTTCCGCCCGTTCCTGCTGGCCTGGGGCGGCACCGAGACCTATATCTCCAAGACCAAGATGGCCAGCTTCGGCTACGCCAACAGTAAGTCCTACGGGGTGAGTATTTCCCAGTACACGCCGAACATGGCCAAGGTGCTCAAGCGCCCCGAGCCGACCGGTTGGATCATCGACTCCGAGTTCTCGGACATGTGGTACGGCTTCTACTGCTACGAGACCACAGGCTTTGTGATCAAGGGCAATACCTACAAAGACAACATCGTCTACGGCATCGACCCCCATGACCGTTCCCACGGCCTGATCATCGCGGACAACACCGTGTACGGCACCAAAAAGAAACACGGCATCATCATTTCCCGGGAAGTGAACGACAGCTTCATCTTCAACAACCGCAGCTACGACAACAAGCTTTCGGGCCTGGTGATCGACCGTAACAGCGTGAACAACCTGATCGCCGACAACGAGATCTACCGCAACCACACCGACGGCATCACCCTCTATGAGAGCGGCGACAACCTGCTGTGGGGCAACAAGGTGATCAGCAACCGTCGCCACGGGATCCGCGTGCGTAACAGCGTGAACATCAAGCTCTACGAAAACACCTCGATGGCCAACGGCCTGACCGGCGTGTACGGCCACATCAAGGACTTGACCGACACCGACCGCGACATCGCCCTCGACCCGTTCGATGCCAAGGTCTCGCTGATCGTGGTTGGCGGTGAACTGGCGGGTAACGGCAGCGGGCCGCTGTCTATCGACTCGCCGTTGAGTATCGAGCTGTATCGCGTGTCGATGCTGGCGCCGACCAAATCCAGCGGTATCAGCTTCTCCGGCATCCTGGGTGACCGCCAGGAAGAAATTCTCGACCTGCTGGTGCGCCAGCAGAAAGCCGTGCTGATCGACCCCGTCGAACGCCAGACCGAATTGCAGGACTGAGGATGACCCTTATGCACCCACACATGATCAAACTGCTGAGCCTCTCGGGTCTGACCCTCGGCCTGCTGGCGGCCAGCCAGGGCGTACGCGCCGATGAAGTGCAAGCCCCTACCTTCACCGCCGAACCGTGCTGCAGCCTGTGCCCGGCCGCCCATGACGCCAAGAACTACACCACGCGCTACCAGCAGAACTTCACCACCTTAGTGCAAGCCCAGGGCGACTGGCTGTTCCGTACCCAGGAAGACCTGCGCACCGAGTTCGACACCACCCCGGCCGGCTACAAGCGCATGCAGCAGTTGCACGATGCGTTCAAGAGCAAGGGCGTGGAACTGGTGGTGGTCTACCAGCCGACCCGTGGCCTGGTGAACCGCAACAAGCTCAACCCTGAGGAAAAGGCCAAGTACGATTTCGACAAGGCCCTGACCAACTACAAGACCATGCTCGGTCGTTTCGCCAAGATGGGCTACGTGGTGCCAGACTTGTCGCCGCTGACCAACGAGCAACTGCCGGATGAGTTGCCGGCCCACGATTTCTACTTCCGTGGCGACCAGCACTGGACCCCGTACGGCGCCCAGCGCACCGCGAAAATCGTCGCGGCCAAGGTCAAGCAGATGCCGGAATATGCCGAGATTCCCAAGCGTGAGTTCGAGACCAAGCGCTCGGGCCGCATGGGCAAGACCGGCACCCTGCACAACATGGCCGGGCAACTGTGCGGCACCAGCTATGCGATCCAGTACATGGACCAGTTCACCACCGAACCCAAGGGCGAAGCCGGTGACGGCGACCTGTTCGGCGATTCGGGCAACCCGCAGATCACCCTGGTGGGCACCAGCCACAGCGGCAAGAACTACAACTTCGCCGGCTTCCTGGAAGAAGAAATCGGCGCTGACATCCTCAACGTCGCCTTCCCCGGCGGCGGCCTGGAAGGCTCGATGCTGCAGTACCTGGGCAGCGATGAATTCCAGAAGAGCCCACCGAAGATCCTGATCTGGGAATTCTCGCCGCTGTACCGCCTCGACCAGGAAACCATCTACCGCCAGATGATGGCGCTGCTGGACAACGGCTGCGAAGGCAAGACCGCGCAGATGTCGGCCAGCACCACGCTCAAACCGGGCAAAAACGAACTGATGGTCAACAGCGCGAACAAAGACCTGCGCAACGCCAACCATCAGGTCGATATCCGCTTCGCCGATCCGTCGGTGAAAACCTTGCAAGCCACCCTCTGGTACATGAACGGGCGCCACGAGGACATCAAGATCGAGAAACCCGAAACATCCGATACAGACGGGCGTTTCGCCTTTGAACTGCGCACCGATGAAGACTGGGCCTCGCAGAACTTGCTGGCCGTGGAAGTGCAGGGCCCCGAAGCGGGCACTGCGGCGCAGAAGGTTGAAGCGAAAATTTGCACACGCAACGTATTCCCAAGCGGTGGTCAGCAGACCGCCCAACTCGGGAAGTGAGGTTACTTATGCAAAAGTTATTGCTCCCTACCCTGCTGGGCCTGGCCGTGTTTGCCGGCTCCGTGAATGCGGCCGCGCCGTTGCGCCCGCCCCAGGGCTATTTCGCACCGATCGAAGCGTTCAAGACCGGCGACTTCAAGAATGATTGCGACAGCATGCCAACGCCCTACACCGGGCCATTGCAGTTTCGCAGCAAGTACGAAGGCTCCGACAAGGCCCGTTCGACCCTGAATGTGCAGTCGGAAAAAGCCTTTCGCGACAGCACCGCCGACATCACCAAGCTGGAAAAAGACACCAGCAAGCGCGTGATGCAGTTCATGCGCGACGGCCGTCCACAGCAGCTCGAATGCACGCTCAACTGGCTGGTGTCATGGGCCAAGGCCGATGCGTTGATGTCCAAGGACTTCAACCACACCGGCAAGTCCATGCGCAAATGGGCATTGGGCAGCATGGCCTCGGCCTATGTGCGCTTGAAGTTCTCCGAGTCGCAGCCGCTGGCCAAGCACCCGCAGGAAGCCCAGCAAATCGAAGCCTGGTTCAACAAGCTGGCCGACCAGGTGGTGAGCGACTGGGACAACCTGCCCCTGGAAAAAACCAACAACCACTCCTACTGGGCCGCCTGGTCGGTGATGGCAACGTCCATCGCTACCAACCGCCGCGACCTGTTTGATTGGGCGGTGAAGGAATACAAGGTCGGCGTGAACCAGGTCGATGACCAGGGCTTCCTGCCGAACGAATTGAAGCGCCAGCAACGCGCCCTGTCGTACCACAACTACGCCCTGCCGCCGCTGTCGATGATCGCCAGCTTTGCCCTGGTCAACGGCGTGGACCTGCGCCAGGAAAACAACAGCGCGCTCAAGCGCCTGGGCGACAAGGTGCTGGCCGGGGTGAAAGACCCGGACATCTTCGAGCAGAAGAACGGCAAAGAGCAGGACATGAAGGACCTCAAGGAAGACATGAAATTTGCCTGGCTTGAGCCCTTCTGCACCCTCTACACCTGCGCCCCGGACGTGATCGAACGCAAGCATGGCATGCAACCGTTCAAGACCTTCCGCCTGGGCGGCGACCTGACCAAGGTCTACGACCCGGCGCACGAAAAAGGCAACAAAGGCAGCTAGTCGCTGATCGTTCCCACGCTCTGCGTGGGAATGCAGCACGGGACGCTCTGCGTCCCAAAGCGTGACGCACAGCGTCACAAGAGGCATTCCCACGTAGAGCGTGGGAACGATCACAACCTCCCCCGAAATCGTGGGGGGGTTTGGGGGGGCTCCGGCCCTTGACTGTTGGTTAAACATGGAGAGATCGGGATGGTTTTCTCGTCCAATGTGTTCCTGTTTCTGTTCTTGCCGATCTTTCTCGGCTTGTACTACTTAAGCGGGCAACGCTATCGCAACCTGCTGCTGCTGATTGCCAGCTACGTGTTCTACGCCTGGTGGCGAGTGGACTTCCTGGCGCTGTTCGCGGCCGTCACGCTGTGGAACTACTGGATCGGCCTCAAGGTCGGTGCCGCCGGTGTGCGCACCAAGCCGGCGCAGCGCTGGCTGTTGCTCGGCGTGGCGGTCGACCTGTGCATCCTCGGCTACTTCAAGTACGCCAACTTCGGCGTCGACAGCATCAATGTGATGATGAAGTCCGCGGGACTGGAGCCGTTCATCCTCACCCACGTGCTGTTGCCGATCGGGATCTCGTTCTACATCTTCGAGTCCATCAGCTACATCATCGACGTGTACCGTGGCGACACTCCGGCGACTCGCAACCTCATCGACTTTGCGGCGTTTGTGGCGATCTTCCCGCACCTGATCGCCGGTCCCGTGCTGCGCTTTCGTGACCTGGCCGACCAGTTCAACAACCGCACCCACACCCTGGATAAATTCTCCGAGGGCTGCACGCGGTTCATGCAGGGTTTCATCAAGAAGGTCTTTATTGCCGACACCCTGGCGGTGGTGGCCGACCATTGCTTCGCCCTGCAAAACCCCACAACAGGCGATGCCTGGCTCGGCGCGCTGGCCTACACCGCGCAGTTGTACTTCGACTTCTCCGGCTACAGCGACATGGCCATTGGCTTGGGCTTGATGATGGGTTTCCGCTTCATGGAAAACTTCAAGCAGCCGTACATCAGCCAGTCGATCACCGAGTTCTGGCGGCGCTGGCACATCAGCCTGTCCACCTGGCTGCGTGACTACCTGTACATCACCCTGGGCGGCAACCGCAAAGGCACCCTGACCACTTACCGCAACCTGTTCCTGACCATGCTGCTCGGTGGCCTGTGGCACGGTGCCAACATCACCTACATCGTGTGGGGCGCCTGGCACGGCATGTGGCTGGCGATTGAAAAAGCCATTGGCCTGAACACCGCGCCGCGCAGTTTCAATGTGCTGCGCTGGGCCTTCACCTTCCTGCTGGTGGTGATGGGCTGGGTGATCTTCCGCGCCGAAAACCTGCACGTTGCCGGGCGCATGTACGGTGCGATGTTCAGCTTCAGCGAATGGTCGTTGTCGGAACTCAACCGCGCCAACCTTACCGGCCTGCAAGTGGCAACCCTGGTGGTGGCCTACGCAACGCTGGCGTTTTTCGGCCTGCGCGACTTCTACACCAACCGCCCGGCCGACAAGGCCAAGCCAGCCGACCCGAGCCTGATCAAGGCCGTACCCGGCGACAATCCTGGCAGCATCCACGAGCCCGGTTTCAGCGTGGGCCGTGACGCTGCCGTGCAACCGGCCTACTGGACCGCTGACTGGCCACGCTACGCCATGCGCGCTGCGGTGCTGCTGCTGTTCGTGGCGTCGATTCTCAAACTGTCGGCGCAGAGTTTCTCGCCGTTCCTTTACTTCCAATTCTGAGGGAGCCGACCATGACCCGTTCATTACGCGTCCTCTACATAAGCCTGTTCCTGGTGCTGCTGCTGGCACTGGGCGCCTGGTCACTGCGCAGCTTCTTTGGCTTCAGCACCAACGCCGATGCCACGGTGCTTAACGGTCGCTGGACCAAAGCCGTCGAGACTCACTACGACGACGAGTTCCCGATCAAGCGCCTGGGCACCAACCTGTGGGCAGCGCTGGACTACAAGCTGTTCAATGAAGGCCGCCCTGGCGTGGTGCTGGGCCGTGACCACTGGTTATACAGCGACGAGGAATTCAACCCCGCCGTCAACGAAGACCAGAACCTGCAAGGCAACTACGCGCTGGTCGAAGGCGTACGCCAGAAGCTCAAGGCCCAGGGCATCCAACTGGTGATGGCGATCGTGCCGGCCAAGGTACGCCTGTACCCGGAGCACTTGGGTGAGGTGAAACCGGCGAGCATCCACGCCAACCTGTACCAGGACTTCCACGCCCGCGTGGCGGCAGACAACATCCCGGCGCCAGACCTGCTCGGCCCGCTGCAACAGGCCAAGCTCGCCGGCAAGCAGGTGTTCCTGCGTACCGATACCCACTGGACCCCGGACGGTGCCGAAGTCGCCGCCAAGCAATTGGCCAAGGCGATTGCCGACAAGACCCCACTGAGCGGCGAGCCGCAGCGTTTTGTCACCGAGGCCGAGAAAACCGAACCGCATAAAGGCGACCTGCGTTTGTTCCTGCCCCTGGACCCGCTGTTCGAAAACCTGATGCCGCCCAAAGAGCCGCTGGAAAAACGCGTCACCCACCTGGCCGAAGAGAAAGGTGATGACGCGCTGTTCAGCGACAGCGAAACCCCGGTGGCACTGGTCGGCACCAGCTACAGCGCCAACCCCAACTGGAACTTCGTCGGCGCACTCAAGCAAGCCTTGCACAGCGACGTGGTCAGCTACGCCGAAGACGGCCATGGCCCGATCCTGCCGATGCTCAGCTATCTCAAAAGTGATGACTTCAAGAACAGCCCGCCCCAGGTGCTGATCTGGGAGTTTCCTGAACGCTATCTGCCCGTTAACAACGAAATCGGTGATGCCGACCCAGCCTGGGTTGCGCAGCTTAAACAAGCCGGTTCGCGCCAACAGAACATGGCAATCAACACATCTAAATCCGAGACGCCCGACCGGGCGCAAAACTGAAAGAGAGGTAACTCACAATGACTTTCACTACTACTCCTCGTCGTCTCGCTAAAACCCTGGCTATCGCAGCGGGCTTGAGCTTCGTATCCCTGTCGGCCTTCGCTGCCGGTGATGCCGCCCTGTACGGCCCGACCGCACCAAAAGGCTCCAGCTTTGTACGTATCTACAACGCCAGCAACCAGGAAGTCAGCGCCACCGTCGGCAGCACCAACCTCAGCGACGTTGCGCCACTGGCCAGCAGCGACTTCAGCTTCATGCCGGGCGGCGACTACAGCGCCAAGGTCGGCAGCCAGACCTTGCCGGTCAAACTGGCTGCCGACCACTACTACACCCTGGTCAACAGTGGCAGCGGCCAGCCGCAGTTGATTGAAGAGCCCCCGTTCAAGAACAAGCAGAAATCCCTGGTGCGCGTGCAGAACCTCAGCGACAAGGCCCTGACCCTGAAAACCGCCGACGGCAAGACCGATGTGGTCAAGTCGGTGGCTGCCAAGGGCCGTGGCGAGCGTGAGATCAACCCGGTGAAAGTGAGCCTGGCGTTGTATGACGGTGACAAGAAAGTCGGCGATGTGAAGCCGGTTGCGTTGGAACGCGGTGAAGCGGCGGTGCTGTATGTCACCGGTTCTGGTTCGAGCCTGTCGCCAGTGTGGGTGAAACGCCCAGTGTCGACCCGCTGACTATTTCCCTGAGTTGACACGCCCCCTTGTGGGAGCGGGGGGGTGGGGGGGGGGGGGGGGGGGGTGGGCGCAGCGCCCACCACCCCCCCCCCCAACACAACCGCGGGCC